>JASFHL010000004.1:0-108111 GCA_050123235.1 Candidatus Woesebacteria bacterium | reverse complement strand
CAGCAACAGTTGCTAAAGCAGACACAAGTGCTTTAGACAATGAAATTCAAAAATCGATCGATGATTCTGTAAAAGCTATGGGTAGCTCCGGCGCTGGGGCAAAACCAAGTCCTTCAGCTACAGGTGCAAGCGGTGCTGTTAATGTACCAAAACAAGAAAAACCAAAAATTTAAAAATTATTAATTTTAAATTAAAAAGAGGAGTCGTTGACTCCTTTTTTTTTAAACAGAACGTGACAAGTCCCTCTAGCTTGTTTAAAATGAAGGCAATGCCCATTTCTTTACCGTTTTTAAATAAAAAAAAAGCAAATGCTGCTCAAACTCAGCAAAATCAGGCTAAACAACAAGAACTAGAAAAAGTAAAAGAATTTTCTCGTGGCTTAGTAACGATTCAGGATATTATTGCTCCTGAGGCAATCGAAGTTGATTTTACCTTTCAAAAAATAAATTCCACTTATACGCGCACGCTCTTTATTGCTGGCTACCCTAGATCTGTCCCAGCTAACTGGCTTTCCCCTTTGATCAACTATCCTCATCAAATTAATATTTCTATGTTTGTCTTTCCAGTTGATGCCGGTGAAGTTTTGGACAATTTAAAAAGAAAAATTACTGAAATGGAAGCTGAGATTCAATCTGACATTCGATCTGGCAAAATCAGCAACATCAACACTGAAATAAAACTAAATGATGCCCGCGTCATCCGCGAAGAACTTGCCAAAGGGGCTGAAAAATTCTTCCAGTTTGGGCTCTATGTCACCATCAAGGCAAATGATAAGAAAATACTTGACCGCGTTACCAAGAGTATCCAATCAATGTTAGGTAGTTTAATGATTGTTTCCAAAAAGGCTACTCTACAGATGGATGAAGGTTTTAAAACTACCCTCCCTATGGGAGCAGACAAACTATTAATCACTCGCAACATGGATACAACATCTCTTGCTACTACTTTTCCTTTTACTTCCTCAGAACTAACCATGGAAACAGGCATCATGTATGGCATTAATGAACACAATGATTCTTTGGTTATTTTTGACCGCTTTAAAATGGAAAACGCCAATATGCTGATCTTTGCTAAATCTGGAGCTGGTAAATCTTATACTGTTAAACTAGAGGTTCTACGCCAGCTCATGTTTGATGTAGAAGTAATTGTACTTGATCCAGAACATGAATACGAAGAATTAGCCAAAATGGTAGGTGGTGAATATATCAACTTTACTTTTGGCTCTGAAGCAAAAATCAACCCTTTTGATCTATCAAATCTCTATGAAGAAGGCGAAAACGAACTAGGTCAAAAAATTATTTCTTTGCATGGGCTACTTAAAGTAATGCTGGGTGACATGACTGCTGAACAAGATGCTATCTTAGACAGAGCATTAGTTGCTGCATACAAAGCTAAAGGCATTACTCCAGATCCTTCAACCCAAACCAACGAGCCACCACTAATGGAAGATCTTTATAAATCCTTAATCGGAATGGAAAACCCTCAAGCAAACAACTTAGCTGCTAGATTAGAAAAATTTATTACTGGCTCTTTTAGAGGTATTTTTGATAAAGCTTCCAACATTAATATTCGCAACCAATTTACTGTTTTTTCAGTTAGAGAAATGGAAGATGCCCTTCGACCAATTGCCATGTATGTTATTTTAGATTTTATTTGGACAAGAATTAAAAAAGATCTTAAAAAACGAATTCTAGTGATTGATGAAGCTTGGTACTTTATGAAACATCCAGACAGTGCTTCTTTTATTCACTCAATGGCCAAAAGAGCAAGAAAATATTTCTTAGGAATTACTACTATTACTCAAGATGTTGAAGATTTTATCAATAATGATTATGGCAAAGCTATTATCTCCAATGCTTCAATTCAATTCTTAATGAAACAATCAACTGCCTCTATTCCTACTTTAGCAGAAACATTTTATCTATCTGAAGGAGAAAGACAGTTGCTGGTCTCAGCCGATGTAGGAGAAGGAATCTTTTTTGCTGGACAAAACCATGTAGCTCTAAGAGTGGTTGCTAGCCCCGATGAACATCAAGTCATCACTACCAACCCTGAAGAAATAATTAAAAAGAAAAAAGAAAAACTAAATTCTTCTGTAGAAACTGCTTTAAAACAAAGTGCCACTCAAACATTAAGCCCTCATCAAATCAAACAAAGTCAACAAAACAACTTAATTACTGCTAGAGATCAAAACAAAAAATTGCAATCTCAAGCAAAAAGCCAACAGTCTCAACAAGCAACTCATGGTTTGCCAAGTCCCAATCTAGGACCAAGCGTTAAAGCGAAACCAGCTCCTCCAGCAACAGCTCAAGCAACCCCAACACAAACAGCTGCTCCGAGTAAACAAAAAACAGAATTGGCTGGCCAATACTCAATTGAAGATTATCAAGCTCCTAATTCTAACGTAGGGGGATAAAACTCCTCTCACAATTACTTAGTCCAATAAAAAAATTATTTTAGACAAACTGTGGCTGTTAAAAGACACTCCTTTCTCTAAAAAAATCATCAATAACTTCTATATTAAACAATCTTCCTTTTCTTACTTCTAATAAAGCTCCTGGTATGTTGGCAGTATATTCAACTTCTGAAGAAAAAATCTCCATTATCATTTCTTTAATTTCCATTATCTGAAAGCCTTCATTTTTTAATAACGAAGCTATAGCTGTCACAAGGGCTGTTGCTTCACTACTAGTACCACGATCCAAAATCGAAAGTTTATTACTTAAATAAAGATCTGCTCCTTCGGCATAAGTTTTACTAATTCTAAAGTCTTCTAATAGAACTCCAACAAGCAATAAGTTCTCAGGCCATTGATCTTTAAGACGCTCTCTAGCTTCATAAAAAAAACTATCTTCATTTCCAGCAGCTGCTATAAAAAGCTTGTCTGGATAAGCATTACATAGTTTAATTAATCTTAGTAAATTTTCTTCGGCATAATCAGCATTATATGCTTCTTTGATTAAAAACTGAGGATTAATAAACTCTTCAATTTCAGATTCTCTTTCCAGCTTTTTTTGGTATTCCTCTTCTGTTAAAACAGGAACTACTTCTTTTTTTCCTTTTAAATCTAAATATACCTCAGGATGTTTGTTTAAATGAGTAATAACTTTATTATATGCTCCCCAAATATAATAAAGTTCACCATTTGTTTTTATTTCACTAACACTGACATTAGGAATCTTCTTTCTTCTCAAAATACAATCTATTTCTGATCTACCAACTTGGAAACTCATATTTACTATAGCTAAATTAGGAAAATTAGCTAAAATTTCTATCAATCTACCTTCACTAACAATAGTAGAAGCTGTGATATTAGCAAGATCATCATAACTAAGTTTAAAATCTGCAATTGCTTCATGGAGATTGGCCATGGGAATATTCATAGTATAGCCGTATTTTTCAAGCATTCTTAACATTTTTGATGTAGTAAGTTTTCCATGACCACGATATCTATCAATAAAACCATAAGCAAAAGCTGCAGGAGCAAGTTTTGGGTTTAATATTAATTTTTTTTCAAACTGTTTTACATCAGTTAAATAATCTTTTGGATACGCCATAAACAAATCTTTTCTTGATTTATATAATGCCCCTAAAAGCCTTCTTAAAACTGGATCGAAATTAGCATCTTCTGGAAAATCTATAAAAAGAGCAAGTTGCTGTAGTTGTCTTAAACCTTCTCTTCTTTCTTTAATCATTATTAATTGAGGCACTCTTGGTAACTGAGAAATCACATATCCACCAGCTGTTAAAGCAGTAAACCAGGCAGCTAAATTCAATAATTCTCTTCTAGAAAAATCTTTTTTTTCCATTTACTTCTTTTAAAAAAAATAACTTCAAGTTTAATAATATCAAAAAAAATTTTTATTTCTTTAATGTTTTTTTTAATAAAAATCCCTTCTTGCCAACTGTGGATAAATCTGTGTATAAAAGATCAATAGAATAAACTCACTTTATTTTTCCTGCCTAAAAATTAATAATTAACTATACTTTAGCCCACTAAAGATATGATTGATCAAGCTCTCCCTCCAGAAGAAGTAAAAAACATTTGGCAACTGGTTTGCGAAGATCTAAAAAGCCAACTTACTCCAGCGGCTTTTAACACTTGGATTCTTACAAATCCTTTAACAGAAATTAAAAACACAGATCAGAACAGGGCTTCTGGAGTAATTAGTACCCCAACTGCCTTTCATGCAGCAAATCTTAAAAAAAATCTTTACACTCAACTAAAAAACTCAATTGAAAGGATTTTAAAAAAAACAATTGACTTAGAATTTCAAGTAAGAGATCCTCAACAAATAGATTCTGCTACAAAAAAACAATCAAATTTTAAACAAAAACAAGGTTTTCGAAAAATAAATCCTAACCAAGCTTCTCAAAATCTTCAATCCTCAACAAATCAACATAAACCTAATCTTAACCCCAAACTCAACTTTGCTTCAATTACTAATGCTAGCAGTAATATTTCTCCACGAGTAGAAGATCTTTTTTCTAAACAAACTATCCAGCAAACTCTTCAAGATAGAGCCATTAATGCTGCTAGACGAATTGGTCTTAGACCAAATCATACTTTTAAAAACTTTGCTGTCTCCACCACCAATGAAATGGCTCATGCTGCTGCTGTTGCTGTCTCAAAAAAACCTGGCACTGCCTACAACCCTCTTTTTTTATACGGCGGTGTAGGAGTTGGCAAAACTCATCTAATGCACGCTATTGGTCATAATATTTTAAAAAGCAACCCAGAAACCAGAATCATTTATTGCACTGGTGAAGAATTTACCAATGAAATCATCAGTGCTATTCAAACCAAAAAAGCACTTCGCTTTAAACAAAAATTTAGAAACATTCAAATTTTATTGCTTGATGATGTTCAATTTATTGCTGGTAAAAACGCTGTCCAAGAAGAATTTTTTCATACCTTTAATGCCTTGATTAGCTTACAATCACAAATCATCTTAACTTCAGACCGACCACCTCATGAAATTAATCTCATGGAAGATAGACTTCGCTCTCGCTTTCAAGCAGGTTTAATGATAGACATTCAACAACCCTCTCTTGAACTTAGAGCAGCCATTGTCTTAATTAAAGCGCAAGCAAATAATCTAAACCTAGCTATTGATCTAGCTCAACAGATTGCTGAAAAAGTTGACAGTGCTAGAAAAATTGAAGGTGTTATTACTTCTGTTAGATCTGCTATAGAACTTAAACAACAGCCCTTATCAAGCGAATTAATAGACTCAATCCTTGCCAAGGAAGAAAGTAAAAATAAACCCAGAATCAGAATTAGACCTGATACAGTGATTAAAGAAGTTGCCAAGTTTTACAACTTTAAACAAATATCTATCAAAGGCAAAAGAAGAAACAAAGATCTAGTAAAAGCCAGACATGTAGCAATGTTCTTACTCAAAACTGAGCTTCATATTTCATTTGTAGAGATTGGTAAGTGGTTTTCCAACAGAGATCATACTAGTGTTATGCATGCTTTTAGAAAAATAACTGCTTTAATTGATCAAGATAGTTTTCTAAAACAAGATATTAGTGAACTAAGAAGAAAGTTGATAAAAAACTCTTTTTAAACTTATCTATAAGTCTTTTTTTAAAACAAGTTGAATTAAAAAAATATCTTTTACCAATAACTTTTCCACTTTTGTGGAAAACTATGTAAAAAACATACTTAATTAATCGTGAATTATTGTTAAAAAAAAATCTTAAAAGTGAAAAAAATAAGAGTTCTAAAAAATATTTACCAATTTTACTAAGAACTTTATTAAGGAAAAAAAGCGTTTTTTTCACAACTTTATTTATTCGTTTTTTAGATAAAAAAATAAAAGTTATTAACTTTTCAACAACGCTTACTATTACTACAACTAAATTTATTAATTTATTAGATATTAAAGTAAAGTATAATCAATTTTATGAAATTCAACTGTTTACAAGAAAACTTAAAACAATGTTTAAACTTTTTACAAAAAGCAATTCCTAACAAGCCAAACTTACCTATTCTCTCTTCTATTTTAATGGAAGCCAAAGATAATGAAGTTGTTTTTTCAGCTACAGACCTTTATTTAGGGATCAAAGGTAAAATTTTGGCAGAAGTTGAAAAGCCAGGTTCAATAGTGATTCCAGGAGATGTGTTTAAACAAATGATCTATTCATTTAATCCAGGTAAAATTTCCTTTGAACAAAAAAAATCAGCTATCAATGTAAAATCAAATCAGAGCAAAGTTAAATTACCATTTCAAGATGCAAGTGAATATCCTGATTTTCCTAAAATTAAAGGAGAAAAATATGAACTTTCAAAGGAAGTTTTAGAGAAAATTGAAAAATTGGTTAGTTTTAGTACCAGCACAGACCAAACTCGACCGATCTTAACTTCAATTTTATTAAAATTAAGTAATAATGGTTTAGAAGTAGTTGCTACAGATGGTTTTAGATTAAGTGTTTTATTAGAAGATAGTCTTAAATTTAAACGAGAAAGAACTTTTTTAGTCCCTGTAAAGGCTATATCAGAAGTTTTTAGAATGATGAATCAGTCTCAGTCTGAAAAAACTATTTTGGAGGTTTCTGAAGAGTTAAAACAAATAAAATTTATTATTAATGGCTATGAATTATTTGTTAGATTAATTGAAGGTGATTTCCCACCTTATGAAAAAATAATTCCTGATTCTTATAACTATCAAGTGGTGCTAAGTGCTGATTTACTTTTAGCAGAGATTAAAAGAGCTTATATTTTAGCTAAAGATGTTTCTAATATTATTAAACTTAAAATTAACAATGAAAAAATTTGTGTTAATTCTTCCTCGCCCAGTTTTGGTAATTATCAAGGAACAATTGAGTTGCTGAAGAAAAATAAAAGTGATTTTGAAGAAGAAATTGCTTTTAATGCTAGGTATTTATTAGATTTTTTAAATAACACTAAAGCCGAGACAGTTTGGATAGGAATAAATGAAAGCTTAAAACCAGCTATGTTTAAGCCAGAGGAGCTTGAAGGATATAAACATATAATTATGCCGTTTAGGGTTAATAATTAAAAATAATAGATTAGTTAGAATATTAATTTAGATAAATTTTGACCGTTGAAGCGAGGTCTGGTTAGACTTGAATAAGCAATTTATTCACTACCGAGCTTCACCGAGTGAGCCTTGTATCTTAAAAATAAGACTAATGCTGCAGCGAACGTGTCCAAAATTTATCTAAATTAATGTTCAACAGATCTACTCATTTTTAAGATATCAGTAGTTTTAATTATTTAATTTTATTGATATAATTGCCACTTATGCCAAAGAGAACCTGGAATCCCAAAAAGAAAAAAAGAATGAGAAAGCATGGCTTTTTAAAGAGAATGAAAAGCTTAACTGGTAGATTAGTGCTTAAGAGACGAAGAAAAAAAGGCAGAAAAAAGCTAACTGTTAAAAAGAAAGTCTAGTAGTTTTGCCTTTTTATAATTGAGGTTTAAAATAAGATAATGCTTGCTAAAAAAAATCGCTTAAACTTAAGACTTCAAGTAAACTCTATCTTTTTTAAAAAAGCAAAGAAGATATTCTCTCCCTATTTTACTATTTTTTATCTTTTAGAAGATCAAAAAGAAAACTTTGATCAGTTTGCAGTTGTTATTCCCAAAAAAATTGCTAATAAAGCAGTGCTTAGAAATAAATTAAAGCGACAGCTTTATCAGCTAATAAAAGAATTTTATTTAAAAGATAAAGCTTTATCTCTTGAAAACAAAAGGAAAAATAGCTTAAAAATGATTCTGATGGCAAAGTCTAAGTTGAAAGATCTAAGTTTTGAGGGATTGAGAAAAGAGTTGTTTAAGAGTTTAAAAAAAATATTTTAGAGAGAAGGATTATCTTCTCTTTTTTCCTCGTTTTTTCTTTTTCTTTTCAGCTTTTTCTCTGCGTCTTCTAGCAGCAGCTAGTAATCTTGCTTTTTGGACATCATCATCAATGGATCCAAAGTATTTTGGATAATTGGATAAAGACCCGCCCTCGCTGAAATCACACTTCGGGTTGGGGCAGAACCACTGGGAACTTTTAGCATACATAGTGCTGTAACACCTTGGACAGGGTGGTCCTTCAGAAATTGGTTCATCGTCTTTCCTTCTCCATTTCATAATCTATTTTTCTTTTTTTATTTTAATTTTATAAGTAAAACAAAAGTATATAATACATTATTAAATAAAAATTTGAAAATATGTTTTTAATAATTAAATTTTACCAGCACTTAGCAAAAATAAAAGAACAAATTTTATTTTCTGTTTTTGGTTATGTTAGTGTTTGTAAGCATAATCCTAGCTGTAGTCAATATGCGATAGTAGAAATCAAAAAACATGGTACAATTGTTGGGTTAATTAGAGCTTTATGGAGAATTATCAGTTGCTGGTAGTTTTTTCATTAATTAAAAGGATTTATTGATTATGTCAACTTTAGTCGAACTTTTTTCTAATTTATTGTTAATGCTCTACTCTCTTGTAGGAAATATGGGCATTGCTATTATTGTTTTTACAATAGCAATCAGATCTTTATTGATTCCCCTAACTCTACCTTCTTTAAAATCAAGAAAAAAAATGACAAAGATGAAGCCAGAACTCGACAAACTTAAGAAAAAACATAAAAATGATAAAAAAGCTTTACAGATGGCTCAACTCGAACTTTATAAAAAATATAATGTAAATCCAGTGGCCGGCTGCTTGCCTCAAATTTTGCAATTGCTTATCTTAATTGTTTTGTATAAGGCTTTGATGTCTTTTATTAACAATGGAGCTGTTGAAATTGATGGTCAGGTAATCAACAATAGTTTTTTATGGCTTGATTTAACTCAGCCTGATCAGCGATACTTCTTGCCTATTTTTGCAGGAATAAGTCAATTGTTTTTGGCCTTGATGATTTCTCCAGGAGGAGAAGTTCCAGATATTGTGCCTAATAAAAGTAGATCAAAAAAAGTTAAAAAAGCTAATGAAAAAGAAGAAGACATGGCTGAAATGGCTGCCATGATGCAAAAGCAAATGATTTTTGTGATGCCAGTGATGACGGCTTTAATTGCTTTAAGATTTCCTTCAGGTATGGCTTTGTATTGGATTACAACCACTGTTTTTAGTATTATCCAACAATATTTTGTTTCTGGTTTGGGAGGCTTAAAGCTATATACTCAAAGACTGCTTGCTAGAAAAACAGACTAAAAAATTTTAATAAAAATAAAAAATTTATGACAATTAAATCGTATTTAAAAAAATTTTTTGCTTATTTAGATTTAGCTGAAGATGAATTTGATATTAAAATTAATGAAACAGACTCAAGGATTGAATTTTCATTAGATTTAGATAAAAACCAATCAAGCCTATTTATTGGGAAAAACGGAGAAACTCTTAAATCAATAGAGCATTTATTAAGAACTATCTTCCAAGATAAAGAAGAAAAGAAAATAGTAGTTGATATTAATCATTATAAAGCTGATAAAGATGAAAAAGTAAAAGATAGAGCTTTAAGAAAGGCTCAGCTTGTTTTAGATACAGCTAAGCCTTATTTGTTTTTTGATTTAAATTCTTATGAAAGGCATTTGATTCATACGGTGATTGCTGAAAGTGAATCTGCTGATTCATTGGAAACTGTTTCAGAAGACACCCCAGAAGGAAGAGTTTTGACAATTAGATTAAAAGAAGAATAGTTTTAAAAATAAAAATGTCTGCTAATCATCATTTTAAAAATAAAAAACAATTAATAATTTTTACAGACGGAGCTTCTCGTGGAAATCCCGGCTTGGCTGGAGCTGGAATCTATGTTATTGATCAAGATAAAGATGAAGTTTTTCAGCAATCTTTATTTTTGGGAAAAAAAACTAATAATGAAGCAGAATATCTAGCTTTTTTAAAATCTTTAGTTTGGATAAGTAATTATAGTCAAAAACACGAGATTGATGCTGCTAAGTGGCATTTAGACTCAAAGCTAGTGGTGGAACAGATAAATAAAAATTGGAAAGTAAAAGAAGATAGATTAAAAGTTTTTGTTAAGGAGGCTTGGCAAAAATTAGCATTGCTCCCCTACCCTACAAAAGTAACATACATCTCTCGTGAAAAAAACAAAGAAGCTGATCGCTTAGCTAATGAAGCGATTGATAATAGTGACTCAGAATTGCTTTAGAGAGTTATTTAAAACTCATAATACTTTAATTTAGAGTCGTTCGCTATAAAACAATGTTCCTTTCTAAAAATAATATCTAGTTTAAATCACTATTTCAATCCTGCTTTAATTTGGAACTCGCTTTATAATTAATACTGCTTATGGCTTCTTTGCTTACCCAATCTACTGAAGAAAATTTAAAAATACTGTTAATTTCCGAAACTTGTGCTTTGAGTGAATTCTTGAAAAGTTTTTTGCAAGAACAAGAAATTGAAGCAAGCTATCTTTCCCCACAAACTTTTAAAAACTTGTCAGATTTTCAAAAATTTAAAAACTTAAACTTTTATAAAATTATTTTTATTTATGGATTTTCAGATTACGATTCTCTACTCTATAACAAGATAATTGAGTTTCTAAAGACAAGAGATGAAGCAAAAATAATTCTAACAAAAATTTGTTCTACAGTAAAACAAAGTGAAAAAATTTTTAAAGACTGGCAGGATAAATACAAAGATGAGTTGTTTTTTTTAGAAACCTGCCAAGAACAACTTAAGGACGCTTTAATTATTACAGCTCAAGATTTAGTTGAAAGTAACGAAAAGATTTCTTATCCTTTAAGATTTTTATTTTCTGGAATTAAAAAAGGAATTTTGCTTAATCCTCAAATAGATTTTTACTTGCACTCAGATCAGGAGTTTTTTAAAGCTATAAAAAATCAAATCTTAAAACCTCATGAATCTAAAAATATTTTAGTTAAAGGGCAAGCTGTGTCTAGCACTAAACTCTGTCAAGATTTAGCTGAACTTTATTATCAATACTTTGATCAAAAATTTAAAATTGTGAAACTTTTTGCTAAAAGAAAAAGCTTTGATAAATCGACAATGATCATTTGTAAAATAGAAGAAGACATCAACCGTTTACTTGACGGAAAGCTTCGCTTACTACCTGCTTTAGTTGATGAATTAGATTTGCTTTCTCATCTTAATAATCAAGAAATATTCCAAGTTACTAGCAAATTAAAACAGGTTTTAAAACCAGAAGAGCTAGACTTAGCTTTGTCAGTAAATAAAAAGACAGGCTCTAGTAGAGCAGCTAAAAAAGATATCTTGAGAAAAGATAAGCTTAAAATAATCAAGTCCAAGGCAAAAGAAACAATAAGCAAAGACAAAGCTGTTGATCCTCTTGATCATGAGTTAAAAAACATTTTTAAAGAAAATCGTTTAGAAGAAAAGATAGAAAGAACAGTTAGTAATTTTCAAAAGATTAAGAAAATTACCAAAAAAAGTAAAAGAAAAAAATTCTTATTTTGGGGAGGAATTGCCTTTATTTTTCTAGGTATTTTACCTTTGTTTTTATTATTTACTTTTAACTTTTCTAATTACCAGACAAAAAAAACATTAATAGGCTTACTAACAGATTCTTTTCTCATAAATCAAGTTGTTGAGCAAGAATTAGAAAAATCTAAATTTACAAGTTTTCAAGAAAAACAACTTGGGTTTTACCAATCCTTTTTAAGCGCAGAAGCTTTAGAAGAGTCTTCAAAGATTGTAAATATCTCTAATAAGATTATAGAACTTGGTGAGGCTTTAAAAAGCTTAAATCAAGCAAAAAAAGAAATGGCTTTGTATGTTTTGGGACGTAAAGATGGCAACTTAAATAAAAATTTTAATGATATTTCCGCCTTGTCTAAAAAGTATTATGAAGGGCTTTCTCTTTTGCAGGCAGAAATGAAAGAGATTAACGTTGAGAGTTTTTCTCTTGAAAATCAAAAAACGATTGAAGATTATCAAGAGAAAGTAACTGAAAACAAAAAAAGAGCAGCTGCTTTTGAGCAATTAAAATCAATTTTGTTAAATGTTTTTGCTGGTAAAAGTAAAAGAACCTATGCCGTTTTATTGCAAAACAATTTAGAGTTAAGACCCACTGGAGGTTTTATTCAAGCGGTTGCATTAATAACTTTTGACCAAGGGGTTTTAATTGACAGTCAAGTTTTAAGTTCCTATGAGGTGGATAATAGATTGGCTGGTTTTATCTCTCCCCCAGTGGAAATTGTTAATTTTTTAGGAGAGAAAAACTTTTATTTCAGAGATAGCAATTGGGATCCGAATTTTATAAATACAGCCTCACATAGTAAGTGGTTTTTAAAAGAATCTCTGGGAAAGGAAGTTGATGGTGTTGTGGCTGTCAATTATTTTTTGATTAGGGATTTAATTAAGGAATTAGGGCCGATTAATATTCCAGAAAACAATGAAACAATTACTGATAAAAATTTATTTGAGAGATTGGAGTTTCATGCCAAAGATCGCGATTACTCTACTCTACTTTTAAAAAGGGTAATTTATCAAATTCAAAATGCAGCAGAAGATAAGATTTTAATCTTAATGAAAATTTTTAGAGATTCTTTAGATTCAAAACAAAGCTATCTTAATTTTTCAGATAAAAATGAATTATCGGTAGTTGATAATATTGCCTGGTCTGGGGCTTTTGTAGATCCAGAGTGCCCAGTTTATTTTGCTAGCAGCAATTGTTTTATTGACACTTTTTATCAAGTGGAAGCAAATGTAAATATCAAACAGGTAAATAATTATATTGATCGAGAAACAAAACACATTATTAAATTGAATGAACAAGGAATAGTTCATAAACGTCAAATTAAGTTTAAGAATAATTCTAGATCAAATTTGTGGCCTTTAGGAGATTATAAAACTTATTTAAGATTCTTTGTTCCTTCAGGAGCTAAGTTGGCAGAGATTAGTTTTAATCAAAGCAAGTTAAGTAGTCAAGAAATACTAAGTTATCAAGATAAGGGCAGACAAGTTTTTGGAGTTTTAATAGAAGTCCCCTCTCAAGAAGAAGCTGATCTAGAAATTTCTTATAGCATTAATAAAAGTCTGGAAAAACCCTTTTCCTATTTATTTTTTAGCCAGAAACAAGCTGGTTTAGTAGAAAAAAGCCATCCTGTCCTCTTAATTTACCCATTGACTCTAAAGCCAAGTTTAATTGCTCCCAAAGCACAGGTAAATGGTCAAGTAATAGAATTTGAAGATGATCAGAAAACTCATGCTTTTTTTGGTGTGAGTTTTGAATAAGATTTGTAGCTGTTAATAGAATGTTTTGGTTTTCAATAACCACCATATCTTTCTATAACAAAGGCCCTTTTTTAAGTAAGTTGGAGAAACATAAGTTTTTACTTGACCCATGAGCCTTTTTTTTAACAAAGTTTTTTCAGCACGTGAAAAAAATGAGTATCCAGTGTGTAATAAAAGCCATTTTTATCTGATTATTAAATTAGAGTTTTAAAAAGAAACTTCCACTTTAAAAAGACCCTTAAATAGAGCTAATTAGCTTTTTTAAAAAAACACTTAGTTTTTAAAATTTTTATTTGAAAAAATATGATACAATTGCATGTGTCTTTTTTTCAAAGACAAACTTAACTCTTAAGTTTAAATACAACTTGATTATGAATTAAGGAATCTTTATTTATTTTAAAGGAAAGTTTTATGGATAAAGTAGTTTTTAAAGTTGATTTGCGCGACTCTGCTAAAAAAAACAAGCAACTCAGAGAAGAGGGGATAATCCCAGCTAATGTTTATGGACCTGGTAAAAAATCTCAAGCAATCCAAGCTAAAACTCTAGCTTTTGAAAAATTAAGTGATAAAGTGGGTGAAACAGGATTGGTGTATTTACAAATTGCTGATAAAAAACAAATTCCTGTCTTGATAGATGATGTACAGCTTTCTCCTGTAAAGGGTAGATTAATTCATGTTGTTTTTAAACAAGTTGATCTTAAAGACAAATTAAAAGCAGAAGTGCCTGTAGAGCTAGTAGGGGAATTTGAGGTAAAAGATGCTGTCTTAGTAACTGTTAGAGACAGTATTGAAGTAGAAGCTCTTCCTACAGATTTACCAGAAAAGTTTGAAATAAATGTAGAGAAACTAAGTGAAATTGGGCAGTCAGTGACTCTGGCTGATCTTGAGTATGATAAAGAAAAAGTTGAGATTGTGATTGGAGAAGAGGGGATGGAAGCACCCGTGGTTTTAGTCCAAGAGGTTAAAGAAGAAGAAGAGGAGCCTGTGGAAGTTGAAGAAGAATTAGAGGGAGAAGGGGAAGAGACTGATAAAGAAGCTAAAGCTGAAACAGAAGAACCAAGTGCAGAAAAAACAGAAGAAAAAGCTACAGAAAAAGAAGCTGTAGAGGAGAAAAAAGAGGGTAAATAGTAAGTTATTCTTTTATTTTTTTGAAAAGCTCGTTATTTGGATCAAGCTGCCTGGCTTTTTCCAAATAGGATTGTGATTCTTCTTTGTTTTCCAATTCTAAGTTAATTATAGCCAGATTAAGCAAGACATCACGATGATTTGCTTGTTTTTCTAATGCAGCCTGATATTTCTCAAGTTCTAATTTAAGTGTTTGTTTTTTATTTTCTATCTGGTAATTATAGACAGAGTTGAGTTTTAGTAATGATTCTCTTTGTTTTGGTATATTTATTGAAGGGATAATTGTTTTTGTTTTTACTTGATTGAGTAATAAAAGGATCTGAGAAGAGAGTAGAAAAAGAGTTAAAAAAAATATTTTAAGATGTTGAATTTTAATTAGAAAGAGCCGGAAAAGAAAAACTTTAAGTGATACTGCCAATCTAAAAATAAAAATAGAGAAGAGCAGGTGATTCATAAGATGACTTATTCCAAACAATTAATTGAGAATTCTAAAAGGCATTATAACCTTAATTTACACCCCTGGCCAAGAAGCTCTAATTAAAAATTTTTCATTAACTAATTTCTTCTTTTTTAATTCCTGCCAAATAGCTTCGGTGATAAAAGGTAAAAAAGGATGAAAGAGCTTGAGAAAAGTAATCAAACCTTTAAGTAGTGCTGCTTGAGAAATTTGCCCTTTTTTACATTCTTCAATTACTTGGTCACAATACCAGTGCCAAAACTCATTATAAAGAGTCTCTGCTGCCAGACCAATTTTTTGTTTTTTAAGTTGTTGGTTTATCTGGATGATCAGTTTTTTCAGCTTTTTATCAAAAGCTTCTTCTTGTTTTTCATTCTTTTTTGCAGCTTCTTGCTTGTTTTCTAGTATCAAAAGCACAAACCTACTAGCATTCCAAAGTTTATTGTTCAAATTTCTGGCTGCTTTAAAATCAGGCATTCCCACAGCTTTGTCTAAACCAGGTGATGAGCGAATTACTAATGCCATTCTGAGCGCGTCAGCGCTATATTTTTCGCTTATTTCCAAAGGATTAACTACATTGCCTTTACTTTTGCTCATCTTTTGGCCTTTGGCATCTCTAATTAGGCCGTGTAAGTAAACTTGATTAAAAGGAAGTTTACCAGTAATAAATTTTCCCATCATCAACATTCTCATCACCCAAAACATTAAAATGTCATAAGCTGTTTCCATAACTTGAGTGGGGTAGAAACGTTCAAAGTCCCCAGCCTGAGTATTTTTTAGAGTTACAAAAGGCCATTGGCTAGATGAAAACCAGGTGTCAAAAGTGTCTGTCTCTTGAATATAGTTTTTACCAGGTGATTTTTTAGAAATTTTATAAGCGGCAGTAATTGGAGCCATCAATTCTTGAAGTCCGGCATTGATTTCTGTTAGAGAATAGCCTTGTTTATTGCTGGAGATTGTTTTTTTTGAATTTTTTAAATTTACTTGAGAGCTTTTAGTGGTAGTAGATGTAGTTCTTTCTTTTAGTAAATCGCCAATTGTGCCACTAACTTTTTGACCATTTTTATCAATAAAACTAATTTGAATGTTTGAGTTTTCGCTGATGTCATACCAAACTGGCATTCTGATACCCCAAACAATCTGTCGGCTAATATTCCAATCATCAAGAATTTCCAACCAATGTCTTAGAATCTTATCATGCCCAGCTCCTAAAACCTCAAGTTCTCCTTGAGCTATTGCTTTTAAGACAGCTTTTACCAAAGGTTTAACTTTGATATAAAATTGAGGGAGGGGAAGAGGCTCAATGGCTTTGCCACAGCGATAGCAAGTGCCCACCTTGTTTTGATATTTTTCATTAACTTTAATTAATAATTTTTTTTCTTTTAAGTCTTTAACGATTTGTTCTCTGGCTATATGTACTTTAAGGCCAGCATATTTGCCGGCTAACGCTGTTAAACGACCATTGAAATCAATTGCTGTGGCTGGCTTTGGCAGTTGTTTTTGATATTTAGTCCAGAATTCAAAATCATTAAAATCATGGAAAGGAGTAATTTTTACTACTCCAGTTCCGAACTCTGGATCAACAAATTCATCAGCAATCACTTTTAGTTTGAGAACTTGATCATTTTGAAGAGCTTCTTTTTCGTCTGCCAGGCAGTTAATTTTAATTTCCTGACCAACATATTTTTGATAGCGTTTATCTTGAGGATTAACAGCCAAAGCAATATCTGCAAATTTAGTTTCTGGTCTGGTGGTAGCAACTGTTAAGGGCCCATATTTTAAATAGTAGAGTGGGGATTGTTGTTCTTGCTGTTTGACCTCAAGATTACTAAAAGCAGTTCCGCAATTGGTACAATAATTAACTAAGTTATTAGAACGATAAATCAGTTTTCCTTTCTTTAGTTTTTCAAAAGAATCAAGTACGGAATCAACTACGTCTTCGTCAAGCGTAAATTTAAATCTACTCCAATCAGCACTGGCTCCCAGTTTTTTAATTTGATCAACAGCTACATCAGAGTTCTCTTGGACATAGTCCCAAATTTTTTGATAAAGAGTTTCTCGATCATATTGAAAACGGCTCTTGCCCTGTTTTTTTAATTTTTTTTCAAATACAAATTGAGTTTCAATTCCAGCGTGATCTGTTCCTGGTAGCCACAAAGTATCTTCTCCGAGCATTCGATGATAACGGATCATAATGTCTTCAAGGCTAACAAACATGGCATGACCGATGTGCAAAGGATCATTAGCGTTGGGAGGGGGCATGATGATGGTAAAAGTTTTTTTGTTTTTTTTTGTAGTGGCGGAGTCGCCTTGTTTTTTTTTGGAATAGTCAGGGTTAAAACAATTGTTTTTTTCCCAAAGTTGATAGATTTTTTTTTCAAACTGGAGATGGTTGTAGCGTTTGTCCATATCTGGTTATTTTATCATAATTGCTTTAAACATCGCGAAGAATTTTAATTCATTCTCACAATATATAAGAATTAGGGTCGTTCGCTGCAAAATAGTTTTTTGTTTCACCTAGTATCTTATTAAACCAGGGCACAGCTCAATGCCCTAGTTTATATATTTTTTCTTTACCCCCATAAGAAATGAATTATTACAATGCTAAAATTATCCAAATATATTACAATTATTCAGATTATGAAATCAAAAATTCAAGAAAAACTAGCTCTGGTTGATCAGGATGATCGTGAAATTGGAGTAATGGAGAAATATCAAGTACATGAAAATCCTCCCAAATTGCATCGCGCTGTTTCTGTGTGGTTGATTAATGATAACGGAGAGGTTTTATTTCAAAAAAGAAGTAAGAAGAAAATTGTAGGGGCTGGTTTATGGGCTAATACTATTTGTGGCAATGTTCGCTTGGGGGAGAGCTATAAAGCTTGTGCTTTCAGAAGATTAAAAGAAGAATTGGGAATGGAAAAAGTTTTGATGGGGGAAAATAGTAAAAAGGATAACAGTGCTGATGGCGGATGCAAGCGCGGTGGAAAAAAACCGGTGTATGGGCAAAAAGATAGAGAGGGCCTTAGTGAGAAGACAGCAAAAAAGAAATTGCTGCAATTAAAACCTATTTACACTTTTTCTTATAAAGCTTATGGTAATGAGCAATACTCCGAACATGAAATTGATAAAGTTTTTATTGGTAAATACAACGGCAAAGTAAAGATTAATCCTGATGAGGTTTCTGAAGTAGCTTGGTTTAATTTAAATGAATTATTAGCAAAAATGCGACTAGTTGAAATGCCTGATCCAAAAGACAGTCTAACCATGAACTTAACTCAGTTAAGAAAGAGGGTTGGCGGCAAAACAGTTGATATATCGGAAAAAACCATCGAGCTGGTTCCGTGGACAATTATGATGGCGCAAGATGGGCGTTTGGAAAAGAATTTGAAGGAGCTTCTTTCTTAAATAGAAAAGATAATTTTTCAGTCTGAGAAACTTAGATTAAGCATAAACTTGTCTCTTTACAGGACAAAGCTTCTTTATTACTTTGAATGTTTTTCTTAATTTTTAGCGACTAAATTGTTGTCTTTGGAAAAAATTAATATTTTAAAAATTTTAACTTAGCAATTTTTGCTGGCCAGCTTTAGAGAGGAGTATTGTGGGAAATTCGGAACATATTTCAAACTGGAGAGGACAAGCTTGGCGCTATGCTTTGCGCCCAGATAAGCAGACTGTTATTTTAAATGGAAAAGGGAAAGACGTTATCATTGTTAGAGGAGTGTTTGATGCTGCCACACAACTGGGAGTCCAAGTTGTTTATAAGGTTTTGAGAAATGGTCAGAGAAAGAGTGATGAGAAAAACTAAAATTAATCAAGTAGTTTGAGAGCCGTCGGCTAAAAATTTACTTGCATGATTTTCTCCAATTTTTACGACTATAATATATGTCTTATGAAAGCAGTCACTGCTTCAGCTCCAGGAAAATTAATGCTTTTTGGCGAACATAGTGTCGTTCATGGCCATCCCTGTATTGTGACAGCTGTAGATCAGCATCTATTTGTGACTGTAAAACAAAATGGAAATGATGTTTTTTCTTTGGAAGCTCCTGATTTGGGTTTAAAGATTTATTCTAAGACAATAGCAGATTTGGGCAAAAAACCTCCGAAGTCTGTGCGTTTTGTAGAAACTTTGTATAAACGCTTTTTGGAAAAATATCCTCAGAAGAAGGGTGTTCATGTGATTACAAAGAGTGATTTCTCCAGCTCTTTTGGTTTTGGTTCTAGTAGTGCTGTGACTGTGGCCTTTGCTAAGGCATTAACTACTTTATATGGTTTTAATTTAAGCAAAAAAGAGCTATTTGATCTTTGTTATCAAGCTGTTTTGGAGGTACAAGGCGTAGGATCTGGTTTTGATCTCGCAGCCGCAATTTGGGGAGGCACAATCTATTATGTGCCCCCAGCTGATAAGGTGGAAACAATTCAAATCAAGAACTTGCCATTATTAGTAGGCTATACTGGCGTTAAAGCTGACACTCCAACTTTGATTAGAATGGTTGCTAACTTAAAAGATAAAAATCCAGTGAAAATAGGGGAGGTTTTTGAAGAAATTGATAGGATTGTAGAACAGGCTAAGAAAGTTTTGGCAAGCAACGACATAAAAAAACTAGGAGATTTAATGAAAGCAAATCAGACTTTGTTAAGAAAATTGGAAGTAAGCAGTTTAGAGTTAGAAAAACTGATTAGGGCAGCAGAAAAAGCTGGAGCAACAGGAGCTAAATTGTCTGGAGCTGGAGGAGGGGATTGTATGATTGCTGTAGCAGAAGAATCCAAGATTGAAAAAGTTGCTGCTAGCCTGAAAAACGCCGGTGGTAAACTAATTAAAGTAAATTTAGATGTTGAGGGAGTAAGGCTAGAGAATTAGAATTATATTAAAAACAGAGTGTTGAAGCGAGGTCTAGCTAGATTTAAGTTAGCACTTTGTATACTGCCGAGCTTCACCAAGTGAGCCTAGTTTTTTAAAAATAAAAAAATGTTACAGCGAACGTATTCTGTTTTTAATATAACTCTAACTTCATTACTCTTACATCGCTTAATAAAAGAATATGCATAAAACAACAGTCAAAGCATCTCCTGATATTGCCTTTATCAAATATTGGGGGAAAAAAAATGAAATTTTGCGTTTGCCAGAAAATGGTAGTATTTCCATGGTTTTGGCTGGTCTGGAAACAACTACCACTGTAGATTTTGATTCCAAGTTAAAAGCAGATGAAATTAAAATAGCAGGGAAAAAGGCAGAAGGTAGAGAAGCAGCCAGAGTGGTCAAGCAACTAAATAGAATTAGGAAACTGGCTAATAAAAATATTTTTGCTAAAGTTATTTCTGAAAACAACTTCCCGAGAAGCACGGGTTTATCAAGTTCTGGCTCAGGGATGGCGGCTTTGACTTATGCTGCTAGTAAAGCTTTAGATTTAAATTTATCAGAAAAGGAATTAAGTATTCTGGGGCGACAAGCCTCTGGAACTGCTTGTCGTTGCGCTTGTGCTGGCTTTGTTGAGTGGAAAGATGGCAACACTTCTAAGACATCTTTTTCAGAAACAATTTTTCTAGCCAATCATTGGGATTTGAGAGATATGGTGGCGGTAGTGAGCACTAGTAGAAAAGAAGTTTCGAGCACAGCAGGACACAAAAAAGCTGGTACAAGTCTTTTTTATCCAGCGAGGTTACAAAATATAAAAAAGAAAATATTTCAAATTAAAGATGCTATTAAAGATAGAGATTTTAGAAAATTGGGGGAATTAATTGAGGCAGAAGCTTTGGAGTTTCACAGTATCTTACTAACTAGTCAGCCACCTTTAATTTTCTGGTATCCCGGTACGCTTCAAGTAATGCATGAAGTGCAAAAAATGAGGAAAGAGGGGATTGAAGCTTATTTTACAATTAATACAGGTTTTAATGTTCACGTGATGACTTTACCCAAATTTGAAGCAATTGTTGAAAAGCGTTTGAAGAATTTAGATTTGGTTAAAAAAGTAATTACAGCTAAGGTAGGGGAAAAGCCTCAGTTTATTGAAGAACATTTATTTTAGTTTTTGCGTTCGATTTTGATTCTTCAAAATACTTAAAGTCTTTCTTCCCAATTAATATCAGAACTGGGAATGCTGAAGTTAAGAATTGTTTTTACTCCGGTGAAGTCTGAAACTAACTTCAAAATCATAAATGAACAGAGAGCTACAATTAAACCAACAAAAGCATAAACAGCCATATTTCGAGCTTTATCTTTGTTTTGAGCATTAGTGCCCGCTAGCATCCATTTTAAAGAAGCAAAAATTAACATTATAAAGCCGACTAAGCCAATTAAGGTAATAGCCACGGAAAAAATATTAGCGATTAGACATTGGGCTCCTTGGATGGTAGCTACATCACTTGATTTTTCAGTGGGTCCCACACAGACGCCCTCCCAAGTGCTAGTTTGCGCGTAAGATTGAGAAGGAAGGAAAAAAGGGATGAACAATAAGCTGAGACTAAAGATAAAAGTTTGTAATGATTTAAGCTTTTTTTTCATATTGATCTAATAATTGGGATTTTAAAACAATTTTATTATAACCTCAATTATAGAATAAATCTTCTGTGGTGGTTTTTTTAGTTTTAGTAATATTTCAAACAACTTTTTTTTAAAATTTCTATAAGTCTTAGATATCAATAAAACCAAAAAAGCCTCCATACGGAGGCTTTTTCTAATTTCTAAATAATTTTTATTCTCCGGAAAGATTAATATCTTGTTGGAAAACAGTGTCTAGGCCTTCTTCAAAGCCAAGGAAGTTCAACACTAGAGTTAAGATAGCATAAGAAGCAGCGATCACAACTAAACCAATTACTGCTTGAGTAATCTTGTTTCTAGCATTTTCGGTTTTGCCTTTGTCACCACCTGATGTAATCCATTCAATACCACCCCAAATTAAATAAGCAAAAACAAGCAAAGCGGCTATGACCATCACGATTCTAAGCAAACCATTGATCATTGCTCCAATATCAGTTGAATAACCAGTTCCTGGACTGATTTTTTTAGCAGTAATGGCTGCGTGCGCGGAGACAGCTGTCATTTGTAAAGTTGTTAAAACAGACCCAGCTGAAATAGCAAGTTTTTGGATTCTTTTCATTGTTTCTCCTTTTTAATTGTTTTTAAAATCAAAATTCTTTTTCTAAATTATATCATATCAAGATTTTTTTTCGTCTGTCAATCAGTTCACTCTTATTATTTGGTTTTTATTTAAGAGTCGCTAAAATTCTAACACTTCAATGCCCAAAAAGTTTTGAATTAACATAATTAAAGCTCCGCTAGCAGATAGAACCAAAAGCCCAATTATTGCTTGAATGATTTTATCTCTGGCTTTTTGGACTTTACCACTGTCACCTCCAGAGGTGATCCATTCTATGGCTCCCCAGATTAAATAAAGTAAAACAAGAATAGTAGCAGCAACCATGGCAAGGGTCATCATTCTACTAATCAAAACAGCCATGCCTTCGCCGCCTTCTTCTTCTGCGAAAGGCACTCCTTCCTTGGCTACCTTTTCTTGTAAATCAATGGTGACTTGCGCAATTGTTGTGATCATAGTTTTAGGTTCCTGATGGAGTTGGGAAAGTAAATTCTAAAATATTAAAGTCTTCGCCAAAGAATAGCTCTCCAAAGAAGCCAACAATGGCAAAAATACTAGCCATGATAATTAGACCAATAGTGGCATTTATAATCCTATCTCTGGCTTTTTGGACTTTAGCACTATCGCCGCCAGCTGTCATCCATTCAAAAGCACCCCAAAGAAAAAAAACTAAAACAACTAAAATTCCCATGCTAAGAGCTGAACGCCAGAGCATGGCAAAATAGTCAAAAAAAGCTTCTCCCGATTCAGCACTTTCATATTTATTAATCACGGAATCTTCTTTTAAGGCTGGATTAGTGATCTGAGCTTGAGTTAGCTTGGCGCTGATTAATTTTTTCAAACCAACTAGACCAGCGATTAATGCAATGCCTAGTTTTTTAGTTTTTGTGTTTAATCTATTGTTGTTTTTTTTCATATTTTTTTTGAATTTTTCGCTAACTTTAAAACTTTATGTTGGAATAATTCTTTCAATTGCTTCTCTTGGGTTAAGAATGTCTAAGCCAACGATTTTACCAATCAGGCCGATGATGGAATAAGCCGCTATTATAATAATTAGTCCTAGAGCTCCTTGGAGCATGCGGTCTCTAGCTTTTTGAGCTTTACCACTGTCACCTCCAGAAGTAACCCACTGAAAAGAAGCAACAAAAAAATAAACTAAAAAGAAAAGACTAGCTAAAATAGTCAAAAAACCAATTAAATTGGAAAGAAATAATTCTAAGTTTTTAATAGCACCTTCTTGAGTTGTTGATCCTTCACTATAGGCAGTAGAAGGGGGTTCAAAGCCTGTGCCAAAATCAAGGTTATTTGCAACTAAAGTATAAAGATTAATTAACATGTTTTTAAATACCTTCTATTTGTGGATTCAAAATAAAGCCTGCATCACCAAAAATAATTAAACTAATTAAAGCTGTAATAGTATAGGCTAGCACAATAATAACGAGGCCAATGATACTGTAAGTAATTTTGCTACTTACTTCTCCGTGAGCTTTAGAGTCACCACTTGAAGTGATGTATTTCCAGCCAGCTAAAATAACATTGATTAATACCCAGATGCCAGCAACTACAGTTGCCACTTTAATTAAATTGGAAATAAAAACAATAATACCAATTCTTCCTCCTACGTTATATTTTTCTACTCCCGGTGGAGGTTTAATTTTTCCTCCTAAAACATCATCTGCTGCCAAAGCTGCGTCCGGGAAAATTGAACTAATTAATAAATTAATAAATATAAATAAACTTATGATTTTTGGAAAAGTTTTTTTTTGCAGAGTTTTATTTAAAAAAGTTTTTTTCATCTTCAGTCAGTTTGTCAATCAAGCTATTATAACAAAAATTTATTTTTCAGGGGGCAAGGCTCTTTTTTAATTTCGAAACTTAAATCTGTAGGGTATCAAAACTTTAAATAGGAATATCTGCCCCAGTTATTCCTTTGATAATTTGAATAATCCAGTAAGCTGCAAACATCAGCATGAAACCGGCTACAGCTGCCCCAATAAGGCTTTTGGCTTCATCAATTCCTTTTTGACCTTTGGCAATGTATTTGTAGCCAGCCACAATAATGAGAATAAAAAAGATAATTCCTGCAATTACAAAGACGGTGGGAACAAGCAAGTTAATTAAAGTCATTGGATTATCATATTTATCAGCTACAGCTTCTGTCGTATTAAGCTTAAGCTGTTTACTTAGGTCAAGTTCGGAAACACCAGTATTTTGAGCATAAACTTTGGAAATTAAGTTTAATAGCATATAATAGTATTATACAATTTTTATGTCTAAGAAAAATAAGCAGCTTAATGATTTAAAGTTAATTTCCCAAATAAAAAGAGGAAATGCTGCTGCCATTAAACAATGGTTTCTGTCTTATCAGCCAATTTTATTGAATATAGCTCTGAAAAAAGTAAAAACAACGGAAGATGCGGAGGAGCTAGTTCAAGAAACCTTTATTAGTTGTTTGAAAAACGCGACTCTTTTTCAAGAAAAATCTAGTTTACAGAGTTGGATGATTGCTATCTTGAGACATGAAATTGCAGACTATTATCGTAAGCTTTATGCTAAAAAAGCGATTAGAACTTTACCACTTGGTGAATTATTATTGAAGTCTCCGGTTAATGATTCTCATGAGACTTCAAATAAAGTTAAAGAAGTTCTAAAAAAGATGATGAAAGAAAAAAGAGAGCTTCTTTTACTTAAGTATGTAGATAAGAAAAAAGTTAAAGAGATTGCCAAAAGGCTAGGCAGAACTACAAAGTCAGTGGAGTCAGATTTATTTAGGGCAAGAAAAGAATTTAGGGAGTTATATTTGTTATTAGAAAAATAATTTTAATTTTACTAATGCCAAAAAATAAAGATTTTTTAAAAAAGTTACAAGAAGAAGCACGACTCCAGGCTAAGTTGGAGCAAGAAAAGCTTTTGCCTAAGCAGTTAGATGGCGTTGCCAGTTTGATAGCGACTCATCCTTGGCAGGTAATCTCAATTTTAGCTCTGTTAACAGCAGCTTTGTTTTCTTTTTTTTAAGTTAAGCAATTTAAAAAATAAAAAATTATGGAAAAAATTCAGCTTTTTAACTCTTTACTTTATTCAATTTTTCAGATCACACAAGGTTTGTTATTACATCCTTATCAGACCATGCAGTCGTTGGTTAAAGAAAAAGTATTTGTATGGATGACTTTGTTGCCCACTGTTTTTTTAGCGATTGTTACTGTCTTATGGAAGTTTTTGATTGTCCCAACTGTGCATTTGGTTTTTTCTTGTCCTGCTTTTAGCTGGCCGACTGAGCAAACGCTTTTTAGCATTTTAAGCCAGAACCCTTTGGCTCTTGTTTGTCATTCATTGCCTTTTTTGTCTAATTTTTTAACTTTTTTTTGCATTTATTGGCAATTAATTTTACTATATTTGTTGTTTAGGTTTTCGAGAGTGTTTTTAAAGTAAAAAAAAGCTAGCTATGATCTTGCAATCAATTGCTTTACAAAATTTTCGTAATCACAAAACTGCTGTTTTTAAATTTTCTAAAAAAACTACTCTAATTCTTGGTCCTAATGGCAGTGGCAAGACTTCAGTTATTGAAGCTATTGATCTATTATCTGCCGGGATTAGTTTTCGCGCACAAAAGGTAGAAGAAATGATTCGCTTTGAGCAAGAATTAGCTCGGGTGAAAGGGAAGGTGATGGTGGAGCAAGAAGGGAAGGATAGAGGTGAGTCTGTAAAAAGAGGTGTTGCTAGTTCTAGCGCAGATTCTGAAACAAAGTTCCACGATTTGGAAGAAATTGACTTAGAGCTTGTCCTTACCAGAGGGATAGTTCAAGGCAAAAGAACTTTAAGAACCCTTTATTCTGTTAATGGCGTAAGAAGGCAAAAGAAAAAATTTTTGGGCAATTTTTATAGCGTAGTTTTTCGTCCGGAAGATTTAAGACTGATAGAAGGCTCTCCTGGAAGAAGACGTTCTTACCTAGATCATCAGCTTTCAATCTTAGATCCTCAATATGCAGCTTCTTTGAAAACTTATGAAAATGCTTTAAGAAAAAGAAACAAGCTTTTACTAGGGATCAGAGAAGGAGAGTTTAATCGTTCTATTTTGAAATATTGGGATTTAACAATTTTGAAACATGGCCAAATTTTACAAGAAAAGAGACAAGGATTGATTGACTTTATCCAAACTGTTGATTTCCCGCTAGCTTTTTCAATTAAATATTTACCTTCTTTAATTTCTGAAGAAAGATTAAAGCAATATGCTTATAAAGAAGTCATGGCAGGGCACACACTGATTGGGCCCCATAAAGATGATTTTGAAATTGGATATAAAAAAGTTGATCATCGCTCAATTGCGAGTTTTGGTTCTAGGGGACAGCAGCGAATGGCAGTTCTATGGCTAAAATTAGCGGAATTGCTTTTCATTAGAAATAAGGCAAGGCAAGAACCAGTTTTGCTACTTGATGATATTTTGTCAGAATTGGATGAAGAGAGTAGGGAGATGACTTTGGGGTTGTTGGGAAGGCGACAGGCAGTAGTGAGCACTACAGATC
Source organism: Candidatus Woesebacteria bacterium (assembly GCA_050123235.1). GTDB lineage: Bacteria > Patescibacteriota > Microgenomatia > UBA1400 > PJMF01 > JASFHL01. The sequence continues at coordinate 81,717 of JASFHL010000004.1, read as the reverse complement.
CCTCATTGACTGGGCGAATAGAAAAAGTGGTGGGAGATTTAGGAAAAATTGAACTGGAGAATAAAAGTAAATAGAAGTTCGAGATTTCTTTATTGCTAAAGTTTCATTTTGATCGAGGTCTTGATACTGGAATTTGTCCAATTGATTGAAGAAAACTCATAATGGTTCTTTCTTCTTGCTGATTTTGAACAGTGAATCGTAATCCTTTGGTTTGGGCACGATTGTTTTTTTCATCATCTCCTGCTATTAAATAACCTGCATTTATGAGTTTTGGAAGAGTTTCTCTTACCGCTGATGCAGAAATGATGATTACTCTTGTATAGTTTGGTGTTTTTTCATTCTCCGTCATTTTTTTATTTTTCAAATTAATCAGAAATATCAGTATCAGTAAAAGTTATTTCTGCTTTTTCTAATGCAGCAACAATGTTTTGATATTTTTCAGATTCCCGTTATGTTTTAGTTTTTTTAATATGTAATTATAATACACAACTTCTTATTTCTTCCCAAATCACTTCTGGAATTACTTCTACTAAATCACTAGCATTAAAATATGGTCCAACTTTTTCATATAATTTGTCGCCAGCTTTTTTGTTAATGTAACTAGCTACTACAGCACTGGTGATAGCGTCATGTTGGCAATAGAGAGCAGCCAGCAGGCCAGCCAAAACATCCCCGGTGCCGCCTTTAGTCATGCCAGCATTGCCGCCTTTAATTGGAATGATTTTTGTTTGGCTATCTGGCTGCTTGATATCAGTTTTTAATTTTCCCAGAATTGTTTTTTTTTGTCCTTGTGGGCTAATTACATAGTCCACTGGGCCTTTAAGTAAGATAGTGCTTTTGTTTAGAAGTTCACTTACTTGTTGAAATTCCTGTGTTGAGATTTGCTGGCTAGAATAATTTTTATTTTGGCCAAAAGAGCTGCTTCCATTTTTGTCAATTTTTATTTTTCCCAAGATAAGTTCTAATTCTTTTTTATGTGGGGTAATAATGCAATTTTTATTAAGTAGATTAGGGTTCATCATTTGCAAAGCGCCTGCATCAAGAACCCATTTTTTTTGAGGGTATTTGTTAAGTAGATAATTGACAATTTTTTGCGTATCGTTTTGCCATTCTTCTTGAGATAGTCGCTCTTGGCTAGTATGCTGATTATTTTTTTGAATTTGAAGTCGTTGAGTTTCACTTTGGAGATTAACTTTTTCGAGTATTTTTTTATTAGATTTTGATTCATCAGCTCGCTCCATTCCAGGACCAATCAAAACACAATCTGCTTCTTGGATATAATTTTCAATGTCTTGACGAGCTACCACAATCCCATTCCAAAAATTTTTTTTAGCTTCCTGGATAAGCTGGTTGTTACTTGGAATTGAAGAATAAAAAACCATGTCAACAAATTTAGACGCAATATCCAGGCTCCATTTGCTAGCAGCATGGAATAATTTAGAGCCACCAATGATCATTAATTTGCCATTTTGGCCCTTATGAGAATTGGGATGAGCTAACTTGATTTTTTTAAGGTAATTTTTAATAGTTTCGTCAGAATTTGAGCTTTGTTTATTCATTTTTTGTTTTTTTGTCTTTGCCATTGACTATACTTTGAATTTCTTCAAACTTTTTTTGTAAACTAGCTAACTGCATTGTGACCACTACTGCTAGAAAAGTCATGATTACAGCATAAATAAATAAAGAAATTAAGCCGCCACTTTTTCCTAAGATAGGATCAATAAATTCGGCCACTGCTGTTTTGATAAATTCATTCCACGCTAGTGCTACCACCAGTCCAAAACCACTAGTGGCCAGAGTGATCATGTTTTTGACTAGAGATAAGGGCATGTCTTGAATGTCTTTGGGTGTTTGAATTTTTGCCATAGTTATCATTTTTTAGTGTAACTTATAAATTTATTGTATATTCTATCAAAAGTAAAAAAGAGAGGATGGTGTTTTATAAATTTTTAATCCAAGTTATATTCTTCCAAAAAACAATCACAACTACGATACAAATCAGCAATTTTTTTTTCATTTAAAATTAAATAATCACATAATTTCAGACACCTGCTTACTTGCTGGCCATTATTATTTTCTCCTTTGCCTAAGTCACGATCATTGGCAATTTGGAATTCTTCACTGGTTTTGCCATCTTCATCTCTTCTATCTTTAGTTCTAGCTATAAATCTTTTCATTCTGGTTTGTTCCAAAGCAGTAATGCCTAAAATTGGCACTTGATATTTTTTCTTGATATATTTAATTTCTTGAGGATTTCGAATGCCATCAAAGACCATGTTTTCACCATTAGTTTTGGCTTTAGCAATTACTCTTTTGACTAGAACGTCACCTCCAAAGTTTTCTCTTAATTCATTACCTATATCTTGGAGATTTTTCCTGGTAATGGGCATTTTTCTTTGTCTAAGTTCGTCTCTAATTACGTCTGAGAGTTTATAAATATGAAAGCCCTTTTTTTTGAAGTAGTTGGCGGCTGAAGTCTTGCCGCTAGCCAAGGTGCCAACTAAGCCAATGATTTTGATCATTATTTTATTGTAATAGATTTATATCAAAAAATATTACTGCAATTTTTGCAAAAATTAAGGTAGAATAAGTTTCTACCATGTTCCAACCTAAATTCCGTATTACCAATAATCTTCTTACCTATGTAGCTAGTATTGAGTCAGCTAAGGCTTTGATTGATCATTCACCATTGGTTCCTGCCTGGGAAGCTAAGTTTCGTGATGATGCAATGAGCAGAACTGTTCACTTTGGAACTAAAATTGAAGGCAATGACCTTACTGAAGAGCAGGCCAAACAAATAGTTCGTTTGAATACTGCTAAAACCTCAAAAGACGTGATTAAAAAAACAGGCATCATTGCCCGGGAGCGTGATATCCAAGAGGTAATTAATTATCGTAATGTGATTGTCTGGATTGATAGTCAGGAAATTGCCAATTTTGCCAATCTTTTTTCCATTGAAACACTTAAAACTTTGCATTCCTTGACAATGTATAAATTGTTAGATGATGCTGATGTGGGTGATTTTAGAAAAAAACAAGTGATCGTCAGGGGAGCTAGCAGTGGTGAGGTGGTTTTTAGGCCACCAGTGTCAGTGGAAGTACCTTTTTTACTTAAAGATTTTTTTTCTTGGTTGAAAAGTGATACCGCTAAAACTGCTCATCCTATTTTTCGAGCAGCAATTACCCATTATCAATTGGTCTACATTCATCCTTTTATAGAAGGGAATGGCCGTACTGCTAGGGCTTTGGCAACTTTAGTTTTATATGCAGGAGGCTATGATTTTAAAAAGTTTTTTTCATTAGAGCAATATTTTGATAATGATGTGGAGCAGTATTATCAGGCTTTATTATCTGTGCAACAGAATTCAAATAAAGATATGACTTATTGGCTGGAGTATTTTTGTTATGGTTTAGCTATTGAAATTGAGAAAATTAAACAACAAGTAATGAAGCTTTCCAAAGATCTAAAAATGAAAAAAGAGTTGGGCAAACAGGTTGCTTTATCTGAGAGACAGATTATTTTGCTAGAACTTTTCCAAAACCAAGGTGAGGTGACTTCAGAAGATGCGCAAAAGGTTTTGCCCAATGTTTCGGTAGATACCATTTTGAGAGATATGAAAGATTTGATTAAAAAAGGAGTAATCGAGAAACTGGGTGTGACTAAAGGAGTTAGATATCAGTTAAAAAGTTGATTTTCTATCAGTAGCTGAATAAAGACTTATCCCAAAATGGAGCTTAGTTTGCTATTTAAATTGCAAATTTTTTTTTAGCGCCAAATTGATTCTATTTTTTCTTATTATTAGCTTTCTTTTATTCCTTGTTCGCTTGACACACGGAGTCTTTAAAGTTAATGGAGCTTTTAAACTTAGCTTTTATTTTAACCTCGCATTCCGATTTTTATAAATTTATTGTTTAGTTTACTGTATGTTTATTTATGGATTCAAGTTGGATTGACAGAAAGATATTTTATTCATTAACTATCTTAATTAAACTAAGTGAGCCTTGTATTTTAAAAGAATATAAAACGTTGCAGTGAACGGCTTTTAGATTGATGGGTAATAATGTTCTAAACAACACCTTAAGATTTAACGTGAGCGATGAGATTTCATTCTTCTTTTTAGAGGACCTAAATAGACATCAGAAGGCCAAGTTTCAAGTTTAGAACTTATTCTTATTGAGCCATAGATAAGAGTAGCTCCTAAGATAGTATTAGATGCAAGTACCAGCGTAAGATGATTAATAGCTTCTCGATATATTTGAGGAGGTAGTTTTAGATAATCATAGCCTTGTTGGCTTAGAATAATTGCTTGAGCTATGATTGCTAGTAGAGAAAACAAAGCATCAGGAGCAGCAATACTTAGTCCCAGCTCTGCAACTTCTCTACTTAATCTTTTGAGCCAGCGCTTAGTTATTTTATCAAGATCGTCTGGTAGGAGATTAGTTTCTGGACAGTTTTTTAGAAAAGTAAGATCAGCTTGAAGATCTATAATTCCACATTTATTTTCCAATGCTTCTTTTTTCGCTTTCAATAATGTTTTTTGCCATTGATTGATGAGTGTTACTCTTTGATCTGCTGCCATTGTTGACACATTGACTTGAGCCGTTCTCAGTTTTTCAAGCTTAGCTAAAAGTTGAACCTGCTCTTCAGTCACTGTTCCTAAAAGTTTTTTAAGCCATGGTCTTGCTGCATTAAGTATTTCTATTTGTTCAGCTATGGCTTGTATTCTTTTATCGAATTCATCTGCTTCTGTAGCTGCCATCAACAAAGTTTTAAGATCCTCAATCTCTTCATTCCTTGCTTTTAAGCTTGCTACTGATTCTCTTAATTCTACTTTTTTCTTCGCTATTTCTTGTTCTAAATAATATGGAGAGTATTTTTCATCGGGCCTGACTTCCTCACCAAGTCTAATCTTTGCTTTTTCAACATTTTGTTTTCGACGTCTCTCTTCTAGAGAATTTTGTAATCTTTCGCATTTTAAGTGAAGAGATTGTAATTCATATTCATCTGAATTGATTAAGTCTCTTCTTGTTTCTAATGCTTGGATTTTTTGCGTAATTCCCCTTTTTTCTCGCTCTAGATCTGATAAAGCAGATTCTGCCTGCGCTTTTTTAGACTGCCAGTCTCTTTCTTCTTCTTGAGCTGCAGCTTCAGCGTGTTCATGTCTTCGCCTTCTTATCTCAAGTGGGCTAAATCTCTTTCTTAGTTGCTCTATTCTTGCGCTTGGCATATATTTTTTTGAAATAGTTTGATATATTTTAGATATTAACTTTAATTATAATTGATTTGTCTAGTGATTAATGTTTGTTTTAATGATTTTTGCTTTAACTAAGAGGCTGTTAATCAAGTAAAATTAAGTTATGGAGTATAAGAAGATTATTTCTCAAGCAACAAACCAATCTAGAAAAAATGTCGCCAAAAAATTAAATCTAGAAAATCTTCATTCATTAGACAGAATGTGTTTTATGATTGGTCCAGAATTAGCTGAGATTTTGGAACGAGCAGGTATTAGAGTTGAAAGAATTGGCTATGCTCTAGGGTCAATTCGCCACGAATTTATGAAACTTAGAGTTCCTAACAGTCGACAATTTTATTTATTAGATCATAGCTATTTACAATTCGTTGATCCTAAGCTTAGAATTGGCTTACCCTCAGTTATATTCGTGCCTATTCAGTCAGCTCAGCAAATAGCTAGAACTTTATCTAATCACCGAATTCCAAAAAAATACCACATAATATGGTTATCCAAATTATTCTAATAAAATACTGTCTAAAGTATTAAATGCTAAAATATATTACAATTATCTCAAGATTTATTTTGTAATTGAGCTTTATATCTGAAACTATGACTTTTAAAGAATTCGCCTCTTACCTACAAAAACTAGAAAAAACCTCTTCTCGCCTCACCATGACAGTACAATTGGCAGACTTATTTAAGAAACTTGAACAGTCAGAAATAGAAGCAGCTTGTTATTTAATGCAAGGGAAATTAGTCCCTAAGTATGAGTCTTTAGAATTTAATTTATCTGTAAAAATGTTGATTAGAGTTTTAGCCAGATTAGAGGCAAGACTCAAAAAAGATTCAGCTAAACATCGTTCACAAGCTTCTCCTGCTTCAGCTAATACTGTTAATCTTTTTAATGAATCAGACTTTAGTTTTTATGAAACAAAAGTCTGGAAGCAATATAAGAAAATGGGGGATTTAGGTTTGGTGGGTGAGAAAATTGTGGAATCAGCAAAATTATCTTTAAAAGCTAAGACTTCTTTAAATCAAGTTTACCAAGAGCTGCTTTTAATTGCCAAAGAAGCTGGTACAGGCTCACAGGAACGAAAAATTAAAGGCACTGTGGAACTTTTAGCTAAGCTTGATGCAATTTCCGCCAAATTTGTGATTAGAATTATTATTGGCAAATTGCGTTTAGGTTTTTCCACCATGACTATGATTGATGCTTTATCATGGGCTAAACATGGCAATAAATCTGATAATCAAGTTTTAGATGAAGCTTATCAAAAAAAAGCTGATATTGGTAAATTAGCTAAAGGCTATCTTTTAGTTCAGTTAGGCAAAAAGGCTACTCAAAAAGAAATTGAAAAATTTTTGGCTAGTTATGCAATTGAAGTGGGTGTGCCAGTGATGCCAGCACTTTGTCAGCGTTTAAATTCTGCAGCTGAGATCATTGAAAAAATGCATGAAGTCCTGGCTGAACCAAAATATGATGGCTTGCGAGTGCAAATCCATATTAATAAAAAGAGAAATTTAGCTGCAGCAGCATTAGAGTCAGATCAAAAAAAATCCACGCAATCTAAGTCTTTGTCTGTGGCAGTTTTTACTCGCAACTTGGATAATGCTTCACACATGTTTCCGGAGTTAAGCAGGATTTTGGATAAAATTAATTGTTCGTCCTGTATTTTAGATGCTGAGGCAGTAGGGATAGATAAAAAAACAGCTAAGATTTTATCTTTTCAAGAAACTATCACTCGTAAACGTAAGCATCATGTAGGTAAGAAGGCTGAAACATTACCAATTCGTTTTTATGTATTTGATGTTTTGGCAGTTGATGATAAATCCTTATTGAACAAAGATTTGTTATCAAGAAAAAAAATACTTAAAAAACTTTTTAAAAATAATCAAGTTTTACAACAAACTCCATTTTTAAAAACTACTGATGCAGAAAAACTTAGAAAATTTCATGAAGAGCAATTGGCTTTAGGATTAGAAGGGGCAGTAATCAAGCGCATCGACAGTGTTTATCGTAGTGGGCGAAAGGGTTGGCGTTGGGTCAAAATTAAAGAAGAAGAAGGTAAGCACGGTCAATTGCGAGATACGCTTGATTTACTAGTGATGGGTTATTATCGTGGTCGTGGTAAAAGAGCTAGTTTTGGAATGGGTGCTTTTTTGGCTGGGATTTTGGATAAAGAGGAAAAAATTACTACCATTGCTAAAATAGGCACTGGGCTCACTGATGAGCAATTGCGACAAATGAAAAAACGTTGCGATGAAGCTAAAGTGGGAAAAAAACCAGCAGCATATCAGGTAAATAAGAATTTAAAACCTGATGTCTGGGTCGCTCCCAAAATTGTAGTGGAAATAGCAGCTGACGCTATTACTAAATCTCCAGCTCACAGTGCGGGCGTGGCTTTGCGTTTTCCAAGATTGGTGAAGTTTAGAAAAGATAAAGGTTGGGAAGATGTGACTACGGCGGAGGAGATTGAGAGGATTAGAGGGTAGAGGTTGGTTCAATATAGTTGATTGCTCATCAGATATTATTTTCCACTTCTAAGCTCCCAATCAGTTCCATCAACTTTTTTTTTGCCTCGCAGTTATACTCCGCCATTTTTTTCAAATGAGGCTTAAATTTATTTAGCATTTCTGGTTGATCAATAATTTCCAGAAGTTTTTTTTGGGCCTGTTCAGGATTTTCTTCCACAAAGCCTAAGTTATGTTTTCTAATTAAATCCAAATTACCAGTTTCTTGACCAGCGATATGGGTAGTAGCAAAAAATGGAGTAAGGGTTGCCACTGATTCAAATAAAGTGTTGGGGCCAGCTTTACCAATCACCAAATCAGCAGCTTGCATGTATTGATAAAGTTTGTCAGTAAAGCCAATGGGGATTAAGTGAAAATGTTCTTGAATAAGATATGATCCCTTGGAAGTTTTGTTTTTTTCTTGATCAGCCAATTTTGCTTTTTGAAATTTTTGTTTAACTAGTGCCTTCACTTTTTTTAGTAATTTTTTATTTTTGCCACAAGCCACAAGGATTTGTACAGCTTTATTTTTAACTTGCTCACTATCTTCATTGATTAGGTTTTTAAGATTCTCCAGAATAACATTAGTGCCTTCATAACCAGTGACAAAAAGAAAAATGAGTTGATCAGGATCGAGCCCTAGTGATTTTTTTACTTGTTTTTCATTATATTTTTCTTGATATTGTTTACGCACAAACCAGCCTGTTATTTGCAACTTGGCTTGGTTTTGATCGTTTTTGCTTGGAAAGGCTCTTTTTTTAATTTCTTCTTGAGAATTCTTGTCAAAAATGCAGTTCACTAGAGCAGGTTTTGATATTTCCAGAGGAGAAATAGTCCAAGGATTACAGACGATATTAATAAAAGGAATTTTTAATTCTTTGGCAATTTTTTCGAGAGCTGGATTAAAAACAAAATAGGTGCTGATGATCAGGTCTGGTTTTGTTTCTAGAATTGATTTTAATAAAATTCTCTTATATCTTTTAATTGTCAATTGGCGAAAAATTTTGTTAAATTTTTTTTTATCACCCAATTGATAAAAATGAACAAATATGCTGGGATTATACTGATAAATAAGACAATAAAAACTTATAAATTTTTCCCGATAACTATAAATTTGACAAGCAAAGTTTTTTTTATTTAGGTATTCACTAATAGCTTCAGCAATGCTGGCATGCCCTTGAACAGTAGAGAAGATAAGGATTTTCTTTTTCATGATTTTGAGACTGGTTTTACCTAAAGGCAAGACCTTACTGCGGAATTTTGTGATAAATTTAATTAATTTTTAATAATAAAATTGTTTATTACTTGAGCTAGATTTTCTGTATTGGTGAGCGGACTAATATGATTGGAGTTGATAAATTCTAAATTGATCTTTTCTAATTTTTTTAATCTTTTTAGTTCTCCTCGTTCATCTACGAACCAGTCTTTTTTGCCTATGATAAAAAGTGTATCTTCTTGGTCAAGGTTCTCTAAATTGCTATTTTCATAGCCAAATAAAGAGGCAAGTAAAATCAGCCACCTTTTAAGACCTCCTACCACTTTTGTATCAGCATATAGTCTTTTTAGATTTATGTCATGGCCATTTTGGAATTGTAAATAAAAATCTACTGGCCTGCTGGTGATTTCTTTTTGCAGCTGAGGTAGTTTTTTGAGTAAAGAGAACCAGAATTTATTGGAAATTGATAAGTTTGGTGTTTTAGTCATTGTGCAAATCAAGACTTTTTTTTGTGGCAAAGGATTAAGTTGCTGATTTAAGTATTCTTGAATAACCAGACCTCCCAGACTGTGACCAAGGAAGATTGGTGAATTTAGCTTTAGATTCAAACATAATTGCTGCAGGTCTCTGGCATGGGTACTAACAAAATCCTTTGCATCTTTTGGAAAAGTCTTGCTTGATCGGCCGTGTCCTCTTAATTCATAAAAAATTATTTGATAATTAGGTAATAAAGCACTGACCTTTTTAATTAGCGGAATAAGCGCATTAGGACTACCACCCAAACCATGAATAAAAACCAAGGTTTTTTGATTTTTTGAGTTGGTGTCTTTACTTTGCCAAGTGTAAACGATTTTTTTATCGTCAAAGCTTTTAATAAAATTCATATGTGTATTATAACCTTAATGATTGAGGTTATAATAAGAAAGATGATTCACAAAAAAGATTCTAGCTCCAAACGCCTTTTGATCTCAGCTATTGTTCCTGTTTACAACGAAGAGAAAACAGTCAAGATAGTGGCTGAAACTCTATTCAATAACCCTCTAATTACAGAGGTAATTTGTATCAACGATGCTTCTACTGATGCTAGTTTAGCTGAGCTCAAGCAACTGGGTAAAAACATTACTTTAATCAATCTTAAAAAAAATAAAGGTAAAGGTAATGCTATGGCTAAGGGGATTAAAAAAGCTAGAGGAGAGATTATTCTTTTCATGGATGCTGATTTACTTCATCTCACTGATGAGCATATTGAAAAACTATTAAGTCCAATTCTGCAAAAAAAAGCAGATATTGTTTTGGGTTGTCACAATTATCTGAAACACGGTTGGTCATCTTTTACCGGAGAAAGGGTTTATTATAAAAAAGATCTTTTGCCTTATCTTAGAGCAATGGCAAAAAGTCGCTTTGGCGTGGAGTTGCTACTCAATGATGCACTTAAAGATAAAAAAACAGTCAGGATTTCCCTCAAAGGTCTGGACACTCTTTTAAAGACAGCCAAAGGTGGTTATTTATGGGGTATCAAAGAATATTTGAATGAATATGCTGAAATTTTAAGAGAAATTGCTCGCCAAAAAACTCTTTCTCTAGAGGATTATAAGTTTATCAATCGTCTGATGAACATTTTCCCTTTAATTGATTTAGTCAAAGGAGTTAAAAATCCTAAATCTTTATTAGCTGATGATTATGAATTGTTGGTGAAACTGAAACAACTTTTATCCACCAAAGCTTTAAAAGACAAGATAAAAAAGATGAATGTAGAGGAATTAAGAAAGCTTTTACTAGAAAAAACAATTAAAAAATAGTTTAGTCAAGTTATTTTATATTAGCTTTAATTATAAGAAGCCCCACCCAACATTTTACGTTTTGACTTATTAACTAATTGTTTTTTTCTAGTTAATTCTAGATTGAGCTTAAATTGTTCAAACAAAATTTTAATTAATCCTTCTTTTTTTACTCTTCTCATTGAGTAAGTAAATTTTGGATTTTTAAAAAGTTGGAACTGATATCCTTTTTTGCTAGCCTGATTACAATAATCGTAATCTTCATAGCCGTCAAATTTTTGATTAAAAGAAATTTTAGTTGTATAAATTTTTCTAATACCAAGTAATGCTCCTGGAGCTAAAGATCTAAATTTTTTCATGATTGTGCTGATGAGATTACTGCTGTGCGCTAATAATTTAAATTTTAGTGGATAGTTTTTACTTTCTTGATAACAGGTAAAGAAATCTACCTTTTTTTTAAGTTTAGTAAGTTTTTTTTCAATCTTTTCAAGAAAAGATGCTGGTAATTCAATGTCTGCATCCATGAAAATAATCCATTTAGCTTTTGCTTTTTTGGCACCAGTGTTTCTTTGAAAACTGACACTTCTTTTTTTAACAACAAATGTTTTGATTGAAAGTTTTTTGGCAAATGCTTTTGCTTTGCTAACTGTTTGATCATCAGAGTTACCATCAACATGAATCACTTCAAAGTTTTTAAAAGTTTGTTCAGCTAGATTTTTTAACAATCTAGGGAGATATCTTTCCTCATTGAGGGTAGGAATAATGATAGAAAAGAAAGGTTTTTTTGTCATGCTTGTTATTATAACTTTAAATTTTTTTTAAGGTTATAATGTAAATATGAAAGTAATCATCGGTCTTGGTAATCCTGGCCAGAAGTATCAAAATAACAGACATAATATTGGTTTTATGTTAGTAGATTATTTAGCTGGATGCTTGGGACTAAATTTTCAAAGTTTTAAAAAAATTCACTCAGAAATTAGCAAAAGTGAAGATTTCTTTTTAGTCAAACCTCAGACCTTTATGAACGAATCAGGTAAAGCAGTACAGGCAGTGCTTAAATATTTTGATATTAAGGCAGGTGATTCCCTTGAAGATAGAAAGAAGTTAAGTCAGGATAATCAAAGGCAAATTTATAACAAAGTAGCTAAAGTTTATTCAAATCTTTTTGTGATTCACGATGACCTTGATTTAGAGACTGGTCGCTATAAAATTCAATTTGGCAAAGGGCCAAGAATCCATAATGGACTTTTATCTATTTACCAGCATCTTAAAACAGAGCAGTTTTGGCATGTTAGGGTGGGTGTAGATAATAGGGCTGGCGACCGCAGTATGACTGGTAGCAGCTATGTTCTGACTGATTTTAAGGAGGAAGAAAGGAAAAGTTTAGATATGCTGATAAAAGAGATAGCTGAGGAATTATTGAGCACTTAGCTGTAGCTACTCTCCTTATCTAAAAAATGCTAAACTTAAAAAAATGCCTAGGATAGGATCTCACCACTTTCACCTACCACATTTAACTTTTGATAAAAGTCGAGACTTAAATTTACTTTATGCAATTCGAGTCAGCCGAGCTTTGAGCAACAAATTGGTTTTATTTTTTATTCCACTTTTTTTATTTAAGCTCAGTGCGGAAATGAACTTTTTCTTTTTCCAGTCTTTTAGCCATTTGCAAAAAGCAGTGCTTATGATCGCGATTTTTTATATTATTACGCGTTTTACTACGTTGATAATAGGGATTCCTATAGCTCAGATCGTGATGAAACTTGGTTTAGATAAGTCTTTTGTGATAGCTAATTTGCTTTATACTTTGTATCTGGTTTCAATGTTTTTTGCCAGCGAACATTGCTGCCTTATTTTTTTTGCAGCTTTGATAAATGGTATTCAGATCAATTTTTTTTGGAATTCATATCATACTATTTTAAGTAAACACGCTAGGCAGAGTCGTTTAGGTAAAGATCTAGGTGTAATCCAATTTTTTTTGAGTTTAGCAACTATGATTTCTCCAGCAATTGGTGGTTTTGTGATTGTAAACTTTGGTTATCCGGTTTTATTTTTAATGGGTTTATTGATAGTTTTATTTTCTTTAATTTTCTCGATGTTGATTAATTTCAAAAAGGTGAAAGATGAGATTAATTTAAGTGAGTTTTTATCTTGGGTAAAGGAAAGAACTTTTCGTAGATTATCCTTGTCTTTTGCAGGTCGTTACATTAATGATTCAGTTTTAGCTATTTGGCCACTATACGTGTTTGTGATCTTAGGAGCGGTAGATAAAGTTGGTTTTCTTTATAGTATTTCTTTGCTTATTGCCATGATAGTAAGCTATTTTATTGGTTCTTTTATTGATCAGCACAAAAATAAAAAACCATTTTTTGTTTCAGGGGGAGTTTTGTCACTACTTTGGTTTCTGCGTACCCAAATTGCCAATGTTTGGAGTATCGCTGTAGTTGATAGTTTGGGAAGACTGACTAGTAATTTCCATTGGATGTTTTTTGATAGACTTTGGTTGATTAGAGCTAAAGGCCGGGAGCCTTTATCATATTTTGTTTATAGAGAAATGGTGGTAGCTATTGCAGCAATTATTTTTTGGTTACTCTTTGCAGCGGTTTTTGTCTTTTTTACTGATGCTTGGAAAGCTCTATTTGTGATAGCTAGTGTAGGGGTAATGCTCAGCTTATTGATTAAAGAGAAAAAAGAGTTATAGTAACGTTAATTAGGATATTGTGCTAGCATCAACAATAATTGTTTTAAATGACAAAAGTAAAAAACAAAGGCTTCACTTCTGCCAAATCTTTATTCACCAATTATCAAGTTCAGGATAAAGGTGGCTATATCACCCAAGAATTTCAGGATTTCGGCTATCGTTTAGCTCTTGAATTAGATGATATGAAACATAAGAGTTTATATATTAAAATGGCAAAGGAGATTGATCGGGCAATTTTGGAGCAAGCTTTATCTTTTGTCAAAGATTCTAATGCTAAAAGTAAAGCTAAATTGTTTATGTGGAAGGTCAAGCAGCTTAGAGAAGAAAAGAGGAAAGCTGCAGCTGCAAACTAAACTAATTTTGGATCCAAAGTTTTTTTAACAAAAGAATCAATTTTTATAAAACTAAAATGAAAAAATCAACGTTTTTTTTTGTATTCTTATTATTAGTAGTCACTGTTTTACTAGCTTTAAATTATTTTTATAAACCTTTTCATAATATATTTTTGAGTAGAATGGATTCAGCACAGGAAGCGAGTCCGGCAGCAGTTACTGCTACGCCAGATCCTGTAGCTGTAGTTCTGGGTGAGATGAGCGTCAAAGAAAAAATTAGTCAATTAATCGCCTTTCCTTTGACTCTATCAGATTCTGAAATTGAAAGTTCAGCTGAAGCTGAGAGCAAAACTGAAGAGAGTGAGCAAGCTAAAGATAGCACGGGCGTTGGAGTGCTTATTCAAGAATATTCTGATAAGGCAGCTAATCTTCCTGGCACAACTACTATTGATTGGATTAAAAATAATAATCCTGGCTTCATCCTTATTTTTGGCCAAGAAATAAATTTTGCTTTAGCCCAAAAAGAAATTTCAGTGATTTTGGATCAATATCAAGCAGAGGCTTTATTCCCTCTTTTTGCAGTTGATCACGAAGGTGGTGCTGTTCAGCGTTTAACAGGTGAGGATTTTACTGTTTTGCCTAGTTGGCAAGCTGTTTGCCAGCAGGAAGATGAAGCAGTTAATGAACTTTTCAAAAAATCAGCTGTTGAGCTTTCAACAGCGGGTATCAATGTGGTTTTTGCTCCAGTTTTGGATTTTGGTAAAAATAATAATGTCTTAAAAAATAGAGTTTGTGCTGATGCGGAAATAACAGCCAAAAGAGCTGAACAATATATTTTAGCTTTTGCGCAAGCAGGTATTTTGCCAGTAGTGAAACATTTTCCAGGAATTGGTAAGATTACTAAGGATCCTCATCATCTTTCTCATGTTATTAGTTTGGAACCTGCTGATTCGCAAATTTTTCAAAAAATTTTGGAAAAATATCCTAATGTCGGAGTGATGACTGCTCATGTAGCGCTAAAGGATAAATTAGATAATCAAGTTTGTAGTTTAAGCAAGACCTGTTTAGCTGCCTTTCCTTCGTCTTTGCCAGAAGTGTTGATTTTTACTGACGCCTTGGATATGTTGGCAGCTAGGATTGACCGTAATGCTGAGAGTTCTAATGCAGAACTTAAAAGTCTAACTCAAGTGGCAAAGGAAGCCATGCTTGCTGGCAATGATGTACTTGTCTTTGGTAAAGGAGTAAAGGCGGATGATATTTATCAAGTGATTGATGATCTAGCGGCAGAGTATGAGAGCAATGAAGAATTTGAAAGAAAAGTTAATTGGAGTTTAAAAAAGGTGCTGGAGTTAAAACAGATGAAGGGTGAATAAAATTAATAGTAACTATTTATGTTAATTTTAAACCAAATTTTACTACTCGCTCTCTATAGCATTCCTTTTTATTTTATTATCTCTCCACTTAATGCTTTTATTTTTTTTGTTTTAGGACTTTTTTTAGGTTTAGCTTTTTTACTGCTCGATGAATATCTGCTTTATAAATATTATGCCAGTGACTTCACAGATAAATTAGAGCATCAGCGTTATCATCTTATTAGCAGATCAGTTGTTTTTTTAATAACACTGATTGTTTTAGCTTTTTTTCTTATTACCTCGGGAGGAAAAACAATTGGTCATGGTGTCGTCATGGGTTTAGCACTAAGTCTTTTATTGGAAATGCTGCAGTTGAAAAATAGGCCCGAATTTTTTAAACAAAGATTTTTGTGGCAAGTAAAAGTAAACTTAGATCAAGATGGTATTAATCTCATGATCGGAATAAGCTTTGCTTTAATTTTAATTTTTAATTTATTGTTATTTGTGCTTTAGAAAAGGTGAAGCAAAATACTATTCTGCATTACTATGACTATCAATTATTATGGAATCATTATTGGCGTTTCTCTAATTATTTTTTTTCTTTTATCAGAAAAAAAGGCAAAAGCTGCTGGCATTGATGAAAACTATTTTTTCAAAATTTTTATTTTTTTAATGATTGCTGCTTTAATTGGAGCCAGAGCTTGGCATATTTTTACAGATTTTACTTTGTATACAGGTCGGCTTTTGGATATTTTTAAAGTTTGGCAAGGAGGCTTAAGTATTATTGGGGCACTATTAGGTGGGTTTTTAGCTTTGTTGCTGCTGAGTAGATTGGCTAGTAAAAGTTGGCGAAAAAAAAAGAGTCGTTTATCAGTAATTTTACTTTTAGATATTTTTGCTTTTGCCTTACCTTTTGCTCAGGCCGTAGGTAGATTAGCAAATTATTTTAATCAAGAATTATACGGTTTGCCTAGCAATTTACCTTGGGCGATTTATATCAAACCTGAAAACAGAATCGCTGATTATGAAGACTTGTCCTATTATCATCCTTTATTTGCTTATGAAGCAATTCTGATGCTAGCTTTTGCTTTTTTAATTTGGGGGTTAGAGAAGAATTTTTCTAAGAAAGGAAACAGCAAAACACTTAACAAACAACGCCAGCAACTTTCTCAAACCTGGCAGCTGGGCAGCGGACTTTATTTCCAACTCTATTTCTTTTATTATGCCAGCATTCGTTTTCTTTTGGATTTTTTGAGAGTGGAAAAAGAGATTTTGCCAGTAGTGGGATTGGGAATTAATCAATTATTTCTTTTGTTTTTGTTAATTGCGCTATTTATTCACCATTTTGTTAAAATAAGACAGAGACGTGCTAAACTTTGAAGAGTTATTTAGAACATTACTATAGATAAATATAAGAACGTTGAAGCGAGGTCTGGCTAGGATTTTGATCTAGCACTTAATTTATGAAAAAATTATTTTTCCTTTTTATTTTAATTATAGCTTTAATTTTTTCCATTTTATTTTTAAATTGGTCTGGTTCAAATATTTCTCTAGAACTTAAAGAGGGCAAAATATTTTTTAATAATAAAGAAGATTTTTTGGTAGAGGAAATTTCCGCAGAAAAACTTTTGGCTTTAGAGGATCATCAATTAATCAAGATAAAAATTGCTGAGCATATTTTGACTGTAGAAGTGGTAAATACAGCTGAGAGTATCAATCAAGGTTTAAGTGGTCGAGATAAAATTGGCAGTGATGGCATGCTTTTTGTTTTTCCTGAGAAAGAGATTGTTAAATTTTGGATGAAAGAAATGAGATTTGATCTGGATTTAGTCTGGATGGATGATGATAAAATAGTAGATATCACAGCAAATGTCCCAGCTCCAACTAAAGATATGCAATTATCAGATTTATCTATCTACAATCCTAAAGTACCTGTGAACATAGTTTTAGAACTTGAGGCTGGTAAGGCTGCTAGTTTAGGGCTGGAAGAGAGCTAAAAGTTAGTAAAATTTATGCCAGAACGAGAAAAATTTTTATTAAATGGAATTAGTGTGGCTCTGGTAAAAAGGTATGAGGATGAACTACATTTTTGTGAATTATGTACACATAAAAATGGAAGACTGAAAACAGCTTATTTTACTGGAGAAGCTGTTGTAGTTTTAGAGGGAGTTAAAACATTGGTTGATAAATCTATTGTAACTGGAACGTTATTTCATGAACCTAGTGTTAGTAATGTTATTTTTTTTCTAGCAGATCTTAAGCACTGGGGCAAGTGGCCTAATGAGCAACATTAATGATTTTGCTAATTTTTTTATAAAATTGAGTATAATATATAATAAATACTAAAGATTAATATTTTTAACAAATTTGAAAGGGAGCAAACTATGGTATCAGAGCAGACAAACAGTCATCTAGATGCAGGAACAATTTCCAAACTCGTTGTCTGCCACTCCTCTAAAATGTTATCATGGATAAGTGACAGACCAATCATTATTTCAACCAACGCTGAACAATCAGTCTTCTCAAAATATTGGGCAAGCTTCTTCTTCTCGCTTAGCTTCTAATGACCAGCAAGCAACGATTTCACCTCAAGTTCCAGCTGCTCAAGCCACTCAGCTAAAGCAAACTACTCAAGATACACAAACTACTAAGCTACAGATTTCTACAGCCAGAAAATTAGATATTCTAGAGGAAGTTCTAGATGATGTAGCAAGTCAGCGGGCTGATAAAATCCAAACTGCAAGTCCAAAAGCAAATATCACTACTTCGCCTAGTCAAGCACTAACAAAAGTTCGGCAAAGCACTACGCAAAAACCAGCTCAATCTCCTCTGGATGCCCTAGAGTCATTACTCAGCACTGTGAAACAAAAGAAAAAACAGAAAATTGCTGCAGATAAAAAACTGACAGCGAAACTTAAAACTCCTGCCCCAGTTACAATAACTACTGGTTTGGCAGCAGCACAAGCTCCAGGCAGCAAAGTCGCAGCAACTACAACCCCGCCAGTCAACACTGCTAAAGTCCCTCCATTAGCACAAGCCCAGGCAAGGCCTGGTCAGCCGCAGGCAGCCGTCAGTCCTAGTACTACTCCAACAAGCACTAGCCCAATTCCTGCTGCCATCGCTCAAGCCGTGCCCACAGCAGTTACTCAAGCTGCTGATCAGGCAGACGATCAACTGGCCACTGCCTATGCAGGACGTAGCGTTAAAGAAAAAGTTGATGCTGCTGTTAGCCCAGATCAGGCTCTAGTTGATGCCGGGACGGGTCTGGGCCAAGTTGAAGTTGAGCCTCCAGTTCCTAGCCCAGAGATTACTCCTGAAGTTGAAGCTTTTTTACAAGAAGTGAAAGATGAATCGACTTTACCACCACAGGAAGTCGTTTTGGCTGATGGCACTGAAGAGTTACCTGCTCCAGCACAAATGCCATCTAAGCCGGTGATTGTCATTCCAATTACTACTAAAACTGAAAAAAAGGGTAAATGGAAAGGTCCAAAATTTAGTGTGCGTTGGTTAGTGGAATTTAGCAGAAAAATTATGAAAATGTTTAAAGGTATGGTAATCTACCGCACAGCTGAAGAAAAAGCTTAATATGGGAAAAATTGATTTATTAATCAACCAGTTTATTGCTGTAATTGTTTTATTAATAGCCATTGTGCTCACATGGCTTATCTTAGGTGTTTTTGCTTATATGTTTATCCAGTGGCTGAAACATCGCAAACGAGAAGACTATGCTTTAAGCTTTGTCACTCTTTTAGTGAGAGTACCCAAAGACAATGAAATAAAGGTTGATGCCGCTGAGCAAATGTTTGCCGGCCTTTCGTCTTTAAAACAAACTGGAGTGACTAGCTTTCTCAAAACAGATGACATTATCAGTTTTGAAATAGTGGGTCTTAAAGAAGAGATTGCCTTTTATCTTAGTTGCGCGCGTAAAATTCAAGATTTAGTAGAAAAGCAAATCCATGGTGCTTATCCTCAGGCAAATATAAAAGAAGTTGATGAAATTAATATTTTTAATGAAAAGGGTAAAGTATCGTTAGCAGCTTTAAAATTGGATGATAAGCATTTCAATCCTATTAAAACTTACAAAGATCTGCCAACTGATGGTCTATCCCTTATTACTAGTGCTTTTTCCAAAATGGGTGAAGGTGAAGGTGGCATTTTGCAGATCTTAATTCAGCCGGTTAGCAACAAATGGCAGAAAAAAAGTCGTTCTCACGTACAAAAACAAAAAAAGCGTGAAGCTGACCCTGATAAAGCTACTTACAGTCATGACCCTAAAGAGATAGAGGCAATCAATACCAAGGCAGAAAAACCAGGCTTTAGAGTATCAATCAGAATGGTTGTTTCTTCGCCCAGTGAAGTAGTAGCTGATTCTCATTTGAGTAATATTAAAGGTGCTTTTGCTCAGTTTAAATCAGCTTACAATAGTTTTACCGAGGCTAGAGTTTTCATCAAACACCTTTTTATGATTGATTTTATTTATCGCTATATGCCTCTTTTCAATCGAGGCACAGCTATTTTAAATACAGAAGAATTGGCTACTATTCTTCACTTCCCCAATAAAACTGTTGAAACACATCATATCAAATGGCTGACTGCCAAAAACGCCCCAGCTCCCAATAAAATTCCCAATGAAGGTCTTTATATGGGTAGATCAATGTATCGTGGTGAAGTCAGAGAAGTGTATATGGGTCTAGATGATAGAAGAAGGCATACTTATATCATTGGTAAAACTGGTACAGGTAAGTCAGAATTTCTTAAAGAAATGATTCTTCAGGATATTGAAGCTGGCCATGGTGTTTGTGCAATTGATCCTCATGGTGAGTTTGTGGAAGATATTTTGCAACTGATGCCTCCAGAAAGAGCGGAAGATGTAATTTACTTTAATCCTTCTGATTTAGAGCGCCCAATGGGTTTAAACATTATGGAAGCTGATACTGAAGAGCAAAAACATTTTGTGGTTAGCTCAGTAATTGGATTGATGTACAAGCTTTACGATCCACATCGCACTGGTATTATTGGCCCTCGTTTTGAACACGCTATTCGTAATGCGATGTTAACCATTATGAGTAAACAGAATTCCACTTTTATCGAAATGGTAAGAGTTTTGACAGACCAGAAATTTGTGGAAGAAATGTTGCCTTTTGTTAAAGACCCGGTGGTGAAAAGATATTGGACAGACCAGATGGCACAAACTAGTGATTTTCACAAATCAGAAGTTTTGGATTATATTGTGTCTAAATTTGGCCGTTTTGTGACCAATAAAACCATGCGTAATATTATTGGTCAAACGCAGAGCTCTTTTAATTTTAGAAAAGCCATGGATGAAGAAAAAATTATTTTAGTCAATCTCTCTAAGGGTACGCTAGGTGAGGAAGATGCTAAATTTTTAGGTTTAATTTTAGTGCCAAAAGTACTTACTGCTGCCATGAGTCGTCAAGATATTCCTATGGATCAGCGTAAAGATTTCTTTTTATATGTTGACGAGTTCCAAAACTATGCCACTGAAGATTTTGCTGTAATTTTGTCTGAGGCGCGAAAGTATCGTCTCAACTTAACAGTCGCTAACCAGTTTATTAGTCAGATTGATGAGGAAGTAAAAAATGCTGTTTTTGGTAACGTCGGTACTATGATTTCATTTAGAGTAGGTGTGTCTGATGCCAACTTTTTGCAACATGAATTTTCTCCAACTTTTAATGAAAGTGATTTAATCAATATTGAAAAATATCATGTTTACGTGAAAACAATTGTTAAAAATGAGCCAGTGACAGCTTTTAGTATGTCTTTGGAAAAAGATATGGATGCTGTCAAAGCCAGAATGAATCCAAAGATGGCTGAAATGATCAAACAGCTGTCTAGACTTAAATATGGTAAGGACAGAGAAGTGGTTGAGGCTGAGATGAAAATTAGGGCGAAACTGTAGAGTCTTGGATAAGTTTAAAGATTCAATCCGTTGAATTTTACATCCATCTCAGAAAAATACTTGATCTGTGTTAAAATTTCCTTATGAAAAAAAACCCTCTTAAACACCTGGCCATTATTATGGATGGCAACCGCCGTTGGGCGAGAAAGAAAGGATTGGCAATTTTTAAAGGCCATCAATTAGTAGCCAATGAAAAAATTGAAAGCTTAGTTGAAGCTTGCATTGAATATCAGATTCCTTATATAACTTTTTGGGCTTTTAGTACAGAGAATTGGAAGCGCGATCAGAAAGAAATCAATTATTTGATGCAATTATTTCGTGACTCGTTTAGTAAAAGTTCTCAAAAATTGCATGAAAAAGGAGTGAGGATTAAGACAATCGGTGATTTAAGTCGTTTCGATGAGGACATTCAAAGACAAACAAAAGACTGGATAGAGAAAACAAAAGACAATAATAAGATCACTGTCACCTTTGCTCTCAATTATGGTGGTAGAGATGAGATTGTGAGAGCTGTGGCTGCTTTATTGCAAGATCTGCAATCTGGAAAACTTAAATTAAAACCTAGTCAGGTTGCTTATTCCAAAAAAAAACGTTTAATTACAGAAAAATTATTTGCCAAGTATTTAGATACTGCTGATTTGCCAGATCCTGATTTAATTATCCGCACTGGTGGTGAGCAAAGAATGTCTGGATTTTTAACTTGGTCTGGTATTTATGCTGAGTATTATTTCACTGAAGTTCTAATGCCAGATTTTGATAAGGATGAGTTAGATAAGGCTTTGGCAGAGTTTGCTAAAAGGCAGAGAAGGTTTGGAGGTTGATAAAAATAGTAGAGTTAGTGATGAGATAAAAAACTGGGGTCATTTGCCTAAAACATTACTATACTAAATATAAGAGTCGTTCGCCGCTACATTACTTCTTTTTTTAATCTACGAAGCTCACTCGGTAAAGCTCGGTAGTATATTTATTGCTGATTTGAACTTAGCCAGACCTCGCTTTAACGCTCTTATATTTAGTATAGTAATGTTTTACTATTTACCCCAAGATTTTTATTTTACTAACTATATTATTTTTTATTCTCCTGCTCATATTCCTCTACTACTGCTTTGCAATATAAATAACGTCCATATTCAAAAGCTTTTTCATGAATTGCCTGATTTTCATCACTAGCCTGGATGCTTTCCCCCAATACAGTTTGAATGTGTTGGCCAGTTTCACTAGCTCTAGAACCTAAAATTTTAGTTTGTTCTGATGTGTCTTGGGCAAACTCTGTCAGATCTTGGCCACTGATATTAGCCAAAGGAGTATCTTTAAGATAACCTTGATTAGCTGCCCAGTAAACTCCAGCACCAGCGATGGTTAGAATCAGTACCAAGAAGAGTAGTTTTTTGATTAGCGTCATCCTGTTTATATTTTAGTATAAATTTTTATTAATTACGAATTAATAATTTGGATTTTTGAATCTAAGAAAGGATAACAATGCCAGAATCAGAAGTTGCAATAGGCTATGTACTTACTGAAAAAGGTCCTGAAGAGAAACCACTAGGTTTACCAGATGGCTCAACTTTAATAGAAGGAGAAATAATACGCATTAGAACTAAAAGTGGAGAGCTAGTAAAAGTACGGGTAAATGAAATCCTTGTAGATGAAATTGTAGATGCAAGTACAAAAACAGCTAAAACACTTAAAGTGACTGTCAGAGTGAGTGAATGTGAAGCAAAGCAAGGGGAAAAGAGAAAGTGGATAATAAAAATCCATCATCTAAAAGATCATTTAAAGCTGAAAGTTGAGCTTAAAAAAGTATTTTTAAATAAGCCTACTCATATCTCAACGCTTCAATTGGCGACAACTTTGAAGCTCTTCTAGCTGGGGCAGCCCCAAAAATTAAACCTACTGCAGTTGAGACAGTAAAAGCCAATATCACCGCCCCCATGGTTACTTTAGCAGGAAAGTAAGCTTGGATAACCAGTGCTCCCAAGAAGGCCAAGCCCAAACCAATCAAGCCCCCCAAGATAGACAAAAGCGCAGCTTCAATTAGAAATTGTAATAAAATTTGATTGGGTGTCGCCCCTAATGCTTTTCTTAAGCCAATCTCATTAGTTCGCTCAGTCACAGAAACCAGCATGATATTCATGATGCCAATTCCGCCTACTAGAAGTGAAATTGCAGCAATGCCGCCCAAGCCAATAGTTAAAATTCCTAAAATCTCATTGATCATTTCCAAGATTTCAGACTGATCAAGCACACTAAATTCATCATCTTTCAGTCTTTTGAGCATTGTTTTTTCAATCGCTTCAATGGTTTCTGGAATACTATCTTTGTCCTTAGCTTTAGCTACTATTTCTACAATATCATTTTTGTCATAAATTTTGGAAAAAGTTTTTAAAGGTAAATAAACATAGGTATCAAAAGAAGGCCCGCCAAAACCACCGCCTTTTTTTTCAGCCACTCCAATAACTTTAAAGACATGATTGCCAACTTTTACTTTTTTACCAATTGGATCAACTTGTCCAAAAAGTTCATCTGCAGTAGAAAAACCTAAAATAGCTACTCGTTTGCCAGTTTGTTCTTCCACTTTGTCAAAGAATCTTCCTTTTTCCATTTTAGTATTAAATACTTCATCATATTCATGAGTGGTGGCTAGCAAACTCACTGTTTTGGTTTCAGTTTGGAAAGACACCTTGTCCGTATGTGTATTAAAAGGCACAGCTGTTTCTACAAATTCTCTTAACTTTTTAATTTCATTGACATCTGATAATTTAAGTTTGTTATTGAGCAAAGCACTTGCTTGTCTTTCACGACTAAAACCGCCACCTTCTCCAAAAATATCGCCAGGAAAAACAAGAATGTTATTTGAACCTAAGCTTTCAAATTGTTCAGTGATGTAGGCTTCTAGACCAGTGCCAATGGAAGTGAGCATGACCACTGAGCTAACACCAATGATAATGCCTAACATGGTGAGAAAGCTTCTCACTTTGTTGGTAAGAATGGCTTTGATAGCGATGATAAAAGTATTAGTCAGGTTCATTTTTTCTTTTTACGTTTCCTTTTAGTGTAATTAATTTTTTTTTTGGGATAATCTTCTTCCTCAACAGCTTCGCTAGTGTATTCTGTTTGAGAGCCATTTAGGGTGTCTGAAATAATCTCTCCATCTTTAATAACTACTTGTCTTTGGGCTAGCTCGGCGATATAAGCTTCATGAGTAACCATGATAATAGTTTTACCCTCTCGGCTCAGTTTTTTGAGAATTTTTTCCACTTCTTCACCACTTTTGGAATCAAGGTTACCAGTTGGTTCGTCTGCAAAGATTATCGAAGGTTCATTGACTAAGGCTCTAGCAATAGCCACTCTTTGTTGTTGACCACCAGAAAGCTGAGCAGGAGTATTATTTAGTCGATCAGCTAATCCTAGTTTTTCTAAGACTGCTGCAGCCCTTTTTTTTCTCTCACTTTCTTTGATTCCAGCGTAGAGTAATGGTAGAGCCACATTATCCAAGGCCGAAGTTTTGGATAGCAGATTAAATTTTTGAAACACAAAACCAATTTCTTTATTTCTGAGTTTAGCTCTTTCTACTTCATCATATTCAGTGACATCTTTGCCTTGGATGAAGATTTGTCCACTACTTGCCTCAGCTAAGATGCTCGCTACTTGCAAAAAGGTAGATTTACCACTACCAGAAGGACCCATGATTGAGATGAATTCACCTTTGTTAACAGTAAAATCAACTTTTCTGAGCGCTCGGATGGTTTGAGAGCCAACTTGATAAGTTTTAGAAACTTTAACAAGTTGTAACACTGGTGTTTTATTTTTTTTGGATGATTTCACTTTGGCAATTTTAACTATTTTTTATTCTGGAATTAAAATCTCATCATTTTCTGTTAAGCCATCAATTACTTCAACCTTATCTTCAGTCTCTAGGCCAATCTCTATTTTTCTCTCTTCATAAGTTTCTTCTCCGGTTTTGAGATCAACAAAAGTTTCACCATTTCTTTCTCTAGTAGCTATCAAAGGGATTGTTAGAACATTTTCTTTGCTTCTCAACTTAATTTCAGCATCACCATTCATGCCCAAACGATATTTAGTAGCAGCATTCTCTTCCAGAATAGGAAATTCAATTTCAAAGACAGTGCCACTACTAGCTTGACTACTTTTGTAGGCAATATAATTTACTTGAGTAGTTATATTTTCATCTGGATAAGCATCAAATGTGAGTTTGGCAATTTGATCTAAGCTAACTGCTGCAATATCAGCCTCATCAACTTGAGCTCTAAAAACTAAAGTCTCTGGGTTAATTAGTTCAAAAGTGTCAGTCGCCAGTAGTTGTACATTGGCAGTGCTGGTGGGTGATTTAACAATAATGCCAGAGAAAGGAGCAGACATGACAGTGTTGGAAATAGCGATATCTCTGATTTCTACATCTAGAACAGTATTATCAAGATCCCATTGAGATTTATCTTTTTCTCTTTCTTCTGATTTGGGAATCCAACGATCTTTGGTATCATCCAGCACTTGATCCCAATCCCAACGTTCTTTCATATAATCATTCAAATCCTGTTGTAATTTTTTTTGTAAATCACGCTGGTCAATGATGACAATGGTTTGCCATTTTTTCACATAATCACCTTCTTGAACTCCGAGGTAAGTGACTTTGCCGCCAGCAATAAATCTAAGGGTGGCCTTTTCTTTGGCATCAATAATGCCAGAAACCTCAAGAGTTTCAGTGATATCTTCACGTTGAGGTTTTTCAAAAGTAAGGATAATTTTATTAGCTTCTTGTCTTTTGTATAAGAAAAAAGCAAGGGCTGAGATGATCAAAATTAAGACCAGCAAAAGCTTCCACCTTTTTTTAATGGTTTTAATAATTTTTTTGGGCAAGTTTTTGATTCGTTTAGCTGCTCGTTTAAGTTTTTTCATAAATTCTTTAATCAAAAAGATATATTTTACACTACTTTTGCTGAGATTTTGCTGAAAAACATTTGTTTTTGATTTACGATCATTTTTTGAAAGCAAGATGTATATCTTAACATATTTTCATATTTTTTCTTGAAAGATTATTTAAGATTGACAATGAGGAGAACTTTGAGGTTTTTGGAGTTCTGGTGGAATATTGTTAGTTAAGCCTTGCCAATAATTTTGATCTAGTTTTTGCTGGTTGCTCGTCTATCTCATCAACTTCATCTTCAGCAGAGCTAGTGGTAATAGCCATTTTTAAGGCTGAAAAATATGCCTCTCTTAAAGTTTTGACTCGAGCTACTAATAACGCAGTTTCTGATAATGCTTCAGCTGGACCATTAGTTCTTTTATCATCAGCGGCTTGAGGCTGAGCAGAAACACTGATTGTTATAAACCAACTATTCCTTTCTAATTGAGGGATTGTTTCCCAGCACCTGTTAAAAGTATGGATAAAACAGTATCTAATCTCTGACTTTCTTTGTTTTAATTCTGGTTCTAGTTCAAATAAAGCTTCTAAAGTTAAGATTGGAGGAGCATTTTCCGTTTCTATTATTGTACCAGGCATAGTAATTTGGAAACAAAAAACTCTTAGAGAAACTTCATCTTTTGTTGGTCTTCTAGCATCCTTAGGCAAATGAAGCATAGCAGTAGGGTCTATCTCTATGATAGGAGCTGTTTCTAGTTCTTCATATGCTACTGCTTCATTTTTTTCAGCTGCTCCCGCTGCTGTTTGTAGCACAACAACAGGGAGGAGGTTGTCCGCGCCTGTTACTCCTGTATTAATTTCTAATCTTTCTTGCATAATAAATACACATATATTCTATTACAAAAGTCAAGAAATATCTTTTTAAGTGTTTTTGTGCGCGCGCCAGGACTCGAACCTGGAACCACCAAGGTATAAGCTTGGTGCTCTAACCAATTGAGCTACGCGCGCGTTTTTGAATTTACCCAGTAAATTATATCAGCTAAACTAATTTTTTTATTAACTTATCGTTTATTAAACTCAGAAACAGTCTCATTTACTATAGATGAATCTTAGAGTCGTTCGCTGCAACATTGTATTTATTTTAAAGATACAAGGCTCACTCGGTGAAGCTCGGTAGTAAGTTATGTGCTAATTCGATTTTAGCCAGACCTCGCTTCAACGCTCTAATATTTATCTATAGTAAATTTTAAACTGTTAGTTTCAACAATCCTTCTTTTAACAATAACTCTAATATAATTTAAATATAATTTATTTGGGATATTCAAAAATCGCTTAAATTAACAAGAAGAGTAAAGCACCAATGCCAAGCACACTGAGGCCAATCTTCAGGTATTTAAGCCAATCTTCTGGGCCAGCAACTGGTAATGCTTCAGGAGTAACTGGTTGTTCTACCATCACTTCACTAGCTGGGAGACGGCAATATTGATCTTCTGGATTAGCAGCCAAGCGGCAGCGGCCTTGATAGCAAATCAAGCCGATTTGAGCACATTCAGAGTCAGAGTAGCAGATAGAGTTACAATCAATCATAGTTGGTACTACTACCCATGGAGCAGGAGTATTAGTTGGTACTGTCCAAGCGATCGGGGTCGGACTTGACCAAGGCACTGGAGTATTAGTTGGTACCCAAGGTGGAGAGGTCGGAGTTGGTGAAGCCCAAGGAGGACTGGTGGGGGTAGGTGATGCCCATGGTGGGCTAGTCGGAGTTGGTGAGGCCCAAGGAGGACTAGTTGGCGTTGGACTAGCAGTCACGGTTGGAGTTGGGCTTAAAGTGGCAGTCGGTGTGGGAGTGGAACTAGGGGCGCCAGTCACTGTAGGAGTTGGGCTCGAGATTGGGGGCGGAGTTGATGTTGGTTGAGCTGGAGTCGGTGTAGGACTAACAGCCGGTGTGTGATAAGGCGTAATTGTAGGTGGTTGGAATGGAGTTGGAGTCGGGCCGCCAGGTGTTGGCTGAGGGCCGCAAGTATCAGAAGCATTGGTACATTCTAGACAATAAAAGTCACATGCTTCACTGACATCACCGCAAACTGGCTCACACCATTGTTCACAGTTGCCAGTGACTGGTGAAATATAGCAGTACGATCGCACACAGCTACCACAGCTAGGGTTGCTACTGGTGCAAGTATGTGCAGCAGTACAATCACAGCTACTTGGGATAACTCCACCTTCGCAACGATGAGTATTAGGATTGCAAACTTCGTTTTCGCCATCACATTGGGAAGTATAGTCACATTCTTGCCCAGGATAAGCCTGTTGTCTAATATCTTGTCTTTGCTGAGTCAAATAAAGTCCAGCCAAAAAACCAGTCACTGACATTAAAATAAACAATAAACTTATTACCAATTTGAGATTAGTTTTTTTGCTTCGTTTAATGGTGGCTCTGCTTTTTTGAATGTTCATTACTTGTTTTACTCAGCTAGCAATACTTTCACTAATAAGCTATTATCTATACTTGATTTACTAACCTTTCCAGCTGCATCTTTATCAGAATTAAAACAGCCATCTCCAGTCACAAAACTCATTTGTCCAGTTTTATCAAGATTATTTTCAATCAAATCATTAATTAAATTACTTCTGGCTGTTTGATAAGATTCTTCTTGTGTTTCTTGGTAAAGGCTATTAGTGAAATAGGCACAGATTGTTTTGGTAGAAAAGTCATGGCTAGTTTGATCAGCACCCCAGCTCCAAAGATATTTGGCTAGCTTAAGATAATCCTCATCCTGAGTAACTCTGTAGAGATCAAGCGAACTTTCTCCAAAAGTACAAATATCTTTAAAATTAGCTGTTTGTTTTTCTTGAAAGAGCATAAGCAAGGCTTGATTGTAAAAGAATATCGCTCTTTTTAATTCAGTCTCTCTATTCTGGGTGAGTAATGAATAACGACCTGCATATTCAGAACTGTAATAGCTAGCACTAGCGAGGTCAGTTTTGAGCAAAATTTCTTGACTACTTGACTTTGTACTTGATAGATCGTCATATACTTGATCAAAATCAGGTTTTTTAGCCAATTCACTGTCCAAGTTTTGATCTGCGATTTGCTCTAATTGCTGGTTGTTTTTACTAAGAAGGCAAATATTTCTAGCTTGATTTCTTTCTTGCTTCATCAAGAAATTGTTGTTCCACATTTCATCAATGCTAGCTTGAATCTCAGCGATTAATTTACAGTTGTAGAAGTTATTCTGAATGCCTGAAACAGCTGTATTATTAATTGATAAATCTTTTTTAAAAATAGCAAGTTCTTGAGGATCCTTAGTTTTTTGGTAGTAATGAAATCTAGCATAAATAGGGCGTGGACCAGAATTATTATCTGGTAAAGATTCACAATTACCTTTTTCGTCACAATTTTGTTTATATGGATAAAGTCCTGAGTTATCCTTCATCCCGTCTAAACAAGTAAGTACCTTTTTAGCAATTTGATCTTTTTCAGAAAGCGTGGCAACAGGGGCAGGTAGCACAGCTAGGGTTGGTTTGGCAGTTTCTGGAGTGGTAGCTTGACGGTTAATGTCTTGTGACTGTTGACTTAGAATAAAGCCAGCGCCAGCTCCAAATACAAGAAATAAAAGTACTGCAATACTTAAAAATATTTTTTTTGATGACTTTGTTTTGGGAGCAGTAAGACTTTCTTGAGTTGGAGGAGGGCTTGCTTGCTTTAATGTTGCACCTTGATCTGCTGGAGTGTTAGGCAATGGTTGTTTTAATGCTGTTTTAATAGGAGCTTGGCTTGGTTTTGCCTCTATTGAACTAGGCATTGAGTCTAATAGATTTTGGCTGTTTGTACTGGATGGGTTGGGATTTGCTTTATCTAGTGAACTTGCTCCCAATTGGCTTAATGCTGCGCGTTGAACATTAGTATTCTGAGCCATCTTCTTAGTTATCCCTTGGAAGAGGTTTTGAGAATTAGGCTTACTGCTAGCTGTTGAATTAGAGCTTTGTTGATTCATAGGATTCATGGAATCAGTCATATTTCTTTGTTGCTCACTAAATTAAAATTTTACAAAAATTATTGCCTAATAATCATCATAATACAATTTCTAGAGCAAAGTCAAAGAAGAAAAAATATCCTGAGCTCGAAAAACACAGTCCAAATTTAGTATAAATAAATATTGCAGTCGTTCGCGACAACCTCTTATTAATTTTTAAGATATAAAGCTCACTCAGTAAAGCTCGGTAGTAAATGTAGTGCTAGATTAAGCTTAGCCAGACCTCGCTTTAACACTGCAATATTTATTTATAGTAAATTTTAGCTTATTCACTTCTTCAGAATATATATCTAGCAATCTATATTTTTCCTTCTTTGATTTTATTCTAAGATTAGAGTAATAAGAAGAGTAGTAGCCCAAAGCCTAGGACACCTAGTCCAGCCTTGAGGTATTTTAACCAATCAGCAGGACCAGAGCTTGGTAGTTGAGAAGGTAGGGTTGGTTGAATTTGTCTCTGTTGGATGGTTTCGTAAGTGACAGTAGTAGTGGTACCCCCGCCAGGTAATCTGCATAGTTCGTCAGAAGGATTTTCTGACAAGCGACATTGACCATTCCAGCAGATGTGACTGACATTACTGCAATCTGAATTCTGCACACAAGCATCATTACAATCGATAGTGGTATTGACCACAGTATCAGTTGGAGTAGCAGTAGCAACAGCACTGGTTGGTGCTGTACAGCAAGTCGTTGTATTTGGATTGATAGCACAGGCATCTCGGACGCTTTGATCAGCTTCAGAACAGTAGTTGTTGCCATCATTAGCTGTAATACAAACCAGTTGACCGCTACATGGATTGTCAAGACTACAACCTGAGGAACCGCAGACACCTGGTTCTGGAGTAGCAGTTGGGGCTGCTGCTGTGGCCACAGAACAAGTCATGGAGCTAGGATTGCTTTCCAACCTGCAGCGACTGCCAATACCTACGGCACGGAAATAACCATTAGTGCCATTGCACCAGAATACCTGTCTAAGTGTATTTCCATTATTACTTGTTGCATAAGCACTTATAGTAGTACAAGATGATGCTAATCCAAATTCAGATAAACTCATGCTATTCCAGCTGCCAACATTACTAAAATTAGGCTCTCCGCTACTGTTCAATGGTACATCATGGTAATAACTCACATTACCGTTACATAAAAGGGATTGTCTTAGGTTGGAGTCGGTCATGTAAGCTCCATAGCCAGTTATAGTAGTACAGGATGATGGTAGACCTTCAGCACTAATGCTACTACTATTCCAGCTGCCAACATTACTAAAATTAGGCTCACCACTACTATTTAATGGTACAGTGCGGAAATAAACAGTAGTACCACACCATAAAGCTTGTCTAAGTTCAGTTGGAGTAGAATAAGCATCATAGGCAGTAATACTAGTACAGGATGATGGTAGACCCTCAGCACTAATACTGCTAGTATTCCAGCTACCAGCACTCCCATAATTAGGTTCACCGTTGCTACCTAAAGGAACAGTGCGGAAGTAAACAGTACCTCCATTGCACCAAACTGATTGTCTAAATTCAGTTGGTGTATAGTAAGCGCCAGAAGCAGTAACAGAGGTACAAGCTGAAGGCATCTCTGAGATACTGAAGCTATTCCATGATTCAGCCAAATTCCAGTTTGGTTCACCCTCAGCTCTAGTGTAGCAGCGATAGTTTGGATTGACTCCTTGGCATTGGCTAGTATTGGTACAGCTACTGTTACAACTATAGCTGATTGGAGTTGGTTCAACTCCACCTACACCAGTTGGAGCAGGCGTACTAGTAGCAGCACCAGGAACAGGAGTGCCTCCTTCACCATCTCCAGCACATGGGCCATCGCAATTATATTCAGTCCAGCCACAGAAATCTCCATTCTCATCCAAAACATCTACTTGTCCACATTCGCCATTTAAGGAAACTGGAGTTGTGAAGTCTTCTCGATTTGAATAACAGCGATATCGGCCCTCTGGGGGATCACCTGGCTCATGGGTTATGGTACAACCATCTGGGCAGGTAAATCTTATCCACCTAGTGGCAGTGTGGTCATTATTAGGACAGCCACCACCAGTAGGTCTGATAGCACAGTAATGATTTGGAGCACAGTATTCCCCACCAGCAACGTTGCATTGTGCATCAGTTAAGCAATAATCACCTACTGCAGCTTTCTGCCTAATTTCTTGTTTTTGTTGACTGAGAATAAAACCTACGATTACTCCCACCACTAATAACACCAATAGCAAAATAGCTATAATCATCTTGGGTGATAATTTTTTCTGTTTAAATAAATTTTGCAGTTGAGGACTCATAGCAGATTTATTACCTGGTGGTTTAGCACTAGGGGGAGGAGTTACTCCAGCACCACCAGCTTTTTGAGCTGCAGCCGGAGGAGGTGTTGGAGCGGCAGCTTGAGGAGTAGTCTGTGGGGCAGCTTGTCCAGCAGGGGTTTGAGAACTGGTCGGGATTGGTGAAGTACCAACAACATTAATCATAATAGTACATATCTAGAATACAGATATTTTTTAATAGGCGTCAATAGGGAGTTTTGAGGTATACTGCTCAGTGCTGTGAAAATAATTTCAAAAAGATACTTTCATTATTGGTTAGAGTTTTTATTAAGCCTCACTGAAAAAGAAATCAAAGCTCGTTACAAGCATGCAATTTTAGGCTTTTTATGGGTAATTTTGAATCCACTTTTGCAAATGTTAGTAATTGGTTTTGTGTTTCAATTTTTTATACCAGTCAAAATTGATAATTACTTTTTATTTTTATTTGTTGGCCTACTGCCCTGGAACTTTTTCTCGATGACAGTGATGAAAAGCACCCCAATTTATGTTTTTGAAAGAACTTTAATTCAAAAAGCTAAGCTGCCTCGGGAAGCAATTACTTTATCAATAGTTCTTTCCAATTTATTTCATCTTTTAATTTCTCTTGTACTATTATTAATAGTAGTCTTAATTTTAGGAAAAATGAATTTTTCGCGATTAATTTTCTTGCCTCTAATTTTAATTTGGCTAATTGTTTTAACTAGTGCTTTGTCGCTTTTTTTCTCTAGTTTAAATGTTCGATTCCGGGATGTTAATTTTGTAGTCAAAGCAATCATGCCGCTGTGGTTTTATGCCACTCCAGTGGTTTATACTCTTGATTTAATTCCAAAATCATTACACTTCTTGTTTTACCTTAATCCAATGACAGCCTTAATCGAGGCTAGCCGTTTTTCAATTCTAGCTTTGCCTGCCCCGCAGACTTTTTATTTAATGATCAGCTTGTTGAGTACGCTAATTTTAGCGATGTTAGCAATTTTTGTTTTTCGCAGAGAAAGTCCTAATTTTGATGATTGGTTGTAAAGTTCTCGTCTTGTCAGATTATCTCTCCTGATTTACCATCCAATGTGCATGAAAAAAAGAAAATTGGCAGTTTCACTTCAAAAAATTACTAAAATTTATACTCTTCACCATGAGAAACCCACCTTTGCTGAAAACATTATCCGTCGTCGTCGTAAAGAAAAATTTAAAGCTCTAAATAAAATTGATCTAAAAATTTATCAAGGAGAGAAAGTTGGTATCATTGGAGCAAATGGCTCTGGTAAAACTACATTACTAAAAATTATTACTGGCATTACTACCCCAAGCAGAGGTAAAGTTAAAACCAATGGTAAAATCGTATCACTCATAGATTTATCAGCTGGCTTTCATCCTGATTTAACAGGTGAGGAAAATATTTTTTTGAATGGCCTGGTAATAGGGATGAGCAAAAAAGAAATTAAACAGAAGTTTAAAAAAATTGTTGAGTTCGCAGACATTGGTCAGTTTATCGATGCTCCGCTATATACTTATTCTGCGGGCATGACTTTGAGGTTGGGATTTGCAGTGGCAGTGCATTCTGATCCTGATATTCTAGTCTTAGATGAAAATGTAGCTGTAGGTGATGAAAGATTCAGAATAAAAACAGAAGAAAAAATCGATGAGTTTTTTGAGAAGAAAAAGACAATTGTGATCGTCAGTCACTGGTTGGAGTTTTTAAAAAAGAATTGTGAACGGATTTTGTGGTTGGAAAAGGGGAAGGTGAAGAGAGATGGTAAGAAAGATATTTTGAAGAGTTATTATTTAAAATAGTTTGAAGGATATATCTAGATTCCTTAATTGAATAAATTTTGTTAATTTTTTCATCTCACTAAAGGATCAAATTGATAAAAATAAAAAGCTATTATTATACCTTTTAATTTAAATATAAATTCTTTTGTCAGATCCCTGAAATTAACAAAGCTATTTTTTTTAAATTTGAATACTGAAATAACAGTTTGTTGGCAGTTTCTTAAAAAATGCATCAAATTGTCTTTGACTAATTTATTAGCAAAATTGTATTTTTGAAAAGCAAAGTATCCATAGCATGCCATTTCTCCGCAGTTATAAGTCAGTTCTAAATTTTTATATTGTTTTATTGTTAGCCAACGGTTGTGGTAAATTTTAATATCTGGCTTGTACAAAATTTTGTTGCCTTTAATTAATGCTCGGATAGCAAGCTCTGCATCATCTGCGGATTTACCAATACTTCCAATTCCTAACCATGTTTTAAAAACTCCTATCTGATTAAAAATTTTTTTTCTGAAGGCCATATTGTTACCAAAGCCAATATTTTTATAATGAACACAAGGTTGCTGGATAATTTTTATAGTTTTTTTTGTAAATATACTAGGACAGATTAAACCTTTATTTTTTTCTGGCCGAAAAGGTAAGGTTTGTCCAAAAATAAGGTTGATGTTTTTATATTTTTTGAAAGACTGATTTATCTGCTTTAACCAATTTTTATCAGCAATACAATCGTCATCAGTAAAAGCTATGATTTCGCCTTTAGCCTTTTTGATAGCAAAATTACGAGCTAGTGATATTCCTTTTTTCTTTAGTCTATGATAAATAATTGTTAGTCTATTTTGATATTTTTTTATAGTTTTTTTTGTTTTATTATTAGTACTTTGGTCTATAATAAGCAATTCATAGTTTGTGAATTTTTGTTGTAAAAAGTATTTTAGGAAGAAATTAATTTGGGGGCTCCTATTATACGTGCAGACGACGACAGAGATTTTAGCCATGAGGTCTTATTATATATGATATTTTTTATATAGCATCAAGATATGAATATTTGTTTTGTTTATAAGAATTACCCTATTTTAACTAATAAAAAAAATTCAGGTATAGGAATTTATATTGAAAATCTGGCAAAAGAAATTAGCAAAAAGAATAAAATTATAATTCTAACCAGATCGCAACAGAAGGGTCATTTTCAAAGGGGGAATATTTTTATTTACTCGCTTGGGTGGCTTCCTAAATCTGGTTTTCTAAATAAAAGATTTTTAAAATTTTTTATACATAATTTTCAGATCGCTTTTTATTTAATCTACATTCATTTACAACAAGGAATTTCACTGATAGAGTTTCCTAATTGGGAGGCTGAAGGTTCGATATTTACTTTATTTTTTAACGGTTTCTTAAATATCCCTATTGTGGTCAGATTGCATACTGTTAGTAAAACCTTATACCAAATAGAAGAAGACGATAGTTTATCAGCCAGATTAATATCAACAATGGAAAAAATTTTTGTTTCTTGTAAAGATACTGTCTTAACAAGCAGTACCATCAAACATGCCAGCTTTTGCAAAAGGATATATAAATTAAAAAATAAAAAAATTAAAATTCTTCCTATAGGTATTAAGATACCAAAGGAAAAACAGCAGCATTCAATTCTCGCATCCTCTGAGGAAAAAAATTTAAATGTTCTCTTTCTTGGTAGATTGGAAAAGAGAAAAGGGATATTTGTTTTTTTAAAATCAATCAAATATATTCTAAAAAAACATCCTTTCACCAATTTTATAATTGTTGGTGAAGATAACTTGGGACTTAAGAACTTTGTACATCAGCATTTCTCTGTTGAAGATTTATTGAAGGTTCACTTTCTGGGATATGTTGGCGATCGAAATCTTTTGGAAAAACTATACCGATTAGCTGATGTCTGTATTTTTCCATCATTATATGAATCCTTTGGTTTAACTATTATTGAAGCTATGAGTCTTAAGAAGGCTGTAGTTGCTAGTAAAGTGGGTGGTATAGCAAATATTATTGAACACAAAAAAACAGGTTTGTTAATTAAAAAAAACGATATCAAGGATTCAGTTGATAAAATTAGTCTTTTATTATCAAGTAGTGAGTTACGTAAAAAAATAGGAGAAGCCGCTTTTCAAACTGTTTCATCTAGATATAATTTAAAAGAAACAGCTCAAAAAAGTATAGAGTTTTATGAAAAAATCATTGCAAGGAAAAAACATACTAATTATTTTTGATTTTTTGGAGTTAGGAGGCGGGACTAGAGTTAATCTTAATATGCTGAAGGCATTGTCCCATGAAGCTAATGTTTTTTTATTAACAGGAATTTTTAAAAGTAGTTTAAATCGACCTTTACTAAAACAGGCTAGAAATTCCTGTGAAAAAGTTTATTTTTACAATTTAAAGCCAAGCAAATCTTATTTGAAAACATGTTTTACTATAGCTCTAAACACAAAGAAATTAATAACAAAAATTCTGTCAAAGCATGAAATTGATTATATTTTCCTCAACTTAACGTCTTCAGGTTTGGGTTTTTTGCTTAGTTCTATTAGTAAAAAACTTAAAGTAATGTTTTTTTTCCATGGCGCCTTAACTTTAGAGAGAGAAAGCCTGTATTCCAAAAAAGATTTAAGACAATGGAAATTGCTTGCAAGAATCAGATTTAAGCTTGCTAATGTGTTTTTCTTTCATTTGCAAAAAATTATTTTAAAAAAGGTAGATTTAATTTTTGTCTTTAGTGATTTTTCTAAACAAATACTGATAAATTATTTCAAACTTTCAAGTCACAATATAGAAAAAATTAATCCCCCTATTTTTATAGATGAGGATAAATTAAAAAGCATTACTAGAAAAGATATTTCTGTATCTAATAAAGATTTTTTAATTGTGATTGGTTCTAGATTAGAGCCGAGGAAGGGAGTCCATCTATTATTAAAGGCGATCAAGTTTTTTAATGAGATTAAAAATACGATTAACATAAAAGTCTTTATTCTAGGTCCAAGTGATAGAATAGAATATTATTTTTCTCTGTGGGATTATTATTTCAGACATTCTTTATATAAAAATGTATTCTTTTTAGGCGCTATTAAACATGATGATGTCTTAAAGTATTTTAAACTTGCTGATTTAACAATTCTTCCTTCAGCTCAATATGAAACCTTGGGACTTACTACTCTAGAATCTTTGATTTTGAATACTCCTGTATTAGGTTTTAGATCTGGTGCAACCCCTGAATTGTTAGGAAGAGTAAATGATGATTTGATTGTTAATAGCTTATCAATTAAGTCATTAGCTAAAAAAATCAAATGGTATACCATGCTCACTAATAAGAAAAAACAATTGATTAAAAAAAATTGTGCTTTATTAAAGAAGAGTTACAGCCAGAAAGCTTTTTTGAAATCTTTGACAAAATATTTATAAGATTTCTCCCCAAATCAGCATTGCCTCTCTTAGTTTTTCAAAATATCTTTCCTTAGGGAATTTTGTTTTTTTTGCCAGCTCAATATAACAGCTTGCTGTAGTTTTTTTAGTCAATTTTACTTCATCTACTGCTCTCCATAATTTCTCATTCGTTTCAATACCTTTGGCTTCTTTTTGCAGAT
Organism: Candidatus Woesebacteria bacterium; assembly: GCA_050123235.1. Classification (GTDB taxonomy): domain Bacteria; phylum Patescibacteriota; class Microgenomatia; order UBA1400; family PJMF01; genus JASFHL01. Next base: position 44,081 of record JASFHL010000004.1, on the reverse strand, counting down.
TTTTAAAAGGATCAGATGCTTTTTTATGTTTAACAAAAGGCGCTCCATTGACAACAGCATAGCCTAAATGATCCATGATTTTTTTGGCAAAAATGCCTGCCCAAATATCATCAAAGCGATTATATCCCCATTGTTTACCTTCTTTATCCTCAGCCATCAAGGGAAAATACATCAAGGCTGTTATTTCTCTTCTAAAAGCTAGATTCATAGAACACATTGGGAAATAAGCCCCACTGGGAATAATTTGTAAGAAGTGTTCAGCAAATTTAGCTCTGAATTTTAAGTTTTGTAAATGAGTAGCTCCATCATGATCTAAAACACGAGTCCATAAGCCATGACTGAGCATCACTGGCTGTTCATCTCTATTTAGGTAGGGCATGCCACGGGTATAGAGATGGCGGGCATCTGGGTAAGTATTGGTCCATTTTGCTGGAGCTTTAAGTTGGAGATTTTGAGAGTGCAGATCCACCAACTTGTGCCCTTTAACAGGATAACAATCATCGTCAATAGTGATGATGATCTTAGCTCCCATTTGATAAGCTTTAAGAAAACCATAATTACGAATGCCAGAGACTTTTCTGGGTACAATCCATGAATCTTTGCCTAAGTCATTGTCTATTTCTTGCCATGAATAATGATAAGTTTTTTTTCCTACTTTAGGAATTTTAATAGTTTTTTGAGGACGATCCTCACAGATAATAATAGAGACATTTTGGAATTGCTGCTTCCATTTTTTCAAAAAATCAAGATTGCGGATGGTAGGGATAACGATAAATATTTTTGAGTTCATGAAAATTGATTTTAACAGGCTTTAATAGTTTTTTCTGGCTTAATTATACAGTGCTTATCTGCGAGCAATTAATTTTAAAATCATCTCAACCTTTTTCTCCCAACTGTTTTCTATTGCTAGCTGTTTTTGTTCCTGTTGATATTTTTTTTGCCAAGGTTTTTTTAGTAGCTGACAAATATGCTTTTCCCATTCAGCAGCTTGATTGCTAATTTTCACATATTTAGGAAAATATTTAAGTTCTTCAATTTCTGTAGAGATTACTGGCTTGCCTAAGTAAAAGTATTCAAATAACTTCATCGGATAGCAGTAGCGATTGAAATCATAATTTGGATTGTAAGGAATCATACAAACGTCAAATTGTTTGATAATACTAGGAATTTTTTTTCTGTTTTTATTTTCGCCAGAGATTACATTTTCATACTGAAGTAATTTTTTTAAGTTTTTGGCTGTCTCATCTGCTTTGAGATTTTTTTCAATTTGTTTTGGCCCCCAAAGTACAAAGTTCCACTGGGGGTTGTTCTCAATGAGAGAAAAAAGTAGCGGATAATCTAGGCGATAGCCTAAGGCTCCTACAAAGCCTATTAATGGTTTGTTCTTTGGGAGCGATTTAGCGGCTTTTGCTTTTTGAAAATCATCAGAACGAAAACCCTGTGGTACTAGTAAGTCAGCTACTCGTTGTTTTTGATGGATTTTTTGCAGGGCTTTGGAATTAACAAGAAAATAGTCAACATTGTCAATTAATTTTTTTTCCATTGCTTGAACTTGTTTTTTTTCAGCTTCATTGATGCGCCATTGATAGTCCACACAGTCATAGATAGAAGTAGCTTTGAGAGTTTTTGGATAAAAGTAAAATGAAGGGTCAAAAATCCAGAGAATCAAGTTTTTTTCTTTTCCGTTTTTTCGTTTTTGCTCAAAGCTAAAAATATTTTTGAGCCATGAGTGGAGCAGGTTTTGAGCCTGATTGTATTTCCAGGCAATAATTTTGAGATTGATAATTTGATTAATTTTGTTTATGAGAGCAAGGCGGCGAAAGGGTAAAAAATATGAGGGTTGATAAAAGTTGATGTTTGGAAGCTGAGGATATTTTTTTTCTTTCTGAAAAAATTTTTTTAGAAAAAAAACAGCATCAAGATACATGAATGCAATTACCTGATGTTTTTTCGCTAAGACAAAACAAGTTTGCTTTTGATAATCCGCTGACCAATCCCAAGGCATCTGGAAGGGGATGATAATTGTTTTTTTATTTGCTTTCATTCTAACAGTTAGGCTTTATTCTTGTTGATTAAATTATTTATATGTTTGGTAAACTAATATTCTAAAGACTCACCCACTCTCGCCAGAATGTTCTTCTGCTTCGCAGAAACTCTGGCTAACGTCAAGGGTTCACTTTTAGAATATTAGTTTACTGAACATAAGTTCTACTTTTTAACAAGAACAAAGCCTAACTGTTAAAATAATACAAATATAATACAATTGCAAAACATGATAACATCTTTTTTTTCAATAAAAAATAAAAAATTCCAATCTTTTTTATCTTTTATCAAAGTCGATGCTAATTATTTAGTTTTATTATTAATAGTTTTATCTTTATTATTAGTTTTTGGTGGCTTTGCCAGTTTCAAAGTCATTGTGTTGTTATTCGCCATAGCTGCTTTTTTTCTAAATCTAAAAATTCGCGATTGCTCAATAACTAGCTTTTTGATGGCTGTTTTCTCATCTCAATTTTTTACGCCTAATAAATACTATGCTGTGGAAATAATCAGAGGATGGGATATGCTTTTGCCACAATATAAAGATGGTTATTGGCAAGGATATGGGGTCAATATTTCCAATGTTTTTTGGGTTTTATCTTTGCTAATGGTTTTGAGAGATATTTGGAAAAATAATAATTGGCAAATATTGACTTCATTTAAAAAAGTTTCGCCTGTTTTTCTTTCTTTGTTTATTTTCTTTATAATTGCGCTAGGTTCTTCATTGAAGTTTTCGCCATTTCTCGATTTTTCCTTGGTTTGGTTATCTCAATATATGCAAATTTTACTAGCATCTTTTATCACTTTATATATCTTTTTTGCCAAAAGAAAAAAATTTCCCCTATTATTCGTAGTAATTGCTGCTGTGATAGTTTTTCAATTTTGCATTAGCATTTGGCAGTTTATTTTACAATCTGGAATTGGAATTCCTTTAGAAAGTCTTCATGGTGGTAGTTTTGCTATGGGTTTAGATGAAAACAATGCAGTTCATAGAGTTACTGGTACTTTACTTTTTCATAATCAATTAGCTTTAGTAACTCTGTTTTTGCTTAGTTTATATTTACCAATTGTTTTGATTAAGCAAAGAAAACAAGATGTTTTAGTAATGTTAATGGCTTTGATAATTATTGTTTTGACACAGAGCCGCTCTATTTGGATAGCTAGTTTTTTAGTTTTTTTGCTTATTTTCAAAAAATATGCTAAAGAAATTTTGCTCATGATTAATAAATTTAGTAGAAAAAAATTTTTGCTCTATTTAAGTTTATCTTTGATTTTACTTTCTTATGTCATTATTCCAAGAGTATTGCTAAGTTTTAACGCTTTTTATGAAGGAGCAGGAATTCCTATTAGAAAAAGATTGTTAGAAGAAGGAATAGATGTTTTAGTTCGTAATCCTAGTTTTGGTTATGGTGTAGGCACTAATGAATACACTTTACATAGTTTTTTTCCCAATGGAGTGATGACTGTCTTTCCTACAGTTGTCCACATGGCCAGTGTCCAATTAGCAATTGAAGTGGGTTTATTAGGTTTATTTTTTTTCCTCTTTCCATTTTTTTATATTTTTCGACAACACTATACTAATCAAGGCAGCAGAAAAGCTTCTAAAGCATCATTGAGAAATTTAAAAAAAAACCAATATTTTCTTTCTTATGTCCTGGGATGTATTGTTTTTTTTATTTATTATTTATTTTTGCCTCATGTGGGGATTGTTGAATTTCAATATCTTGGTATAGTATTAGGACTCGGTCTTATTAGTATTTCTGGGAAGTAACAGAGACATGAAAAAAAATAAACTAATTAGTACTATTAAAAAAAATATTTCAATTTTTGACTTATTAGTGTTTTCTGTATTGTTGCTTGCAATTGCTTTTTTCTTTTTCTTTTTTTATAGAAAGGCAGAATATATTAATATTCGGATTAAAGTTACTGATCGCGATATTTTGTATGCTCGTAACCAGCCAACAGCTTGGTATGCTAATCAATTTAAAAAAGGAGTGATGGAAAGAGATGCAGTTGGTCGCATTATTTCAGAAGTTACTAATGTTGAGCGCTTTGCCATCAATGCAAATACAAAGGCAGTTTATTTAGATTTGAAGGTAAGAGCCACTTATGACAGCAGAACTAAAAGCTATACAGTAAGAGGAAAAAAGATGGTCTTCGGTGCCCCAATGAGGTTTAATTTGGATGATATTACCTTTGACGGTTTTGTAGTAGATTTTCCAGGAATGTATCAACAAGGAGATGTTTCTCAAAAAAAAGTGATAGTAGAAGTTTTGGCTAGGGAAATTGAGCCAGAATTAATAGGGGCAATTCAGATAGGTGATAAAATTGTTAATTCTAATGACGAGCTATTGGCGGAAGTTCTAGATATTCAAGTCAGTCCGGCGGAGCAAGTGGTTACTACAGACAGAGGTGATATGTTGCTCAGATATGATCCTTTGTATAAAGATTTGAGAATGACAGTAGCCGTGAGAGTCATAGAATCTCAAAATGATTTATTTGTTTTTGATAATCTGCCTTTGAAGATTGGTGAGCAAATTCCACTTAATTTTGAGAAAATCAGTTTTCTTCCATTAGTGGTGGATTATAAAGTGGAGGATTAATTGATAATACAAGCCTAGCCAGACCTCGCTCCAACGCTTTAATATTAATCTATAGTATTATCAATCCTCATTAATTCTATAAACAATTGCCTCGCTGTATTTTCCCAAGAATAATCTTTCACTAAGTTCTTACTTTTTTGAATAAAGTTTTTTTTCTTTGCAGCCGGCCAATTTAGAACTCTCAAAATTTGTTTAGCAATTTTTTTGGGCTCTTGAGAGCTGATAAAAAGCTGTGAATTAATTTTTTCGAGTGTTTTTTCTGGAAAACCCTGAGTTGAACTTAAAAATAAATTTCCTGTAGCCAAAGCCTCTAACGTAACCAACAGAAAATCTTCATACTTTGATAAAACCACTACCATGTCAGAAATTTGGTAAATTTCTTCGATTTTTTTGCAGTTTGAAATCCAGAGAATTTTTTTGTTTAGTTGGAGCCGCCTAGCATCGGCCTTAATTTTTGCAAAATATTTCAGTTCATCTTGGATACTAATTTTAGGATGAGCAATCAATAGTAATATTTTCTGTTTTGGCTTTAATTTTAAAATTTCTGCATAAGTTTTTATCAGTAGATTGATATTTTTTCTGTGATTAATAGCACCGATATAAGCTAAAACTTTAACTTTTTGGGGCAGTTTATATATTTTTTTCAATAATTTTTGTTTTGCCCTAGAAACAGCTTTAAATTTATTTTGATTAACACCATTCGGGATGATAATTATTTTTTTATTTTTTAGAAAAGGAAATTTTTTCTGTAAATATTGGCCAGAGAATTGGCTGGGTACAATAATCAGTTGGCAATGTTTTAAAAAGATTTTATGTAAGACCAAAGTAAATTTATGTTTGGCAATTTGCGTTATCCTATGAATAGTTGACAATTTAAGCGAGCTCCGTTCCACCACACGATTACCATGATAATGGAAGTAAATCCTATGCTTAAAAAAAGGTTTAAGTAGTACTGCGGCAAAACCAGCAGTGAAAGTAGTGCTGTATAGCTTTCGTGAAGTAGCAACAACTGTTTTGTAAGGGCGGTTTTTATTTAAAGTAAAAAATGAATTTATTTTGCGTTGCCTATAATTAGTTTTGCCAGAATTATTAGTTAAATAAGTTTTGAAAATTATCCACAGCCAAGTTATGATACTCTTGATGTGCCAGGAGAAAAAATGAAGCGAATCAGAATTTTGGAGTTTATTCAGAGCAAATGATTTAATTTTGATTTTCACTGGCTGTTGCCCAATCACAAGCTGCCCTTTTTTCTTTAAAAATTTTAACTGCCTGAGTATATGTTCTGTAGTAATGGATTCACCGCCGCAGTTTTGTTCATAACAAACGAGTAAAGAAATATGCTTGTTCTTTGTATAATTCCTTCTACCTGTAAGCCACATAATTTACCTTATCTATTAAACTGTATTAAATCATTACATCGAGCAAAAAAAAATCACCTAAAGCTGAAAGTTATAGTGGTGACTGAAAACGAAGATTTTGCTAAAAATTCCAAGCTTGCCGCCGCAAAACTAAGAACCAAACTTAAACTTCCCGAAAATAAGCTTGATGAATTAATAACAGCTCCAGTCAATTCTGGTTTTGCTGGCATGAATAATTTAGCCATAAAAAAAACTATCAGGAAGTATAAAGCTGATTTTTATTTACTGATCAATGACGATGCCAAAGTTAAAGCAAATTTTTTTGGAAATTTTGTCAAAATTGTTAAAGCGAAATCTAAGAAAAACAAAAAAGCAGCTCAACAAAAATTTTCCAAAATGACGGCTTCCAAATTGAAAGATTTTATAGTGCCCTTGGTATATGAAGGCGAATCAGAAATAGTCGATTCTTATGGAGTGGAATATTTTAAATCAGGCTATGCCAAGAATTGCACTTCTCGATCACTTAAAACCACTCTCGCTTCTGCTTCTTGTTTATTAGTGAGTGGCCAATTTTTGCAAAAAATGCAGCAAAAGTATGGTTTTTATTTTAACTCCTTGCTTTTTTATTACTTAGAAGACGTTGAGTTTATGATTAGAGCTTATATGTTGGGGGCAAGGATAAAAAAATCTAGCAAATTAGTTGTTTTTCATGAAGGTTCAGTAACCTCTGGCAAAAAAAGCTATTTCACCATGTATCAAACATATAGAAATATTTTGTGGCTGATTATTCTAAGCTGGCCACTGCGATCTATAGTCAAACATCTGGGCACAATTTTATTAGTCCAAGCTTGGGTGATTGTTTTTAGTTTCCGTTCCTTTGGGCCACTGCTATATTTGAGGTTAATGCTAGATACTATTAGAAATTTGAGAAAACTTTTTGAGTTTAGGAAAAAAACAGTGCCAAATTATAAAAAAGGTTTAGATTTTGAAGCTATGCTTTCAAAGCATGCTTTTCGCACTTATCATGGGATCACTATTTTATAATTACTTCTTATGAAAGTTAATAAGCGAAAATCACACCTTACCAAAAAAACGACTCTCAAGTTAGGGCGTATGGAGCTCGATAATCTTAAAATCGCCATTGTTCATGATGTTTTATATGAATACGGTGGTGCACAGCGAGTCTTGGAAGAACTCTTAGCTTTATTTCCCAAAGCAGATTTTTATACTCTTTATCTTAATAAAAAAGATAAGAATATAGTTAAATCATTTCAAAAAAGAACTCCCAAAACATCTGTTTTGCAAAGAATTCCTGGTCTAGAAAAGTTGGGGCGGTTTTTTTCAATTACAAAATTATATTCTTGCTGGTATTTTTATTGTTTGGATTTGTCAAATTATGATCTAATTATCACTTCAACTCACTCATTTAATGCCAAGCTGTTGAGAAAACCTCCAGAAGCTGTGCATCTCTCTTATCTTCATACTACTCCCAAATATTTGTATCAAGAGTTTAATGAATTAGCTTTTATCAGGAAATTTCCTTTTAATTTTTTGCTATTTCCAGTCATGGCAATGTTAAGACTTTTTGACCAAAAAGGAGCTCAGAATCCAGACATTATGATTGCTAGCTCAGAAAATGTGCGCCAAAGAATCAAACGTTACTATCATAGAGATGCGGTGGTGATATATCCACCAGTCTTAAGCCTAAAAAAATTTACTAAGCCCAAAGAAAAAAAATACTTCCTGGCTTGTTCAAGATTAGTTAAGCAAAAAGGGATGGAATTGATAGTTAAGACTTGCTCTTTATATAAGTTGCCGTTGTTAGTAGCAGGCGATGGTTATTTATTGGCAGATTTAAAAAAGATAGCTGGTCCGACAGTAGAATTTGTCGGAAAGTATCGGCCAGAAAAGGATTTACCGCAGCTTTATAAAAATGCTAAAGCATTACTTTATGCTGCAATCGATGAGGATTTTGGTATAGTTCCAGTGGAAGCAATGGCTTTTGGCGTGCCAGTAGTAGCTTTCAAAGGTGGTGGTGTTAAAGAAACAGTGATAGATGGAAAAACTGGAGTATTTTTTAAGACTTATACTGTTAAAGCTTTATATCAAGCAATTAAAAGATTAGAAAAAAGTAAAGTTAGTGCTAAAGCTTGTTATCAACAGAGTAGAAAATTTACTAAACAAGTTTTTAGAAAAGAAATATTCAAAGTGCTTGATAATCTTGTAGAACACAATGGTCTAAAGACTCACCCACTCTCGCCAGAATGTTCTTCTGCTTTGCAGAAACTCTGGCTAACGTAAAGGGTTCGCTTTTAGACCATTGTGTTCTACAAGATTACAGAGACACCTGAATCGGTGAGCATAAAATGAAAAAAAAGAAAATTTCTATTATCGGAGTGAGGGCATACCCAGCGGCATTTGTGGGCACCAGCGGCCTGGAGTTTTATGTTCAAAGCGTAGTAGACAAATTAATTAAAAAAAAGCAAAAAAATTTCAATTTTAATATTTATGTGAAGTCAAAATATCAGCAACAGTTAATTGATAAAAACTGGCTAAACAAAAAAGATAAATTAAATAAATTACGAAAAAAAAGTATTAAGATCATTAAGCTGTGGACAATGAGTTCAAAGGTCTTTGAAACTGTGCTGTATAGTTTTTTTGCTTCTTTGTTAGCAGTTTTTGATTCTTCAGAAATAGTTTGGTATCAGGCAGTCGGCCCAGCCATGTTTTCGTTCTTGCCCAAAATCTTTGGCAAAAAAATAGTGCTTACTGTTTATGCTTTTGATTGGCAACGTAAAAAATGGAGCAGAATCGAGAAAAGCTTATTTTCTTTTTTTGCTAAACTTGCTTTATCTTTTAACAAGAATATCTTTGTACTTTCCAGTCAATTACAGCAAGCATTAAAAAAAGAACATCAAATTAAATCTACTGTGGCTTTAAATGGCATTAGCATGTTAAAAGTAAAGTTTTCCCAAAAAATGGTCAAAACATGCCTGGCGAAATATGGTTTAGAAAGACACAATTATATTCTGTTTTTAGCCAGACTGGTGCCAGAAAAAAGAGCCGAGTGGTTAATAGAAGCTTTTAAAAAGATCAAAAATTATAGTCCGGCAGTAGCAAAAAAGAAACTTGCGCGGGCACTCTCTTACAAAAATCTAAAATTAGTAATTGCTGGTGGTCATGGCAATATGCCAGAATATGAGCAAGAGCTAAAAGCAAAAAATCAAGATCCAGACATCATCTGGACTGCTTATGTTTTTGGCAAAGAAAAGCAAATTTTACTAGCTCATTGTGCTTGTTTTGTTTTGCCAAGCAATTTAGAAGGAGGAAATGCTATCAGTTTGTTGGAGGCAATTGCTTTTTCTCGCTACTGTGTGGCAGCTAAAACTTGCACTTCAACAGAAATCGCCAGCTTGAAAAACGTAAAATTATTTAAAAGCAATAATAAAAGATCATTTAAAAATTGTTTAGTTAAAACTTTGGCTTTGGCTAAAAAAAATAACTTTAGTCATCGTTTTGATCAAGAAGATGAAAAGGTAATAGTTGAGCATAGTTGGGAGAAAGCAGCCCAACAATATAGTCAGATTTTTTAAAAATGAAATCACTTTCCAGCAAAGCACTAGTTTTTTTCTCTATCTTTAATACTTTGTTCTTAGTTTTATTGATTTTAGGAGAATCTTTTTTAGGTTGGTATATAGCTTTTTTTCTTCTAGCACTTCTGAGCACTTTTTATAATAAAATTGATATCGTTAAAATAAATCAGTTTAAAAATCTATTTATTCTCTGGCTTATTTTTTTATTATTTTTATTTGTTTCCACTTTTTCTTCAGTCAGCATCCCTTTGTCACTTAATGCTTTGATTTTTTATAATTTTTCTTTTCTAATATTTTTCTTTTTTCTATTGCTTCGAGAACGCTTTTTGCACAACAGCTGGGTTATTTTAGGCTTTTTGAGTATTGCTGTGGTACTGTGTTTGATGGCAATTATTTTTTTTATATTACCCGATATAGCTAAGCTTTTACCTGGAGTAAATATTTTTTATTCTAGTTATGGTCATAATCATTTGGCTTCTTATTTGTTATTGGTGTTGCCAGCAAGTTGGTATTTTGCTTTAAAAGCAAAACAAAAATATTTGTTAGTTTTGCCGATCTTTTTAACTCTCAGTTTAATGTTTAGCTTTGGCAGAGTGGCAATTGTGATAGGGATAGCTCAGTTTTTGGCGATTATGATGATTTTTAGAAAAAAAATATTTTCTTCGCGTTTTTTCAAAATAAATTTTTATTTTATAAGTCTAACTTTTTTACTAGCTAGCTTAATTTTGATTTTCTTTTCTTCTAAAATTTCTTCTAATCAAAGAATTTGTTCATATAAACCAATTAAAAGAATGCTCTGCAAATCTTTATCTACAGATTCGCGTTTATATTATTGGCAACAAGCAATTAGTATTTTTAAAGATAATGTTTTCTTTGGCTTAGGTCCTGGTACTTATAGCTTGGGCTCAGAAAAATATATGCAGACGCCAGAATATTATAGTGGTTTTGCTCACAGTGCTTTTTTACAAAATTTTGCAGAGCTTGGTGTTTTTGGCGGATTATTGTTTTTTGCTTTAATGACACATCTGTTGTTTTTAGCTTGGAAAAAAGTAAAAAGACATTTACGTTCATTAGAGATGGCCTTGTTTATTGGTTTTTTGTCAATTTTTATCAATGCTTTTTTTGATTTTGATTGGAGTTTCATTGGCATTTATTCTCTGTCTTTGATCTGGGTTGCTTTAATTTTAAAGAGAAAAAAAAGAGAACGGGCTTTATCAAAGAAAACTAGTTATTCTAAGAAAAAAAAGCATGTTTTGGCAGAAAAATTTTTTAAGATTATGAGTCCGGCACTCCAGCGAGTCCAGCAAGTAGGATTAGGCCCAACTGGCCAAGCAGCGCGAAAGTTAAAAAAGCTAAATAAAATTTTCATTTATTTGCGTTTTTTTTCTTTTGCAATAATTATTACTCTCACGTTTTTATATTTTTTTGTAGAAATCATTTTCAAAATAGCTGGTCACAAAGCGGCCTTTAGTTTTTTTCCATATATTCATTGGCATAGTCAAATTTTTGCAGAAAGTAAAGATTTATTAGCAGCAGATCACTGGCGACTCCAAAAAATTTATCAGCATCATCCAGAAATTTATCAGATACTTATCAAAAATGAAGTAGATGAAAATGAAAGGTATGAGCTAAAACAAAAACTGTTTTTGCTGCAACCGTGGCAAAGAGTGCTCAATCCAGTGGTGGCTTATCATTTGGAAAAAAATGATTTAACTCAAGCCGAAGTAGAGTTAGATGAAATTCAGCACTTTGTTTTTGATAAAAAACAAGCTTATGACTATAACGTAGAGCTTATTCCTGTAAATACACGCAAGGAATTTGCCAATAATTTTTTGTTTTTTGCTGAACAATATTTAGAACAAGGTAAATATAGTCTCGCTGGAGACTATTATCTTAAAGCTCAGTTTTTTCAAGAATGGATTTTTAGCGATCATCGTTCAATCTTTCTTGAAAATTTTGCTTTTTATTCAAAGTGCGATAGTAAACAAGCCTCAAATTGCTTTCAAATTATTTTTTTTAATAGAATCAAAGATCCCAATTTTATTCAATTTTTGAAAAAAATTTCTATAGTTTATGCTGAATCTTTTGGTAATCAACGCCCATTTTATTCTTTACTTTTTTTAAATACTCTTAATAGAGAAATTATAGCTGGTGAAATAGAAAACGTTGATTTTTTAACAAAAAAAATTCTTGCGCTTAAGGGAGTTGATAATTTTAAATTTTGGGAAACAACTGCTAGCGTTGGATTAGAATCGATTAATGACGCGATCTCACGAAATGATTGGAATTTAGCCACAATGAGGGCTGAACTTTTATTTAAAGTTTGGAAAAATTTAGAGCCTTACAAAGAAGAAATTAATAAAGACAAACAAAGAGATTTTGCAGAAATATTAGTCAAGATTGCTGATCATAGACAGAATGTTGCTAATGAAAAGGCGTTGAAAAGTGATTGCAAAGCAAATGTTTTATATGACTATGCTAAGGAGATTTTTCCTTGGATTGTGGAGGCAATGCATAGCTAGTTTGAATGTCTATAGTTTGTAATAAATCGCAAACTTTAAAAACTGATTTTATCTTAAGATTAAATTCTTATGAAATTTCTAAACAAATACACTAAATTTTTTTATTTGTTGATTGCATCAATTTATTTAGGACTGGTTTTATTTTTTTTCTTTCCTTCAAAAAAGTATCCTAGTTGGGATACTATCCCTAATATTTTGTTACCCATTAGTTTTTTAAATGAAGGAAATTTGGATTTTAATGAATTTAGAGAAGGAAAAATTAAAGTACAACAAAGTAAATTAGATGAGAAAACAGCTTATGACGCCTATTATTTCACCATCTCTGAAAAAACTGGCGATGTGCTTTCTAGCTATCCACTGATGAGTGGGATTTTAGCGATTCCATTTGTTAAACTAATTTCTTTTTTTAATCAAAATATACTCAACATAGACAGTTTCTTTCACCCTCAGATTTTACAACTTGGCCATTTAGTCGCTGTGATTGTGACTCTAATCAATGTGTTTGCAGTTTATTATTTAATCAATCTTAAAACAAAAAATAATTACCTGGCTATAACAATCTCGTTGTTATTTATTTTTGCCACAGAGGTAATTAGTATTAGTTCTAAGTTTCTTTGGCAACATACATTTTCTTTGCTTTTAATCACTATAATAATCATAATGTATGAACAAAAAAAGATTGTGGCTACTGCTTTTTTTGTATTTTTGGCCAGCTTAGTAAGGCCGGCTGTACTAGTGATGCTAGTCCCTTTTTTATTTCAATTACTTTTAGAAAATTTGAAAAATTGTAAAAAATCTCTCAAAGTAAATTTATTTGATAAATTGTTTAAGAAAAGGCAACTTTATAAGTTTATTTCTAAATTTAAACTGAAGTTTATTTACTTATTTTTAATATTGGCTGTTATTTTGTTTTTCTTTTCTTATTCAAGACATTATTTTAATGCTAATTTTGTTTTGGCCACTCATTATCAAGGCGAGCAATTTTCTGGCAACATAGCTTTTGGTTTATTGGGATCATTATTGTCACCGAGCAGAGGTTTATTAATTTTTAGTCCTATCTTTATTTTTGCTTTTTGGGAAATATTTAAGAGAAGGAAAATCAAAGAAGATAAACCTTATCTTATCGCCTTAATTTCTTTTCTTCTGTTAATTGCAAAATATAAATTTTGGTGGGGAGGCTGGAGTCATGGCTATAGAATGTTGATGGACTTATTACCAATTTTGATTTTGTATTTAGCTTTTTATTTGAAATCATGGCATTCTTTTGCTCAGGGTCACAAATTGTTTATTTGCATTTTGATCAGTATTTCAATTTTTATACAAAGTTTCTTAGGAGCTCACTATTATGATTGTGGCTGGAATTATTTACCAAAAGATATCATGAGTTTGGATAAAGTTGAATTAAGAAAGAAAATTTGGGGTTTGGATTCAGAAATTTATCGCTGTCTGAATCAGATTCAGGAGATGTAGTTTTATAATTTTAAATTAATACTCTTAACTGCTGCTTCACCACTTTTACCATCAAGCTCAACTCAAATCTCAACCCTCCTTGTTTTAAAGTTTCAATTTCTAAACTTTTCCACTTGCTTAAAGACTGATTCCTTTCTGGAGAATTTGCCCAGAAAGAGAAGATACCTGGTTTCACTTGATAGCGGAATTGCCATGCTTTACTTAATTTTCTAGCTTCAGTAACAGGTAAGGGCCTAGGCCCTACAAAACTCATTTCACCTTTGATGATATTGATTAGCTGCGGTAACTCATCCAGACCAGTTCTAGATAAAAATTTACCAATACCAACAAACCTAGGATCATTGTCAATCTTAAACATTGGAGCTGGAGCCTGGTTTAATTTTTGATATTTTTTTCTGATAAGCTGGGCATTTTTGACCATAGTACGGAATTTGTAAATAGTGAAAGTTTTTGTTTTTTGTCTCAATCTTTTTTGCTTGAAAAACACCGGTGAGCCAACAGAAAAATAAATAATGAAGCTAATGATTAGCATTAATGGCCAAGTTAAAATTAGTAATAAACAAGCTAAGAAAAAATCAAAGATTCGTTTTTGCCGTGAGAGGTAGTAGGGATGAATTTTATTTTTCATTTAGAAAATGATAATAAACTAAATTTTGGAATAAGCCAAAGGCTCATCCCAAAATTCAGTTTATTATTATATACCTTAAATTAAACTCCAGATTTTGAGCATATTATGATATACTTTAATTTCTCATACAGAAAGGAAATTAGCAAATATATGGCTACAAAAAAAATAAAAAGTAAAACAAAGACTGAAGAAAAAGAAAGTAAGAAAGTAAAAAAAAGCACTAAGCAAAGTAAAAAAGAAAAAACTCAAGAAACTAGCAAAACTAAAAAAACAAAGTCTAATACTAAAGCTAGTAAAACCCCTAAAAGTAAGTCCACTAAAAGCGCAAAATCAGTTAAAAAAGCTCTTAGCATGGCTGATTTGTTAGAAAAAAATCAAGATAAAATAGTGGTGCCTAAAAAAGGTGATAGCATCAGTGGTGTAATCACTAGCAAAGATAAGAAGGCACTCAGGATTGATGTTGGTGCTAAAACAGAAGCTGTTGTCACTGACAAAGAATTTGAGTTTGCCAAAGATTATATTGATGGCCTTAAAGTCGGAGAGACAGTGGAAGCTGTGGTAGTTTCATCTGAGAATAGTAAAGGGCAGCTTATTTTATCCCTCAAAGGTTCAGCCAATGACAGCAAGTGGCAGTTTTTTGAAGAGGCTTTAGAAGAGGAAAAGAATTTAGAAGCTAAAGGTTTGGAAGTTAACAAAGGTGGTTTGATCGCTGTTGTTAATGGCGTTAGAGGTTTTGTTCCTTCTAGTCAATTTGGTAGAAAATATGTTGGTAAGATTCATTTGCTCAAAGGTAAAACTTTTGAGGTGAGAGTAATTGAAGTTGATCGAGAAAAAAATCGTTTAATTTTCTCTGAAAGACATGTTAGTGAAGCCAAGCAATTGGCTCAGAAAGATCAGGCTTTATCAGTGGTTAAAGAGGGTGCCGTTTATGAAGGTGTGGTTTCAGGAATTATGCCTTTTGGTTTGTTTGTGACAGTGGAAATACCAATTGATCAAGACAAAAAAGATGAGAAAAATATTGGTTATATTGAGGGCCTAGTTCATATTAGTGAAATCAGTTGGAAAAAAGTTAACCATCCAAAAGATTATCATAATGTTGGTGACCGCATTAAAGTTAAAATTTTAGGGATTGATGAAAAAACTGCTAAGCTTAATTTATCTATCAAACAAATTAAAGAAGATCCCTGGGCAAAAATAGTGAAAGAATATGAGGTTGGTAGTACTTTTCAAGGAAAAGTTTCTCGTATTGAACCCTTTGGGGTGTTTGTCAATGTCAAACCAGGAGTAGATGGCCTCATCCACGCTAGTAAACTCAATCCCGGTCAAGATTTTAAGATAGGTGATGAAGTTACTGTCAACGTTGAAAGCATTGATCAAGATCAGCGTCGTATGAGTTTGAGTGTTGTTTTAACAGAAGTGCCGATGGGATATAAGTAGTAGTTTGATTTGTTTTATATAAATTTCGGAGTGTTAAAGCGAGGTTTGGCTAGATTTAATCTAGCAGTCGATTTACTGCCGAGCTTTACCTAGTGAGCCTTGCATTTAAAAAAAAGGAAAATATCGAAGCGAACGACTCTGAAATTTATATAAAACAAATCAAACTACTATTTTATACTCATCTATCTAAGCAAATCCCTTAATGGTATAATATAGATATGGCAAAACAAAGAATGATTGTTACTGACGATCAACTTTTAATCGACATGGATTTATTATTTAATTCCATCCGTGAAGCTGACGGTGACTGGCAAAAAGTAGAACAAGATATGAAAACCTATCTTAAATCTGTCCAAAGCATGGTTAACGAAGAAACATCATAAATAATGTTTAATTCATCAGTAGATTCCCCAGAACAAGCTCCTAAATATGTTATTACCTGTGGTGATGAAGGAGTACAGATCAATGAAGGTAGGAGATTATCCTTTGTTGGGGCTGGCTTTCGCTTAGATGGCTTTAGTGAAGTAGTAAAGATTCTCAAAAAGATTTTTGATTCCAAACTTAGAATCGTTGCCAATCAAGAAAATGATTGGGTCAAGGAAAAACTTGAGTTGAATGATTGGGCACAAGTTGATGCGATGGCTAAGCAGCATACTCAGGCATTAGCAGATAGAGAAAAATTACTTTACGCTGGGTTTTTACCTTTCAGTGATCCCAAAAAATTAAAACATGAAATTAAAGGTCATATGGTCAGACCAAAGAAAGTTCATGTGGCCAATAAAATTTGTTTTACTTTGGCTGGTGGAGAGCAAGTTTATAACTTAGGTTGCTATCAGATTAGCGCTGACTGGCTTAGTCAGGCTCCTAAAAAATTAGCAGAAGCGGTAATTCGCACTCAAGTTGAATTTTATCAAAAAATAGCCAAGATTGATTTAGCCTTTGTGCTCGAAGAGCAAGGTGTTCTAGGAGAGAAGGTAGCTGCTAAAAACAGAAAAGTTTTAGAAAAAATAGGTTTTAAATTCGCTTAAAAAGATTCCTTTATTGCAACAAATTGTTTTATTTACTAAATTGTCCTTGCATATAATTGCGAGCAGGTTATAATCATTTTGCATTAATTTTTTGTTTCATTGTTATAAACAAAATCGAGTTTATGGACAAGCTACATATTTCAATATCAGCAGAAACACTTTGGAAATTCGCTGGCTTGGAGATTTCTAATTCCATTTTTACTAGCATGATTGTTTCCTTATTGTTAATTTTGTTTGCTTTTTCAGTTAGGAGAAGCCTGCAAGAATCAGATAAAACTCCTTGTAAATTACGAAATTTCGTTGAATTCTTAATTGAAGCTTTTTATTCCCTAATTTATAGTGTCACTCATAGTCATAAACGAACCAGGGATTTTTTACCTCTGGTTGTTAGCTTTTTTCTTTTCATTTTAATTAACAATTGGTTTGGCCTTCTGCCAGGTGTTGGTAGCATTGGCCTCACAGAAGAGGCTGGCAAGCAACACTTAAGCATTGGCAAATTCAAGCTGGCTTTATTTAAGCCAGCTTTTGCTACTACTATAGAAGATTCACATAGCAGTGGATCGGAAGCTCCTTCTCCAGAGCTGGGAGCAGCAGAACATAACAGTAATCAAACTGATGAGCATGCTCAGACAGCTGCAGAAGACTCTCATGAGCTTTCGGCTGAAGCTCACTCTAAGGAAGGCGCTCATCATGCTAAGTTTATTCCACTTTTTCGTGCTGGTACAGCTGATTTAAATACTACTCTAGCTTTAGCTATATTTTCAGTTTTCTTTTGCCAAGTAGTTGGTGTTAAGTATTTAAAGTTATCTTATTTTAAAAAGTTTTTTAATTTTTCTAGTCCTATTATGTTTTTCATTGGTATACTGGAGTTAATTTCTGAATTTGCCAAGATTATGTCCTTTGCTTTTCGTTTGTTTGGCAATATTTTTGCAGGTGAAGTGCTCTTGGCTGTGATTGCTGCTCTTTTACCAGTCATTGCACCAATGCCATTTTATGGCTTAGAAATTTTTGTTGGTTTTATCCAAGCATTAGTTTTTTCAATGTTAACTTTAGTCTTTTTAAATATGGCAACTTTAAGCCATGATGATCATTAATTAATTACGGGTGATTCAAAGCCCTTTTTTAGAAAAGGAGACAATATGTCAAAAGAATTAGCAATCAGTTTTATTATGATGGCTAGTGCTGTTGGCCCAGCTATTGCTATTGGCTTGATTGCAGCCAGTGGCCTGAAGGCAATTGGTAGAAATCCAGAAGCAGCCAGTAGCATCCAAACTAATATGATTCTTGGCTTGGCTTTCGCAGAGGCATTAGCCATTTATGGTTTGGTGGTAGCCTTAATTTTAAAATTTGTTTAAACCTAAGGAGACTGTATGAATATTCAGTTGACACAAATTATTTTTCAGATCATTAATTTTTCTGTGATCTTCGCTGCTATCAGCTTTTTGGTCTACAAACCAATTCAAAAAATTTTGGATGAAAGAGCTAAGAAAATAGCTAGAGGTCAGGAAGCAGCTGATAAGGCTATTGAAGAAAAAGAAAGATTAAAGAAATTGGAAGCAGAGTTAAAAAAGAAAGCTGAGCTTAAGGCAGAAGAACTTTTGGAAAAGGCTCGCAAAGAAGCAGAGCAAAAAAAACAACAAATGCTGGCTGCTGCCAAAGAGGAAACTCAATTGGAGATTGAAAAACTTAGGAAATCATGGCTTTCAGAAAAGCAAGCATTGTTATCTCAAACAAGAAAGGAAATGTTTGAAGCTGTTTTAGAACTTAGTCAAAAGCTGCTGGCAAAGAAAATCACTAGCAAGGCAGATGAACAAATGATTGAAAAAGAATTAAACGGATTATTATCTAAAATCTAATTATTACTATGACTGTTACTATTATTACAGCTCGCCCTTTAGCTAAAAAATATTTTTCAAGAATTAGGAAAAAAGTGGAAGAAAAATATGGTAAAAAGGTCGAGTATAAGCAAGAAATTGATAAAAGTATGCTGGCTGGAATTAAAATAATTTTAGGATCTAAAGAGTTAGATGCTACTATCAAAGGTAAATTAGAGTCAATCAAAGAACAAACTTTATCTCAGATTTCGGCATAACTTTATTCATTATTTGTAATTTAGAAATTTAATATGCCTAAAAAAGCGCTAAAAAAAGCTCAGACTAAAAAGAGTTCCAAGCCTGTATCAAAAAATAAGAAGTCAGTTAAGGTAACTGATAAGCTTTTTGATCAATCATTAAGTGAATTAGTTAAGAAACTTGATATTTCAGTCCAACCAGAGTCTGTGGGCACAGTGCTTTCTTTTGGTGACGGCATTATTAGAGTGGCTGGTTTAGATGATTTACGTGCTGGTGAATTGGTTGATTTGGGAGATGGTCAGTTGGGTTTAGCTCTTAATTTGGAAAGGGAGTCAGTAGGTATTGTGGCCCTCAGCCAAGTTAAACTCCAAACAGGTGATCGAGTAAAACGTAGTGGTCGTTTATTATCTGTACCTGTATCTGACGAAATCCTTGGTAGAGTTTTGAATGGTTTAGGTCAGACTATTGATGCTAAAACAGAAATTAAGTCAGAAAAATATATGCCTCTTGAGAGGGTAGCTCCAGGAGTAATTACCAGACAATCAGTTTCTGAACCTCTACAAACTGGGATCAAAGCAGTTGATGCTATGATTCCTATTGGTCGAGGCCAGCGAGAGCTAATTATCGGTGACCGCTCTACTGGTAAAACAGCGATTGCTTTAGGTACTATTCTCAACCAAAAAGATCAAAACATGATTTGTGTTTATGTTTGTATTGGCCAAAAAAGGTCTTCTTTGGCACAGACTAAACAAATTTTAGAAGAAAGAGAGGCTATGGATTACACAGTAATTGTGGCAGCTACTGCTTCAGAGGCAGCTGCTCAACAATTTTTAGCTCCTTATACTGGTCTAGCTATAGCTGAATACTTTTTAGAGCAAGGCAAGGAGGTACTAATAGTTTATGATGATTTGACTAAACACGCCCAAGCTTATCGTGAAGTTTCTTTATTACTCAGACGTCCATCTGGTAGAGAGGCTTATCCCGGTGATGTTTTTTATCTTCACTCTAGGCTTTTAGAGAGAGCATGCCGTTTAAACAAAGATTATGGCGGTGGCTCAATTACTGCTTTGCCGATTGTAGAAACTCAAGCTAATGATGTTTCTGCCTATATTCCAACTAATGTAATTTCTATCACTGATGGTCAAATTTATCTGGAAACTGATTTATTTAACAAAGGTATGAAGCCAGCCATCAATGTTGGTTTGTCTGTTTCTAGGGTTGGTAGTGCCGCTCAGCGAAAAGTGATGAAGCAGGTAGCTGGCACCATGAAGCTTGACTTGGCACAATTTAGAGAATTAGAAGCTTTTGCACAATTTAGTTCTGATTTAGATGAGAAAACAAAAGCCCAATTGGATAGAGGTATTAGAATTAATGAAATTCTCAAACAGGGCTGGGACAAACCTTTGATTGTAGCTGAGCAGGTGACAGTAATTTTCGCTGCTGTCAATGGCTTTTTAGATCAAATAAAAGAAGATGAGATAGTGACTTGGGAAAGAGAATACCTCCATTTTATGAATTCAGTTCATTCTAAATTTTTAGATCGTCTCACTAAACAGCAAAAAATGGAAGAAAAAGATATTGAGGAACTAAAAAAGATAACTACAGATTTCAATACTAATCATCCAGAATTATTGATTAAACTTGAAGAAGAGAAGCAAGTTATTTCAGAAGAGGCAGCAGCTAAGGATCAAGATTGACTTATTTTTTAACTGCTCGCTGATAATCAGTAAACTCAATAAAGATTATTTAAACAAAATATATGGCAAACATTAGGCAAATCAGCCGCCGCATTAATACTGCTAGTAATATTGCTAAAATCACCAAAGCTATGGAGATGGTGGCAGCTAGTAAAATGAAAAAAGCCCAAGATCAGGCAATTAAAGCTAGAGCCTATTCACAGGCTTTGATTGAGTCCTTGCAGACTGTTTCAACAGTAGTTGACCCTGAGCTAAATGCCTTACTCACTAGTCATGAGCAAGGAGTTGAATTAGCAATTGTGATCAGTTCAGACAAGGGACTTTGTGGTAGTTTGAATGCTAATTTGTATAAAAAGTTGGCAGAATGGCGAGATAAACAGGAAAACCCAGTAGTAATCATGGTGGGCAAAAAAGGGGTGACCTTTGCCAGAAATTATGGTTACAAACTCCATGCTCAGTTTACAGATATTCCTGATCACACTACAGTTAGTGATATTGTAGCGATCAATACTTTGGTAATGGAAGGTTTTTTAAAAAAAGAATTTAAATCTGTAGATTTAATTTATACTGATTTTATTAATACCCTTTCGCAAAAAGCACAGTTAACTAGATTATTACCTCTAGGCTTTGAGAAAAAAACTGATTCTGAAAAAAAGAAAGAAGAGTTGGCCAAAGAAAAACTACCTAAAAAAGATTATTTATTTGAGCCAGATGCCAAAACTATTTTAGATTCACTTTTGCCTTTTTATATTGAAAACACCATTTATCACGCTTTTTTGGAAGCTAAAGCCAGTGAACATTCATCCAGAATGGTGGCTATGAAAAATGCCAGTGAAAGTGCTACTGATTTAGTGGCAGAGCTGAAATTAATCTTCAACAAATCTAGACAAGAATCTATTACCAATGAATTATTGGATATTACAACTTCAATCCTTGGTTTGGAGGGTTGAGCTGGTTTTTAAAATAAAAAAAGGAATTTATGTCAGAAACAGCAGTCAATAAAGGAAAAATTACCCAAATCATTGGGCCAGTGGTCGATGTTGAGTTTGAAGAGAATTTACCAGCTATTTATAATGCTCTGCAGATCAAAAAAGAAGATGGCAGTATTCTCTACCTAGAGGTCGAACAACAACTATCAGAGACTGAATTGCGTTGTATTGCTTTAGCTTCCACTGACGGTTTAGTGCGAGGCGAGGAAGTGATAGATACTGCGGCTCCAATTACAGTGCCTGTAGGGGAAGAAACTTTGGGTAGGATTTTTAATGTAGTAGGTGAGCCAGTTGATAAGCTAGGAGAAGTTAAAGCTAAAAAAACTGCCCCTATCCATAAAGCAGCCCCCCCATTTGTTAAGTTTGAAACTAAATCAGAGATGCTTGAAACTGGTATTAAAGTAATTGATTTGGTTGCTCCTTTTGCTAAAGGTGGTAAAGTAGGTGCTTTTGGTGGTGCTGGTGTTGGTAAAACAGTGATTATTCAGGAATTAATTAGAAACATTGCTGAAGAGCACCAAGGCCACTCAGTTTTTGCAGGAGTTGGTGAGCGCACTAGAGAAGGTAATGATCTTTATAATGAGATGAAAGAATCAGGGGTGATTAATAGCACCGTGATGTGCTTTGGCCAGATGAACGAGCCTCCAGGCAGTCGTCTAAGAGTAGCTTTAACAGCGCTGACTATGGCTGAGTATTTTAGAGATGATAAAAAGGAAGACGTTTTGCTTTTCATTGATAATATTTTCCGTTTTTCTCAGGCAGGGAGTGAAGTCTCAGCCTTATTAGGTCGTATTCCCTCAGCTGTGGGTTATCAGCCAAACCTAGCTACAGAAATGGCTGCTTTGCAAGAAAGAATTGCCTCTACCAAAGATGGTTCAATCACTTCCATTCAGGCTATTTATGTGCCAGCTGATGATTATACTGATCCAGCTCCAGCCACCACTTTTGCTCACCTTGATTCAACTATCAATCTAGAAAGAAGATTGGCAGAGCAAGCTATTTTTCCAGCAGTAGATCCTTTAGTTTCTACTTCTAAGATTTTAGATCCAGCTGTAGTAGGTGAAGAACATTATCAAGTCGCTAGAGGTGTGCAGGAAGTTTTACAACGATACAAAGAACTTCAAGATATCATTGCTATTTTAGGTATTGATGAGCTAAGTGATGAGGATAAATTGGTAGTGGCCAGGGCTCGCCGAATCCAAAAATTTCTATCTCAGCCATTTTTTGTGGCTGAGCAGTTTACTAGTGTTCCAGGTGTTTATGTGCCTATTAAAGAAACAATTAGAGCTTTCAAAGAAATTTTGGAAGGTAAACATGATAGTTTACCAGAACAAGCTTTTTATATGGTCGGGACAATTGAAGACGCAGTTAAAAAAGCAGAGAAGCTATAAATTTAAGAAGCTAGTATTTTTATGCCAAAGCTAAACTTACAGGTTGTTTCTCAAGAAAAAGAGCTTTTATCTACAGAGGTAGATAGCCTGACAGTGCCCACTACTACCGGTAGAATCAATATTTTACCAAAACACATTGGCCTTTTTTCTCAGCTTGAAGTGGGTGAATTAGTTTATAAAATTGGTACAGAGCGCCATTCAATAGTGCTAACTGATGGTTTTATCAATGTTAATCCCAACAATACAGTCACAGTGATGGTGGATAGCGCAGTTCATGCTAGAGATATTAGTCTATCTCGGGCAGAAAAAGCAATTGAAGCTGCCAAGGAAACCATGGCCAAGAGTAAAGATCAGCGAGAATTAATGATGGCCGAGGCATCTTTAAAGAGAGCGATGCTAGAGATAAAAGTTGCAGAAAAGAGTAAAAAAAGAAAAGTTTAGTTTTTTGAGAAATGAGGGCGAAAAAGAAGCGAATTACTCTACTTTTTCAAAATCACCATTGAGACGAATATAATACAAATCTACTTTAACCTTAGGATGTTTTTCTAAAATCTTCTTTCTTGCTTTTCTTAAATCTTTGGCGTGTCTTTTTGGATTGCTTTCTGCTCCATAAGCACCGCATTCCTCATGATGAAGCAAGATTATTTGTTTAGTGTGGTGAAGTTTAATTGATAATTCAATCTGCTTTAAAACTATACCCAAAGATTTAGTAGCTCCAGCATAGCCCACTAAGTCAAAGCTTTTATGTTTGAGATTTTTTTCAGTCCATTTACGAATATACTTTTGGAATCTAAAATCCATACAACAAACTACAATAGCATCACATCTATGCACTGACACATTATCATTGTGACAAAATGCAGCATAGAGTGCAAGTTGAATCAAATTGATCTATAATCATTAATATGAAACAACCTTTATTTATAAAGGAAAAGACTCATTTGCTCGATTTACTCAAAGATTTGGGTGAAACTACAGAGCAAGCTTTGGCACTGCGTCAGCAGGATGCAAATTGGCTTCAATTTGCCAAACGTAAAGATCATGGCTATAAGTTTCTAGAAGGGAAAGAAGAACAAGTCCAATTTCTAGAAGACATTGCTAAAGAAGTATCAGCTAGACATGAAAACTATTCTCTAAATCAAGTGGTAGATATATTGTCAAACTTAGTTAATACCACTGTGCGTGATGCTGTTTTTTTGGCAGGCCTGATTATTGCTGAAAGCTTGCTAGAGCATGAGCTTAATCATTTAGAAAGGCAATTAATTCAAGTAGTTAAAGATAAATCCTATGTACCCCGTTATCCTTGGTTGCTGACTGTACCCAGTGAAGATAAAGCGGTAGAGGCAGAAAATCAATGGCGCGCTAAAGATCTGAGTCGCGACCAGGAGCTAAAGATTAGCAAAAAAAAAGACGATGACTTTCACTTCTATGAGATTACTTATGTATAATAAGTTCTCATCATCTGCTTCAAAGATTTTATTTTAATGTTAGAATTACCTCAACATTTGTCATCCTTATGAAAAGAAAGTTATTTTTAATCATTTTTTGTATTTTTAGCTTTGCGGCTGCTTTAACTTTTGCTCCTCAAGCCAAAGCTGGCGATAATTTTTTTTCCAAGTTTACTAATTCTGTTAAAGAAAAAGTTGAGCGCTTTTATTTGAAGTTTATTCCTGGTGATAAATCAGCTGAAGCTGTTTTGAGGCAAAGTGTTTTAGCAATGCAAGGGCTGAGCTCAGCATTACTGAGCAGTGAGATTAAGGCAGAGTTTTTGGAGGGGCAAGTAAAGGTTACTAGTCTTAATTTAAAAAGTAATGGCAGTTGTGAATTTAGTGAAATGTATGATTGGCAGAACAGCAAAGCAAGTCTAGCCTTAGAAGCCGAGTTAAGTTTAGAAGGCATGATCTTAGAAGCGGCTTTGGATTTAAAAAAAGATGAAAATAAAACTTATCTTCATTTTAAAAAATTACCAGCTTTGCCTTTTGTAAATATAGAAAAATTAAAACAAGGCTGGCTGGAATTAGATAATCAATCAACTCAGTTAGCAGAAGATCAAGACGCGCAAGACCAAGCTTTAACAGCAAGCCAAAGAGAACAAATTAATCAAGCGACTCTAGATTTTTTCAAAAGCTTAGATTTAGGCAAAGCCAAAAAAGAGAAAAAAGATGACCATGATGTGTTTGTGATAGAGACAACAGTACCAGACGAAAAAATTTTATTTTATTATCAGAATTTGGCCAAAATCATCAATCAAAATCTTGAAACAGCAACTCAGGATTTTCAAGAAAGTGCAGAATTTAAATCACTGCAACGCTTTTTGGATTCTGCTGAAGAAATCAAAATCAGTATCTGGATAGATAGGGGAAATTTTTATTTAAGGCATTTATCCATCCCTATTAGTATTAATTTAAAAGAACTTCAGTCGGAAAAACAAAGTCTAGAGCAGATATCTAATATATCCAACTTTAACTTACTAACTTCTATTGAAGCAGCAGATCAGTTATTGTTAAACTTCAATACGGATTTTGATCAATTTAATCAAGATTTTTATTTCACAGCACCAACTGAAAGTCAGCCTTTTCAAGAAGTTTTTGGAGCAGCTTTTGCTTTAAA
This sequence comes from Candidatus Woesebacteria bacterium, assembly GCA_050123235.1. Lineage (GTDB taxonomy): Bacteria > Patescibacteriota > Microgenomatia > UBA1400 > PJMF01 > JASFHL01. The sequence goes on along the minus strand of JASFHL010000004.1, from coordinate 18,643 downwards.
TGGCCCGCTTACCAGTGAAGATGAAGCTAAATTACAACATGAGTTTGAGGATTTACCAGAACTACCAGAATTAACAGAAGAACAACTTAATTTGTTGGAAGAATTTGAGGCTGGCTCTGAAGTTGAAGAATAGTTTTATTTATAGCAACCTGTTTGCCAATTTCCACAGTGCTTTCCATACTACAGGATTCACAGTCGCACATACATAAGCCTCATTTTATCTATTAATTATTTATACATAAATTACATATTAATTTTATCACTAATAATTCTTTTTTTACATTTGCAATTTTACTCTTATTTTTATATAATATTTTTTTGCTAACGCGATAATCCGCTCTAGGCGCGATTCCCTCCGTAATTTTTCTAAAATGTAATTAGCCAGATTAAAGTGTGCTTGTATTTTTGTGAAGATTTAAATATAAGGCTGCTCTGCACTTTGAATATTGATTTAAAGCCCGATAGATTTAAAAAAAGAATCTAGGGCCCTTAGCTCAGCTGGCTAGAGCGCCTCGTTTGCAACGAGGAGGTCAAGAGTTCAAGTCTCTTAGGGTCCACTATTAGACTTGTAGCGAAATAAAAAATGAATTGATTAGTGCTAGATTTTGATACATTTTCATAATTTTGGATGACGATAGTAGCTGCGACTACTTGAGGAAGAGAAAATGAAGAAAATGGTCAAAAGATACACTAAGCAAACTTTTTCTTATTTTACTACAAGTCTATTAACGCTCTTTAAAAAGTAAAGAAAACTGTCATTGGACTTGTAGGGAAATAAGCATTTTCTTATTTTGCTACAAGTCTATTCAAAGCTGAGAAATAAAAAATAATCTCGCTATTTATGTAAATTAAAGCAGATAGTGGATGCCTTGGCTTGTTTGGCCGAAGAAGGACGCCTAGCCCGCGAAAGTCGTCGGGGAGCTGGCAAAAAGCTGTGATCCGGCGGTGTCCGAATAGGGTAACCTGAGCATGTGAGAACATGCTTGATCTAAAACTTTAAGTATTTAGGTGGGGAACCGGGGGAACTGAAATATCTAAGTACCCTGAGGAAAAGAAATCGAAAGAGATTCCCTTAGTAAGCGACGAGCGAACAGGGATCAGCCCAAACCTTGATTTATCAAGGGGTTGTAGGACCTCAATATTGGACTCTTTTTAGTTAATAGAACAGTGTGGAATAGCTGGCCAGAGAACGTGAAAGCCGTGTATGTGAAAACTAAAAGAGCCATAGAGTGTTCCTGAGTAGGTTGGGAGACGGCAAACTCCCTTCTGAACCCGGGGTGACCACACTCCAAGGCTAAATACCAAACAAGACCGATAGTGAACGAGTACCGTAAGGGAAAGGTGAAAAGAAGGGTGGAAGACCCCATGAAATAGAACCTGAAACCATCTGCTAACAATCAGACAACGCCACTTTAAGTGGTTATGTCGTGCCTATTGAAGAATGAGCCGGCGAGTATTTGATAACTGCAAGGCTAAGATATTGTCATATCGAAGTCGTAGTGAAAGCGAGCCTTAATAGGGCGTCTAGTAGTTATTGAATGACCCGAAACCGGGTGAGCTAACCATGGTCAGGATGAGTCCTGATGAAAATCAGGAGGAGGTCCGAACCGGTGTCTGTTGCAAGAGGCTCGGATGAACTGTGGTTAGGGGTAATATGCCAATCGAACCCGGAGATAGCTGGTTCTCCCCGAAATATATTTAGGTATAGGGTTATGTTAAGCTTGTTGGGGGTAGAGCACTGATCGGGTGTCTGGGGCGAAAGCTCTAGCATCTAGTCAAACTCCGAATACCATCAAGTGTTTCATAGCACTCAGCACCTGGGAGCTAAGTTCCAGGAGCAAAAGGGAAACAATCCAGACCTACAACTAAGGTCTCTAATAGATATTTAGTGGTAAAGGAAGTGTAAGTCCTAAGACACCTAGGAGGTCGGCTTAGAAGCAGCCACCCTTTAAAGAAAGCGTAACAGCTCACTAGCCGTAGGATTTATGCGCCGAAAATTCAACGAGGCTAAAATATCTAACCGAAGTTTAGGGTTTGTGCTTTGCACAAGCGGTAGGGGAGCGTTCTGTGTGCGTTGAAGGTGCCCTGTGAAGAGGCGCTGGAGCGATCAGAAGTGAGAATGCCGGCATGAGTAGCGAAATTGAGGTGAGAATCCTCAACCCCGAATGTCCAAGGTTTCCGCACCCACGTTCGTCGTGTGCGGGTTAGGCGACCCTAAGGTAAGCCCAGTCAGAAGGCTGGGGTAGCCGATGGATTACTGGCTAATATTCCAGTCCTTGGGTTTTTTCGTTATTACTTGGGGAGGGACGGTAAAGGATAACAGTTATCAGGAAGTGAATTTCTGATCTAAGCAACAAAGCAGTCTGGACAGGCAAATCCGTTCAGGCGTTTATCTGAGTTGTAATGGGACTGGCACACGTTCGCGTTTGCTGGTTAACTGCGATTTCTTTATCCTGGAAAAGCTTCGCAAGGAGAAAAGATTCAAATCGTACCGATAACCGACACAGGTGGACAGGTCGAGTAGACCAAGGGGAGCGAGAGAAAGTAGTTTAAGGAACTCGGCAAAACAGCTGGGCGTAATTTCGAGAGATGCCCTCCCCGAAAGTGCTTGCACTTTTGGGGCACAGCTAAAGACGTTCCGTCGACTGTTTAACAAAAACACAGGTCTGTGCAAACTCGTAAGAGGAAGTATACGGGCTGATACCTGCCCGGTGCCGGAAGGTTAATTGCGAGGGTTTTTTCCTGCTTGCAGGAAAGGGCCTTCAATCGAAGCCCCGGTGAACGGCAGCAATAACTATAATTGTTCTAAGGTAGCGAAGTACCTTGTCGCTTAATTGGCGACGCGCACGAAAGGTTTAACGAGCGGAACACTGTCTTGAACTACTACTCGGCGAAATTGAAGTGGCCGTGAAGATGCGGCCTACTGACGGCAGGACAAAAAGACCCCGTGGAGCTTTACTACAACTTGGCACTGATCTTATATGTAGAATTGTTTAGTATAGGTGGGAGAATCCTTCATTTTGATGGATTCATCAGTGAAATACCACTCGTTTTATATATGAGATCTAACTTAAGTCAGATGCAAACTCTGACAAGGACACTGTCTGGTGGGTAGTTTAACTGGGGAGGTTGCTTGCTAAAAGGTAACGCAAGCGCGCAATGGTACCCTTAGCCTGGATGGAAATCAGGCTGGACGTGCAATAGCAGATGGGTGCTTAACTGTGAGGCATACGGGCCGAACAGATGCGAAAGCAGGTTATAGTGATCCTCGTGCACTTTGTGGAAGGTGCCGGGCTTATCGGATAAAAGCTACCCCGGGGATAACAGAGTCATCGCGCCTAAGCGTCCCTAGCGTCGGCGCGGTTTGCTACCTCGACATTGGGGTCCTATAGCAGTAATGCTATAGTGCTGTTCTAAGAAGTGTTAAAACTTAAACACTTCAAAAGATAAACATTGGGCTCATAACGGTGAACCCTTCGTCTGAGCTAAAAATTTATAAATTTTAGAAATTTAATCTTTTTGTAAGAATTAAATGATAAATTTAAATTATGCAAAGACATGGCAACACCGTGGGAAGTCTAACGGAAATTCAGAAATCTCTTATCATAGGTTCTTTATTGGGTGATGGATATATGAGTTGTAAAATCAACGCTTATATCAAAATTTGTCATTCAATAAAGCAAAAAACCTATGTTGATTGGAAGTATCAAATTCTGTCATCTATGGTCAATACCAAACCAAAGCTAAACAAAGGTAATGGTAATAGAATTGCTTATCGTTTTTGTACTAGAAGTTTGCCATAATTAACACCTTACTATAAGTTGTTTTATGGTAAATTTAAGAAAAAATTGATTCCTGATTTTATTAATTTAAATCCTTTTATTATAGCGATTTGGTTTATGGACGATGGCTGTAGAAATAGAAAAAGTCTATATTTTAATACTCAACAGTTTAATATTTGTGATCAAAGGAAATTATTACAATTTCTGAATGAACTATATGGACTAAAGGGTAATTTAAATAGAGACAAATCATATTTCAGAATTAGATTATTCCAATCAAGTGCGCAAAGGTTAAAAACAATCATTGCGCCAATAATGCCTAAATTTATGCATTATAAACTTCCGTTATGACCCCGTATCGACTCAAAGTTCGGGACAAATAAAAGTTTTTTTTATTAGAACTTTGGATGGTTACGCTTTTTTACAACCATAACACGCCCACATCCTTGATGAGAGAAGAAGGATGAAGGTATAGTCAGGCTTTAGACGAAAGTTTAAAGGTTTAGCGATGTCGGCTCATCGCATCCTGGGGCTGAAGAAGGTCCCAAGGGTTAGTCTGTTCGCCTATTAAAGCGGTACGCGAGCTGGGTTCAGACCGTCGTGAGACAGGTCGGCCTCTATCCGCCGTCAGCGTTAGAAATTTGAGGAAATTCGTTCTTAGTACGAGAGGACCAGAATGAGGGAATCCCTAGTGTTCCTGTTGTTGCTGTCAAGCGCACCGCAGGGTAGCTACATTCCTTTAGGATAACCGCTGAAAGCATCTAAGCGGGAAGCCAACTCCAAGATTAAATTTCTCTATGAGACAGGTGGGAGAACACCACCTTGATAGGCAGTCGGTGTAAGCCTGGTGACAGGCTCAGCCTAACTGTACTAATTGTCCATTGAACATAAATTGCGATTAGTTTGTTTTTTGCCGGACGTTTCTATTATGAGGCGGAAGGTAATTTAGCAAGCAGTAATTCTCTAGCTTTTGTGACAGTTTTTCTTTACTTTTTAGAGAGTGAAAAATTAAAAAAACGTTTTATTCTGGTCTCTGGAGCGAGGTGGAACCAACTCTTCCCATCCCGAACAGAGTCTTGAAACGCCTCAGCGCTGACAATAGTGGCCCTTATGGGTTGCGAAGATAGGTCGAGGCCAGAATAAAGCGTTTTTTTGTGAAAAAAAGGGGAAATATGGTTTTTGAAAAATTTAAATTAACAGCAGAAGAAAGAGCTGCCTTTTTAGCTATCAAAAGAGAACAGGCTACCCCTGAACAGTTTGGTTTAGCTGAAAAAGCTTCTTTGAGAACAGGTTATACTTTTTGGAGATTATTAGCAATAGTTTGCGCTGTTGCTGAGTGGGTTGAAAAAGGTGTAAGTGATGATGAGAGTTAGCTTACTTTTAGACTAGCGAGTTTTTTATTTCCCCATTAGATTTTATATTGAGGTTATGTGATCTTTAGGAGAATGTTTTTGTAAAAGGAAGGGGGGGATTTCCTTTCATCCGCTGAGCAGTGACCAAAGCCACATGCCCAAGCGGATGCTTAGGCCGAACAGAAGTCCGGCAATAAGCATGAAACTCCAGAAGGTAGTTCTGGAGTTCTCACTTTTGGATTTTTCGTCTACTATGATGATCGCCAGTGAGACGGCGATCAATAGTAGTGGGAGCCACCATACTCCAGTGGCTCCAAAAAGTATTCCAGCCGCGAGGATTGCGGCTGTTATTAAAAGGAAAAAAAATGTATACATCGGTTGTCTCCTCCCCCCCTCTTTTAATGTTCGCCAGCGGCCCGTTGCCGCCGGCAAGTTTTCTCCGCAGCCAACGGCGCAATGCCGAGCCGCAGAGTTAGTAAAACATCCTATAATGTAGTTTATTTATATATAAAAGTCAAGAGGTATTTTACATATTAAATATGTATAAGAAGAAAAATTAATTAACTTTTGGAGCTTTACAATATCAATAAAAACAATCCACAAACCCCTAGTGCCACTATGAAATGAATAAAACCCAAAGTTTTAATCACTGGCGACACACTCGTGATCAGAGTATGCCTCATCACATGGATTTGCCTGATGATAACAATTGCAAATAAGAGGTACAAAACTGAGCCGGCAATAAATAATAATCTAAAAAAAGACAATAATGGTGTATTGCTTAAGGGTATTTGGTTGATTTGTAGACTAGTTGTGACTAACATAAAATTCTTCTGGTCAGCGGCCTTATCTAGCGGCCTTATAAAATTATTTCATTACAATTTTAAATTTTAAAACTAAATAATTTTCTCAGCGCACTCTACCTTCTATTTTCTCTTGTTCCTCCTCTAGAATTAGCTCATTTAAGATAGCTGTCACTTTAGCAGGTTGTGGTACATTCTCGAATTCCAACTCTCTGCTTTCGCCAGCAGTTTGGATATAAACTGTACCATAGTCAACCATTGAAGCTAGAAAACCACCAGTGGCAGAAGTAATATCTTCGATGTTATCAATCTTAGCTGAGGAGATATTTTTAAATAATAAAGACAAAAAATCAACATCAATGATTCTTTCATCAGTGATGATATAAACGCTGAAAAACCACATCAAAAATGATTCAATCAAAAAGCCAACTAAGACAAGATAGATCATGATACTAGCTGCCAGTTTATACCTCCATGGGAAAAAATCCAGCATTCCAGATCCGAGCATCAAAATTGGTAAGAAGAAAATCACTGCTGCAATTAAAAATTTTTTAACTAGAGTAATAGGATGACTGCGCAGTAGTAAAATTACTTTTTCTTGATCTAGCTGGGAGTCAAAAAAAACTTTTTCTGGTTTGGGAACAAATGATTTAAGATGATTTGTTTCTGGTTTTTCTTTTCTTAGTATTTCTGAGTATTCATCAACATGCTTGCGCTGCGCTTGTTTTTTTTCTCCTTTGTGAGTTTTTGGGCTTTGCTCCTGTCTTTCATTTTCATGAGTTTGAGTTTCATGTTGATGGTCACGTTTATGAGATTCTGATTTCATGGTTTTTTGAGATTTATGTTTTTCTTCTTGGGCATCAAAAATTTTTGGCATATTGAGTGCTACTGCCAGTAAATTAAAAATTATTTAAATTTAATTCGCGCTGCTTATATTATAACAGTAAGCTGCCTGACTTGCATTAAACTTCAGCTCTCCAAGACTGCCAAAAAAGCCTCCTGGTTTAATTCCACTCGCCCAAATTGTTTCATTCTTTTTTTGCCTTCAGCCTGCTTTTTGAGTAGTTTCATTCTGCGCGTACGATCGCCACCATAGAGTTTAGCAGTCACATCTTTGCGATAGGCTTTGATAGTTTCTCGAGCAATGATTTTGCCGCCAATGGCTGCTTGGATAGGAATTTCAAATAATTGTTTGGGAACTACCTCTTTGAGTTTTTTAACTAAAGCTCTAGCTCTGTTTTCAGCTTTTTCCCTGACAGTGATAAAACTTAAAGCCTCAATTAATTCTTTATTAATTAAAATATTTACTTTAACTGCATCAACTGCTTGATAAGTAGACAAGGCATATTCCATGGATGCAAAACCTGAACTCAGAGATTTGAGCTCATCATGGAAATTACTGATAAGTTCAGCCAGAGGAATCTGATATTCCACTAAGTTGCGATTAGCGCTACTGGTACTATTAATGAGTTTGCCTCTTTTTTTTCTGACAAATTTAATAATTGAACTTAAATATTGTTCAGGAGTGAAAATTGTCAACTTAGCATAGGGTTCTTTGATTTTTTTAATCAAAGTTGGATCAGGCATTTCTGCAGGGTTATTGATCATTTTTTCTTGACCATTATTAAGTAGAATTTTGTAAATTACAGAAGGTGCCGTGGCAATTAAATTGAGATTAAATTCTCTTTTAAGTCGTTCGCGGATAATTTCAGCATGGAAAATTCCCAAAAAACCAACTCTCAGCCCATTTCCCAAAGCTTGAGAGTGAGTGTTGTTGTAAAGCAAGGCACTGTCATGAATAGCTAGTTTGCTCATAGCATCTTCTAGTAAATGAAAATCTGCGTTATCTACCGGATAAAGTTCCATAAAAACCATTGGTGTAGGTTCTTTAAAACCAGGTAGTGGTTTTACTTTTTCTCCATATTCATAGTCAGTGATAGTATCACCGATTTTTAGTAATTTAATATTTTTTAAGCCAGTGGCTACATAGCCAACTTCGCCGGCCTTAAGGCAATCATTTGGCTGGCGGTTTGGGGTAAAAAAACCAAGCTCTACAGGAGTGAAAGCTGTTTGACTAAACATTAAAAATAGATTTTTTCTGCTAATTGCTCCGTTAACTACCCGGATGTAAGCTACTGCTCCCAAGTGGTTATCAAAGATCGAGCTGAAAATCAACGCTCGGCAGGCATTTTTTTCGCTATTTTGGCCCACAACTTTTCTGCTTGTTTTTTTAGAGCTATCTTGCTGGTCAATCACTAGCTGTGTAGTTGGTGCTGGAATTCTTTCTACAATGGCATCTAAAATTTCTCTAACACCTTCTCCTGTTTTAGCAGAACAAAGTAAAAACTCATCTTCATCAAAGCCAAAGGTTTCCATACATTCTAAGATAGTTTGTTCTACATCAGCTGAAGCCAGGTCAATTTTATTAATCACAGGAATAATTTTTAAATTGACTTGCTTAGCTTTTTGAAAATTGGCCAAAGTTTGAGCCTGCACACCTTGACTAGCATCAATCAGCAGGATTGCACCTTCACAAGCCGCTAGTGAGCGATTGACTTCATAGCCAAAATCAACATGGCCGGGTGTATCAATTAAATTAAGAATATATTCTTGATATTTCATTCTCACAGGCGCTAGCTTGATGGTCACTCCTTTCTCTCGCTCAATGGGATTAGAGTCCATCATTCTCTCTTGGAATTGCTGCTGGGAAACAGTTTTAGTTAGCTTAAGAAAGGCATCTGTAAGAGTAGTTTTGCCGTGATCGATATGAGCAATGATGGAGAAGTTTCTAATGTCATCCATTACGAAGCTTTAACTAAAAGTTGACTCATTTGGCTTTTTAATCTAGCAGCTTTATTTTTGTGAAAAATATTTTTTTTGACCGCTTTATCAATACTAGAATAAACTTTGGCCAAAAGTTCAGTACTAGGTTTGGCTTTCATTTTGTCTAGCATGGTTTTAGCTTCAGATTTAACTTTCTGGTTGTAAACAGCTTTTCTTTGACTGACTCTAAGTGCTTTTTTGGCATTAGTTAATATTGGCATGGTAAGGGATTATACTAGGGGTAGTCTTAGTTTTCAAGCTAAGCTTTATATGTACATGGGAAAAAAGAAAAACGGCGGCACTTGGCCGCCGTTGTGTCTTAAACTAAATTCATAATTAATAAAATACCTTCCCTGCTTTATAATTAAGCCATGTTTTTCCGGCTTCCCTCAATTTTGAGAAATAATACTAAGTGGCTTGAAAAAAGGCAAACTTCTATTTTGTCTGCTGCTTTTATCATCACAGTAGCTAATGCTACCTCTGCTTTAGCTGGTCTGATTAAGGAAAGACAGTTAGTTTCGATTTATTTTGATACTTTAGAATCTCGTCAAGCTTACGATGCTTTTCAACTGGCTTTTAGAATTCCAGATATGCTTTTCAAGCTGATTATTGTTGGTGCGATCTCTTCTGCTTTTATTCCTATTTTTACCCAATTGAGAAATAGAAACGAAGAAGAGGCATTTAAAGTCAGTGCGGCAGTAATGAATATTTTGATGTTCATCTTTGTTTTGGCAGCAATTTTGGTTTTTGTCTTTGCTGAACCTTTGACTAAAAGCCGTACCGGACAAGGTTTCACCCCAGAGCAAATTAACATTGCCATTACTCTGACCAGAGTGATGCTTTTGTCTTCACTTTTTTTTGGTGTTTCCAATTTCCTCACTGGTATTTTACAGTCATACCAGCGTTTTATTGTTTCAGCCATTGCGCCAGTTTTTTACAATCTAGGGATTTTAGTAGGCGTCTATCTATTTTCCTCTCAGCTGGGAATTTATGCTGCAGGTGTAGGGGTGGTTTTAGGAGCTTTTTTACATATGCTGATCCAATTGCCTTTAGCTTGGAAGCTAGGCTTTAGGTTTAAATTATCGTTTAATTTCAGGCATCCAGATGTAAGAAGATTATTTAAATTGATCCCGCCTCGTTTTTTTGCCTTATCAGTGGTTGAGTTGCAAAATTTAAGTTTAGATTTTTTTGCCACCACTATTGGTAATTTGAGTTTGACCATGATTAATCTGGCCTCAAAGATTCTCTTTATTCCAATTAGAGTTTTTGGCGTGCCAATTAGTCAGGCATCTTTACCTTTTTTATCAGAGGAATCAGCTGACCGGGAAAAAGAGAGGTTTAAAAGACTAGTTTTGCAATCATTAAATCAAATTACTTTTTTTTCTTTACCAGCTTCTGTTTTGATTCTGATTTTACGTTTACCAATTGTGCGTCTAGTTTATGGAGCTGAAAATTTTCCTTGGCCAGCTACAGTGATGATGAGTAAAGTAGTAGCTATTATTGCAGTATCAGTTTTTGTGCAAGCAATGGTGCATTTGTTAATTAGAGCGTTTTATGCTCTCAAAGATACGCGTACCCCTTTTTTGGTAGCGTTGATTAATTTAATTTTGTATTTTTTTATTTCTTGGGTAGCAGTTTTTGTTTTGAAAACTAATGTTTTGGGTTTGGCTGTAGCTGCTTCAGTGACAGCTTTTATCGAAGTTTTTCTCTTTATTTTATTGTTAGAATTCAAAGTAAAGGGTTTATTTGTTGATAGAGCATTTTTTTTGCCCCAGCTTAAAATGATTGCAGCTAGTTTTTTAATGGCAGTTTTTTTGTATTTGCCATATCGAATTTTGGATGAATTGGTCTTTGATACTAGTAGAACTTTGGAATTGATTGCTTTGACTGTTACTACTTCGACTATTGGGATGTTGGTTTATATTTATTTTGTGGCTATTTTTGATTTGAAAGAATTAAGTTACTTTGCCGAATTGATTAGCAAGTTTGGTCGCTGGCGCAAACCTCTAGAACAGAGCAAAGAAGTGTTGATTGAAAGTAATGTTGAAGGAGATGAGATGAGTGGTTTATAAAAGTAGGCTGGGCTTGAAAATTCTATTCAAGCTCACCTAGCTCTTTATTCAAAAGGGTTTTTCCTGCTACAATGAAATCAGTCGTTGAATAAACAAACGACAATCTTGATATTGCTTATGCAATTGCCAAAAAAAGTCAAGCCTGCCAGCATTAATATTAATTTGATCCCTAAAGATCCTTTTTTTCAATCTACTGTAGGTAAATTTTTACAATGGGCCTTATCAATAGGTCGATACGTAGTTATTTTTACTGAATTGATTGTTATCCTCAGTTTTGTAGCTAGATTTACCTTAGATCGACAAGTGACTGATTTGAATAACAAAATAGAACAAAAGAGAGTAGTGATCAGATCTTATGGAGATTTGGAACAAAACTTTCGCAACTTACAAAAAAAAATTGATGATTATTCTCAAATTGAACATCAACTTAAAATTGCTAATACTTTTCCCAAAATCCAAAGCATTGTACCCAATAACATTGTTTTGGATGAACTAGTGATTATGCAAGATAAGGTGGTGATCAATGGCACTGCCTTTTCGCACCGAGCCTTGAATGAACTAATCAATAATATCAGTCTTTCAACAGATTTTTTTAATGTGGTGATTGATAATATTCAAACTCAAGATGAGGATGTACCAGGATTTTTATTTTCTATCAGTGCTCGAACTGAAGAAGAAGTACAAAAAGTTACAAAACAGCAAGTTCAAACTAAAAGATAAATTATGTTAAAAAAACGCAGACAGTTAAGACAGACATTAAATCAATTCTACGAAAAACCAGTAGCTAAGGTTTCGATTAATGTTTTTTTGACTTTAGGAGCAATTCTATTTTTTGCTTTTTTTGCTATTAAGCCTACTTTGGTGACGATGTCTGATTTGGTCAAAGAAATAGAAGATAAAAAAGCCTTGAGTAAAAAGATGGATAGTAAAATTACAGCTTTAGCTTCAGCTCAGGTAGCTTATCAGAATGTTGAAAATAGATTAGCAGTGGTTGATCAGGCCATTCCTAGTAGTCCAAATTTAGTAGAAGCTTTAAAGATTATTGAGAAAATTGCTAGTGATAAGCAGTTAGTGATCAGTAATCTCACTGTGGAAGAAATTCCAGAACAACCAAAAAAAGAACTAGATTTTTCTAAACTTAAAAGACTTAATCTTGAAATTAAAGTGACTTTGTTGGGTGATTATTTGGCAATTAAAGAATTTATTGAAGAATTACAGAATTCAAGAAGAAACATGATCATTGATAGAGTAGCATTTAGTGTTGATACAGATCGTGGTTCCAAGGTACTTAGTGCTTCAGTATTATTAAGTTCATCATATTATGGCCAAGGAAAATAACAACCAGTTTAAAAAACAATACTCTAGCTTAAAATTTAGCCGCTATCTTTTTATTTTTTTAATGTTTATGCTGGTAGTGTTAGTTTTTTGGATTATTGTTAGTTTGTTTAGTTCTCAGAACAAACTAAAAATTACCAGTGATTTAAAGACAATGGTTATCCCTTTGAGTCCAAATATAGATACAGATACATTGGGTAGATTGGAATCTAAAAAAGAATATAAAAAAGAAGAATTAGAAGTTTTTCCAATTTATAAGGTGGAAGTAGATCCAGAAACTCAAGAAAAAAGTTTAGTAGAAGTAGATTTAGGAAACAGTGATAAACCAGAAAAATTTGAGCAAGAGGTTAAGGAAGAAGCCATGCAAACAACTGGTTCTGAAAGTAATAGTCAAGAGAGTTCAGGGGATAGTATGCAGGAAGGAGGAACTACTGGTTTTTAGAGTTTCAGTTTTTTTTCGCCTTGTAATTAGGCTATTGATAACTGTAAATTAAAGTTATATCTTTTTAAATAACCAGAATTATTTATGCAAGCAATTGCAGCCAGAAAGCCAGTGTTGAAAAAACAGATTCCAACGTTATTGGGTTTGGCAGTTTTAGTAGTGGCCTTGATTGTTGGAGCTGTTTTTCTCAAAGATGGTCCTGGTGTTTTTGCTCCACGAGCAGCTCCAGAGACTACTCCTAAGGAAATCAGAGTCACTAATGTGACTGATAATAGTTTTACTGTTTCTTTTTTCACTGATTCTAAAACAGTCGGTTTTATTAAATATGGAGATAGTGCCTCATTATCATCCCAAGCCAGTGATGACAGAGATCAGCTATCTGGGAGTGTGGGGGAATTTAATTTACACCATATTACTGTTAAAAGTTTAAAACCAAACACTACTTACTATTTTAATCTAGGGACTGTTTCTAATGCTACTTTTGATAACAATGGTTCGCCCTTTACTATCACTACTGCTGCTCAACCAGGTACATCACCTCCATTAGCCAAAACAGTTTATGGAAGTGTAGCTAACTTGGATGGTACTCCAGCTGAAGGTAGTGTTGTTTATTTATCTATAGATGGAGTAGGAGATCTTTCTTCTTTAGTTAAAGCTTCTGGTAGTTGGGCCATTTCACTAGCAAATGCTCGCAGTGCTGATGGAAGATCTTATCCAGAAATCCAAGATGAGACCATGATGGAAATTTATGTCCAAGGCACTGCAGCTAGTCAAAATACGAGTTTTGCTACAGCAGTGAAAAATGCCCAACCTGTTACTAATTTAACTTTAGGTAAGGATGCGTCTGAATATCAACAAGAAGTTTTGGGAGAAAGCACTGGAGATAAGAATAGTGAGATACCTGAGCTGACTTTGTCTACAGATGCCAGAGAGGCTTTAATCCAAGCTGAGCAAGATAACACTATTGATAGCAATGAAAAAGAAGATAAAAAATTTGTCAGTACAGCCAGTGCGGTGTTAAGTTTGTCTGGTTTTGATGAGGCTACGGCTTCTGCAGTGACAATTGAGCAACCAGTGATTAAAGGGCAAGTCTTGCCCAAAGTGAATGTTAAGGTTGAAGTTCACAGTGATACTCAATTTGAAGATACTGTCACGGCTGATGAAAATGGTGAATTTAGTCTTGATTTTTCACAATATGGAGTTGAGTTAGAACCAGGTTTACATACAGTCACTTATACTTGGATTGATCCAGAAACAGGCATTGAACATACTCGTAGTCAGACTTTTATTGTTGAAGATACCAGTTCTCTAGTGGCGCAAGCAGCTAGTTACACTGATGAGACTACTTATAGTTCAGGTGATCCTTATTCACCTTATACAGCTACTGCCACACCGACACCCACCACAGCCACTACTTCTGCTACAGTTAGTGCTGAAACTAAAGGTGGTACTAGATCAGCAGTGGTTTCTACTTCCAGTGGAACCTATCAAGCTGGCTCAGTGACAGGTACCATGATTCTGGTGCTAGCTGGTCTCTTCTTTGTTGGCACTGGGGTCTGGAGTTGGTGGTTGGCCACTCAGATGGAAAAGGTGGAGTAGTTACAACTTCTTTCTCAGTACTCGCCACAGTTCATCACCATCATCGCCTTCGTAACCCAAGGCCCAGATAGCAATTCCTGCCAAGTTCAGTTGTCTGGCATATTCTAGTTTATAGCCAAGAGATTTTTCATTTTCAAAATAAATAATATAGTGTTCACCTTCTTCCTGATAAGTTAAATAAGGGGCTAGAGCAGTATTATGCCAATGTTCCTCAACATTGAATTCTTTAGCTTTGCTTTTTAGTTCTTTCACCTTAGCATAGGTGGCAGTAAAACCAGTATCTGGGTAAGTATGAGCTTGTGGGTCTTCTGAGGTAGTTCTCCAGCCATAACCATAAAAGGCTAATCCTAAGATTAATTTTTGTCTAGGCACTTTTTTAACAAATTCTTTGAGGTGAGAGTTAATGTCAGTATCCCAAAGATCTTTGCCTCCAAACAGAGGAGCCACTGGCCCAGCCTGAGGAGAAGAACGACGATGAAAGTCATAAGCCATAATGATAATGTAATCAACTTCATGAGCGATTTTTTCTACATCCCAGATTTGTTTACTACTAGCAGCACTGGCATACATATCAATTGATAGTTTAATGTCTTTGTATTTTGTTTTTAAATGTTGATTGATGCTGTGCATAAAAATTACAAAGTTTTCTCTCAATTTATCAGTAACTTCGCCAGTATATTCAATGTCAATGTTAACGCCGCTAATCGGATAGGCCAGTAGAATAGAATCAAGGGAGGCGATAAGTTTTTGATGAGCCTCTGGGTCATTTATCAGCTCTACAATATCATCATTATTAAATTGAGTGAGTACAATCTCAATTTTTCCTTTATTTGCCCGAACTTGATTGCTCAATTCCATTAATTTGTCTGAGTCTAGTTTGTTAAAGCCTGGTTCAAGTTCTCCTTCCTCATTTTTGGTTTTGATAGCACCGTTTGCTTTAATCCCCAAGGAAAAATATGCTAAGTGAGTTGTTTCATTCTGAATTTTAACTTTATTAAGATTCCAATAGGGTAAGAATCCATAAACAATTTTTTTTTGTGGCGAAGGGAGCTTTAAACCTTCCAAAAACTGGAAAGTGGTGAGAGAAGAAAGAGGTGACAGCAAAGGAATTTCCCAAAAATAATAAAGACTCACTGCCACAGTGGCAAAACAGGCAATGATACTTAAGATAAGTAATTTTAGTCTCTTTTTCTTTTGTCCGAATTTAGCAAAAAAATTCTTTTTGCTTTTATTTTTCTGTGGGCAATGTTCGATTTGTCTGATTTCTTTGGTGAAACTGTTGAGCATAACGTATTAAGCTATTCTCCTACTACTTGCTTTTCATATAGTGGTTGCCCCTCTTCATTAGTTTGTCGATTACAATCAGAACAGTAATCACTAGTTACAGGATCTTGATAAATCCATCTTTCTTCCAGAACTAAGCCATCTGGTGTTTCTCCTGGAGGAGGAGGTAGACCAGTGGTAGGATCAATCCAAATTTCCTTTTTGATCATCTGAGATTTAGAAGGTTTACCTTTTTTCCAATAAAGTTCTTCATTTTTTGGGGTACATTTGACATCACTAAGTTGAGGTGGCATGCCATTAACACAAACATGGGCAGACCCCACATCGCTTGGTTTTTCTTGCCAGATTGGCTCTTGGTCTTTAAGCACAAAACTCATGATATTGTTCCAAATTGGAGCTGCGCCGGTCACACCTGAAGCAATTCTGCTCATGGGAGTGTTATCATTATTGCCCACCCAAACAATGGTTAAAAACTCTGGGGTGAAACCAATTGTCCAATTGTCTTTCATGTTATTGGTGGTACCAGTTTTAGCACTGACTACTTGACCAGGGATAACGAGTTTAGAATTAGGCCCAAAAGCTGCAGTTCTCGCTTTATTATCTTGCATAATGTGACTAATCATATATGCAGGGGCTTGATCCATTACACGTTGCACACCATCTTTGCTGCGATCATCATCATAAGTATTTAAATAGTTAAGATGTTCAATTCGTTCTCCAATATCTAATTCCTCAATTAATTTACCGCGGAAATCTTCAATTTTCAGGATCGGAGTAAGCGCTACTTTAACTCCTTTATTACTTAAAACACTAAAAGCTTGTGCCATATCAATCATTCGTACTTCACCACCCCCCAGAGTTAAGGATAAACCGTATCTAGAAGTATCAGTCCAGGTAGTAATGCCCATCTTAGTGGCTTGTTCAATAAATTTGATTACGCCAATAGTTTTCAGAGATTTAACAGCAGGGATATTGAGTGAATTACCTAAAGCTAGTCTAACAGGCACTGCCCCTTTGAAAGTACCATCATAGTTTTTGGGGCAGTAGGGTTTTTGACTTGGAATTTGGAAACAGGTTGGCACATCAAGTAGAATAGAACCAGGATTAAGAGTTTTCTCTTGAAAAGTAGTGGCATACATGATTGGTTTGATTGAGCTACCAGGTTGTCTTTGGGCTAGAGTCACATTAACTTGTCCGTCATTGGCAGTATCAAAATAATCTCTAGAGCCGATCATGGCTAAAATTTCACCTGTATTAGGCTTTGTGACCATGGCAGCACCATTACTTAAACGATAGCGTTTACCAATTTTATCAATTTCAGCAGAGAGAGAAGCTTGAGCTGTGTTTTGTAATTCAAGATCAAGGGTAGTAGTGACTCTTAAACCACCTTTTTCTACTGTTTCCACGCCATATTTTTCATATAAAAGATCTCTGACATAAAAAACAAAGTGAGGGGCTCTAATGTCAGTTTTTGATAATGCATAATTTAGAACAGCTGATTTAGCTTTTTCAGCTTCCAAGTAGGTAACATAGCCATCTTCTGCCATACGGCGTAAAACATCTGACTGTCGTATTTTCGCTTGCTCTGGATCAGAACCAAAGGGAGAGAATCTGCTGGGAGCTTGCGGTAAACCTGCCAGTAAAGCAGCCTCTTCCAAAGTCAGATCCTTGGCATGTTTATCAAAATATTGTTTGGCAGCAGCTTCAATGCCTACAGCTGTGCCGCCATAAGGAATGTAATTGAGATACATTTCCAAAATTTGTTCTTTGCTGTAAAGTAACTCAGTGAAAATAGCTAAAATAGCTTCTTTAATTTTTCTTTTGACTGATCGTTCTGGAGTTAAGAGAGCATTTTTGACTAATTGCTGAGTGATAGTTGATCCTCCCTCTAGTCTTTTTCCTTGCATATTTGATTTAACTGCCCTAGCAATTCCTTCTAGATCAAAGCCAAGATGTTTATAAAAATTTTTATCTTCAATCGCAATTGCAGCCTGATAAACATGCGCAGGTAGATCTTCTATACTAATGGGTGTTCGATTTTCTTCAGCAAAAATTTCATAGAGTAAAGTGCCGTTTCTATCAAAAATTTGAGTACTAACAGCAAAGTTTTCTTTTGAAGTTAGACGTTTGGGTGAAGGCAGATCTTGGAGAATATAAATTAAAACAGCTAATGCAATTAGAAAAACTACAATTAAGCCATATCTGACAAAAGGGTTAATAATGGGAAAAAATATAATTTTAAGGAAAAGAATAATTTTGGGGTGTCTCTCATGAAAACTACCAGCAACGACGGTCTTATCTGCTTTTTTGACCAATGGAGTTTGTTTGGCTTTTGATTGAGTTAGAGCATTAATTTTTTGCAGCCTTTTTTTAATTTTTGCCAAAAATTTATCTTTACTTTGACTTCTAGAAGGGGCAAGCAATGATTTGATTTTGCCAAACAAAAGCTTTGATTTACTTTGAAGTTGAAATTGAATTGAAAAATTTTTTCCTTCTGTTTTTATCTTTTTTTTGCCTACGAACACAGACTTAATCTGATTTAAAGCAGTGGCTCCTGTTTGAGTTTTTTTCTCTTTGTGACGTTTATTATTAGCTTTCATATATACTAATCCCAATTCCGAAATAGCCCCTTGGCTAATTGTAATCTATTTGCTAATTTTAGATATTTTCGTCTTCCTTAGGTAGCTACTGCTACTATCGTTATCCGAAAATGATAAACTTATCTAAATATAGTACAATTATCCAAAGTTTTATTTCGGAGTTGAGATTAATAGACAAATTATTATCTCTTATTTGTAGGCTTTTCTGCAACTATCAACTATGCAAAATTTAAGACTCAAACTATGGTTTTTGGTTTTGACTCCGTGGCAGCAGAATTTAGTTAGAACTTCATACAGATTATTGGAGCGTGAAAAAAAGCACCCAAATAACTTTGTTGATTATTCTTTTATTGTTTTTTCAATGGCAAAGGCTTATGAAGGGTTTTTGAAAAAAGTATTATTTGATTTGAAATTAATTGATAAAAAAGCTTACGAAGGCAGGAGGTTTAGAATTGGTAGAGCTTTAAATCCGGATATGAGAGAAAAATATCGTGATAAGTTTTGGCTTTATGATGATTTAGCTAAGCAATGTGGTGAAAGAAACGCTAGAT
>JASFHL010000003.1:0-125990 GCA_050123235.1 Candidatus Woesebacteria bacterium | reverse complement strand
GAAGTTGAGCCTTATGTCTTTCAAGAAAATCCATTACTTCATCTTCTGCTTCTTTTTTGCATTGACTACATAATATTTGACCGCTTGAACATTGTTTATGTAAAGTATCATTAGCAAAATGGGTACTTCTAAGTTGATAAATTGGACAAATATCAGGAATACCCCCATGCTCACTCTGATACCTCGCTAAAATACTACCACCTGTATAAGAAGATTTTATCTTTTTTCGAGCCGTTTGGTGATCATCTGTAAGAAAAAGTGCTGACCCCTGTCTGCTAACAGACATTTTTCCTTTACCGTCCAAGCCTTCTCCAAATTTAATAAAAGTTGCTGCAGGGGGTATCAAATGCTTTTTTATTGCTACATCTCGTGAAAGCAAAATATAAGGATATTGATCAATTCCTACAGGGATAACCGAAGGTTTTGATCCGCCGAATTCTTCATATTGTGGCAAAAGAATCTGAGCTAATTGAACAGCTCCACGATAAAACATTGTTCCTACATTTTCTCCTTCTTCATCTTTTCCAAATCCGAACACTCCGCAAATTCTATTTAAATTTAAATGTTTTGAAATGTCCATCGCAACATTATAAATATCTAGATAGTCTGAATCGACAAAAATATGAGTTTTTTCAGGATTAAATCCCATGGCGATAATACTCGGTATGACATCTTGATAAGCAATAGCTCTTGATCTTGCTAAAGTGTCTGTTTTTCCAACTACATAGGTTTCATCATTAGTAATGGGGATATAAATCTCAGCGCCTTGTCGTTGCATCCACAACAGTTCATCAAATACCTGTTTGTGTCCAAAGTGCAGTGGACCTGAGGGATTTAAACCAGATACAACTGCCCAAGGTTGTCCCTCAGCCATAGCGTCAACCACACTTTGTAAATCTCTATGTGCAAAGGTAATACCCATTTTCATAAGTTCACTAGGGTTAGGATGATATTCAACAAAACGAGTAATTGGTTCCAAATCTAGTTGCTCAGATTTATTACGATAGTAGTCTTTTTCTTCTCGCTTTTTAGAGAGTTTTGCTTCATAATCTTGTTGGGCCATTTCTTCGGGCGATGGCTGAAATCCTTCTTTCATAATATTTCCTCTGGTTTTAAAGTCTGTAAAAATCTAGACAAATAAAGTATTGTTTCATCAACTATTTGTAAATTAATATAGATTTTTTGCATAATTAAAATTGGGATAAAACAACTTCTTCCACCTCTCTAGCTACCGTTTCTTTTAGTTGCTTTTCAGTAATAAGACCATCATAAAAATCATCAGCAAGGGTAATAGGACTATCATCGTCGGTCAATCGTCTTTTTGCCATTTCGCAAATAATACCAATATCTAAAGTTGGATTAGGCAGATTTGGATTCGTAGAAATAAAGGAATTTCTTATTAAATTTTGAATGTAATCAGACGTTGAACGTTCAACTACAACCCTATTTCTTTGCAGACCTTTGCTACCTGCTTTATAAGCGGTAATACCATGATCTTCTATTCCTTCATTCTTAAAAAAATAAGCCCAGTTCATACCGAGCGGAAAGGTTGGAGTCAAAAATAAAGACATTACTCCCATCTGCCCTCTGTCATGAGCAATTCTCCTGGCTAATTCATCATAGAGATCTTCGCGTGGAGGTCCCACTTTTAAATCCAAATCGATAATTGTTGTTATTTCATCAAAAGAGTAGAAAAAACCTTTTTCTCTCTCAATATCCAATTTTGATTCTGGAACAGTTTTTTCAACCAAAGCTATGAGCTCAGGATTAGCTAAGCAAATTTCAATGATTCTTTGTCTTTCTTCTAAAAATTCTGGTGAGTGAATATACTCGCTCATTTTAACGATGCGCAATCCAGTATCATAAATTTTATTCACACGTCTAATAAACTTTGCTCTTTCTTCACCAAGTTGCATGTAGCGTTCCTGAAGATTTTGCCCTACGTTTCTACAAGCGGCACTGTCTGCTACCAGAATGGTTGGTTTGGCATCTGCTCCCTCTTGCCTTAATGCTTCGCTTAGCAACGACAAAAAAAGATAGTATTTCATACTATCTATGGGATTGCCTTTGTCATCATAAGTTTCACCATAAAAAAGACTGAGTGGTTCTGGATTAACCAATTGAGAACGGCGTAATAATTCATCTGAAGTTGGAGAATGTTTAACTAGGCCTCTGGTTGATAACAGTTTTTCAAAATTCATAGCGGTTAATGAACAGTTTATACTATTTGTTTATATTTTTTGCAACCGTGGATACTACTATCTCTATCATTTTTGTTTTCCCATCTATGAATAATAATCATTCAACAAGGAATCTGCTAATATATCTAAACAATCAATAATATTGTTAAATTTATCTTTGGGGAAAACCAAAGGCAACTCTGTGCAACCCAAGATAATTCCATCTAAGGATTGTTTGTGAGTAAACTTTTTTGTTTCGTCAGAAAGTAGCTTTTCATATTTTTCTGTTTGACCACTGGCAATAACATCTCTAATAATTTTTTCATGCATTACTATAATCTCGTTAGTTGGCAGAATGACTTCAACACCAGTTCCCTCAAAAGCTTTTTGATAAAGCCTTGTTTTCAAAGTAATTTTAGTAGCAAAAATTCCAACTTTTTTTAATCTTAATTTTTGAACTTCTTTACTTACAGCTTGTATCATGGAGATAAAATTGACTTTATTAGAGATTTCTGCTAAATCAGGATAAAGAATATGTCCTGTATTGCAAACCATCGCAATGGATGTGCAACCGTAGGTATTTAACCTTCCAACACGGGAGATCAACATATCTTTAGCGTGTTCTAATTGATTTGTATCAGAAATAAAATCCGGAACTGGTATGGAATCTATCAGAATCTCAGGGAAATCATTATTATTAATTGCCCCAAACTCTTTACTGCTTTTTTCTAATAAAAGCTTATAAAAGTAGGCGCTTGCATAAGGTCCCATACCACCAATCAAACCGATTATTCTGTTTTTTTTCATATCACCTTTCTAAAAATAAAAAACCCGTCAATGTAAAACTTATCACTTAATCAATGATAAATTTTTACAAGGACGAGTTAATCTCGTGGTGCCACCTTGTTTTGTTATCCTCGAAAAGCAAAAGCTCTCCTTATTTTATTCGGAGAGCAACGCCAATTATTAAGATAACCTTATTCATTGACGAGCTCCGTTATTACGACACTCGTTCCTGTCTTTAACGGTTTCGGCTCCGTTGCATACTTTTGCACTTCTCCCCGGTTCCAACCATCCGGATCTTTGAATTTATAACTAAATTTTACTAAATTGTTACTTTTTTTCAAGCACAAATTTAATTAACTTGATATTTGAGCAAATAGATATTGACAAACAGGGTATCTCAATGTATATCAAATAATATAGTATATACTCCTTATCTGCCCGGAAAGAAACATTATGGCAAACCCCGCCGAAGCAACTCCAGATTACATTGAACACATTTTTGAAAATGTTACTGATTATTCTCAACTAGACCCAATGATTGTGCAGGGAATCTTACGTTGTGTGTCCGGAAGTGGAATGGACACAACAGCTGAAGATACTCTACATCATATTCAAGGCGACGTTGTAACTGTAAATATTGATAGGGAAAGCGGTGAAGTTTTTGCCTTTAGTAGTACAGTGTTTGGCTCTCCGAACGAAATATTTCAATCTTCCGAATTTTCCGATGTACAAGGATGTTATTTAGCAGGAGCTACCATTGATAAAGAAAGGCAAGGCACTGGTTTCTATAAAAAAATGAATGAAGGCAGGGTGGGTATTGCATTGGATCGTAAGCTTCCTCTTATTTTTACTAGAACCCAAAATCCTAGAGTACAAGCAGGGATTCAAGCTGTCTTAGAGAGCTATAAGGAAAGAGGTCTTATTGCTGATTATAAGTTAGACAGAATACTAATCCCTGGTTGTTACGGGCATATGCTTACAAAAGAAAGACCTTTTTGTGACGGCGTATCTTTCGATGAGCTTGACTATGATAAAGGAGACGCATATGTTCTTCTCTTTTCTTTACAATATGCTCTTGAAGAATAATTCCTATGAAGTTTGAAAGACTTGAGGCCAGATATCTTGTTCCAGAAATGAAGCATGTTTTCTCTTTGGGAGACGTCCGAGGGTTACAAAGAAATATCGGACCTCAAAGAGATATTATAGCCCTTCAAGGTTTTACCTCAGATGGCACTGAAGCTTGGAGTGAAATAGATACGACTCCATTACCAATATATAGTTCTGAATCAACTGTAGAAGCTTGGGCACTTCTCAAAGTGTTGGCTCAAAACTTCTTAGGCAAAAATTTTGATAACCCTCGTGAAGCAGTAGACTCTTTAGGATATTTAATTGGCCACACAATGTTCCAAGCCGCATTTGCTAATATGTATATTGATGCTGAGGCTTACCGAAATGGCGTACCTCTTTATGAACTCTTAGGTGGCAAAAAAAATAGAGTCGAAATTGGAGTAAGCATACCCAAAAACGCAACATTTGAACAAATTAGAGAAAAAGTTGTCAAAGATAAATTTAGAAGAATAAAAATAAAAGTCGGTCCAACAAAACAAGATTACGAAAAAGTTGCTAAAATTCGTCAGCGATTCTCTGAGATTTTACTAATGATTGATGCCAATTCTTCTTTTGACTTTGAAAATAGAGAACATCTACAGCTTCTGCTAGATTATGGAGCTATGGGTTTATTAATGATTGAACAACCACTTGCACATAATGATATTGTCAATCACATAGCTTTGCAAACACTTTTCATAAAAAAAGACATACCTGGCAGAATCTGCTTAGATGAAAGTATTCATACAATGAATGATTTAAGGCAGGCACTAAACGGAGGCATACCAATTATCAATATCAAAGTTAATAGAGTAGGTGGCCTTGATATTGCTAAATCAATGATAGAGCTTTGCCAACAGCAAGGAGTTGATACATGGATTGGAGGAACGGTCGAACTAACTGCACCAGGCAAAGCACATTCATTAGCCATGGCAACGCACGAAGGAGTAACTTTACCATCTGATATCTCTGGAACAGCAGCTTACTTTAAAGATGAGCAAGATCCAAGCAAGACGATTATGGATAGAGAACTAGGAGGTGCTTTTATATGTGTTCCCCAAACCATAGGCAGAGGATGGGAAGTCGATGTTGATAAAATGGATAGAATAACTAAAGAAAAAATTATATTTGAAGCTAAATAATTTATATCTAAGCTAATTGGTTTAACAATTCTTCTTTAGTAAAAAATGGTGAAAAGTAATCCTCTACTTCGTATGGCTCAATTTCACCTGTCTTTAAATCAAAATTTTTAATTGGTCCGTAGTCTGCCGTATAATGATTGGTTACTTGACTAGCCGAGAATGGAGCAATACCAGCAGAGAGGTCGCCAAATGAAGCATGCCAATTTTCATAAGGATAAATTCTTAATCCTGACATTTCCATGGCCATCGTAAAAAGCTGAACAGTTGACCATTGCTCTTGAGTCATATAAGGATAATGTACTGCAACCTTGGGACCACCTTCTGGATATTTATTACCTAAGGGTAAAGGATTACCGTAGCTATATCTGAGCGTAATATCAATCGCAGCACCTGACTTATGCCCAGCCATCCATGGACAAATAGCAGTTTTACTTCTAGCCTCGATCCATACTTTGTCCCAGTCTTTTTTCCATTCTGGATGTTGTTGAAGAATCATTTTAATTCGGCGATAAAATAATCCTTCCTGTACTCCTACTGGACGAAAAGCATCTTCTAAATGAAGAATAACGCCTATAGCTTGTAAAGCTTTAGCTGCTTTTACTATTCTTTCAGCTACTCTTTCTCTTACCCAAAACACCCGCAATTTCCCACCCCATTCTCCACATGCTTCATGAAATGGTAAACTGGATAAACTTAATGGGAGATCTTCTTTTTCGAATATTTTAGGAAGCGAAACCATCCTTTCATTATTCTCCCTCACGGGAATTTCTTTGAGTTTGTCTTGGAGATTAACCGCAGCACTGGCATATTCATGACCAAGCAATTGAAGGACTGCTCCTTCTTGTTGAGAAGTTAATGGTCCTAAAAGAAAACCTTTTTTTGGTAAAGTTGGTAAATTGAGTTGTAAACCTAAATTATTTGCTATAATTTCTAACTCATCATACAACTTAGTCAATAAAGTTGAGTCAGGTTCCACAAAGTTGATATTGGGCAATTGGTTTGGTTCAATTGTTCGAGATTTAGGATTTTCTTTCATAGCTTACTACATATAAACCTAATTGAATAATTTGATCAGAATCCAGCCACAAACAGATTCTCTATGTGACCATTCGTGCACAATGGCGGAAGTGGTGGGATTCGAACCCACGTAGTCCGAAGACTCACGCTTTCCAGGCGTGTGCAATTGACCACTATGCGACACTTCCTCTGAAAAGGTAGTTTACCTGAAATTTAGTTTAAAGTTAAGAGTGTTTACAATTTTTCCTAGGCAAAAGCCTTGAAATAAGGCAGAAGTTGTTTGTATAATATAAATACATAATAAATATTCATTGACGATTATGAGTTTTTTATCAGAGAGGCGCAGAAGCCCTTCTGTTCTTTCTCTACCTTTAAGATTGTCTTCTCTTGATAGAAGACTGGCTATACCTAATGAAACGATGAACACAATAAGGCCTTTATTGGGTATACAAGTAATAGAAGGTAAAGAAGATCGTCCTCAACTTTCAATTAGTTGGCAAGCAAATCCTCGTATAGATTTTGGTGGTGGACAGATTGATTATTTTCCAGCTAGAGCTTGGGATAATTGTTCTCCCATTGGAATTCAATTGCCACTAGGAGTAAGTCACTCAGATATTATTGCTTCTTCTTTAACTTTTTGGCCTTATCAAGATAGAACAATGGTTACACCTGGAGAAACTATTGCAGCAGTCTTGACTATGATTGCTACTCTAAATTATGCAGCACAGTCAATGCATAGGCGCTTATCACATATAGTAGTGGCCCAAAGACAGACAACTGCTGCTTTTTTCGAAAGCTTAAGAGATCAAGCTGTTTATTATAACTATCAACCCACTAATGATCTTTCTGGACGTAGAGGTACTCAGCCATTGGTAAGAAAAGGCAAGTGGTATTTTACTGCTGATTATCCACTTGCAGGTAGACCAGGAGCTTTAGAACAGTTTATAGTTCCAGAAGCTGCTAGGCTTCTAGTTGAACTTTTAGGAATGGAAACTAATAAAGATTGGAAAACTCGGTTTGCTAGCATCGTAGCGAGAAAAAGATAAAGTGACTAATATTAGTAGTTTAAATTTTTTATTTTTTACAACCCAAAAGTTTTGCTAACTCTGTCGCTGTTTTTACTACTTTATCAATGAGGGAATCCCTACAAGGATCGCCTGTTTTTTCATTTAAGGCATAAATAGTTTTACCAAGAGCACAGGCAAAACCCATCTCCATGCTCACACTTGCTCCAGCATAATTGTCTTTATTATAGATGTAACAAAGATCAGCTTTTCTAATCCAATCAAAATGCTCAAGAGTCAATCCTTTAAAAATAGTTTTAGTTACATGTTTGGAGTTGATAAAAGCGTCCTCATGAATTGGCTCACTAATATTTGGTTCAAAAACTACAACACCTAATTTTTCCAACTCTTTGCAAAAAGCTCGAACCTCATCTTTATATTTTTTAGAAGCACAAACAACAACTGTTTTCATGATTAGTGTGAATAGTTTAAAGCAATTTTAATTTCAGTAAAAGAGCTATAATTATTACTTATTTGTAAATGGCGGAGAGTACAGGATTCGAACCTGTGAGGGATTGCTCCCACTGGTTTTCAAGACCAGCGCCATAACCACTCGGCCAACTCTCCTTTTTCATATTCTAGATCAGAGATCTTTATATTTTACCATCTCTGCATCTTTATTCGTATTATCCTTTTCGTGTATAGTAATATTGAACTATTAATATAGATAATCTTTAATGACAGACAATTCAAAGCAAACTGCTCAGCGTGCTGTTCTTTCTTCTAATGATTATTTAGAAAAATTAAGAAAGCAAAGAGCGGCTCGACAACAGCCTAGACTTAATCCAACTGTGAGTCAACAGTTTAGTAAGCAAGGGGTTGGACAAAGAAAAATGCCTGATGCTACAAGCTCTAATATTCAAGCAGCTCCAAGTTCTAGACCTTTGTCAACAAGTGCTGATACTACAAGGAGACCAACTGTTGCTACTGCGCCAGCTGAAATCACTCAAGCTCCAACTCCGCCAAAGCAAACAGCTGCTGCTCAAGTCAATAATACTGCTACGACTGCTCAAGCTAATGCAGGAATGCCAGCTGCGGGTGATCCAAAAATAGTTACGCCAGCCCAGCAAGCTGCTGATTACGAACTCCCTGATGTTGAGCAAGAAAAATCCAAGGTAGCCCCAGGTTGGTATAAGCCTTTGCCTGAACAAACAATTTTAGAATGGGAAGCTCCTAGCAGACCTTTTAAAAAAAGAAAAAAACAATTTTTCACCACCGTGGCAGTGATTGCTCTCTTAGTTTCTTTGATTTTGATTTTTGCTGGTCAAGGAATTTTCCCTGTAGCCGTCGTAATTTCAGTTTCATTTTTAGTTTATGTTTTGTCAGTCATTCCTCCCGGAAAAGTTAAAAACCAGCTTACTACTTATGGCATTAAAGTTGATAAAAATCTCTATTATTGGGAAGAGTTGGGAAGATTTTGGTATACTAAAAAATTTTCAGATGAGCTACTCCAGATAGAAACTATCCGTTTTCCTGGTAGGATTACTCTTTTGCTTGCTAATCAGGATAAACAAGCACTTACTGATATTTTGTCAGAAGTCTTACTTCAGGAAAAGCCAGAACTCACCTTTTATGAAAAAGCCTCCAAATGGTTGCAGAAAAAAATTCCTCTAGAGGTTGATTGAACAATAGATACTTCAGCTTTTTGGAAAAGAAAATCCCGATATTTTGTATTTCATTTTTGCATCTAGCGGTGGTGTTGTAGATGCAGGAGTAGCTTTTTATAATTTTTTGTGCAGCTATTCTTTTTTAATTGTCGGGGATGCCGGACTTGAACCGGCGACCTCACGCACCCCATGCGTGCGCGCTAGCCATCTGCGCCAATCCCCGTTTTTTTAAATTTCTAAAAATCGCGCAATTTATCCTGGTGTTACAAAAAATTAATAGCCAGCTTGCTGCGCAGATTTTAAACTTAAAGCAAAATGGCAAAAGTTACAGTTTTTGTAATAATCGTCCACTATACTTTTTTTAAAGTTTTATATATAAAAGATAAGCAATAGCCTATTTTACAGTAGACTAAACGCGAAATAAACTCTGTTTATTAACTATTAAGCTGCCTGTCCAGTAAGGGAGATATGAAGAAAAAATCAAACAAGTTAAATAATAAAAATAATAATCAGCAGCAACAAGGTCGTTTACAGGCAGTTGATATTGCTATGAAGCAGATTGAGAAAAATTTTGGTCAAGGCTCAATAATGAAAATGGGTGAGTCATTAAAAAACATGGCTAAGATTCCCACTGTTTCAACAGGCTCACTCGCGCTTAATCTAGCACTGGGTGTGGGTGGTTTCCCCAAAGGTAGAATTGTTGAGATTTATGGCCCAGAGGCTTCTGGCAAAACCACTATTTGTTTACATGCGATTGCAGAAGTACAAAAAAAAGGTGGTGTGGCTGCTTTTATTGACGTAGAACATGCCCTTGATCCCATTAGAGCTAAAAAAATTGGTGTTAATTTAGATGATATGCTTATCTCACAACCAGACTATGGCGAACAAGCTTTGGAGATTGCTGAGACTTTAATTCGCTCAGGAGGGATTGATCTAGTAGTAGTTGATTCAGTGGCGGCCTTAGTCCCTAAGTCAGAGATTGAAGGAGAAATGGGTGATCACCAAATGGGTACTCAAGCTAGGTTAATGTCTCAAGCTATGCGGAAACTGACTGCAGCTATTAATAAAACCAAAACTCTAGTTATTTTTACTAACCAAATTAGAATGAAGATTGGGGTAATGTTTGGTAGCCCGGAAACAACTACCGGTGGAAATGCCCTCAAGTTCTATGCTTCTCAAAGATTAGATATTAGAAAGATTGGCAATATTCAAGAGGGAGATAAAGTAGTAGGTAGCAGGCATCGCGTGAAAGTAAAGAAAAACAAAGTGGCTCCTCCTTTTAGGATTGCTGAGTTTGACATGGATGAATTTGGTGTTTCCAGAGAAGGTGATGTAGTTGATATTGGCTTGGAACAGGGTGTATTGGTCAGGAGCGGCAGTTTTTATAAATATAAAAGTGACGTATTAGCTCAAGGTAGAGAGTCAGTTAAAGCTAAATTTAAGGAAGATAAAGCTCTAATGAAAGAAATAGAAAAGGAAATTTGGAAAAAAATTCAGGAGAATAATTCTAAAATTTAGCTATATATCAAACTTTATTTTTTAGAGATTTTAAATATTTCCATTGACTATTTTATCTGTCAAATTTATAATAGCAACACGTGCAAACGTTTATCAGCTATGATAATTATTAATTATATGAATTTAGTATTTATTAAGTATGTGTCAACAAATATTAAAACTATCGCCTAATAATTTAGTTCTTATTTGTAGTCACCTAAAATAATTAATTTTCTTCATAATTGTATTTCAATTTTGTTTGCATGTTATAGTTTGATAGTGAACTAAAACTCGTGCTCTCGAATAGTGATCAGAATTGATCATGGTAGAAGTGCGAAGTTAATGATTGAAAGGATGTTATGTCATTTTTTAATAATTTGTCAGTTTTATTTGGCAAACAAAAATCTAAAGGAGCTGTTGTTAAAAGCAGTAAAAAACAAACCATAAAAAAAGTACCAGCAGCTAAAGTAAAAAGAAAATTTGGTCCTCAGGATTCTACTAAAAAAGCATTAAAGCCTCAGGCTCCTACACAGTTTAAGCCAGTAGCCAAAGTTAATTTTGATGCTACTCTTAGAGAGGCTAAAGCCCAAGCTAAGGAAATCATTGTTGAAGCTAAGGATGAAGCTTTAGCTATTCGTTCTCAAGCAGAAAAAAAAGCTCATGAAGTTGAAAAGCAGTTAATGAAACAGCAAAATTTTTTGGAAAGAAAGCTGGATCGATTGGATGAACGTTTAAGTCAGATGGACAAGAAAGAAAAAGAATTAAATGAAAAATCTACTGAAAATTTTCAATTAAAAGAACAGCTTGAAAAAAGTAAGAAAAAATTGTTAAAGCGTCTTGAAGAGATTTCTGGAATGAATAAAGATCAGGCTAAGAAGATTTTATTAGATGGTTTAGAAAAGCAGTTAACTAAGGAAATGGCGCAACTAATTAGACAAAAAAAAGAAAAAGCAGAAGCCACTGCTGATGCTGAAGCTAAAGAAATTCTAGTTTCTGCTATGAGACATGGAGCTACAGATTATGTAGCTGAATACACAGTGTCGGTAGTTACTTTAGCAAACGAAGAAATTAAGGGTAAAATTATTGGTAAATCAGGTAGAAATATTCATACCTTTGAGAGAAAAACGGGAGTTAATGTTGATTTAGACTCTTCTCCAACAGAAGTAAAACTTTCTTCTTTTGATCCAGTAAGAAGAGAAATTGCTAGGATTAGTTTAGAAAGATTAATTAAAGACGGTAGAATCCAACCAGCTCGGATTGAGGAAGTGGTTGATCGTGTGAAAAAGGAAGTTGACAAAATTATTTTTGAAGCTGGCAAAAAACTTTGTCACGAAGTTGGAGTTTATAACTTACCCAATGAATTGATGAAGATTTTAGGAAGATTTAAGTATCGTTTCTCTTATGGCCAAAATATGATAGACCATACTCTTGAAGAAACAAAGATAGGAGTCAAGTTAGCTCAAGAGGTTAAGGCAGATGTCAATATTGTGAGATTAGGTTGTTTACTGCATGATGTAGGTAAAGTAGTCGATGAAGGTGATGGTAGTCACGTTGAATTGGGTGTCAAGCTTGTTAAAAAATTCGGCATGCCGCAGCCAATAATTGACTGTATTGCCCAGCATCATGAAGATGAACCTTTTACTGGCACTGAACAAATCTTAGTTTATATTGCTGATGCTATTTCTGGAGCCAGACCAGGAGCTAGGTATGAAAATTTTGATGAATATGTACAGAGATTAGAAGAATTAGAGAAAATAGCAAGCTCTTACAAAGAAGTTAAGGAAGCTTATGCTATTCAGGCTGGTAGAGAATTAAGGGTGCTTCTGTCCCCTGAACAATCTAAAGAGGATGATGTAACTGTTTTAGCTGGTAAAATTAAAACTGATGTCGAATCTAATTTAACTTATCCAGGTACAGTGACAGTGACAGTGATTAGAGAGACAAGAGCTCAGGATGTTGCCAAGTAATAGAGTTATTAAAAAATAAGAACTTGAGTAAATGCGGGCCAAATTTCATTTAGTAATAATTCTAATCTATGAGTAGTGTAAAATAACATTATGCAAAATTACTTACCATTGATTCAAATTCTCTTATCAGTTTTAATTATTGGCCTGATTTTGCTTCAAGCTCAGGGTTCTGGCTTTGGCAGCAGTTGGAGTGGCGGAGGTGAAACTTATCATACTAGGCGTGGAGTAGAAAAGCTAGTTTTTTATCTTAGCATTGTAGCAATTATTTTATTTACCTTTAGTTCAATTGCATTGGTGCTTATTTAAGTTATACAACTGCCTTGTATACTTTTAGTTTTAAGCTTCTAAGAAGATGAGAAAAATATATTGGTATCTGACTACTTACGCTAAGAAACATGGTTTTCTGCTTTTTGCTTCTTTACTTTTTGCAATTATATTTTTCAGTCTAATTATTCCTTTTACCGCTCGAAAAATTACTATCAAAAAAAAAGAATATATTGCTGTAATTGGCGAATACAACTTACATTCTCTGCCTTCAGAGATCAAACAAGTTTTGAGTTTAGGTTTGACTAATATTTTGAGTGATAAAACAGTCAACCCTTTACTTGTTGAGCGTTGGAGTTTGGAAGATGATGAAAAAACTTATCGTTTCATTATTAAAAAAAATATCCAGTGGCAAGATGGTAAGGATTTGGTCCCAGAGGATGTAAAATATAATTTTCGAGATGTGGAGACAATCTATACAGCTAATGATGTAATTTTTAAATTGCCAGAGCCATTTGCTCCTTTTCCTAGTATTGTTTCAGAACCAATTTTTAGAGAAGCAAAACAGAAACATCTCTTATTTTTTGAAAGGCCAACTCTGATTGGAATCGGTAATGCCAAAATTCTTGATTATAAGAAAAAAGCTAACCGTCTAGAAGAGTTAGTGATTGATCTTCCTGAAAAAAGATTGATTTATAGATTTTATTTAACAGAAGCTGATGCAATATTAGCTTTTAAAAGAGGTGAGGTTGATATTTTAAACGATATTATCACGGAAAGTGATTTATATAATTGGTCAAATATAGAAGTAGAAAAGAAAATTAGAACAAATAAATATTTAGCTGTTTTTTTTAATAACTCAGATCCGGTCTTAGCTAAAAATATTCGACAGGCTCTGGCTTATGCTATTAGCAAACCAGAAGGAGAAGAGCGAGCTTTAGGTCCCATTGATCCAGAATCTTGGGTCTATCTTGAAGGTGGTAAGTCATATAGAAAAGATTTGGATAGGGCGGTTGAGAGAATTTTAGATGCCCTTCCTCCAGAGAAAATGGATTTAAAGCTCACCACTACCATTAGTTTTATTAAAGAGGCAGAACAAATGAAAAAGGAATGGGAAGAGTTTGGTCAAAAAGCATTTGAAGCTTGCCAAAACAGTGATGATGTTGAAAATAAAGATTTGTGTGAAAACATTAAAATTACAGTAAATATTAAAGTTACAAATTTTCCTGATACTGCTGACTTTCAATTATTATTATTAGCTCAAGAATCGCCAACTGACCCAGACCAATATTTTTTATGGCACTCTAGCCAGCCTACAAATTTGACCAAGTATAAGAATACCAGAATTGATAGTTTGCTGGAAAAAGGTAGAAAGACAATTGAACAAAAAGATCGTTTGGCAGTTTACCAGGAGTTTCAACAATTTCTTTTGGAAGATCCACCAGCAATTTTTTTAAGGCATTTAGAGAGTTATGATGTAAAAAGGAAATAGGTTCTTATAATTTCCTAGTTTTTTTTCTAATTTTTTCAAACATCTTAGTAGCAAAATAAAATTTGCTGACTGCGATATCATGAGCTGGCAAGTATTGAACTTCTTGACCACCAAAGCCACGTTTGAATAAGGACACGCCAGCAAAACGATGTTTTTTTTGATCTTCAGGGGCGATTCCCCAAAAATTATACCTCAGGCAGTCTCTTTGTTTTGCTTCCTTGATAGCAGCCCATTGGCAGGCATAGGAGCCTGGCAAGCGTTGGTTTTCAGCTGTTGAAACACCATAATGATAAACTGCCTCTTTGTTATAAAAGATAATAAAAGCTGAGGCAAGTAATTTATTCTCATGATAGGCATGAAAAAGCATTACTTGATCGTCTTTTACAAAGCTTAAGAATTGTTGATATAAAAATTGATAAGAAAAAGGCACAAAACTATGCTTTTCTGCTAAATAGAGTTGATGTTGATAAAATTCTTTAATCTCAGCTGGGTCTTGAGAATTTTCAACAGTAATACCTTTTTTGATTGCTTTTCTGATTTCATAGCGAGTGTTTTTTCTCATCCCAGCCAAGATTTCTTCCTCGCTTTGATTAAGATCCAATTGCAGTGTTAAATCAGCTGTGAGGTGCATCGGTGATTCTTGAGCAGCTAGCTTTTTTACTAAAGCTCTGATTTCTGGAGAATCTTTTACCTGTGGGCGAAAACGGATAAATAGACAATTTTCTTGTTTGGCAATTTTTTTAATTTCTGCTATCAGAAACTGAACTTGTTCCAACGCATCCTTTTTCTGCCAATCCAAAAGTGGTCCTCCAGCAATGCTAAGATAATTACCTCTTTTAGCTTTTTCTTTAATGATTAAAGCTGCAGCGATTTGTTTTTGATTTTCAAATAGGCCCAAAGGGAATATTTTTTTTCCCAATTTTTTTTGAAATTCTCCCCAGTTGCTTGATTGAAGAAAATTAGCTTCAGCTCTAGAAAGAATAAAGTTTTCCCAGCTTTTTTTATTGTCAATTAGTTGGCAGGATAGTTCTTGCATATGATTTCATCATTTTAATTAGTATCAACTGTCCAGTTTTCAATAGTTTGGACAATCCTCTGGGCATCTTTAATTTTAATATTTTGATGAGTTGGCAGATTAATAATGCTGGCTGCCATTTTTTCCGCTTGAGGGCAATTCCCTACTTGATAACTAGTTTGGCAATTATTTTTACCACAATCTACTGCAGCTCGATACCAGCGATCAGCTAGATAGATTTTATTTTTAGCTAAAAAACTGATTAGTTTTTGTGGTTCAGCTACTGTGAGAGAAAAACGCAAATTTGATCCTTGTACTAGATCTTTTTGGCGAGTGATGATTCTAATTTGAGCCTTTTTTGCTAAAACATCTAGTTCCTTGAAATACAGTTGGGCAATTTTTTTTCTATGTGTAAGTTGTTGCTTTAATTGACTAAACTGTTTTAAAGCTAGTTCTGCATAGGGTGCTGGCATAGGAAGATAATGTTGATTAGTTGCCAAAGTGGGATTTTTTATCAGCTTAATTTTTTTAGCCAAAAAATGGATTAATTTCCCTATTTTCCAATCATAAGTTTGGCGAATTAGCAATGTCAGAAAAGGATAAGATAAATCTCGGACGAGATACCGTATTTTTAAACCAGTTTTCTTTGGAGCTTGAGCTTTGATTTTCTCATTTTTTAAAATCACTGCTCCGCCAGCAACAGTGTCTATGATTTTATCCCTACCAAATGATAAGATTACTGCATCAGCATATTTACCTAGAGCTTCTCCTTGATTATCAACTCCTCCCAAACCTTGAGCTAAATCTTCAATTAATAGTAACTTGTTTTCTTGGCAAAATTTTTTAATTGCTAGAATATCAGCTATTGTGCCAAGACTATGCTGTACTATCACCGCTTTAGGATTGCTAGCTTTTTCTAAAGCTTGTTTGAGTGTTTTTACCGAAAGATTTAATTCATTTTTAGCTATGTCTACATAAACTGCCTTGGCACCAGTTCTGAGAATTGCTTCTTCAATTGCATAGCAAGTGAAAGCCTGAGTCAGAACTTCATCACCTGACGAAATGCCTGCAGCCTCTAAAGTAAATTCAATAGCATCACGTCCTTTATAAAAGAGCAATGCTCGACCTTGAAAATTTTGTTCCAGTAATTCTTTCAACTTAGTTAAATTTTTTTGTGCAAGAGCAGACTTTTGAGATTTAAATATTTGGCTCAAAGCTAATTTAGCAAATTGCCAATCATAGTTAGAGCCAAGGCTGTTAAAGATGCTTTTCATAATTCTTTTCTCACCCATTGTGGAATATGTCCTTCAATTAATATGACAGTATTTTCATCAAAATACTGAATAGAATTTTTGATTACTGTTTTTTGATTTTCAAAACGCGCTCCAAAAACTGATTTAAATTCCTCTTGGCCATCCAGCCCTGTGTATAACAATAAATCAACAATTTTTTCTGCCTTGCTCGCAATTTCCATATGAATCTCACTAGAAAGCTTGCCCAAATCAACTATGCCACTAGTAATTAGAACTATTTTTTTATTTGAGAATTGTTGCAGGATATCTAAAGCTGCTTTAAAACCAGTGGGGTTGGAAGTTTTACCGTCATCAATGATTAAACTTTGATTTTTACCTTTTTTTAACTTGATCATGTAATCAGTTACTTTGAGACTTTTAAGAGCTTTGGTAATATCTTGATCAGTCATTTTTAAATGTTTAGCTACAGCAATGCTAGCTTTGATAGCGTCCAAATAATGCTCACCAATTAATTTTGTTTGGATTTTTTGACCTTTCCAAGTGAAATAAAGCTCAGCACGTTCATTTAGTCCAACATCCTTAATTTTAACTACAGCCTCATCACCAGAAAAAGCTATACTTTTTGTAGCAGCACCAGCTTGACAGATTTGCTTGCTTCCTAGATCAATGGCATTACAAAAAACTAATGATTTATCATCCAGAGCCCTAATTAGTTCAGCCTTGGCTTGGATAATATTATCTACAGTTCCAAAGAGTCCAAGGTGTTGGGCAGTCAGGCCAGTAATAATGGTTATATTTGGTTTAAAATATTTTGTTAGAAACTTTATTTCTCCTTGCGTATAAGCTGCGTATTCAATAATGGCAATTTCTTGTCCATGATAGTTTTTTAGAATACTTAGCGGCAGACTATATTTAGTGTTAAATGATTTTTCAGTAGCAAAGGTTTTAAATTTTTGTTTAAGAACATGGGCTAAAATGAGTTTAGTAGTAGTTTTACCATAGCTACCAGTGATACCAATAATGAGAGGTTTAGCAGCCTTTATTTTGGTAGCAGCTTGATTCAATTTTTTTCTTGCAGTTAATTCAAAAACTAAGGCAGTAGGCAGAGTGGCTATAAAAATTATCAATGGTAAGAGTAGATAAATTAAAAATATAATTAAGATAAAAATTGGGTAAAGCGTGTCAACTAATAATATGCCAGCTGTGATAAGAGTTGTTAGCATGGCCACTAATAAAATTCTCTTTGTGAGCACAGGTCTTTTTAGGCCGCTACGGTTGAGCTCATGAGCTTTTGGCAGTAATTTGAGAAAATCCTTTTTACCTTCATCAGATTTCAAAAATAAAAGAAAACGATCAAGCCGGTACTCTTTTTGTTGGATAATTGCTAACCAACGAGCCAACCTTAAAAAAATAAAAGGTAAAAAAGCAATGATGCTCAGTAGATAGTGGGATTTATTCATATTTATTTTTTTTCAAAAAAGCAATTACCAGCTTAGCTGTAGTCTGAGCATGAGTATACATTGGTGAATGTCTAGCTCCTTTAATTATTTTTAATTGACTGTTTTTGATTTTTTCTTTTTTAAAATAGGCATTTTTTAGAGGTGTGGCTTGATCATGCTCTCCCCAAACTATTAAGGTCGGAGCTTGAATTTTATCCAAATCAGCTATGATTTCATCTTCCAGTATATTGACCATAGTTTTTTTCATATTAGCAGGAGCATTGTAGTAGTCACGTTCGCCTGTAAGTATGTAAAGAATTTTTTTAAAAGCATGATCCTTAAAAACAAATTTTGCAGTTTTGGCTAGCACTAAAAAGAATTTTCTTTTTAAAATTGCTTTAAGGGAATGATCTCTAATACCTGAGCTAGCAATTAAAATTAGTTTATCAACTTTTTCTGGGTAAGTGGCAGCAAAACGAATAGCTAATTGTCCACCAAAGGAATGACCTAGAAGAATGATCTTTTTCGAGTCTGCAATTTCTTTTTTAAGCCAAGATAGATAATTATTTAGTGTCCAAACTTTATTAGACTGACTCGATAGACCTGGCAATTTTAAAAACTTGACTTTAATTTTGGCTTTTTTAAGCAAGTCAATAAAATTCTGCCAACGACTTTCAATTTTTGGATCAACAATCCAGCCGTGTAAAATATACAAAGTTACATTGTTATTTTTTTTGGACATGATTTTATTATACACATCTCAAATTAATTAAACTGTATACTATAATTCGAGATGATTAAAATGGACAAAGAAAAATACCAACTGTTTGCTAGATGGCAGCCTAAATTTAAACGTTCACTTTTTTTAATCAAAAAAGAAAAAAAAATGTTAAGTAAGTGCTTGTTATGCTTGTTAATTTTTTCTTTTTTTCTATCTTTTCTAATTTCCCTTTTTTATACTAAGCAAACTGTAAAATATTTGAAAAAATTAAATTTTAATAAGGCAGCCAAATTTGCCAAAAGAGCTAGCTTTTTCCCTAAATCAGTCTCAATCTTAACATTAAAACTCAGCCCAGAACTAGAAAGCTGGCAACAATCTTTGATATTAATTATTGATGCTGCTCTTATTCAAGAATCTGTGGCTCAAAATATCACTGATTTTCTAGATCAATCTGCAGTCACTATTTCTAAGAAAGAAGATCAAGAAGCTCAAATAAAACTAGAAACTTTAGTTGATAAATTTAAACAGGATTGGACAAAACTCCAGTATAATCTTAAAAAATCATTTTTAATACAGCGTTTATTTAAAAAACAATTTTTTGAAAACTCAGCCGTCTTAATCGAGGATGCTGAGAAGTTAATAAGACACTTTTTAACTGGAGAGCGCAATTATTTAATTTTATTTCAAAATAGCCAGGAAATCAGAGCTACAGGAGGTTTTATGGGCTCATTTGCTCGATTAAATCTCAAAGAAGGTCATATCGCAGACTTAGAAATTCAAGATATTTACGAACCAGCTGGGCAATTTCAAGGTATAGTTAAAGCCCCAAAGGGAGTAGAGCAGTACCTTAGCGGTGGTCAAGGAATGCTGTTACCTGATTCTAACTGGCATGCTGATTTTCCAACTAGTAGCCGTCAAGTTTTATACTATTTTGCCAAAGGTAAGCAAGAAAACGTCGAAGGCGTCATCGCTCTTAATTTAAGCTTAGCCAAAGATTTAATTGCTATTTTTGAACCAATTTATTTGCCAGATTATCAAATAGAAGTGCGTAGTGACAATTTTGATGAATTGGCCAGAGTAGAGAGAAACTTGTTTTTTCCAGGTAGCCAGGCAAAACAACATTTTTTATCAATAGTCTTTAATCAATTGAAGTTTCGCCTAGCTGAAGCTAATCAAGATCAGCAGATGGCGGTTTTAAAATTAATACTCAATAGCTTAATAAAAAAAGATTTACAATTTTATTCAAATAATGAAGAAATTCAGACAATCTTTGAAAAACATGCTGTAGTTGGGCAGATCAGCCATCATTTCAAAATTCCTTTGGCTCCTATTTTAAAATTTTCACAAAGTTCTCCCTATCGCCCCTCAGGTATTGATTTTTTGAAAACAGAGGCAGTTTCACAATGGTCACAGCAGGCTTTAGAAGTTCTGGAATCTGGGGCAGATTCTAAATCTTTTAGATCTTTATTACTGCTAGAGTCAAATGTAGGGGTGAATAAAGCCAATAAAGCCATCACTCGAACAGTAAGAATTAAAATCACTGATCAAAAAATGCTATTAGAACTTGATTTTACTAACAATAACTCTCCTCCTGTTAAACGCCAAGCAAAAAACCCATATTTATTAGCAGCAGATCATTTGGCATATATTAATTACCAGCGTTTAATCACTCACCCTTCATTGACAGTGAATAAAGTAATTTTTAATGGCCAAACTATAAAAGAACTTGATCAAGAGACTATTAGTAATAGTAAAGGAGAACTTTTTAAACAAACTGGTTTTTTAATAGTTGTTAAAGAAAAAGAAACAGATAAATTGCTAGTTGAATTTGATTTGGCAGATAGTTTTGATCAGGATCCAAATCTATTAATTCAAAAACAATCAGGTTTACCTGCTAGTGATTATTCAGTAGAATACAGGGGTAAGACAAAAAATGTTTTGTTGCAGACAGATGAATTACTTAGTTTTTGGTAGTTAAATTAAAATATGGGTGTTTATATTTAGTAGAATAATATTTTAAAGACTCACCCACTCTCGCCAGAATGTTCTTCTGCTTTGCAGAAACTCTGTAACGCAATGGCTTCGCTTTTAAAATATTATTCTAGTGAATATAGAAACAATTTAATAAACTAGCACAAAGCCTAATCTAAATAAAGCCTCTATGTCTCAAATTAAATCATCCAAGCTCGATGAGCTTATTTCTCAAGCTTCTGATTTATTGCTTGATCTTAATCTTCCGGTTAAAAAAGCAGAACTAGCTGATTTAGAGAAGCAAACTTTAGTGTCCAATTTCTGGGAAAAGGATAGCTCACAGCAAGTAATGCAAGAAATCTCTATTTTACAGTCAATCTTGGCAAAAATGGAGGAATTGACTCAGTTGC
Organism: Candidatus Woesebacteria bacterium; assembly: GCA_050123235.1. Lineage (GTDB taxonomy): Bacteria > Patescibacteriota > Microgenomatia > UBA1400 > PJMF01 > JASFHL01. The sequence continues at coordinate 105,058 of JASFHL010000003.1, read as the reverse complement.
TTGAAGATCTTAAGGCTTCAAAAGAGTTACTAGCAGAATCTGGTCAAAAACTAGATAGTGATCTAGCTTCTAACCGGTCAGTTAAACAAAGCTCAACGATTAGTAAGCAGCTTGATAAGAAAAGCAAGCTTGAAAAGCAAGAACTAAAACAAGAAATTAAAAAAACAATTGCCCAGGCTGAAAAATTAATTCGGGAACTAGAAATTCAACAATATTTAAACGGTAAATACGATCATTGCCATGCAATTTTATCTATTCACGCTGGTCAAGGTGGTACTGAGGCTATGGATTGGGCAGAGATGCTGCAAAGAATGTATCTTAAATTTTTTGAAAAAAAAGATTGGAAATATAAGTTTTTGACAGAATCTAGAGGTGATGAAGCTGGAATTAAAGAAGTTAGCTTTGAAGTAATTGTCCCTTATGCTTATGGCAAACTCAAGGCTGAGCAAGGCACTCATCGACTGGTTAGGTTGAGTCCTTTTAATGCAGATAATTTAAGGCAAACTTCTTTTGCTTTGGTTGAAGTGTTACCAGTTTTAACTGCTGAGCAAGAGATTGAGATCAAAGAAACAGATCTATCTTGGCACTTTACTCGAGCAGGTGGAGCTGGTGGCCAGTCTGTGAACAAGCTTAATACTGCTGTAGAACTAAGCCATAAACCCACTGGGATTGTGGTGAAGTGTCGTGAAGAGAGATCTCAGGTACAAAATAAAGAAAAAGCTTTGAAAATGCTCAAGGCAAAATTAGCTAAAATAGAAGAAGAAAGCCAAGCTGCAGCGCTTCAGCAAGCTAAAGGTCAGCATCAACATGCTAGCTGGGGCACTCAGATTCGCAATTATGTTTTACATCCATATAAATTAATCAAAGATCTCAGAACTAAAGTAGAAAGTTCAGATGTTGAAGCTGTTTTAGATGGAGAATTAGATGATTTTATTGAGGCAGAAATTCGATTGCTCAGAAAATAACTCTTGTAGACAGCGACCTTAAATTTCCTCTGTAGTAGATGTGGTTAAATCTTATTTAAAGATCAAAAGTTATTTAAAATTAACTCTTTTCTTATTTTGTAATAACTTTTATGATAGATCTATGAAGAAAATATATTTTCATTCCAAAACAAAAAATGCAGAAAATCCGATTCAAGGTAAAACAACTAAAGAAACAGATATTGACGAAACAAAAGTTGTCGGAGACAATCAAAGCTCTTCACTTAAATTAAAAGATCTGCAAGCAGCAGAGGCTGAGAAAATAGATAGGAGAGATATGAGAAAAAAATCTAAACAAATTTTATTGTTAATTACTGTTATCTCAATTGTTGCTGGAACAGCCACAGGCGTTGGGGCATATAAGTTGAGAAGCAAATCTCGATCTGGGAGTGGTTCAGTGGAAATAGAGCAACGGGTGGCTGGTGATACCATTAAAAATGGTGATGTTTATGGTGTCAAAGACGAAAGCATTTTTGGTGACGACAAAGCAGAGGGTTATCTAGAATCTGGTGGTATTGAAGATGAAGGCTCTCATCGTCTACTCCGTCCCGGTGGTGAATCACAAACCGTTTATCTAACTTCTTCCACTACAGATCTTGATAAGTTTGTAGGTATGAATGTCAAAGTAGCAGGTGAAACTTTTAAAGCTCAAAAGGCTGGTTGGCTGATGGATGTTGGTCGAGTTGAGGTACTTAATGTCGACGGTGAAGCTCCAGTTGAAGAATAGCCTAGCAGGCTATTAAATTTTATTTTGCTACAAGTCTAATGAGCAAGCTTCTATTGAATTCCATCCCTTTTTAATGCTTTAATAACTAGTGTATGATTAGATTTTCTGATGTTAGTAAACAATTCCCCAATGGCACTATTGCCATCCAAGATGTAGATTTTGCTGTTGATCCAGGAGAGTTAGTTTTGATCACCGGTCCTTCCGGAAGTGGTAAAACTACTTTAATGAAACTCTTAATAAGAGAATACCTACCTAGTAGTGGTGAGATTATTTTTTTGGATCAAGCTGTTCAAGAACTTAAAAAATCTCAAATTCCTCATCATAGACGTAAAATTGGAGTGGTTTTTCAAGATTACAAATTAATTCCTGATTTGAATGTTTGGGAGAACATTGCTCTACCACTATATATTATTGGTAAAAGTCAGAGTGAAATAGAAACTAGAGTGACTGATTTACTCAAACTCGTTTCTTTGACGGATAAAGCCTTAGTGTTTCCTAATCAGCTTTCTGGTGGGGAGGCTCAACGAATTAGCATTGCCAGAGCTTTAGCCACTGGCCCTAAACTTATTTTTGCTGACGAACCAACTGGTAATCTTGATCCTGATACTAGCCAAGGTATTATTAAGATTTTAAAAAAGATCAATGATCTAGGAACTACTCTTTTATTAGCCACTCACGATTCAGTGGTGCTAGATTCTTTAAATAAATATCGCAAAATATCTCTTGATCAAGGTCAAAAAGTCAAAGACACAGCTGATAAAGCTAAACTAAAAATAAAGGCTAAAAAAGTTTTAGATTTGAACAGCGATGACGAGCATGAGCCAGCAAAAAAAGAAGATAAGGAGGAAGCTCAACTTGAATCAAAGAAAGAAGCCAAAAAAGATGATGAGCAAAGCAGTAAAACTGAGAAAGAAGAAAAAAGTAAAAAAGCTAAAAAATCTGGCAAAAGAAAACTAGTTTTAGAAGTAGTAGATGAAGAAAGCGAGACAAATGAAGAAAAAGCAAGCTCAGAAGTTAGTAAAGATCAAGAAGATAAAACTGAAGAAGCAAGCAAAAAAAAGACAAGATTAAAATTAGGTTTTAAAAAAATTAAATCAGTCTTTGGAAAGAAAAAATCAACAAAATGAAAGCTTTAAACACAGCACTCACTAATATTCGACGTACCCCCTACCAAGCGATGGTAGCTGTCTTAATGATTACAATTACTTTTTTTGTAGCTTACACATTTTCTTTGACCATGCTCGGTGCTAAAGCTATTGTTCAATTTTTTGAAACTAGACCAGAAGTAATTGCCTTTTTCCATCTTAGTACAGAAACTCAAGAAATCAAAGAAATTGCTGCTGAGATGGAAGCTAAGGATTATACAGAAACTGTTACCATCGTGACCAAGGAAGAAGCTCTAAATATTTATCAAGAAGATTATAAAAGTAATCCCCTGCTTTTAGAATTGGTAACAGCAGATATCTTGCCTGCTAGTATTGAAGTTTCAGCTACTGAACTAGAGTATTTAACTAAAGTAGAGAAAGATTTGGAGGCTTATTCAGAAATCGAAGATGTAGTTTTACAGCAAGATATTATTAAGGCACTCAATAACTGGGCTTCATTTTTGAGAATGACAGGAATTGTGAGTGTAATAATTTTGGCTGTGACTTCTTTTTTGCTGCTGATTATTATTTTAGGTCTTAAAATTTCTAATAAGAAAAACAGCATTGCAGTAATGAGTATTATTGGGGCAAGTAAATCTTTTATTTTTGCTCCTTTTTTACTTGAAGTTGTAATCTACTCAGTGCTGAGTTCTCTCTTTGGTTGGGGCTTGATGTTGCTAGGTTTCCTTTATGCTAGTCCTTTACTCCGGGGTTTTTTAAGCAGCATCATTTCTTGGCCAATTCATTGGAGTATTTTTGTTTATCAATTAGTCATTGGCACTGCAGCTGGAATTTTATTGTCAGCTTTTGCTAGTTTAATTGCAGTTGCTAGATTGATCAAAAAATAGACTTTGGCGAGCTTTTCCTTATTCTACTGAAAGTCTAGTTATGCGTTATACTATTTCATAATTAAGGTTTTAATGAAAAAAAGGACTATCTTTTTTATTTCTAGTCTCATTTTTGTTTTTTTCATGGCTGTCTTTCGCTTGAGAGTCCTAGTTCCTCTTGTGATTGCTGAAAATTGCGATAAGATTGTTTGTTCTAGGGATACTCAAGATGAAGATGCTTATTTAAATTGTAATAAAGAAAAGCAAGCCTGCTTGGAGCGGAAAATTAAAGAAGCTCAAGATGCTAGCATCACTCTGACCAATACAATCAATATTATCAATGGAGAAATTTCTCTTCAGCAATTACAAATAGAGCAAACTATCTCTGAAATCAACAAATTGGAAAAGGAAATTAAGGTATTGACTGATCGAATCAATGGTTTGGGTTTATCACTCGATCGCCTGACCAATATTTTGATTGAAAGAGTACAAGCTGATTATAAGCAAAAAGCCAGCAGTCTTGATTTGACTATTTTAGTTAAAGAAAAGTCACTTAATAAATTAATTGCCAATCTTTATTATCTAAGAAAAGCAGAAGAACAAACTGCTCGAGCAATGCAATTGGCTGAAACTCAGCGTTTAACTTATCACGAACAAAAAACCCTTAAAGAGGAAAAGCAAACAGAACTTGAGGGAAAAAAGCAAGTTTTAGAGGTTCAGCAGAATACTTTAACCAAGAGAAAACAAGAGCAACAGTATCTTTTGCAGGAAACTCAAAATAACGAAGCTCGTTATCAGCAAGAATTGGCTAAAACCCTGGGTGAATTAAAAGCTATCCAATCAATTATTGCTGGCAGAGGTACAGAAACTAAGGTTAAAGATGTTAAAGAAGGTGAAAAAATTGCTTCAATTATTGCTGGAGCTAGTGCTTGTTCTACTGGTACTCATTTACATTTTGAGATAGTTAAAGATGGTGCTCATAGAGATCCAGCTTCTTATTTAAAAAGTGAAAGTATCAATTGGGACAATAGCCCAGATGGACCTTTTGGTTTCAGTGGTAGTTGGCAATGGCCAGTTAATAATGCTGCTAGAGTTACTCAAGGCTATGGTATGACCTACTACGCTAGAGTTAAACGTTACTATGGTGGTTTGCCCCATTCAGGCATTGATTTAGTTAGTAAAACAAGCTCAGATTATACTGTCAAAGCAGTTAGAGAAGGTGAACTTTATCGAGGTAGTATTGCTTGTGGTGGTGGTTACTTGCGCTATGTTAAGGTTAAACATAAAGAAGATGGCATTAGCACTTATTATCTCCATGTGAATTATTAATTAACAACATCCTCATAATTATTGACAAAGTGATAGTCTTATAGTATTATTTTACATACTTATAAAAATATATTAATATTTCAAATTACATCTAGTGATGTCTTTGTAATATTAATAGAGGAAAGGAGCTAATGAAAAAGTTCAGACTCGTGTCAGCATTAGCCTTAGCAGCTTTAATGCTAAGTCAAGCTAGCTTTCCAGTCTTAGCTCAAGAACAGAGCCAAGAAGCTGAGCAGGTTCAAGCTCAAGCTCAATCAGCTGAATGTCGCTATGTCTCCAGTGGAGCTTATGGACAAGACGTTGAATTAGTTTGTGAATTAGATCAAGCTCAGGTTCAAGCTCAACGAATCAGTCAAGAGCAAACAGCTGAAGGCGAGACAATCATTTATGTTGATGGTAAACCCGTCAAGGTACATGAACCTGCCGATACAGCTTTAGACTTCAAAACTAGCTTAGCTGCTATCACCACTTTAATGGGTGGAGCTTTTGCTAGCATTCTAAAACTTAAAAACCGCGTCTCTTAAATTCCCTTATTTTAGGAATCGATTAACGTCTGCCCGATTTGTCAGACAAATTAGGCAGACGCGGTTTTTTTGTTTCTTTATTTCACTTACTATCTTTTTAAAATAAGACACAGTCGCGGTAAACTTTAAGAAGTTATCTAGAACATTACTATATATAAATCTAAGAGTCGTTCGCTGCAACATTTCTTCTTTTTTTAAGATACTAGGCTCACTCAGTGAAGCTCGGTAGTATGTTTTTTGCTAATGTAAACTTAGCCAGATCTCGCTTCAACGCTCTCATATTTATATATATTAATGTTCTTGTCACTCTCTTCAAGATTTTTATTTTAAAAAATAGTAAATAAAAAATCCTCTCAGACTACCTAAGATGACTGCTAAATCAGAGCTGATTTGAAGAAGAGGCAGATAGAACCAGCCTTTGGGCGTATATTTAAGGTTTTTAACAATTGCCCAGGCTGAATAAATGATTAAGGCAGTTAGCGCAACTAATAAAGCAGTTTGGCCAGAAATTTTCCATTCTAGCAAAACTAAGATAAACACCATCAAAAAATACCTAGCAAAAATCAGAATCACCTTCGGTCGCAGGATACCAGCCTCAATATCACCTCGAGCAAACAGATAAATCATTTTCATAAAAGCCTTTAAATTAGTTCTGGGTAGCCAGTCTACCACAGCTTTTTTAGCAAAAACGATTCTAAAGCCCTGTTTTTTTAGTTTTTTAGCAAAAGCATAATCTTCATTGTAATTTAATTTTTTATCAAAACCATTGACTTGCTGCCAGATAGATTTCTCAATCAGCATCGAGCGCGTGGCTGGCAGAAAATTTTTCTCATTCACTCGCTCTGGCATCACTAAAACATAAGGAATGACTGCTTCTTGAAAAGCAGTGTCTGCTTGGCCTTGATAATAACCAGCCACTACCTTAGTTTGCTGCTTTTTATCATCGCTTGAGTTTGCCTCTAGCCATTTTTTATACAACTGCTCTAACCAATCACGCTGAGGAATACAACCGGCGTCAGTGATGGCAATTAACTGATTTTTTGCCTCTTGAATGGCGAAATTTCGCCCTACGCTCCGATTACCTTTTTTGACAAAACTTTTGATTTTTAACTTGGGATTTTTTTGGGCAAATTTTTGGATGATCTTCAAAGTTCGATCAGTTGAGCCTCCATCAACTATGATTATTTCTGAAGGCAGCAGGTTCTGTTTTTTAATAGCATCTAGTAAAAGCTTAATTGTTTTTTCTTCATTAAGTACAGTAATAATGAGCGAAATACTTGTTTTGCTTGGCTGAGTCATATTTAGATTATAATAGATTTTAGCAATGAAAAAAAAACAACTCTTAATTTTAGCTCCTGCTTATCATCCTAGTTTAGGTGGGGTAGAAACTCACCTCAGAGAAACTAATCAAATTTTAGCTCAAAAAGGCTATCAAATTGTAGTCCTAAGCCCCAAACATAAAACTGATTTAAAAGATGAAGAGGAAATTGATGGCATAAGAATAATTCGTTTTAGCTATCCTCAAATTAAATTTTTGGGCTTGCTGGTTATCTGGTGGCAATTATTTAAATTATTTATTTCTAAAGAGTTATTTAAAATTAAACTAATCCATATCCATGATGTTTCAATCTGGTTCTGGCCATTTAAATTATTATCTTTAATACATCTTTGGCCAAAACAAAAAATAGTGCTCACCATGCATGGCTGGGAAGGCAGTTTCCCTATTCCTAAAAAAAATATTTTGTATAAACGGCTGGCAGCTAAATTAGCAGATAAGGTAATTTGTGTTGGTAGCTATATTGAGAAATATTATGCAGTGAAAGCTGATGCTCTGCTTTATGGCGGCGTGAGGCATTTAGGGGTGACCGCTAGCAGAAAAAAAGCAAAATCTATAGTCTATCTGGGGCGCTTAGACCAAGATAATGGACTAGATGTTTTGCTAGCAACTTTAGCCCTATTACCAGACTATCGAGTTAATTTCTGTGGTGATGGGCCTTTGAGAACAGAATGTAAAAAATATGGTAAAGTACATGGTTTTCTGCTAGCCAAAGATTATCGAAGCTACCTAAAAAAGGCAGAAATATGTTTTGCTGGAGGTTATCTTTCTATGTTAGAAGGCATGATACATCAATGTCTAGTAGTGGCTGCTTATGATAATCACTTGAGGGAAGATTACCTTAAGATGAGCTTATTTAAAGATTATCTTCTGATTGATAGTTCACCTGAAAAATTAGCTGATCAAATCAAAGATTATCAAAAAAATAGTCAAAAAAAAGAACAGTTTCTTAAAAAAGTTTATAACTTGGCTAAAAAACAAAGCTGGGAACAAGTGGTAGAGATATATCTTGATTTTTATGCTGAGTGATTAAAAAAAATATTATAATTTATATATTCAACAACTTACTACAAATAAATATTAGAGTCGTTCGCTACAGCATTTTATTTGTTTTTAAGATACAAGGCTCACTCAGTGAAGCTCGGCAGTAAATTGATTGCTAGTTCGATCCTGGCCAGACCTCGCTTCAACACTCTAATATTTATTTGTAGTAAGTTGTTTATTAAATATTTAGATGTTTCAATCCTCAACATAAAAAAAGATAATCTTTAGATAAGATTAAGATTATTTTTTATCTTTTTTGTCTTTGCTACCCATCCTGTGAGAGATCAAAACTAATGCTCCAAAAATTCCTGTAAGAACTATCAACAATTGAAAAGAATAAACCCCTTCATAAATTGCTTCTAAATTAAAATTCATTTTACCTTCTTTAAATAATCTAATGATAATAGAATTAAAGATAAAAATATTATACCACAAGTCATAATAAATATTGTCTTATTTAGGGTATTGTTTATTTTATTAGTTTCATTAATTAATACTGTGACAGCGAAATTTTTAGCGAGATCAATATGAAGCTTAGCCATTAATTTATTTTGAGCTTGATTTAATTTCATACTTATTATTTTAGATGAGAAAGATTACATAAAGTGTAATTTTCAAAAGTCCTATAACATTGACAGAAGTAATAAAAAAGTGTTATAATTTGATCTGGTAGCTGCTAAAAATTAGTCTTTAGTGATGTTTTTATTTTTTTTAAATAAAAATTACGCTGAAGATTAATCTTAGGCATTTTTATTTTGAAAATGTCTGCTTACTTGCCTGAGGCTCAATGACGAGCTTTTTGGCGGGAGAGAAATTTTTTTTAGCAGGGTAGTTTTACTAAAAATAATTTTTATTGATAGTTAAAACAGCTCTTTAACAAAGCACACAAGTATTAAATTAAATCTATAATTTTGTGATTAGAAATTAGTTGCAGTTATGGATTTCATAAATTGGCGAAATTAAATTAGTAAATTGGGGTTTTAGAAATGGTGGAAAAAACAACCTCCTAATTAAAAAAAATAGATAAATGAAACTGGGCAAGTCCAGTGTGAAGAAAATGAGTTTTCTTTAGACTGGACTTGCTCATGGTTGCGCGCGGTGCGACCCTCTGAGCCGAACGGCTAAGTCCCCCCGGCAGCGCGGTCTGCGGGGCACGCGTTACGGACGGGGGTCGTCGAGCCGTGCGACCCACTTTATTTCTTTGAATAGGGCTGGCAATGCGGAGCGCGACGAGGATCGCGCCGCTGGCCGGCCCAAACCCAGGCACTCCCTGAAGCGGACCCCAAGCCGAAAGCCTAAGGGGCCGCGTTCCATGAGGGGGATGTGCCACAGACATAAGGAGGTAGTACATCATGGATAAGAAGTTTTTTTTGGTGTTGTTTGGGCTGCTGCTGCTGGTGGCCAGTGGCTGTAACAAAGACTCGAACTCGCTGCCGGCTGGTGACGAGCTGGCTACGGCCCAGGTCAGGGCAACCGACGAGGTTGCCCGGGCTGAGGCCACGGCCACGGCCGAGATGGTCGCCACGCGCGTGGTGGCTGCTGGGCGGGTGGAGGAGTTGTCGGCCGAGTTAGCCACGCAACAGGCGTTTTTGGGTGACGGTGGCGGGCCCGAGGGGGCGCTGTCGGGCATGGAGCTGGCGGCGACTGCGCAGTCGGCCAGGCCCGCTGACACGCCCACACCGACCGCCACCCCCCAACTCGCCGACAACCCTGCGCCCGAGGCAGACGCCGACGCCACCGCCGCTCTGCCCTCCCGCGAAGCGTACTGGGGGAACGACCGCCCCTTTCCGTACTCGGACGAGGGACGGGGAGAGGCGGGGCTGGAGCCCTTTGCCTTTTCCGGTTGGTCGGGCGGCGTGCGTGACGACAGGTTCAATGTCGAGTGCGATGAGTACGGCTTTTGTTTTCAGCCAGATCTCGCGCCAGACACCCCGGGCGACCCCAGCACGAAGGCGGCCCACTCAGTGTCAGTAATGTTCTGGGGGCCGGATCAGACATATCCGGATCCTAAACATACCTACCCGGAAGTCGTGCAGGGGACGTTTTATTCGGGGCTTTTCTTGAGCAGTAAGGTCTCATATGACCTTGACTGCGAGGGGCCGCTGTCGTTGGGTGAGTTTGCTGGTTCTTTTGCGAACGGGAGCTTTATGCTCGTTACAGGGCCCAATGCTGCCTGCGCTCGCGTAGACAACGTGGGCGGCGCGGCCGGCGGGTTCTCATTCCGCTGGCAGGGCTTTTTGTACGCGGTGGATTGGGTGGAAGGTGGTAAGCGCGGCGCTGTCACCTATAGAACTCCCGAATCCAGCCAACCTACTGGATTGTTCAATGGGAGCCTTATCGGTGTATACCCCGTCCAGCTCTCGGATAACGGCGCGCGCGTACTCCTGTATGATGCGCCCGACAAGAGAATTGGTTGGGTCAGCGTCACCCTGCTTGACATCCCGCAGCAGGCTCTGCTCGAGCTGCCCACCTACTCAGGTATGATTCAGTAGGGAGGGCTTCATGCCCACCCTACTAGCATCGTCCCAAGTGGTGCGCGCATCGTCTGCACCACGAGCGACACCCCGGGCTCCACCCAGCGCGCTTGACCAGCTGCCAATTTCGCTTTCGTGTGCTTTGTGCCCCTCACCTGGAGGACGAGGGGCACAAACTTTAGTCATTAATCACCAGATTGCTGCCTCAAGTTTGTTATTAATTAAAAAATAAAATTTAGCTAAACATTTTTCATTATTAGTTAGCTAGCTAAATTTTAAAAAGAAAGGAAAGTCTATGCAAAAGCCTAACCTTAAAGAGCTGGGCCTAGTTATGCGTCCAGTATTTATGCTTTTGAGTGCCATGGTTTTGGCTCTGGTTCTTTATCTTTCTGTGCAAAGCGTTTTAGCTTTCAAAGAAAAAGATCTTAAAAGCAGAGCTATTAAAGATTGTGCTATGGCTAGTAAAGTGACCATCGAAACTATCGATGAGAAGAAAGACACTGTCACTACCTCAGAAATGCCTAATGGCACTATCTATGAGCAATGTGTCAGAAATAATGGTTATGAACTAATTCAATAATTAGAAATTATTAAATTAGTTAAGTCTAGATTATGTAGTCTAGATAAACACAAGTAAAAAACACTCTCCTTTGAGGGTGTTTTTTTATCACTTCATAATAAAAGTGTAGTATGATCTTTGTCCAATGTTTTGATCGAGTAAATCCATCTCCATTTGCAAAGAATTTAAATAATCAGCTTCAATCTCTCCTTCAGTTTCAAGCACAGCAATGTTCACTCCTTTAGCAAAAACATCATCTGGATTTAATTGCTCACGAGGCATGGGGATTTGTACTCTATCAGAGAAGTATTCAATAGCCTTGCCTACATGGTAATTATTTTGATCTACAGGAAAAAAAGCATAGTAACTTTCATTAATTACATGCTCTTGTACACCTTTACCTACTACTATTAATTGTTCAATATTATCTCGAATACCAATTAATTCATGCTGATAATGTTTAACTTTGCTTTTTTGATATTGGTTAACGTAGACAAGGGTCGATAATGGCAAGAGGATTAAGAAATTGAGAATTGATGCTTTAGAGAAAAAGGGTTTTGCTTTGATAATTTTATTTAGCACCAAGGCTACAAATGGCATTTGGATGATAGCAGGAATCAGAAAATACCTGTCATGAGGATCAACATTAGATCCATTAAAAAAAGACCAGAACTGTAGAGCTAAAAGCAGTAAAGGGAGAAAAAAGAGTAAATAAGTTTTTTTGTTTCTTTTGGCTATTAATAGAAAGCTCAAGATAGCTAGAGCAATATATGCTAAATCAAAAACGCTAGTGTAGAATTCTGAAAACTTAATCATGCTTTGACTTAAATTGCCTTTACTAGAAATTGGCCCTAATATTTCTTCATAGCCTTGTTGTTGTTTCTGTCGGAATTCTTGTAAAAATAAAAGGCTATGATTGTATTTATAAAAAACTAATGACATTACAATAGGCACAACTAGAGAAGCCAGCACAAAATAAATTTTCAATTTTTTAGAGATATTTTTTTTCAAGATAAGATATAGCCACAATAATGGTAAAACAAACCAGCTTTCATAGCGGATACTATGAGCTAAATTTAATAGCAAGAGACTTAAAGTCAATGACAAAAAAGGAGATTTTTTGGCCATTAAAAAATAAATAGCAGCCAAGAACAGAGGTATAAAAACGACCTCTTGGAAGCTTTGGGTAAACATAAAGACAAACATAGGTAAACTAGCTACGAGTAAGGCAGTAATATTGGCAATGCTGTTTTTTTTGAAAATTCTCTTGGCAAGTAAATAGGAGAAGATAATAGTCAGCAGTGAAAAGATTAAGGAAAAAACCCTAATTATTTTAAGAAATCTCAAGCTTTGAGGCAAAATTAAAACCAAGCTATGTATTAGATAATTATAGCCAGGAAGCCAGACATAATGAGGGTCATAAAAATATGATCGGTAAGCTACTAAGGAATGCATGTATGCATCAGAATTGGCAATCATGGGTTTTTGTAATTGATATAAGCCTACTGCTAGACTAAAAGTGAGGATAATTATTAAGCCCAGATTTTGTTTAAAGTTTTTAGTTATTTTTTTCATAATTGTTAGATTTCGCCTGTTACTGGTAAAAATCATTATTTAATTCATCATAACCTTTTTTTTGGCTAAATTTCAATTTTTTTATATTTTAAGAGTTGTACTTGAGATAATAATATCCTATAGTTTTGACAAAAAAGACTTTTCTTGATATAATTTCCTTAATAAAAATATGTCTAAAAATAGAAAAAAAACTACTATTTCAGTAATCATGCCCGTTTTTAATGGCGCTCGTTTTTTGGCTGAAGCAATTGAAAGTATTTTAAAACAGTCTTTTAAAGATTTTGAGTTGATTATTGTCAATGATGCCAGTACCGATAATTCTGAAAAGATCATCAAAAGTTTTCTTAAAAAGGATAAAAGAATTAAATTACTTAATAATAAGCAGAATCTAGGTGAATCAGCTTCAGCTAATGTGGGTTTCAAAGCAGCTCAAGCAAAGTATATTGCTAGGATGGACCAAGATGATATTGCTCATCCAGATAGGTTTGCTAAACAAGTTTATTTTCTTGATCATAACCCTGATCATATTTTGGTAGCTACTCAAGGTCATATTATTGACGAAAATAAGCAAGTGGTAGGCCATAAACTTTTTCCTTTAGATCATGAGACTATTTACAAAGAATATGGTAATTTCCATCCTATTTTGCATCCTAGTATTATGGTGAGGAGATCTTTATTGCCAGATCAAAAAAAGTTGTGGACTGATCAACTCAGTTCAGCTGATGATTATATGACCCTTTTTACTTTATTGATGAATGGTAAATTTGCTAATTTACCAGAAAAGCTAATTTATTATCGTTTGCATAGTAACAATAACTCAATGAAAAATGTGCGAGCTAAATTTATTAATAGCTTGAGGGTAAGATATTATGCAATTCGCGACTTGGGCTATCCTGTGAACATCAAAATGCTGATTTTAATGTTAATGCAAAGCGCTTATATTTTGTTTTTGCCAGAATGGCTTTCTATTGGCACTTATTTAGTATTGAAAGGCATGAAGCCATTTGATTTAGCTTTTCCTTTTATAGCTCGATTTAAAGGGAGTTGGAAGCAGCTTGCCACGACTGTGTCTTAGTTTCACGAAATATTATATGATAGTAGAGTGAAAGCAAAAAAGCTATTTCATCTGCTGCCGATTTTAATTTTATCAATATTATCTTTGCTTTTGTTTTTGAGCAATTATGGTGTGGAGACGTATCTGCTGGGTTGGGATGTGACCACCCCAGAATTTAATTTTTCACTCAACCTTAAACGAATTATTTTTAGTTTATGGCAAGAATATCGCGGTCTCGGCTCGCTTGATGGACAAGCTCATAGCGCTAACATAGTGCATTGGCTTTATATTTTTTTATTGTCTCTTATTTTTCCCAATAACAGTCTTCGCTACATTTTTATTGTTTTGACTCACCTTTTGGGTGGGATAGGCATGTATTTGCTTTTATATAGAGATATCTTACCTGCTGTTTTAAGTCTTCAAAAGAAAAAAGACCTGCGTGCGAGCTCGACTAAGATCGCTAATCGTCTGCATAGCAATAGTAAATATCAAAAAATTCAACGATTGTTGATGGGCACTGCTTTGATTGGCGCTTTATTTTATCAATTCAATCTAATGACTATCCAAATGTATCACTTGGCTTTTGAGTTGTTTGTGATTCACTTTGCAGTTTTTCCTTGGGGAATATGGGCTTTACGGCGTTATTTGCGTCTGGGAAACTATTCCGCACTCTTTTTTTTGATTTTACTCAATTTATTAGGAGTTTCTCAAGCTCATGTGCCCACTATTTTCATTCCTTATGCATTGGTAATGGCTATTATTTTATTTTTTAATCTTTTTTCTAAACTTAATAAAGATAAACTCAAGAGAGTTCTGATTGCAGGCTTGACTTTAATTCTAGTACATTCTTTTTGGGGCTTACCTTATGTTTATTCAGCCTTAAGTAAATCAGCTGAAATCACCAATGCCAAACAAAATCGCTTTTCTACTGAAGGTATTTTTTACCGCAGTCATCGCTGGGGTGATCTAGCTTCAATAGCCAAATTTGGCGGTATGCATCTTGGTTTTTATGATTGGCATCCAGAAGAAAAACAATTCAGGCCAATTATGAAAGAATGGCTTGAGTTTTATCAATCTAGCCCTTACCAATTAATAGCTATTTTTTTTACAGTCTTATCTTTATTGGGAATTGTTATTCTTTCTTATTCACTGATTAAGAAAAAGAATAAAGCCTTGCCCTTATCCTTAATAGTCATTTGGGCTTTAGCTTTATTAATGCTAGGGACAAATATTCCAATTATTGGCTCAATTTCATCTTTTCTGAGAAATACTGTGCCCTTTTTTGCTCAGATTTTTCGTTTTACTTTTACCAAGTTTGCTTTGCTCTATGCTTTGATAGTCAGCATTTTAATTTCAGTGACAACTTTATTCTTGATAAGAACTTTTTCCCAATCTAAGTTTTATTCCTTTTTGGCAAGTATATTTTTGATACCAGCTGTTATTTTAATCTTATTTTTAGCCTCACCTGCTTTTAAAGGTTTGTTTTTTTATCCATTGCTGAGAGTAAAAGTACCAGCGAATTACTTTGAGCTTTTTTCATTTTTAGATAAAAATTACCAGCAATCGCGCATTGCTAGTTTTCCAATTCATTCTTTTTGGGGTTGGCTAACTAATACTAATGATTGGGGTTATCGTGGTTCTGGTTTTGATTGGCAAGCAATTCCTCAAGCAATGCATCATCGTTCTTTTGATCCTTGGAGTAAAAAGAACGAAACTGCATTTCTGCAAATGAATAGGGCCTTATATAGCCTAGATGAAGCAGCTTTTCAGAAAACTTTTGAAAAATATCATACAAACTTAATTTTATTAGACCGCTCAGTTTTTAATCCCGGTAGTTATGTAGAGGCTAGATTTGCTCAAGAGACTGATGATTTTTTTGAGCAACTGCCAACGATTAGAAAAGAGCAATCATTCAAGAATTTAGAGCTTTACAGCATTGATAATCAAGGCAAAAATTTATCTTTAGAGACCCCAAAAGAAGTAATTTTAGTAGATGTGAATTACCATGTGGATTACACCAGCAAAGATCAAGCTTATCTAGACCACGGCCCTTATTTACAAAAGTCAGTTCAGGGGATTACTTATCTATTTTCTGCTTTACAAAAAGAAGAGTTATCAGTGGCTGACTTTGAAGTCAAAGATAGTGCCTTATTAATCCCTTTGAAGTTAAAAACAAAGCAAGCTTTAACTTTCCCTACTTTTTCAAGTAAAACTTCTAAAATACCAGCTGCTTTATTAGCCAGCCAAGAAAACAATAATTTAGAATTAACTATTGACTTACAATTGCCACAACTTTATCAAGGCAATCGAGAACTTTTAAATATTAGTAGCAGTGAAACAGTGACCTTAAAAATTAATGGTCAAGAGGAATTATTGATTTCAATTGGTGAAAATATCATCCATTTGGATCTTAATGAGTTGTCAGAGAAAGAAAAAATAATTAGACGTTTTTCTTTATCAAGTAAAGAAGAAGCTAAATTAAAAGTTTTCCAAACCAGCAGTGTTGCTGGCGAGGATTTTACTGAGTTCTTAAAAGAAAAAGAACTTGATTCTTGTTGGACAAATTGGACAAGGACACACAGTGTTAGTAAAAAAGCAGATTCTATTCATCTGGCATCATTTAATGCTGATGCTTGTGTCAAATTCAACTTAGCCAGTGGTGGCTTTCCTTACAGACAGGGGCAGTATTTGGTAGCAGTCACTAGCCGTTTCAGAACAGATGATGATTTGTATCCACAGATTTGTATCCATCAATTAGATTCAAGCAAAGAATGTGAAAATTCAAAAAATACAAATTATATTTTACCTAGCGAGCAATGGCAGTCTGTATCAGAATTTGCAGCTATTGACTTGAGCAAAAATTATGAAGTTTATCTCAAAAGCAAAAATACTGAAAAAGACACGCCTCAATCAATTGAATATGATGATGTCTTAGTTTTTTACTTTGCTTTAGTAGATGAGTTTAAATTAGATATCCAGCAAAAGTTAGCAAACTTTGATCAAAAATTGCAAAATTTGGATCTTGAACAAAATAATGAATTAGCAATAGCTATTCCTTATGGTCAAAATAAAGCCTTTGTTGTTGATAAATCTTGGCAAGAAGAAACAGGGCGCGAGCTAGCAGCCAAAAATTGCGCTTTTGAAGAAAAGGGAGAGGTAAAGAAAAAGGTTTTAGCTAATGGAATTGAATATTGGGCTAAAGACCAGGCTATTTTATGCGAGAATTTAATTTACCCGAGCCTAGATTTTGAATTGGAGTATTTATACCACTTGAAAGGGGAAAATAGTCAAGGTGTTGGTCTTAGCCTATCTTTGATTAATCCACTCACCAAAAGGGCTGATATAGAAGCTATGACTCCTGATGGTGCTTTTAACTTATTTTTTCCAGTTTATCCTTCTAAGAATAATTCAGCAAAAAAAGGCTTCTTTTTGCTCAATTTAAGTGCTGAGAGTTATGGTAAAGAAGAAAATATTATTCAAGTAGAGCGCTCAGAGTTTATCACTGCGCCACTTTCCTGGTTAAGTTCTATTTATTCCCAAGATGAGCAAAGCAAGCTTAACTTTGATACAGAATTAATTAGCCAGAAAAAATGGGGTACTAGTTTTTATGCTGCTAAAATAAAGGTATCTAGTGAGCAAGGCCTATTAGTCTTACCGCAGGCTTTTGATAGAGGCTGGATAGCTTTTATTAAACCAAAGTTATGGAAGACTTTAGCACATTGGCAATATAACGGTTGGGCCAATGCTTGGATTTTGCCTCAGGGTGAAGAATTAGAACTGCTGATTATTTATTGGCCGCAATTACTTAACTTTTTGGGCTACCTTCTTTTGGCTGGCCTTTTGATAGTAGGCGCTACTAAGCTCTTTTTTACTTACTTTAAGAAGCAATGATTTCTTTTTTGATTTAGGTTTTTTTAAATCTTGCCAATCAGTGAGATATTCTCTTAAAGCTGATTTCCAGCTTCTGAGTTTGAGATTTTGAGCTATAACTTCAAATTTGGGTCTAGGAGCAATAAAGCTTGGAAAATCACTGCTTTTAGCTCGATAAACTTTTGTTTTTTCACCTAGATTTTTAACAATTTCTTTAGCAACGGTATATCTAGAAGCAAAACCGCGGTTAACAGCATGGAAAAGACCATATTTTTCTTTGTCAATTAAATCAAGAATGGCGTTTTTGAGATCTTTCCCATAAGTAGGGCAACCAAAGCTATCATCAACAGCTTTTAGTTTTCTAACACCATCCCAGATTTGCTTAGCAATGGCAGCTACAAATTTTTTATCTTTATTAAAACCTCCAAACACCCAGCCAGTTCTGACAATGGAATATTTAGGGCAGATGTTTTTGACAAATACTTCGCCCATTCTTTTAGATTTGGCATAAATACTACGAGGTTTAGGTTTGGAATCGGTGGTATATGGTTTTTTAGCCTGGCCAGCGAAAACTGCACCAGTACTAACATAGACTAGATGTAGATTATGTCTTTTAGCTAACTGAGCTAAATTGTAAGTGCCTACACTGTTGACAGCAAAAGTTTGACCAGGATGGCTCTCAGCCCAATCGACATTGGTAATAGCTGCTAGATGGACAATAGCTCTGGGTGAATATTTTTTGATAATTTTTTTGATTTGGCTTGGCTTAGTGATATCCAATTGATCATGGCCTAAGACTAGACAGCGTTTATCTCCAGCAAAGTAATTGCCAACCATGCCACTGCCGCCAGTAACTAAGATTTTATTTTTCATACTATATAAAATTATATCAAGTTGGAATGCGACTGTCAATATTATAGGATAGTTTTTAACTACTAGCTTTAATAAGATAATAAATGGATTTTGAAGAAAAATGAAAATGGGCCCGTCGCGCAAAAGCGCGCCGGGCCCAAAGTCTAGAGTTCAAGCACTACTACGGTACAGATGATCCTACTTTTCGAGGCAGAGAGTGCCCTGGCAGCCGCTGTAGTTTTTCAAGACAAACGGCAGGTTCAGCTCATGCCTCTCAGCCGCGACATTGATGGTGGCAAAGCTGACGGGCCATACGTCTTGCTCCTCGCAGCCACCCTCTACCATCACGCTGACGGACTTGGGCCCGGGCGTGTCATACCGCACTTCCAAGTCGCTGATCATAAAGCTCCCCATGCTGTGAACGGCCGTCTCGCCGTATGTGTTGCCAGGGGTGGACCACGTAAAAGTGAAATCCCCAGTGGCGCTGAAGGGTTGTGCGCTGGCTTGCAGGTAGTACGTGGTGCCAGTGAAGATGAGCGTAGGCGTTTTCAGCTCCACTTCCGTCACGGGCGTGCAGACCGGGGGTTCGGGCTCCTCGATGACCTCCACCAGCCATTCATCGGACCCGGCGTCCCCGCAGTTGTTTGCCACCTGCAGGATGACCGGGTGGTCATTATAGACCACGTCGATTTTGAACCAGGCCTGCAGCGTGCCTTGCCCGCCTACGACGAATTCCATCGGCGTCCAGGTGATGGTGACAGGGCGACTGGGGCCGCTTTGCGTGAAGACCCCGGTCACGCTGAAGAGCGTGCCGGAGATGACCGGCTCGGTCGGCCCCGAGATGATTTTGGCAACGGTGATCGCTGCGCACGGCAGCTCACCGCCGTACTCGTCTACCCCGATGTCTGGCGCGCTGCCAGTAGGGCGGATCTCGCCGTCGATGTCGTCGTTGACGACATAGTCCTTGCCCGTGTCGATCGCGGGCGTCATGACCCCGGTCAGGTGGATCCCATCGGCCGACAAGCCAGGGTCTTCGAACCAGTTGCCGCCGGGTTCGAGTTGTGCGCCCTGGTGGTCCATAGTGTTACTGAACCACACGCCGTGTTCGATAGCCGCTACACCGTTGTCGACGTAGACGCCGACCTCGTTGTTGGCGATGATGGCGTTGCCCAACAGGGCGATACCCTCGCCGGTTACCCATACGGCGCTCCCACTATTGCTGATGACGTTGTTGTGCAGCAACATGCTCGTGCTGCTGATAACGTATAAGTACGACCCCCAGCCTGCGCTGTTGGCCAGGCCGGCTACGTTGATCAGTTCTGCGTTGGAGTCGCTGGTGATGTACATGCCGCCGCCGTTGTTGTAGGACAGGTTGCGCTTGATGACGCAGCGATCCATGGCCAACCGCCGGCTGTTGCTCACATACATCCCCCCGCCTTCGCCACTGGCGGTGTTGTTCTCGACGGTGCAGTCCTCAATGGCGACATCGTTGCTGGTGTTCAGGTACAGGCCCCCGCCCCACTCGCCCATGTTGCTCTGGGCGATGAGGCTGTCGAACGTGCTGCCGCTGCTGTGGTATAGGTACGCACCACCGCCTTCCGGGGCGGTGTTACCGATCAGCACCAAGCCATCTACCCGCGGGCTGCTGTAGGCGAGGTACAGCCCGCCTCCCTGGTATGTTGCGATGCCGCCGCGGATATTCAGGTTTTCCAGTCTCGCCTCGCTGGCGTAGAGGTAGATGCCCCCACCGTAATCGGCGCTGGGCATCTCTATGTTGATGTCGCGCAGCGT
Source organism: Candidatus Woesebacteria bacterium (assembly GCA_050123235.1). Lineage (GTDB taxonomy): Bacteria > Patescibacteriota > Microgenomatia > UBA1400 > PJMF01 > JASFHL01. The sequence continues at coordinate 84,968 of JASFHL010000003.1, read as the reverse complement.
GGGGCTTGCGCCCCACACCAGGATGCCGCCGCCGTTGCCCTGGATCCCGGGGGGGCCATTGTTGTCGCTAGCGTGGCCCCCACTGCACTTGACGCCGTCGATGACGGCATCGGCCGCAATAAAGGCGCAGCGACCGTTGCCCTCGGGCGGGGCAAGTTGGGTGACGTAGGCCTCTGGGTCGCGCTCCGTAAAGTCGCTGTTCCAGCCACCATAAATTTTCACCACCTTCGTCAGGTGTAGCGTGGAGGTCACCGTGGCCGTCACACCCCAGTTTTCCACGGGCCGCGCGGTCAACTCCAGGTAATTGCCCCTAGCCACCAAGATCTCCTGGCCGGGCGCCGCGGCGTCCACGGCCGCCTGGATTGTATTGTAGGTACAGTGGGGCGTTTGGCAGACATACAACATATTGATATCGTCGGCCGCCGCCACTGCCGCACTCGCGTTCCCCTCAGGCGCTGTTTCGGAGGCCTGCGCCAGCCCTTCGTTACCCTGGCTGGCAGCGAACAAAACGCCCGCCAGCAACAGGACCAAAATCCCTGGAATAAAGTAATTCTTCATCGTAAATTTACCTCGTTTTTTTTATCTGATTGAATCCGGTTTTCCAGCTTTTCCTCTTTGCTTCTTCCTCCCAAAAAACCACCTCCTTGGGATCCCTCCACTAGGCCAAAGCCCAGCTTTGGTGTGAACGCTCAGGTCTCCACAACCCTGAGCCGGCGGATGAGGACAGCTTCCTAGAAACCTCCTCCCAAACTTCCACACGGGGCATAAGACTTCTACACCCCAAAGCGCGCTTCCCCACGAACAGTGACTGCCAAGTTTCGTCCCAACCTACGGTCGGACTTTCCTCGCCAGTGTGCTCGCTTTGCCTGCCCTATCTTTTTTGATAGGCAGTTCGCTTTTTGTTTCAGTCGGGAATCAGTTTCTTCAGAAACTATCTGCTTTTTGCAAGTTTATCTAGCTAAGCCCAGCCAGCACGTAGCCGAAGCTTTGTGCCAAGCCGCTCGCTAGATTTTTCAGCAAAACTTGAGTTCTGCCCTCAGCCTTTGCTTTTAACCACTAGGGTCATCAGCATTGACTTTCAGGCCATCCTCAAATTTTACCTACAGCCGGGTGGAGTCCCTGTTTTCTGTGAAATAATCCACAGATTACAGAGAAACCCAGCCTTGCGTAGAGCAGGAGAGAGATAACCCTAAAAAGCGAGATCAATGCTGATCCTAATTCAGGAAGATTAAATATTTGATTCCTTTACTATTTACTTATAATAAAAGCCTTAAAGCTAAATCGTAACATTTACTAAAGATAAATATTGGAGTGTTGAAGCGAGGTCTGGCTAGGCTTGATCTAGCAATCAATATACTGCCGAGCTTCACCGAGTGAGCCTTGTATTTTAAAAATAAATGAAATGTTGCAGCGAACGACTGCAATATTTATCTTTAGTAAAAGTGGAGTTAGCTATGGCTATATTTCAATTTTAATCTATCAAATATTTAATCTTCCTGAATTAGAGAGATCATTATCTCCCTACCGCTCTACGCAATTTACTTGCAAAATTATTTTGTCAACGTTACCGTCACTTTTTTAGCAACTATTTTTTGCCACTAATAATTTTAATTTTGCCGTTAATCACACAGTCTTAGATTGTGTAATATTTTTGTGCTTGAACTGTTAAAGAGCAAATTCTTTTACTTCACTTTGCCGTAAACAGCTGAAAGCTGATCTTAGGTTTTGTGAAACATTTGCGTTTGATAGCAAAAAAGTTTGAAAGCTAATTTCCAAACTCTAAAAAATTTACCAATTTGTTGCCGACTGGGTTTTGATTTTTGTTGTTTCAAAATTTAGATTTTTTTAAAGGTGTGCTACTAAGCTTAAAAGTAGTCACCTAAAATCTATTTTTAAAACGTGTCAAAACTGTCGGCAGCAAATATGTATTTATTATATCGTTAAATATCTGAAAAGTCAATATTATAGGATATATATTCTTTATTTTATTTTAGAAAATTTTTTCTCTGAAGATTAAATAAAGCTAAAAATAAAAAAGCTTAAATTATACTGCTAAAATTCATCGTTAAAATCTAATTCTCAAAAGCAAAATTGCTTTATTAAATTTTAAAAATAGTTTTAATTAAGATTAATAAGAAAAATATTAGGCTTTTCATTTTATAGAAAATTAATAAACTTAGCTGATTCTGATTTTAAACTAATAAAATTTTATAAAAATAATCTTTCCTCTGGTGAAAAGTTACGTGAAAATTAATTTACATAAAAGATAATCTTAAACTGAGCTTAAGATTATCTTCATTAAAAATTACAGTTCTTGTAAGGATTAGCTAATAAGATAAACAAATTGTGGGGATGCCGCTTGGTGCGGAGCCGACTCTAAGAAATTCGGCCTGGGGGTTCGAAACCCCTCATCTCCACAATTTTTTTAGTAAACTGAATCTTGAATTAAATTTTGATTAATGCTATAAAGAGCATATCTTAGAGTCAGCTACAGACGAAAGTCTGCAGGTCGAACAAAGATCCCGACTAAAGTCGGGTTTTTTGTTTTTTTATTGTTTTTTGACCAGCAGCTGCCAATCATTAGCACCCACTAGCTTAGCCAGTAAATCATCAAAGCAATGAAAAATCAGCACTAGTGGCCCTTTAATAAAACGAATCAAGCATCCTAGTTTGCTAGTAAAAAGTATGGTTCTAATTGGCCCTTCTTTTTCTCTAATCGAAATTAAATCAAAACTTGTTTTTGCAAGTAGCTGGCGTAACTCAGATTCACTATATCTTCTAAGATGCCCTACACTTTGATCAAAACTATTTAATAGTCCTAGTTTATAAAAGAAATTATTTGGAGAGGGCGTAGTTAGAATTAGCAAACCGTCTTTTTTCAAATGGCTATTTAGTTTAAGTAAAAAGTCCTGATCATCAGGAATATGCTCTATCACTTCACTACAAATAATTAAATCATAGTTGGCTCGTCCCTTTTTTAATTCGAGGCATTTAAAATTGAGATTTTTAAATTTTTGCTTTTCTTGCTTTGAGCCAATGCTCATAATAGCTTTTTGTGCAGCTTGGGCAATCTTAATAGCTCGTGAAGAGATATCAATGCCATCCACCTTTGCGCCCAGTTTAGTTAAATAAAGTGACAGACTACCCACGCCACAACCTACATCTAAGACATGTTTATTTTTTAATTGACCCAAGCTTTGACTGGCACTAGCGATTAATTCTTGTAAATAAAAATAGGTAAAGTTATTTTTGCCAATCACTTTGCTAAACTTTTTATTTTTCAAGTGGTAGCGATTATAGAATTTTTGTTTTAACACTTCACTATTATATAGCGCCTAAAGCTGTAGTTTTAGACACAGCCTATCCTATGATCTAAGTTTTCACTTTTATAAAAATTACAGTTCTTGTAATCATCTGCTGTTTAAATAAGCTCAATATGAGTTTTAAACAAAAATTAATTTTGATCATTATTACTCTCATTATGGCATTATTTTCTCTGAGCAGCCTAGCCAATGCTGCCGTTAAAAAGACTGTAGTCTTTGAAGATGATTTTAGCAATGGTTTTGAGAAGTGGGAAGTTGTGCGAGATGATTGGCATTATTGGCGCATTGTTGATGGTCAGGCAGAGGCCTTTGTGGAATTAAAAGGTCATGTGACTGAGCTTTTTCCTAAGGATGAGTTTTGGGATGATAGCTGGACAAATTATGAGTTTGAGTTGGATTTTGAACCTATTGAAGGAATAGATCGAAATCTTGTTTGGGGTTATCAAGCTTATGATCATTGGTATGAGATTCATTTTGTGGATGATTTTTTTAATTTAGTAAGAAGAGTTGGTGGTATTTTAAATCCCAATTTATTTAAAAACTATATTTTAGAAAATGGAAAAAAATATCATATGAAGATTGTTTTTAATCAAGGTAGAATTCAGATTTTTGTTGATGGACAAGAAATTATTGACTATACAGATGTTTTATATGAAACAGAGCCAGGTAAAATTGCCCTTAAAGCAGGCACTGGTTTAGAAGCTCCCACTTTAGTCAGGTTTGATAATATAGTAGTTCATTTAATTGAAGAGCAGGCGAATGATGGCAGATTGGGAGTGACTTACTGGCAACAATTTGATGCTCGTTGGGCAGATTTAGAGTTTAATCATGCTCCAGATTGGACTACTAGCACTACTTTTGAGAGTTGGGGTTGTGCTGTTAGCAGCATGGCCATGATTTTAGATTTTTATGGTTTAAATAAATTCCCTGATGGCAAGGAATTAAACCCCAAGACTTTGGATGATTGGCTGACTTCGGAAGAAGATGGTTATATTAACGGAGGTTTGATCAATTGGTGGGCTGTGATGCGTTTGGCTAAAGCCATCAGCGAAAAATATTCTACAGAAACTAATAAATTGCCCAAATTAGAATATCGTCGAGTCGCTGCAGAGCAAGCTAAAGAGACAGCCATTTCAGAAATTCAAGCAGGACGACCAGTTATCTTACAGATTAAAGGTCATTTTCTGGTTGCAGATGGGGTGAGCGAAGATGGGCAAGATTTATTAATCAGAGATCCTGCTTTTACTTATCAGACTTTTTCAGAGCATCAGAAGGATTTATTATCCACTCGGGTTTTTATTCCTAGTTATACTGATTTAAGTGGCTTTTTCGTAGTTTATGATCCTGGGTTGATAGTTGAAATTAGTGATGAAGAAGGCAATTCAGTTGCAGGACTGCAAAATTATGAAGACGGGATTAGGGCGTTTCAAGCTGATGCTGAAGAAAATGATGCTGTAGCTAGCACCCCTGCCAGAATTTTTCAAACTTTAGCTAAAGCAAAAACTGGCAAGTATTTAATTACAGTCAGTCGCTCTAGTCCTCCTGCAGCAAAATCACCAAATTTTGGTTTTTCCTCTCGCGTTGGTGGACCAGTAATTCAGCCAGCCAAAGAATTATTTTTTGAAATCTATGCTTATGATGAAGATGCTAATCCTAGTATTTTTAAATTTTTGCTTGATGATGGTGCCGGGCCTTGGCAGTTTGTACTTGATTATCAGAAGCAAGGAGTGAGTAGTTTGGAGGAGTTGGAAACTCAATGAAAATCACTGGCTTAGTTTTTTCCTTTGTAATATAATGTATGAAACAACTTCGAAAAAAAATTGCTAAAATCTATGTCGAGAGACTGATTTGGGATTCTTGGAATAGTAAGCACATCAACAAACACAAAGTCATATTAGCAGAGATAGAAGATGCTTGCCATCATCATTTATTAGTTTTAGAGACTTATGAAAAAAGGCTTATTATTTTAGGGAAAACTGAAAAAGATAGATTGCTGGCAATTGTTTTAGTCAGAAAGATTAATCAGAGTTATTATGTAGTTACTGCAAGAGATATGAGTAAAAAAGAAAGGAAATTAATCAGTAATGTCAGAAAATAAAATTCCTAGATTTAAATCAGTTCAAGAAGAAGCTAATTTCTGGGATCAGCATGATCTGACTGATTATTTACCTGAAATGAAAAAGGTTTCTGTGAAATTTTTTAAACAGGTTTTTCAAAAAAAAGAAGTATTAACTATTAGATTACAAACTTCATTAAAAAAGCAATTAAAAAAAATTGCTCAGCACTATAATTTAAGTGTTTCCAGTTTAGCTAGAATGTGGTTGTCTGAAAAGTTGAGAAAGGTAGGCAAAACATATTAAATTTAATATAGCTATAAATTAGTTAAGTGGGTTATCCATAATGAAATTCTGAATAATTCCTTAAGATTCTCTCTTTGTGCAAAACTTTTGGCAAACACTCCCCAAACCCATCGTTGCTCTTGCTCCCATGGATGGAGTTACTGACCAGCCATTTCGTCATTTAGTCAAAAAATATAGCAATCCAGACTTAATCTACACAGAATTTACTAGTGTAGAGGGTCTTTGTCATGCTGCCAAGGTTTTATTAAGACAGCTTTTATATGATGAAAGTCAACGCCCCATCATAGCCCAGCTTTATGGTAAAACTCCAGCAGCCTTTCGCCAAATAGCAGTGCTGGTGGCAGAGTTAGGTTTTGATGGTATCGATTTGAATATGGGCTGCCCAGCTAAAACTGTAGCTAGTCATGGTGCTGGGGCAGCCTTGATTAAAAATCCTAAACTAGCCCAAAAAATTATCAAAGCCACTCAAGCAGGTATTGAAGATTGCTACCAAGGTAAACATAGTCGTGATTGTGCTGATATTTCTCAAGAGATTTGGCAAGAGGTGGAAAAGAAGCATCAAGCTTTGCCCAAAAAATATCAAGCAAAACGCAAAATTCCAGTCAGTATTAAAACAAGAATTGGTTTTGATCGGGTGATTACTAAGGATTGGCTATCGACCCTATTAGAAACGCAGCCAGCAGCCATTGCTCTGCATGGGCGTACTTTAAGGCAAGCTTACAAGGGGCAAGCAAACTGGCAAGAGATTGGCAGAGCAGTTAAGCTAGCTCAAGGTACTGGGACGTTTATTTTAGGAAATGGTGATCTTAAATCCAGGCAAGAGGCTTTAGTAAAAGCAAAAGAATATGGCGTAGCTGGAGTTTTAATTGCTCGGGCTAGTTTAGGTAATCCTTTTGTCTTTCTTGATGAAGCTCAGCCAGCTGGTTATAGTAAACAAGGCGCTGATGCAGAAAGTCAGCCTGCAGCTCCTAGGCAGCAAAGGTCAATTTTCAAAATCGCTCTCGAGCATGCCAGGCTTTATGAAAAGACCTTTGCGATGAATGAAAAATATAGCTTTTTGCCAATGAGAAAGCATTTAGCTTGGTATATTAAAGGTATCAAGGATGCTAGCCGGATTCGGCAAGAGTTAGTGCTGACTAATAGTGCTGATGAAGTTGAAATGCTGTTTAAAAAATTTGTTTAGAGTTATGAGCTTTGTACTTAGTTAAAATATTGGTATTTATAGCTGATAGGATAATATTCTACAAGCGAACCCGGTGCGTTACAGAGTTTCTGCAAAGCAGAAGAACATTCTGGCGAGAGTGGGTGAGTCTTTAGAATATTATCCTATCAACTACATAAACAATCCAATCAGCTAGCACAAAATTCAAATATGAAAGCTAAAAATTACTTCAAAAAAGTCTACCAACAACTCAACAAACAACAACGAGCGGCTGTTGATCAAATTGATGGGCCAGTGATGGTTTTAGCTGGCCCTGGTACTGGTAAAACTCAGGTTTTATCAGCCAGGATTGCCAATATTCTCAAACAAACTGACACTGATCCGCGTTCTATTCTAGCTTTGACTTTTACTAAGTCTGCTGCCAAAAACATGCGAGAACGCCTAGCACAAATGATTGGCAAGGCTGCCTATTATGTCCAGATTAATACTTTTCATGCTTTTTGTAAGGAAGTAATTGACAGTCATCCTGAATATTTTCCCTTGGAGCGTGCTAGTAAACCTCTGACATCTTTGGAATCCTATGATTTTTTGCAAAAAATTATTGATGAATTGGACTTACATGCTTTGAAACCCTTGAATAAGCCTTATTTTTATTTAAAAGATATTGTTAAAAGCATTGCGAATCTTAAAAGGGAGGGAGTTTCAGTTAAAGATTTTAAAAAAATTATTAAGTCAGAAGCCGAAGCCCTAGAGTCTTTGCGTGATCAGCTTGAAGAGGAGACTAAGCTTCCCAAAAAACAAAAAAAATTGCTTCAAAACAAGAAAATCACTAAAACTGAGCTAAAAAGAAAAGAAAAAATATTGGCTAAGAATCAGGAATTGATTCTGATTTATGAAAAATATCAAGAAAATTTAAGAGATAGTTTAAAGTTTGATTATGAGGATATGATTGCCTTGGTGCTCTCAGCTTTTGAACAAAATGAACTTTTACTTAGAGAATATCAGGAAAACATTCTTTATTTTTTGGTAGATGAGTATCAAGATAGCAACTCAGCTCAGAATCGTGTCCTGGATTTATTAACTTCCTATTGGGGTGAAGACGCAAATATTTTTGTGGTTGGTGATCCTAATCAGTCTATTTATCGTTTTCAGGGGGCTTCAGTGGAGAATGTTTTAGCTTTTACTAAGCATTATCCTCAAGCTGAGATTATTACTCTAGATAAAGGCTATCGTTGTAGTCAGACTTTATATGATGCTGCTAGTAAATTGATTGCTGAAAATAGTTTGTCTTTGGACGAGACTGCTTTTAAGGATTTTAATTTGGCTCTCAAAAGTCCACATGGAACTGGCAAAAAGATTAAAGTCCATGAGGCCGCAGTGCAAACTTTAGAAATAGTCTATATTGCCGAAGAAATTAAAAAATTGAAAAAGCAAGCTGTTAATTTAGCAGAGATTGCTGTTTTATATCGCAATAATAGTGATGCTGATTTGCTTTGTCAGATTTTAAGTAAATGGGAGATTGCTTATGAAATTGATGGCGGTGGCAATATTCTTACTGATCCGCTTATTAATCAACTTTTAACTCTTTTGCAGGTGCTTTTGGATTTAAGGACTGCTACAGAAGATGAAAGATTTTTTGAATTAATGCAATATCCTTTTTTTAATTTAGATCATTTATCAGTCATGAAATTGACTCGTTTGGCAAATCAGTTTAAGAAAAACAGTATTGTAGATTTATTGAAACTTGGTTTTGAGCCAATTGCCGAGGCAGCTAAAGAATATCAATTTCCAGAAGAGGACTTTCAAAAGTTAGTTGACTTTCTTGCTAAACTAGAGCTTTGGACAAGCCAAGAGCCTCAAATGACTTTTCCTCAATGGTTTGAGTACCTGCTAAAAGAATCTAATTTTCTGGATTGGGTTTTAAAACATGAGCAGCGTTTAGAGATTTTAACTAATCTAAATTCTCTATATCGTGAGATCAAATCACAAGCTAATGCTAATCATGCTTTTAATTTAGCCAGTTTTTTAACTGCCATTGACACTATGAGAGAGCATAAACTACAGATTCCAGCTGAAGATCTTAATTTAAGGCAAGATGCTGTTCATTTATCCACAGTTCATAAGGCCAAAGGGCAAGAGTGGGACTATGTTTTTTTGATGCATCTAATTGATGGTAAATGGGGCAATGCTCGTAAGCGCGATTTGATTCCTCTGCCAGATGGAATCCTTAAAAATACTGATCTAAGTAAAAAAGAAAGAAATGAAGATGAGAGGAGATTATTTTATGTAGCTTTGACCAGGGCGAAAAAACAAGTGAGCATTAGTTATTCAGCCACATTTTTGACTGAAAATTACAGTAGAGATGTGGCCGCAAGTCTATTTTTACATGAACTAGAGAAAGTAGAAGTTGATGAGGCAAAACAAATTAATCAAAACGCTGAGCAGTATTTAGAGAAAATCATCAGTGCTCCCAAAGTAAGAAAAATTAAATCAACTGAAAAACAATTTTTTGCTCAGTTATTAAAGAATTTTAAGCTTTCGGTGACTAATTTAAATACTTATCTGAGAGATAAACAGGAGTTTCTGGAAAATGTTTTGTTAAAAGTTCCTCGGGCTAAACCAGTAGCAATGGCTTTTGGGACAGCTGTGCATTTTGCTTTAGAACAAATGTATAAACCTTGTTTGCAAAAAAGACAAAAATTGCCATTACCAGAAGTTTTACTTCATTTCAAACTTGCTCTGGAAAAAGAGCTTTTAGATGAAAATGAATTTAAAAAAAGATTGAAATACGGTGAAGAAATTTTAACTCAATATTATCAATTTTATCAAGCTGATCAACCTAAGATTCTGATGATGGAGCAGTTTTTTGGTAGTGGTTTTCACAAAACAGTTTTAGATGATATTGCCTTAACTGGAAGAGTTGATCGAGTGGATCTTCTAGATAGAAATAAAAAAACAGTCAGGGTAATAGATTATAAAACTGGAGCTGCTAAAACTGTGGGCTTTATTGAGGGTCGTACTCTCTCAGCTGGCTTGAGTGAGAGAGAGCAAACTTTGCCAAAAAGTATTCGTGGAAGCTACAAACGCCAGCTTTTGTTTTATAAACTCTTAGCTCAGTTAGATAAATCATTTAATTATCAAGTGGAAGAAGGAGTTTTTGATTTTGTAGAACCTAGTAAACAGAGTGGCAAGTTAGTACAAAGAAAATTTAGCTTGCCTCAAGATGATGTGGAAGATCTCAAGAATTTAATCCGGGAGGTGATGGTAGAAATAAGAGAATTAAAGTTTTTGGATTAGGCTTTATTTTATTATTTTGGAATCGATGCTTAAGAGGATATTTTTCTCGGTTTTTTTATTAAATTACTTGCTGACTTAACTTTTTAGTCGCTAGTTAAGAAATTGCTAATTTTTTCAATACAAACATACTTGCCTCGCTCAGTTGAAGAAAACAGTTTTTCTAAAAATCGATAACTATAATAAGTATCACCTTGAAGTTTATGAATGGTATCCATGATGTAATAGACAGCAGCTAAATCAGTTTTTGAGTCAATTGCTTCAAAAGCTTTAATAAATCCTTTTAATTCCATGTCAATAGCTTGGCATTCAATGGGACTTTTTTTGACCATCTCAGATCTAGATAGAGCCCCCTTTAGAGGGATGACAGAAAAAATTTTACCTGTACTTAGATTTTTCTTCTCCTCAGGGAAATATTTGTTTTTGGGAATTGATGAATAAAAATTAGCAATTTTAGTTTCCGAGTAATTTCCTTCTTTATCTGTTTTAATCAATGAATCTGGTACAAATAGGTCATCAATACTAGCTTTGTTTTGGCCGATGTAGCCAACCCCACCTACCAAGCCGATTTTTTTAAGCTGTGGCTGTAATTGATAAAGCGCTTTGATTAGTTCTTCAGCCATGCCTACGCCCCAAGGTAGCTGTAGAACAGTAAGTTTTTGATTTTGCCAAGAAAGATTATAGCCAATCACTACTTTTGATTTGGATTGAAGTTTTTCAAGTTTAATGGCTTTATCTGCTAGCTCAAAGAGACTATCATATTGATTTATTTCAATTGGTTTAATTCGAGAAAGTTCTAGATTAATGCTAATTTTATCCAATTCAGTTCGATCGAGGTATTTATTTTCTAATAGATAAATCAAACGAAAATAATTAATGATACTGATACAACGGCCAATCATCACTCTTTCATGAAGCTGCCAATGGCTAGCAAAATGATGATAATCTTTATTATAGAAACTAACAGTAATTGGAATATCATTACTAAGACTCAAGTGAGCATTGATGATTGCTAGAGATCTCAGCGTGTGCCAAAGAGTATCTACACTAGTGACTTGAATATAGAGTGTTTGCTCATTTTTTTTCTCGTAAAAGAGTGGCTTATATAAATGAGGATTAATTTCGTTTTCATAAGGAAGCACTTTGTAATCAGCAGTAAATACTGAATCAGCATAACTAACCTTAATAGAATAATTTTTCCATTTATAAAGATTGAACCATAAAGGAGTAAGTGAGCCGTGATATAAGATTTCACTCCTTTTCAGCTGTTTATCTTTTGGCACACGATATATATCTGAAAGAATATAGTTCTTGTTTTTCATTAGTTTGTTTTATATTTAATAATAAATTATGATATTATACAAAAAAGAAATTTTTATTAACTGTTTATAAAGGTTTTTTAATAAAAAGTTAATAAAAATGTTCTATATTATAACAATATTTTTTTAAAATACTATTTATATATTATATAGAAAATTTAATATGAAAATTTACTTTGATTCATCTGGGAGAGGAATAGATAAATTTGGTAAATATTATCAAAAAATCTATCAATTAATTATCGATTTAGGTCATGAGAACATAAATGAATTAATTCAAGCAGAACAAAGTAAGAAGTTTAGGCAAAAATTTTATAACGGCAAGCATGATGAAAAAATTAAGCATTACAAAAGAACAATCAATAAAATAAAAAAAGCAGATGTAGTAGTTTTAGAGTTATCTGTTCATAGTCTTTCTATGGGTTTTCTTTTACATAAAGCCCTTGAGAGTGGCACTCCAGTAATTGCTTTGTATCACAAAGGTTTTGAGCCCCACTATATTATGGGGGTAGAAAATGATAAATTGCAGGTTTTGGAATATTCTGATAAAGATGATTTAAAAGAATTGCTTAAATATGCACTTAACTATGCTTCAGATCAACAAGATACTCGTTTTAATTTTTTTATCTCACCTAAGCATCAAAATTATTTAGATTGGATTTCTAGAAATAAAAGAATTCCAAGGTCTGTTTATTTACGTGATTTAATTGAATCAGATATGAACAGCAATGAAGAGTTTAATAATAGTTAATAATTTTATTTAAATTTTTCAGGATAAAGTTCTCTTAAAGTAACACTATTTTTATCCCTTTTTGAAATAATTAACTCTGAATCTGGAAACGGCCAAGTGATTTTTAAATCTGGGTCAAAAATAGAGATGGCTTGGTCATCTTTTTTATCTCTTTGGCAATAAAGTCTATCAACCAAATAAATATAATTGACTGGGCCTTTAAGAGCGCAGAGGGAATTAGCAATGCCTTGACTAATAAAAAGTCCATTAGCATAGCCTGGTTTTTGATTAGCTCCTAATTTAAAATATTCAACTTTACCAAAAGTTTTTGATTTAGGATTTACATCGGCTAAAGCAGAAAAAGCTAAACCACGAGAGACCAAGACTAATTTATTCCAGCCTTCAGCATGCATGCCTCTGACGACTTTAGTTTTGGAATAGGAATAGTTAAATTGTTTGACAGAAAATTTAATTTTGAGTGCCTTTTCTAGTTCAGGTAATTTCACTATTTCAGAAAAGAAACCACGTTCATCAGTATACTTTCGGCTGACTATGTAATATAGGCCATTGATACTAGTTTTATAAATGTTATCAGAAATTTGTAATTTTTTTTTAGCTTGATAAAATTTGATTTTTTTTGACATAGTTTTTATTTTTTGATGAAAGTATTATAACAAGAACTCATAAGATTCTTAAATACAGCTTAATTAAGTTACCGCTTAAGATCTTTGATTAGTCTGGTAAAATAGCTACTGTATGTCATATCAACCATCAAAAAAAATTCTAGCTAACTATGCTGATGTTTTAGTTAATTTTGCCTTAAACAGTGGCAGAGGTGTTAAAAAAGATGAAGTAGTTGAAGTCATAGTACCAGACATTGCAAAAGCACTGGCATTAGAGTTACAAAATACTCTTTTAAAAGCTGCTGCTCACCCACTGATACGTTTATTACCTACTGAGTTTTCTAAAGATTTTTATAGCTTAGCTAATGATCAGCAACTTAAATTTTTTCCCAAAAAATATCTCAGAGCTAAAGTCAATCTTATTGATCACCGCATAGGCATTATTGCTGATCCTAATCCGAGGGAACTGAGTGAAATTGACCCTAAAAAAATTATTATGGCTCGTGATATTAAAAAACCTTATTTTGATTGGTTAAATAAAAAAGAGCAGCAAGGTAAGTTTACTTGGACAGTAGCACTATGGGGAGTTGAAGCTAAAGCCAAAGAGGTGGGTTTATCGCTCAAAGAATATTGGCAGGAAATTGTTCGAGCTTGTTTTTTGGATAAAGCAGACCCCATAGCTAAGTGGCAAGAAGTTTTTAAATTGCAAACTGAAATTAAAAATAAACTTAATAAACTTAAAATTGATTATTTAGAAGTCAAAGGCCCAGATGTGGATTTAAAAGTTACTTTAGGCGCTGATCGTATTTGGAAAGGTGGCAGTGGCAGGAATATCCCCAGTTTTGAGATTTTTACTTCCCCGGATTGGCGTGGCATCGAAGGTTGGGTGCGCTTTAATGAACCTCTCTATCGCTATGGCAATGTTTTACAGAATATTTATCTTAGAGTTGAAAAAGGAATCATCGTGGAGGCCAAAGCTGAAAAAGGTAATCAATTTTTGCAAGCAATGCTCAAAAGTAAGAATGCTAATAAATTTGGAGAATTTTCTCTGACTGATAAACGCATGTCTCGTATCCGTCATCCAATGGCAGAAACTTTATTTGATGAAAATATTGCTGGGCCCTTTGGTAATACGCATTTAGCAGTTGGTATGTCATATAAAGATTGCTACCGCGGTGATATGGGTAAATTAAAGAAAAAAGACTGGCGAGCTAAGGGCTTTAACGAGTCAGCTGAACACACAGATATAATTTCTACTACAGATAGAACTGTGACAGCATATTTGGTGGATGGCTCAAAAAAACTAATTTATAAAAAAGGTCAGTTTGTTTTATAGTTGCGAAATTAAAGCCACTTTGTCCATTGAAGATTTTTACAAATTTATAGAAAATTTTAAAACTTGTGATAATTAAAACTTCTCAACAACTTGCACAATACCAACAGGCAGCTAAAATCTCCACTGAGATTCTAGAACAACTTAGGCTAGCAATTAAAGCTGGAGTGACTGCTTTAGAAGTTGATGCCTTAGCAGATAGACTTTGTAAACAATATAAGGTAAGTCCAAACTTTAAGGGCGTCGGTCCTAAAAAAAATAAATATCAACACGCCACTTGTATTTCTGTTAATGATACAGTGGTGCATGGCATACCTGATGATAGAATTTTTAAGAAAGGTGATCTAGTGAAAGTAGATTTTGGCATTGAATATCAAGGTTTGAATACAGATCATTGTTTTACAGTGGGCGTGGAGCAACTATCACCGGCAGATGAGAAACTAGTACGAGTAGCCAAAAAAGCTGTTCAAAAGGCTTGTAAAAAAGCAATTGTAGCTAATACCACTGGCGATTTAGGCTATACTATGCAAACTGTGGCTGAAACAGCTGGTTTTTCAGTGGTCAGAGAATTCATTGGCCATGGGATTGGTCATAGTTTGCATGAAGATCCACAGATTCCAGCTTATGGCTCACCCAGATCGGGCACACGTCTAATTGAAGGCCAGGTAATTTGTGTTGAAGCTCAAATTGTAGCCGGTGACAGACGTATCCGGATAGAAAAGGATGCTTGGACAGTCAAAACAGCTGATGGCAGCAAAGCAGCTATGTTTGAATATATGTTAGTGGTGGGTAAAAAGAAACCCATCTATTTAACTAAAACTTTAGACTGGCCGATTATAAATTAAGAGCCAAATTAAACAATTTTTGCTTTAATTAATTAAAGTGTTTTAGATATCTGGAATAAAACTCTATTCCAGATTTGCAGAAAATAGCCTAGCAGATTATAATATTGAGATCTCCATGCAAAAGAAAATTCCTAAGGCACTAGTCAAAGATATTAAGGAGTTGCTCAAAAAAGCAAAAAAACATGGTTTCATTACTCAAGATGAAGTCTTAGATGTTTTTGTTGAGCCAGAACTATATCTTGATGAACTCGATGATTTCTATGATCAAATCTTAAAGAATAACATTGATATCTTTGAGTCAGTTTCTGATAGACCTGAAGATGAAGACGAAGATTTACTCAAACAAGAATTGGATGTCTTAGCCACTCTAGGTAATGTGGGTGTTTCTGACCCAGTCAGGATGTACCTCAAAGAGATTGGTCGTATTCCACTTTTAACTAGAGAAGAAGAAATTAGATTAGCTCAACGAGTAGAAGCAGGCAGTGCAAGAGCTAAGAAAAAACTAATTGATGCCAACCTTCGTTTGGTAGTTTCGATTGCTAAAAAATACATTGGTCGTGGCTTAACTTTTTTAGATTTAATTCAAGAAGGTAATAAAGGTTTGATCAGAGCAGTAGAAAAATATGACTGGACCAAAGGTTTTAAATTTTCTACTTATGCCACCTGGTGGATCAGACAAGCGATCACCCGTTCCATAGCTGATCAAGCTCGCACTATCCGCATCCCAGTGCACATGGTGGAGACCATCAATAAGTTGATGAGAACCTCCCGTAGAATGATGCAGGCTCTGGGTCGTGAGCCCACTCCAGAAGAAATTGCCAAAAAAATGGAGATGCACCCTGATAAAGTGCGTGAGATTTTCAAGATTGCCCAAAACACAGCTTCCTTGGAAACTCCAGTGGGTGATGGTGAAGATGACAGTATCTTGGGAGACTTTATTGCTGATGATAAACAAACTTCACCTTATGATTCCACTAGTCAGCAGATGTTGAGAGAGAATGTCAACGAAGTTTTGTCAGCCCTCTCTGATCGAGAAGCAAAAGTCTTAAGAATGAGATTTGGTTTACATAATAACAAGAGCATGACTTTGGAAGAAGTGGGTCGTAAATTTGGTGTCACTAGGGAGAGAATTAGACAAATAGAGGCTAAGGCTTTAAGAAAACTCAAGCATCCTAGTAGTAGAAAAAAATTACAAGATTTTCTTGATTAAAAATTAACTATGAACCCTGCCCTCAAAACTGGCCTAGCCAGACTGGTATACCTCACTTTTTTGCATAACAGCGATGCCATTGCTCTATTTTTGGGGATTATCTTGGCTTTAGTATTATTACTGCGAAAACCAAGAAGAGTTTATGTTTTCTTTTTGCTAGCCTTTGTTTTGTTACTAGCCAGATTTGAGTATCTCAAACACGTGGTAGATCCTCTGCAAGAACAAACTGTGACCACGGTCATTCAAGAAGAAGGACATCATCGAGCCAAGAGGTGGTTTGACGTTTTTTTTAATGACTTTGTACCCATGATTTTATATCTGAGCGGTTGGGGGACTTTATTTTTGGGAATATTGATCAGTGGTGGTGATATGGGGAAAGATTTTTTGAGATGGAGGAAAAAGAAAAGTTAATTTAAAATTTTGCTTGGCTAAAAAAATTTGGGAAAGTCGATAGCAGCAAGTTACGAGGCCGAATTTAGATTCATTATAATAATAATGAAAAAAAACGATAAGTTTTTGGTCAGATATCACTGGTATACCAAAAGAACGATTTACAAAGACATAATTGTTAATAGCTTTGATTGACAGAGAAAAACCCTCGGCTGGATAGCTGGTATTTTGAATAATTGATTGGTATAATTTTTGAGTTCTTTTACAATCCCCGGTAGCTCAATGGCAGAGCAGGAAGCTGTTAACTTCAAGGTTGTGGGTTCGAGTCCCACCTGGGGAGCCAGTTACTACTTACTCTAACTTTCCTCGAGTCAAGTAGCTTTTTAAAGAGTGGTGTGTAGGTAACTTTTGCCACCTTTTTGTCTTTAATATCAAATCTCTCAAAGAAAATAGCTAAGTAATGGCGCTTGGCTTCAAAGCCAGCATCACAATAGACCTCATAGATGTTGTTGGTGAGCTTTAAGACCTCCTCTATCACATCAACATCAAAGCCTCTCTGGTTTTCAATAGTAGCTATATCATTCTCTAAGTTTTGAATTTGAAAATTAAGGTCTTGATGTTTACGCTTGAATGACTCTTTATCAATGGTTTGGTCCAAGAGATTATCTTCAAGAATATTGCGTTTATCTTCTAATTTTTTGATAGCGTTTCTCACGCCGTTTATCTCAGATGTTCTGGAGTCTCTAGACTGTTTGATAAGCTCTCTAGCTTTATCTAAAACTGCTTGGATAAACTCTTTTGATAACTCGATCTTCTTAAATTCGTCTGCTACAGCGTCTTCAAGCTCATCTAAAGGAATGTAGTGACTACAACCACTTCTAGAGTTGCCGTGATAATAGGCCTTATTTTTCGCATTAACCCTATCTCCATAAAGTCTTGCATTACACTCTTGGCAATAAGCAAAACCATTTAAAAGCCACTTGTACTTTCTTCTTCTGCAGGCATTATGGTTGTGCCGATCCATGATTTTCTGGCAGGTTTCAAATATTTCTGGTGTGGTTAAGGCTTTATGTTTTCCTTTATAAGTTTGACCGTTATATTTCATCCAGCTGATATAGAAAGGGTTTTTAAGCATCTCATAAACAATACTGCGATACATTTTTTTGCCTGTTTTGCTTCTTAGACCCCTCTTGTTTATATGATCTACTAGCTCGTCAACCGAATAGCTACCCGTAGAGTAAAGTTTAAATAACTCACTAATGAGGGAACTCTTATCCTCATCAACTTGAATAACACGATGGGGTTTGTCTTCTGAGCCTAGATTAACATTCTTATAACCAAGAGGAGCCCAACCAGGCCAATCACCATCCTTGAGCTTCTTCTCTAGACTTTTTTTAACCTTGCGACCTGTTAGACGACTATAAAAGGCATTAATACTGGCTAACATGCCTTCCATGAGCTTACCTTCTGCAGAATCATCTATCATTGGTTGGTTTATTGCTACTAGTTGAGTGTTACTTTCCCTAAGAATGTGTACGATTTTATAATGATCAAATTCGTTTCTAGCAATTCTGTCTGTATCTATCACCAAAGCCACATTTATGCTTTCTTCTTGACATTGAATAATCATATCTTCTAAACCTTCACGACCTACTGTTTTAGTTCCTGTTTTGCCACCATCCTCATATACCCCGACTACTTGATACTTATTTTTCTTTGCCCATTCTGCACACTTTTCCTTTTGAACATCGAGTGACAAACCTCCAACTTGTCCTGGGTCTGAAACTCGGGCATAGACAACTGCTTTTTTCATTTCATTCCCTTTCTGCAAAATCTATCGTTATTCGTCACTATTAATTTGCATCTATTTTTATTCACATATTCAGCAACCAGTTCTTTTTGACTTTTAGCTAGTTGATTGTCAGATAACTGTTTTATACTTGATATGCGAGAATAACCTATTATTTTTTTCATACTTTATTACTCCTTTCTATAAAATATTTAGTTTGAATTAATAATTCTGGCTTTTGCCTCTAAAAATCTTCTAACACGCCTCCAAGCAGGGAATACTCCAGGTACAAAACGAAAACCTACTTCAGAAAGTCTTATTTCGGCTAGTTTTTGAGCTACTAAGCCCATCCAGTCTTTATTGTCTTTTATGGTTGGTTTAATCATGTGATTAGTACTCCTGCATACACGTTTATACTACCATATTACATAATATTATATACAATGTCAAGCAACTAAATTGACTTTAGTGCCACTAAGTACTACAATCACTAATATATGAGTGAACTTACCTACAACAAAACTATCGAAGATGTAGCAGTAATGTTTAACGTCAATCCAGAAACGGTTAGACGTTGGTGTCGTGATGGGAAAATAAAGTTTATTAAGCTCCCTGGAGATAGTGGTAAGGGTGAATATCGTTTCTCTGAGTCTGATCTTAAGATATTTATCGATGAATCTGGCGTAGATGGGGGTGCTCAGGATTCGCAGAAATCATCTTAAAAACTGGATGGGTCTCTCATATTTGACGCATTTTTCTTTGTTATATCTCTCCTTATGATTTAAGGATTGACATAAGCTGGGTTATCAAAATTGATTCGTGATTAATTCATAAACAAGGATACTCTTGCTTTTAGCCTTAAAATCAGCGTTTTGACTCTTCTTTTAAAAGACTCATTAATGAGTAAAGTTCGTTAAAATACTACGTTTCTAGTAACACTCTTCAAAATACCTATTTTTAATAAAATCTCCCGTACTAAAATGGATGATGTTGTAATCTGTACGGATATTCATATCAAACCATTTGTTTATCATTTTCTCCCACTCTTCTATGCTTGGAGTGTATTCTCCAGCAATAAGCTCAAATCCATATTTAACCGATGACCATTGATCCAAAGTAATTCTTGGGTGCATTTTCCTTATAAGGCATTGGTAGTTATTAATGTAGTAGTCGATAGCAGTATTAACTTCTTCGTATATACTAGGATTTTCTTCTATATGTTCAAAAACACTTTTTGTGTAAGGCTTTGCCTTACCATTATTATTATATCTATTACTAAAATCTCTAATACTACCTTCAACGTTTTCATGGACAGGGGTATCAATTATTTCGTGGCTAGATTGAGTTAGCTTTGTTTTAGCAGATATCCATTGTGTAATTTCAATAGGGTAAAGTTGCCTTTCGATAACTTCCTTATTTTCATCTCTTATGATTTTTCTATCAATTAAACCTTTTCTTACTAAAGAACTAATAATATTGGAAATAGTTCCTTCTTGTAATCCGATTTGTTCTCCCAACCATCTGTTAGTTGCATAGCAGTAACCTTTCTCATTCCTTAGACCATTAATTCTACCTAGTAAAAGCTTTTCACTATTAGATAAATCATTTCTTGCCATAACTTCGGGTGGAATTAAGCACCAACCGACAGGCCTTTTATTTGATTTGTTATATAACATAGATTCCCTCCAGAGATAAAATCAAACCTCGGTGGGAATCTCACCCTCCACTATGCCTAGAAACAAAAAGGCCCAGCAACAATAGCTAGACCTAGACCTTTTACTGAAACTATACCTATTCTTAGGTTATTCAAGAAACATTGCGATGTCAAGTAAAGTTACATTTATTTTTCTGTTTTATTAAGAAATCTAGTGATTAACTCGAGTTGACGGATGATGATCCAATTTTGTTTTATAAGCGTGCCTAGGTGAGTTGTAGCGATTTTTTCATAGTTGGACATATTAAATGAAGAGAGAAGCTCTCCAGCTGCACCTATACCCGTGGTTTTAGCAATAGCTGTAATATCGTTTTTGTTTTTTTCTTCTAAATTGTCTTCAGAATAGTTGTCAAAGTCTAAGCCTAAGCCTTGAAGTAGTTTATTAGTTTGCTTTTGAACTGCTTCAAGCTTTGCTTTCTCTTCTTTTTTCTTTTCTTCGTCAGATTTAAAAAATAGGCCCATGATTACCTTTCTGGGCCATCCAAAATTAATAAAAAGGGACGACCCCCAGTATTCAGAGCTGCGAAGCCTTGAACCCTACGAGAGTCGCCCCTTTTTGGGTTCAAGACACGCCAAAGGCTATAGTTTCGCAGCTCTGATTTTGTAGTTATATTTTACTGTTATCATTTCAAATACACAAGAAGGGATGTATAATTAAATGGAATTCACTAATCAATGAGGAATCACTGATATGAAGAAATTACTAACAATAAAAGAAGCAGCTGAATTATTAAAAGTAAACACAGAAACGCTAAGACGTTGGGATAATCAAGGTAAATTAAAGGCAGTCAGAATCGGAAGTCGTAAGGGTGTTGGTGATAGACGTTATCGCCAAGAAGATATTAAAAAATATCTTAAAGAAAATAGTTGAAAATAATAAAAAGAGAATTAAGAAAATTATGACAAAAAGAACCACAGCCAATCTTGGCTTTGAAAAAAAGTTGTGGGCCGCCGCAGATAAAATGCGTAACAATATGGACCCAGCCGAGTATAAGCATGTAGTTTTGGGTTTGATATTTCTCAAATACATTTCAGACTCTTTTGAAGATATCTACCAAGCAATTAAGGCTGACAAAGACGCTTTTGATGGTGAATGGGAAGATAAAGATGCTTACAAAGCTAGAAATGCTTTCTGGGTACCAGAAAAGGCTCGTTGGGATTATTTAAAGCAAAATGCTAAGAAACCAGAGATAGGTAAGCTTGTTGATGATGCCATGATAGCCATTGAGAAGGACAACCCTACTCTCAAAGGCGTACTTCCAAAAAGATTTGCCAGACCAGACCTTAACAAACAGCGCTTAGGAGAGATTATCGATATTTTCAGCTCTCTAGGTTTAGGAGATAAAGAAGCTAAGGTTAAAGACATATTGGGCAGAGTTTATGAGTATTTTATTGGGAGATTCGCTAGTGCAGAAGGTAAGGGTGGTGGTGAGTTCTATACTCCAGCCTCAGTAGTTAAACTTCTGGTTCAGATGATAGAGCCTTACAAGGGCAGAGTTTATGATCCTTGTTGTGGTTCTGGAGGTATGTTTGTGCAGAGTGAGAAGTTTGTAGAAGAGCATGGAGGAAAGACTGGCGATATTTCAGTTTATGGGCAAGAGAGCAACCCTACTACCTGGCGCCTTTGTAAGATGAATCTGGCTATTAGAGGAATTGAGGGTAACCTTGGTACTTCCGATGCAGACAGTTTCCATAATGACCAACACAAGGACCTAAAAGCAGACTTTATTTTGGCTAATCCTCCTTTTAATGATAGTGATTGGGGTGGAGAGAGGCTAAGAGACGATGTGCGCTGGAAATATGGTGCGCCTCCAACAGGAAATGCCAACTATGCTTGGATTCAGCATTTTATTCATCATTTGTCCCCTGAAGGTATAGCTGGGTTTGTCATGGCCAATGGGGCCTTATCTTCCAATACTTCTAATGAGGGAAAGATTAGAAAAAGTTTAATCAAGGCTGGTTTGGTTGACTGTATTGTGGCCTTGCCAGATAAACTCTTTTACACAACAGGCATTCCCGCTTCTTTGTGGTTTGTAAGTAGAGATAGATATAACCACAAATTCCGTGACCGCCACGATGAAATTCTTTTTATTGATGCTCGCCAATTAGGCAAGATGATAGATAGAAGGCATAGAGAGTTGACAGAAGAAGAGCTACAAAGAATTGCTGACACTTATCACAACTGGAGAAATAAGAATGGCAAGTATGAAGATGTTAAGGGTTTTTGTAAGGCTGCCAAAACTGAAGAAGTAGAAAAGAATGGTTTTGTGTTAACTCCTGGTCGTTATGTAGGTACAGATTTTGAGATGGAAGATGACGAGGTGTTTGAGGAGAAAATGAAAAGACTCACAAATGAGTTAAGTCAACAATTCAAAGAGTCTAAAGAGTTAGAAAAGAAAATTAAAGAGAACTTAGCAAAAGTAGGATTTGATTTATAAATATGGCTAATTTAACGACAAACGAAAAACAAATCTTAGAAAAGCTTTTTCAGATGGAGAGTGGATATGTTTTGAATTTCTCAGACAGGACAATGGGAGAGTTTTTTAGAGATGACCTGAAGATTAAAATTTATAGCCAGAAATATAACTATGCTAGCGGTTCAAAGGCTAATAGAATGCGGGGTTTTTGGTCCACTGCCGATGACACCACTGTTGCCAAAAGCATTCTTAAACTGATTTCTTATATTGAAACTCAAATTTTAGTAGAAAATCTCAACAGAGACGATTTTCCAAAGGCAAGAGTAAATGCTGGTAATAAGATTGCCCAAAGATTGCTTGGTAAAACAACAATTAAAGAAGAGGCTGCGCTTAAAGCAAGTTTCAAAAATGGGAATATCACTATTACGCTTCAAGATGAGATTTTTAATCATGTTCAAAATTTACTAAACGATGGTCATTATTTTAATGCGGTTGAAGAAGCCTACAAAGTGGTAAGAAAAAAACTAAAAGATATTACAGGTAAAGAAAAAGCTACAGATGCTTTTAACAAAAGTAACTACCAAAAAATATTTGGACATTTGCCAAAAGATGACGCAGAGAGGGATTTTTTCGAAGGGATTAAATTTTTACACATGGCTATACAGTTTTTAAGAAATGAAAAATCACATACTCCAGCAACAAAATTAGATAAGAACTTGGCTATTCATTACATATCATTGGCAAGTCTAGCCTATGACTTAATAAGCAGAAATGACTAAACAACAAACTAACTACAAACAAACAGAAATTGGTGAGATTCCCCAAAGTTGGAGAATAGTAAAATCCGTTGATGTCTTGGATAAAATTATTGACTACAGAGGCAAGACACCTCCAAAAACAAATTCAGGGATACCTCTTGTGACTGCAAAGGTTGTTAAGGCGGGAAGGATAGATTATTCCAATCCTGAGTATATTACCAAAGAAACTTGGAAAAATTGGATGACAAGAGGATTGCCAAAAAAAGGAGACGTTGTAATAACTACAGAAGCTCCCTTAGGTGAAGTTGCTCAGCTTGATACTGCAAATATAGGTTTAGCCCAAAGGCTGTTAACTTTACGGGGAAAAGACGGTGAACTAGACAATACTTTTCTTAAATATTACTTGCTTTCATACATAGGACAACAAGAGCTTGTTTCTAGAGCTACTGGCTCAGTTGTAAAAGGCATAAGACAGTCGGAGTTCAGAAAAGTAAGGGTTTTGTTACCGTCTTATGATGAGCAATTAAAGATAGCTTCTGTTTTGGGCTCTCTCGATGAAAAAATTGAATTAAATCGAAAGACGAATCAGACCCTGGAGGAAATGGGTAAGGCTCTGTTTAAGAATTGGTTTGTGGATTCAGAAGCCTTGGAAGGCGCGATAGCACTAGAAAGTCTTATTGAATTGAATCCTAGAGAGAGTTTAAAAAAAGGAGAAACTACCAAATATGTTGAGATGAAAGATTTACCAGAACAAGGAATGTGGGTTTCCTCTCAGATTAGCAAACCTTATAAAGGAGGT
Source organism: Candidatus Woesebacteria bacterium (assembly GCA_050123235.1). Taxonomy (GTDB): domain Bacteria; phylum Patescibacteriota; class Microgenomatia; order UBA1400; family PJMF01; genus JASFHL01. Next base: position 60,902 of record JASFHL010000003.1, on the reverse strand, counting down.
TCAAAATTCAGGAACGGTGATTCACTAATGGCCAGAATCACCCCCTGCTTAGAGAATGGCAAAAGTGCCCTGGTAAGCTTCTTAGAAGCTGGTGAGCTAGCTTTTGGTTCCACGGAATATATAGTTTTCAGACCTAACGACAATCAGTATAGAGAATATGTTTATTTCTTAGTAAGGAATGAGCAATTTCGACAACATGCAATTAAAAGCATGGTCGGAAGCTCTGGGAGACAACGAGTTCAAATTGATGCTATTCGAAACTACAAATTAAAATCACCTCAAACAGCATTGATACGAAAGTTTCACAATTCGATGGAACCCATATTTCAGCAAATTAAAATAAATGCCTTGGAAAACGAAAAATTATCATCAATACGTGGCTCTTTATTACCAAGACTAATGAGTGGGAAGTTGAGAGTAAATTGACATGAAGATAAAAAAGATAAATAAAATCACTAAATATAAATCATTTACAGATTTTAAATGGGATGCTTTCTGTAAAAATGCAAAACTTGACGAATGTGTTTTTGGCCCCTTCAACTTATTCTTTGGCGAAAATGGTTCAGGAAAAACAACTGTATGCGAAATATTAAAAGATTTGGTTGGGGTAGAAACTATTGAAGAAAAACATCCAGAGATGGTTGTTCTGGAAGCAGAAGAAATTGAGGCAAAGTCAAATAAATCTCCAGACGGGAAAGTTCATATAAATAAAACTAAAAAACAAACTGTTTTTACCTATCAAAAGCAAGCTTGGGATAAGCAAACCACGGAAAATAACCCGATTCTATTTTTTGATATAGACTTTGTAAACAAAAATATTCATACACACGGAACCAGAAGCAACCTTAAAGGCCAACATTCTCAAAATGCAGGCAACTTGGTTATCAATTTGGATAGCGAAGCTAATGTACTTAAAAAGCAGATAGCAGAAAAAAAGGAAGAACTAAAGTTATTTCTAGAAGCAAATAAGCTGGCATTACAAAGCACGTTTACTCAGGAAGAGAGAGTATTATTCGAAAATTATAAAAACAAAAAACAAGCTTCACTGGCAAAAGAAATAAAGAGTCTAAAAAAACAACAAAAAGAAATTGAGAATAAGCTAGCAACCATACGAGGTTTATTAAAGAAAATAGATTTCATTAAAAATATTAAACAGATTGATGAGATAAGTTATAACCTAGATTTATTAGATGAACCTGGAATTAAGGAGTTATTTAATAGAAGCATCAAACAAAAAGCTGAAGTTAAAACTGATAAGGCTCTGGAAACACATTTTCAGAAACACAAAAGTTTTCTAGAAAAAGATTCTAACTATCAGAGGATACTTAATCCTCAAGAAAAAGACTGTCCCCTTTGTGCTCAGTCCTTGAGTGGCGCAACTAAGGTAATAAATTATTACAAACAGATTTTTGATAAATCTTACGAGGAGCAAAAGAAAAAATACATAGATGATATTGACTTGTTTGTAGAACAGCTAGAGAAAATAAAAAGCACAATCGCTCAGTTGTTTACAAGGAGAGACGAAATTTTTTCCAATTTAGAAAAACTATATCAAGACTTCAAGATTGAAGGCATATATTCTCTTGAAGAGAAACAAAAATATCATAAAAAGGACACTCAGATAAATAGTTTTGCAGATCAAACAGAGCAGGCTAAAAAGTATGCTCAAGAGTTAAAAAATATAGATATTGCAGATAAAGATAAAAAGAAGAGATATATTCTAAACACTCTTAAAGGTACTTCTGACTTAAAACTATTTGCTGATTCTCTCGAAGAACTCAGAAAGTTAAAAAATACTTTAATAAAAAATTTCCAAGATAAATATAAAAGCGAAGAAAAAATAACAGGAGAAATACAATCACTAGAATCAAAGAACACAGACATTATTCAAAAGATAACATTTATTTCTGATAAAAAAACGGACAAGATAAAAGAGTTTGATAAGGTTAACTCGAACAAGGAAGCTCTCCAATCAGAAATTAAAGTCTTTGAGCAAGAACTAGATAACAACTTAGCCAAAAAAATTCCAGCTTCTATTATCAAGGAGATGGATTCGATTCTAAAAAATTTTCAACTGGCGTTTTCACTGAAACATATTAAACCAGCTCCAAACACTAAAGAATATCCATTTTCTTTTGAAGTTATTGATAAAGGTAATAATAAAAGAGAGTTTAAAAAAGGGTTGTCTGAAGGAGAAAGACAAATAATATCAATAGCTTTCTTTTTTGCTTTAAACAAAAAGCTTGAATCAAAGGATGCAAAGATACTTGTTTTTGATGACCCAATTACGAGTCTAGATGCTCCGAATTTGAAAATTTTAGCTGAGCTTATTCATTCTCAAACTAAGGATTTTAGTCAGGTATTTATTTTTACTCACCATCCACTATTTTATAAATACCTATCTAAATGTATTTCGCCAGACTCAAATAGGTTTGGAGTCTTAAAAAACAGAGAAGAATTTGGAGGAGGATTTATCTTTGTTGACCCTGGATTTGATGTATTAAGTGAAGTTAAGGGTTGTTATAAAGAAATATCAGATGAAGTAAGCAAAGGAACTCTTAAAATGGAAGCCCTGGCTCTTAAATATGGGCAGTTATTACGCCTCGCAATCGAAAGATTCATTAAGAATGACTTGCTGATGTGGAACAAAGAAGACAAATTTGAGGATGTTACTAATAACTTGGTAACTAACAGGAGCAAACTGAGCAAACTATCAGATGACGACTTAAAAAAGTTAACTAGTTTATATAAATATTGCAATTACTCAAATTTGCTACATGCAGATAAGGAAATACCATCTGCTATATCTGAACTAGATAAGCACATTCAATCGTTTATTAAAATAACAGATAAGGTAAATATAAATTAATATGACTAAATACACAGAATCAGACCTAGAATTAGCAACACTAGAATGGCTTGAGGAGCTAGGATTTACTGTTATTGGTGGTCCAGAAATTGCTCCGCCTCCAGATGGTGAACGACCAGAGCGCAAGAACTATTCTGAAGTGGTGTTAGAAGGTAGGCTTCGTTCTGCTATCGACCAATTTAATCCCAACATTCCAGCAGATGCTAAAGAAGAAGCTGTTAAAAAGGTTTTGCAAGCTACTAATGCTACGCCTAGTCTTGTGCTTAACAACAAGATATTTCACTCATACATGAGGGATGGTGTAGATGTTGAATATATGCGAGAGGATGGCTCGGTGGCTGGTGATAAGGTGAAATTGGTTGACTTTAAAAATATTGAGAAAAATGACTTTTTGGCAGTTAACCAGTATACGGTTATTGAGAATAATGTAAACAGACGCCCAGATGTAGTAGTCTTTGTAAATGGTTTGCCTGTTGTGGTGATTGAGTTGAAAAATCCAGGCGATGAGAAGGCTACAGTAAAGAGTGCTTTTAACCAGATTCAAACCTACAAGCAAGGTATTCCCTCTTTGTTTACTTATAACGAGCTCTCAATTATTAGTGATGGTTTGGAAGCAAAAGTTGGGACAATAAGCGCTAGTATTGAATGGTTTACTCGCTGGCGAACAGTTGACGGTGAAGAATTGGCCCCTAATGCGTTCCCTCAACTGGAGGTTTTGCTTAAAGGTATTTTTGATAAGACTAGATTCTTGGATTTAATCAACAACTTTATTGTTTTTGAAACTGATGGTGAAAAGACAGTCAAGAAGGCCGCCGCTTATCATCAATACTTTGCTACCAATAAAGCCATTGAAAGCACCTTTAATGCTACCAAGGAAAAGGGAAATAGAAGAGCGGGTGTAGTTTGGCACACTCAGGGCTCTGGTAAGAGTTTAACCATGACTTTTTATGCTGGTAAGGTAATTCAGGCTCTGAATAATCCGACCTTGGTTGTTTTGACTGACAGGAATGACTTAGATAATCAGCTTTTCGGAACCTTTTCTAGATGTTCCGATTTACTCAGACAGGCTCCTAAGCAAGCCAATGATAGAGATGAACTACAAGAACTATTAAGAGTAGCCTCTGGTGGTGTGGTATTTACGACCATACAGAAGTTTTTACCTCAGAACGGACATAAGTCGTATCCACAACTTTCTGACAGGAAAAACATTGTTGTTATTGCTGATGAGGCACATAGAAGCCAGTATGAATTTATCAAAGGCTTTGCTCGCCACATGCGAGATGCTCTTCCCAATGCTTCGTTTATTGGCTTTACTGGTACTCCAGTTGAGTTAACAGACAGAAATACACGAGCTGTTTTTGGTGAATACGTTGATGTATATGATGTAACCCGAGCAGTTGAGGATAAAGCCACAGTACCTATCTACTATGAGGCTAGGCTGGCAAGAATCGAGTTGAAAAAAGAAGAACAGCCTAAGATTGACCCTGAGTTCGAAGAGTTAACTGAGGGTGAAGAAGTAGAGCGCAAAGAAAAGCTCAAGAGTAAGTGGGCCAGGCTTGAAGCAATGGTGGGTTCAGAGAAAAGAATTAGTCTGGTGGCTCGTGACTTGGTAGAACATTTTGAAAATAGACAAAGCGCTATTGAGGGCAAGGGCATGATAGTGGCCATGAGTAGAAGAATTGCCGTTGACCTTTATAACGAGATAGTCAAACTCAGACCCAATTGGCACAGCGATGATGATAAAAAAGGCGTGGTTAAAGTAGTGATGACTGGTTCTGCTTCTGACCCCTTGAATTTTCAGCCCCATATCAGGCCAAAACACGTTTTAGATGAGTTGGCCTTGAGAATGAAAAACCCAGATGATGAAATGAAGCTGGTGATTGTGAGAGATATGTGGTTAACGGGTTTTGATGTTCCCTGTCTTCACACCATGTATATAGATAAGCCAATGCAAGGCCATGGTTTGATGCAGGCCATTGCTCGGGTGAACAGGGTTTATAAAGACAAACAGGGTGGCTTAATCGTTGACTACATTGGCATTGCTCCTCAATTAAAAGAAGCCCTATCTTATTACTCTGAAAGTGACAGGCAAGAAACAGCGATTCCTCAAGATAAAGCAGTTTCTTTAATGCTTGAGAAATACGAAGTGGTTAAGAGCATGTATCACGGCTTTGACTACAAGAAATATTTGACAGGTACACCAGCAGAAAGAACTCAAACTATCTCTGGAGCGACAAACTATATATTAGGGCTTAAAGATGGCAAGAAACGATACTTAAAAGCCGTTTCTGAGCTCTCTAAGGCATTTTCTTTAGCGGTTCCGCATGAAGAGGCAATAAAGATTAGAGATGAGGTTTCCTTTTTCCAGATAGTGAGGAGTGGGATTGTAAAGATGGAGCCTATAGGTGGCGGTCCAACTGATGATGACTATGATGTGGCAATTAAGCAGATAGTATCTTCTGCGGTAGCTTCAGACCATGTAGTTGACATTTATTCTGCCGCTGGAATTAAAGCCCCAGACATTTCCATTTTTTCAGAAGAGTTTTTAGCTGAAGTTAAAAATATGAAGCATAAGAATGTGGCTTTGGAACTGTTGAAAAAGCTTTTGAACGATGAGCTGAGAACCATGACTAAAAAGAATCTAGTTATGTCACGTTCCTTTGCTGACATGCTGGCTGAAACAATCCGAAAATATCAAAACAGAACCTTGGAAGCGGCCCAAGTTATTGCAGAGCTTTTAGAGCTAGCTAAAAAGATTAAAAAAGAGCGAGACAAAGGAGAAGACCTTGGGTTATCTGAGGAAGAAGTGGCTTTTTATGATGCTCTGGCAAATAACGAAAGTGCCGTTAGGGAGTTGGGAGATAAAACACTCAAAGCCATGGCCAAAGAGTTGGTAAACATGCTTCGCAAGAACACCACGATTGACTGGACTATTAAAGAAAGTGTCCAGGCTAAACTTAGGGTCTATATAAAAAGACTGTTGAAGAAGTATAAGTACCCGCCCGACAAACAAGAGGGGGCAACGAAAATTGTCTTAGAGCAAGCAGAGTTGTTAGCTAAAGATTGGACTGGAGAAAAATAACTATGTCTCAATACTATAATGCTAAACGATCAGCAAAATATTGTTACCAACCAGGCTCTAAGCAACCCTTTAAGTTGAGCCGATCTAAGATTGACCTGTTTTTAGAATGTCCTAGATGTTTTTATTTAGATAGACGCTTAGGCGTATCTAGACCACCTGGTTTCCCTTTTGCTCTAAATAGTGCCGTAGATAAGCTTCTGAAGCTTGAATTTGATGTTCATAGGGCTAATGGGACACAACATCCATTGATAGAAAAGTATGGGGTAGATGCTAAGCCAGTGGCCCATGAGAAGCTAGACGACTGGAGGCAAAATTTTGTAGGGGTTCAATATTTACATAAGCCTACTAACTTATTAATCTTTGGTGCCATTGATGACTTATGGATCAACTCTAAAGATGAATATCTTGTTGTTGACTACAAGTCAACTTCTAAGGGTGAAGAGATAACAGAGCTAGATAAGGACTGGCAAGAAGGCTATAAGCGTCAAATGGAGGTGTATCAGTGGCTACTAAGGCAAAATGAGTACAAAGTTTCTGATACAGGCTATTTTGTCTATTGTAATGGAATTACAGACAAAGAAGCTTTTGATGCCAAACTTGAGTTTAATATAACTTTAATCGCTTATGAGGGAATTGATGGCTGGGTTGAACAAGCTATAAAGAGTGCTCATAAATGTTTAAATAGTGATTCTATTCCTGATGCTGGTGAGGATTGTGACTATTGTGCTTATAGAGAGGCGGTAAAAGAGATTGAAAAGTAAAAGGGTACTTGCCTGGCATAGACCCTTTAGGAGCTGTTCGCCTGGCGAATAGCTATAAGCCTGGCTTACAGCTCTCGCTTCAACCAATAAAGTGTAAGCCAGGCTTACACTTTTAGGGAAAACTATGAGCCAGGCTCACAGTTATTGAATTTCTACCCTTCCATCTACGGAATGGGAAAAACTGTTCCCCTGGGGAACAGTTTTCTATACACTCCATATTCTCCAGGCGAATATGGTTTTAATGTGAGCCTGACTCACAGGTGATAGACATTTTAAAGCTTAACAAACTCTCCATTACTTACCTTTACGACTGCATATTTAGGTTTTGAAGTTAAAATTTTGTTTAAGACCTCTATTTGATTTTTTACCCTCGCTAAAGACTCTCCAGAGAATATATCGTACAGAGCAAATGGGGAACCTGGGAGCCAAGTAAAGTTTGTTTTCATAATTAACTACCTTTTCACGTTTTTTAGAAAAAAAATAGTATAATATATATTCTTGAATATTAGTAATCTTAGCTCTAGCAAAACTAAGCTAAGATTTTTGGTTAAAAAAGAATAAAATGTCAGAAATAACTTTAGCCCATTTGAAAGAATTAAGACAAGGAGATGAATTAGTTGTTGTTACATTCTTTAGAGAATTTCCAGAAGCAGCTCAAGATAGAACTGTTGTTATGAGGATATTTCAGGAACTTGCCGCGGAGGCTGGAATGAATCCACAGGCTCTATTAGCTCAAATACAACAAGGGTTACAAGGATTACAAATTGATCTAACTAAAAGGAATTTAAGAAATAGAAAAAACTAGGTATTCATCTTATTGACTATATACCATGAATATTTCCTATTAATTTTAACTAAGACGCTTAATCAGGATTTAAAGTATAATATTTTCGTGCCTGAAATCGTTCAAATTGAAACACCACCCCCAGTTAAAAGTGTCTTATTTCCAGAAATTAAGATTAAAAATATTGCCCTTTTTTATTTGTTAACAACTTTTAACAATCTGTGGTTTATTGCAGGTAACTGGATATTTTTTTGGACAAGATTTATGACTTATGGACAACTTGGGTGGGTTGATGCTTCTGCATTTGCTTTTGGTTTGCTTATGGAAGTCCCTTCAGGTGCAGTATCTGATTTATTAGGTAAAAAGAGAACAATTGTAGCTTCAATGTTGCTGGCTGCTATAAGTATTTTTGGTTTTGCTTCAGCTAGCTCTTTAACTCAAATATGGATTTCATTTATGTTTGCTCAACTGGGTTGGGCTTTATATTCTGGTTCTGCAGAAGCTTTGGCATATGATACTTTAGTGGATAGAAATAAAGAACAGTCTTACGATAAAGTTATTTCTACTAGTGGCACAATTGCTACTATATCAGCAATTACAGCTACATTGCTTGGCGGGCTATTTTATGTCATTCATTTTAGATTGCCACATTACGCTTGGGCTTTTGCTTATGCTTTAGCTTTTTTTATTTCTCTATTTTTGACAGAACCAAAAATAGATACAGAGAAATTTTCTTTGAATAGTTATGTAAAACAACTTTACAGAGGAACAGTTGAATTATTTAAACCTCAATTACAAGCATTTGTGGTTGTTATTTTTGTTTTACTTGGAGCTGATTATCTATATAGTTGGGGTTTAATTAAACCTGCTATGGCAACTAGTTTTGGTTTTTTTGATAAAGAGCAAGCTATTCTATTTGCTTTATTTGGCATTGTCGGAGCAATCTTAGTTAAGTTTATTCCCAGTTATCGTAAATATATTTCAGATAAAAGAGGCTTATATTTTTTGAGTTTAGTAATGGGGTCTGGTTTCATGTTAGCCTTTTTTAAACTTGGTTATTTAGGAGTAATTCCTCTATTCCTGATAGCAGTAAGTGGTCAATTAGCATACCCTTGGGTTTCGATTGTAGTAAATAGAGAAATTGCATCTAAATATAGGGCAACAACATTATCAACAGTTGCATTAATCTCTAAACTACCATACGCTTTACTTGCTATTACAGCTGGTGCCATGGTTGAAAATGGCACATTTCATATTTTCAATCTTACTATTGGTTCAGTTATAATTGCTAGTATTGTAGTCAGTAGTATCCAAAGATTAATAAAAATCAAATTAAAAAGATAATGTTAGATATCAAAATTGCCAAAACTAAGCAAGAGGCAAAAAATATAGGGGATTTTTTAACAAGTTCTAATGCTTTTGACCAGACATGGGCACCAGCAGAAAAGAAAATGGTACAACAAGCTCCTGTAGATAGTTTAAAGTTTGAGAATCACCGATATTGGTATATAGAAGACGATGGAAGAGTGATTGCTGCTATGGGTGTGAGAGAAAATAAATATGGCAGTAGTGGCTATGAGATGAATGAAGATTATCTAGCTGTTCATCAGGATTATAGGAGAAAAGGTTTGGCTTCTAAATTATTAAAAGAGGTTGAAAAATTCGTAAAAGAAAGAGGTGGGCGTTATATCCATGTTCTTTCATGTGATATTGAATCTTATGAAGCTGCACGTTTGTTTTATTTAGAGAATGACTATGAACAAGTAGCGAAAATTCCTGATTATTATGTTAAAGGTGAAGGAAGAATAGATTTTTTTAAAAAGATAGCTTAAAATTTATGAAATTAGGCACTTATAAGCACTATCAAGGTAAATATTATCAGGTTATCGGTATAGCTAAGCATAGCGAAACTTTGGAAGAAATGGTAGTTTACCAAGATATGAATGATAAAGATAAGATCTGGGTAAGACCTAAAAAAATGTTTGAAGAGAAGGTTGAAGTGGATGGAAAGAAAATTCCTAGATTTAAACTTATTAAGTAATTAAATAAACAAGTTCCTTGTTTTTTCTGCAAATATTTTTATATCTTCTTTATTAATAGTCAACAATCTTGATTCATATCCGTTCCGTAACGAGTCCAATAAGGGGAGCACTCATTTAAAAAGACTGTTATATCAGTCTTCTTTATTATGCTATAATTAATTCATGAGGGTTAATATGAGAAAAACTATAAAATGTTCAAAATGTAAAGGTAAAATGGAGTTGGGATTTATTGGTGATTCAAGGACAGACTTGCAAATTGTAGATAAACAAAAATGGGGAACAGGTTTAAAATGGGGTTGGTGGGGGTTGAAGAATAATAAAGAAGTAAAAACTTACAGATGTAGCAAGTGTGGATATTTAGAGAGTTATGCTGAATAATAAACTAAGGTTATAAAGTCTCTCCAAACGTTTCTATTATTCATACACATGAGGGACTAGATGTTCAACCTGGAACAATTGAAGTATATGGGCCTCCCAGGGTTGGAAACCATCTAAGGATACAATAGAAGCTATTCAAGGAAAATCAACTTCAGCTACTTTTACGGAACAAGAAAGAATGGATTTAGTAAAAAAATATGGAGAACCCAGAACAAGAGAAAATATCGGAAATGTTTTAACACAGGGTTGCTGTAAAGGATGCCGTGATGGAGGTGGTGAAGTGGAATCAGGACATCAGAAATGTAATTCAATGGATAGTGAATTAATTCAATTGATTCAAGATGGAAAATTAGATTGTGTTGAAGGAGACGGAAGCTGGTGGGTTGTTATGAAATAATAAATTTTATACTAAAAACCCATAACATTTTTTTACTCTTTAAGCATGATTTAAAGCAAATCGCTGTTTATCAGAGTAAAATAAGAAGTTAAATATCCAGTCTTTAGTCCGTTTAGCAACCCACCTGGGGAGCATCATTTTTACTTACACGAAATAGTTTTAACGTTGTCTTTTTCTTTTATTTATATATCTATTTACTGCATCGACGCTTGTCAGCCAATTTCGTCCCTGCTTATGAGCTTCCAATTTTCCTTGCCTAGCTAAAAGGTTCAAATATTTGCTTGAATACGGGGTTTGTTGACTAACTTCAGACAGTAGCTGAAATTTTTCTCTTTGTTTATTAATAGGGGTCAGCGTTTTTAGATAAATATCTAGAGATCTTTCAACAGCTTGAGCGACAAATTTGACCAATTGTGTTGGGTTTCCTTTGTCTGCTTGATCAAGGACACGATAGTATTTCTTCCGATCATTTTTTAATATAACTACCAAAGGATATTTAGCTCTCATTAATATGATGTTCATAACTAATCTGGCAGTTCTTCCATTACCATCAAAAAAGGGATGAATGTTGACTAGCTTATGATGTAGCTGGGCTGATAATTCAATTGGGTGAAGCTTTTTTCTTTTTTTAATAAACCAACTTATCAGCTGTTGCATTTCATCGGGCACTTGTAAAGCATCTGGTGGAATATGATCAGCTCCACCAATGAATACATTACTAGTGCGGTACTTTCCTGCGAACTTTTCTTCAGTTTTCTTAACAACCAGTTTATGCAAATCACAAATTAATCGTTCTGATAAAGTTGGTTGTGATTTTTTATTAATCAACTCATATAAGAATTCTAGAGCTTCGTGATGATCTTTGGCTTCTAAATGATCTTTAAGCGGTTTTCCTTTAATAGTTATTCCTTCATGAATAACTAGGTAAGTTTCTTTTAAAGTTAAACTATTTCCTTCAATAGCATTAGAGTTGTATGTCATTTCAATCTCAAACTGTTCTTTAAGTTTTCTGACAGCTAAGGTGGGCAATGGTCTTAGTTCTTGTAGTTTTTTTAATTTTTGATCAATTCTTTTTTGAAGAAGTAGTGATAGATATGACATATTTTAAATATGGTTTAATAATAAAAATAGTTTATACCATATTAAGAGTGGTGTCCAATGTTAAATTTAATGATTTAATATTAGTTATAAAAATAGTCAACAATTTTGACTTATACCCGTTTCATGTACTCAATTATTTTAATTATTCTTGGACATGGAAAGATGTTAAAAATTTTAAAACATTGTAAACTTATAAATTTCTTTTACTTAAAGTAAAATGTAGATATGCAGAGTTTAATAATTCTCCGAGGCGCACCTTCTAGTGGTAAATCAACTATTGCTAAAAGTTTGAAGAGTTTAAAAAATAAAATAGCTTGGTTAAAAGTAGATAATTTTAAGCCTTTTTTTGCAAAAGATGTTGCTGAAGAAAATGAAGCAATAGATTATGTTAATCAGACAGCTATAGCTTCTTTAGACTATTTATTAAAGCAAGGCTTTTCTGTTGTGATGGAGGGAATATTCCAAAATCCAAAATACATTACTAAAGCAGTAAATATAGCTAAGCAATTAAATATTCAATGTAAAGTTTATGAGTTAGAGTGTCCTTTAGAGTTTCTTCAAGCAAGAGATAAGGTTAGGGATGGTGTAAAAGAAGGTTGTAGAAAACCATTGGGGGATGAGGTAATTGCCAAACTTAATCAAGTTATTTTAGAAAACCCTTGGAGTGGAGCAGAAAAACTTGATACGGGAAAGTTGTCTTTAAATAAATGCATTGATGTTTTAAGCAAGGATTTAAAGATTAAATAAAGCCAGTCATGGTTTCACTTAGTAGTTTACTCTTAATGGATGAAAAACCTAAGAGGAGATAAATAACAGTATGACGATTTACGAAGCTAAAAATACATTAGGTATTATAGCCACGGTTTTAGTTTTTGTTGGTTACATTCCCTATCTTCGTGACTCGCAAAAGGTCAAGCAATATTATGCCCAGGCTAGAAACATATACAGAGAAATTAAGCAAAAGTATAAGCTGGTTTCTCAAGAATAGCAGTTCGAACATTTTCTATTATCCTGAGCTGATATGTTTATTTGACCTCATTGAAGATATTTATTTTCCTGGTGAGAGATCAGCTAAAGAGTACCAATTTTTAGCTGATCTCAATAGTTGATGTATTTAGTGAAGCGGTTTGAAAGTAAGTTATTGTGTGAATTTATATCCTATAGTATTGACTTTTATATATAGATGCGATAGTATCGGTGAATTAGATTAATGCAGTTATTTGCAGAGATAAATATAAAAAAAGATTATTTTATGAAGAAAGAACAAGCTAGTACTGTTGTTACTTTTGTTAGACATGGTAAGACGTATCACAATGAATTAGGGAGGCTACAAGGGAGCCGAATAAATTCTGAGTTAACCGATGCTGGAATCAAACATGCTAAAGAGGTAGCGTGTAGTATGTATAAAAGGTTGTATCAGGAACAGGTGAAAGGATTGATAGATGATATTAGTGCTGTTGCTATATTAGCATCAGATCTTGTTCGTTGTGTGGATACGGCAATTATTATTGCCATACAACTTAAGCAAGCTAAAGAAGCAGTAGTAGAATGTTCAGATCTTCGTGAGCGAGATTATGGTGAGTTTTCGGATATGCCGACGGCTACTTTTTTTGATGATTGGATAGCAACTCGCGCCAACGATGAGCAAACTGATCCTAGAGTGTTAATTTGGGATACTGAGTTTGGTGATGTCGAAACATATGCATCAATGGCTGAAAGAGTATTTAATTTTTTTGAGATGTTAGAGAATGAGTATGAAGGACATAGGGTGATAGCAGTTAGTCATGGTGCATATATTCATATGCTTTTATTATTGCTAGAAGCTGAGACAGAAGAATCGCTTGATGCGCGTGATATTTATAATATGGCGCAGATTGATGTGAAGATAGATGATAAAGTTGAGCTGGTGAGAGAAAAAGATGGTCAGATGAAACTTTATGGCGTGCATTTTGTTAGGGCTCATGATTTAAGAAAGCCTGGCCTTCAATAATGAAAAACTCTCTTCCAGCATGAGTATGATCAAAAGAAAGCAAGAAGTTGTCAATTTGTAATAATTAAATAATGTGTTTATAATTGTTATATGAGGCATTGTCGACGTTTACGTCAACGGGCGGTTCAAGGATTTGAGGAAACTTTTGTTTGGGAAGGTAATGAATATTATGATCTGCGAATACCATGGACTAATGCAAATGAAATAGATCCCCGGCCATATCGATCCTCTTGGCTAATTCAAGGTTTGTACACTTGAATTCCCAGGAACAGATGAGCACCCAGTCGAATAATTTGCCTAGAACTCGGAAAGAGTTCTAATTAATTTATTTCATCAAACTTTAATCATGCGGATTAATGATAAAATAATTTCATGCAACAAGGTCCTGATTACACTGGTATTTCTCTAGTATTTTTTTGTCATGATGGAAAAGGTAATTATTTACTTAATAAAAGAAATAATAATTGTCGTGATGAGAAAGGATGTTGGGATCCAGGTGGTGGAGCTTTAGATTTTGGAGAAAAAGTTGAAAGAGTTTTAGAAAAAGAAATTAAAGAAGAGTATTCAACAGATATTTTAGAATATGAATTTCTAGGATTCAGAGATGTGCATAGAAAACTAAAAGGAAAAAAAACTCATTGGATAGCATTAGATTTTAAAGTTCTAGTGGATAGGAAGAAAGTAAAAAATGGAGAACCTCACAAATTTGATGAAATAGCTTGGTTTAAGCTAGATAATTTACCCACATCATTACATTCTCAATTTCCTAAAGCTTTAGAAAAATATAAGAATAAGTTATGACAAGAATGATAAGGTAAGTTTTCTTTATTTGTTTTATTTTGATAATAAATGTTATAATATTTTATATGAAACTAACAACAATCATCAAGATAATGATGATGCCTTCTTAAAATAAGGAGGCTTTGTTTTCTTAGTTTAAAATAAATATAAATAAAAAGGGAGCCTCTCAAAAACGAGAGCTTTTTTTATGCTAAAAGAAATAAAGTCATCAGGTCTTACAGAAGAAGAATCCAGACTTCTATTGAGAGAGACCGCAGCAATTCATATTTTCAGTGATGTTTTTACTAAGCTACTTGATGAAAATGGCATACCAGTTGATTTTGATGCTGAGTTAACTACTTTTTATAGATTGCTAATGATTGAGCATCTTTGCACTGCTCATGCCATAGGTTCTTGTCAAACTCTTGGGGCATATGCAATCGAGCTTGTAGCAAATTTACTAGATTTAGCGCAAGCTGCGGCTTCTCAAAGAGGAATATCTCATCCTGATTTAGAAGCTGCTAAAAGAACGCTTGAATCAAAAGCCATAAGAGTGACAGCAAATATCGCTGAGAGATCTGAGGAAACAGCAGAAACCAATGGTCCAATTTTTTACTTGGCAATTTTAGGAAATGGTTTAGAAGTATACGTTACCCCTATTTCACTTCTTAAATATGTTGCAGACAGAGTTATAGCTTTATTTGAAATTGCAAATGAAGGTCATCCTCTGTTCGATGGAAAAACAGAACAATTTAGATCTTCTGTGATTGCTAGAAGTCATCAAATACCTGATCACTTAGTTAGAGTATTAAAGCCATGTGAATTAATTCCACTTCAAAGACAAAATTTAGAACTTGCATATGTAGATAAGTTTGGCAATCTGCGTTTACGTGAGAGTGTTACTGGAGAAAGGCAAGGATTACTTGTTGACTATGATAAGTGGAAAAGAACTTGCTTCCAGCCATCTTTGAGAAGACAGGATGCTGTTCGAATAATTATTGCTCAGCATGAAATCAGAGTTAATTTTGCTAGATGTTTAAATGATATTCCTCAAGGCGAGTGGGGGTTATATCGCAACGCAACTGACGGTAACAGTCCATATTGGGAATTAATTTATAAAGATTATGAGCAGACTAAACGGGGAGGTTCTTGGGCACTTTTAGGCAAACCTGCTTTAGGTTCTCCTGTGACAGTTGAAACAGTAGAATAGCAATATTCAAATGAGGTAGCAATGATTGTTCAAGCGATTTTAAATAAAGCAGAACCTGCTCTGTATGAATTAGCCTTGTTATTAGCTGCTAATAGAAAAAAGGAAACTATATACTCTTTTGTATTTTAGAAGGCGCTGACGGCGTAAATTCAAAACTTTATTGAAGATATAATCAAAAGTATTCCAGATATAAATGGCGGAACAAATAAAAAAATTTCAACAAGAAAAATTGTCTGGAATCCAAATGGAGCATTTAATGCATATAAAGTTCCTAAAATTAAACCAATGCTTGAAAGTAATAATCCTCCTATGAGTGGTTTTTTTAATGCTAAAAAAATTAGAAAGATTATTGTTGCCGCTTGAATCAAATGAGACAACCCTGACAAATCTCCTGAAAATACTTCACCAAAAGTGAAAAAAAGTAAAAGACTCAAGGGTATAAAGAGCAAAGCAACGCCAATCTTTTTCAATAATGGTTTAGGCATGATACATAAAGCTTAATATAATTAAGCATAGAATACTACAGTTCTGGTAAAATCGCCAGTTTGGCATTTGGAAAAAATAATTGTGATATAATTATATTATGAGATGTTGAGTTTAATTGTATTTAGATATATCTATTAATAATAGTGAAAGTTGAATTGCATTCATTAGAGACTTCAGCCCGCCAGCGCAGAATTGAAGCTCTCAAGCAGTTAGTAAATGGGCCTATTTATACTGATTCAGTGGAACCTTATCCCCAAGTGTACGAATCTTTTCTAGGAGTTAGCTTTAAAGATCAACTGCATTCAATAGCAGAAGCTTCTATTCCAGGAGATGGAAACGAGTTTTTGCGAAGAGATCGTCGAAAGCTGTTTGAATATATTCTCAATTTTCTCCGTAACTCAACTTTTAAAGTTGGCCGTGAACAAATCGGAAAAGGGCTCAATTTAGCAACAAGACCCTTTCTAGCACCAACTGGTTTTGTAGAAAAAGATGAGAGTGGAAACAAAGTGCGAGGAGCCTTTTGTTTTATGGAGCAGTACCGGTGGGATACATGGTTTCAGAATCTAATTTTATTGATGATGGGTGGGATACAGATGGCTGTTGATCAATTACTCAATTTAGTTGATGTCTATCACGAGTTTGGTAGAATATCAAATGCACTGACTACTGAATTTCTTTCCCATCCTCAGCCACCTTTTGAAGGTTTAGCAGCAATAGCAATTGCCCAATCGCTTCAAGATTTAGCTCAGGTGTCGATTGAGCCAGAAAATTGGTATCAACAGGTAATGGAAACGATTCGAGATGAATTGTTTAGTGAATGGTGGGATGCTGCTACCAATAGAATTAATCCTCGCCAAACCCCTAGCTTTATAGAAGATTACTCACCCTTATTATCTCGCTATGTGTCGATCCACTTTCATCCACTATTAGTGGGATGCCAGGATGGTAAAGATCATAATTATATTAATGCTAAATATGGCCAAGAATTTATTCCGGTTCAACTTAATAGTTTGATTTGGAAAAATTTGTGCATTTTAGTTGACTACTATCAACAGCAAGGAGATGAAGAACAAGCTAAAGCTTTTTTTGAATTGGCAGAGGAGATGAAAAGAGATATGAATCACTTTTTTTGGCAAGATGAAGGACCTTGGCGAGGATTTCGTAATTATTCCATTCGCGAATCTGACGAAGGCCCGATCCTATACGGTGATTTATCGGCAGAGATAATGCCACTTTTTGTTGGCTGGGCAAGTCAGGAACAAGCCCGAATCACGCTAGAAAACGTAAAGAAGTATTATCAAGGCGACATTGGTTTAGCTGCTACCAGTGAGGAGTTAAGGGTTGGTGGGTCAATAACTCATGCGCCCGAAGGCTTTGAGTATCAATGGGAAGAAAATGCTTGGCCGCCGTTAATGATTATGGCTGTCTTGGGCTTCAAACAGTATAGTCAGCATCCTGGAGACGAATTTGATCAATTTGTGCTGGAATTGGAAAAGAACTGGGTCAAAGCCCTTGAGAAGTACTTTTTACAACTGCAGCAGGAAACTGGAAGAGGAGTTTTTTACGAAAAAATGCCCCACTCAACAACAACTGAGGTCAATGATGGTTTTTATGGAAATTTACCTGGATTTGGATGGACTATAGCTTCTTATATGATGTTTATTAAAGATTTGGCAGAGCGTGGAGCTATTGATTGGACTATGGATGACTTGCAACAGAGTTTAGCCAAGGGAGAATTAGTAGTATCAACGAAAAATGATAGACCACATTCTTTAGCTGAAGCCTTATCAATGGCTGAAGTGAGTTTTAAAGAAAAGCATTTAAGAAGAATATTTAATTTAAGTGGTCAAGAACTGCTTGATAAAGTTAGATTTATAGGGAGCGAACTTCTATTTAATAGGTTCCGATTATTTGGTTTAAATGAAGTTAGTTTTGAAGAGATTTGTAAATTTAAAAGGTTTTTATTTAGAATGGAATAATTTTTTTTCTATTAAAGGCATGCAAGTATTACTTTACTTCATGTGGCGATCAATTCGGAGAGCTGTTTTTATTAATTTTGATTTTCTTGAAATGAGCTTGCTTAAAATTAATTTAATATTTTAATATTTTATTTTTCTGTATAAAATTAATATAGAGTGAAAATTCAAAGAAAAAAATTGATATGTGTTTTTATCGGAATATCATTGCTTTTTATTTTTTTATTTAATAAAAAACAATCTGATAAAATTCGCGCTCAGGCATCACCTTCTATTTCTAATATTACAATTAGTCCTGATTTGGATATTTCTCTATTTAGTCCATATACCATTAGTGCAGATATCAGTAATTATTCAGAATCTGATCCCGTTACTATTGAAATTAATGGAATTAATGGAGATGGAGGGAGTAATTGGGACTATTATGTTGATGGAACAATAGCTTCAGAAACTTTATCTTTTGATATGAGTTTTGTCTCTGGTAATACTTGGCAAAAGACAAATATTTATCCTGATTATATTTATCCAGAAATATTTTTTGCCCCATCTAGTATTACTTGGAATAATACACCTTCAAATATAGTTATCAGAAGAAATAACTATCACCTATTACATTTTGCCAATTCTTTTTCAATGGTGAATGAAATGAGTTTTTGGATAGAAGTTAATGCCATAGTTAAAGCTGCAAACTCTGCTGACTTACAGGTTTATTTAGTTAAGAAAGATAAAAGTATTAGTTTTTTTCAGTCTGATTGGAGAAATAGCGATGATGTTGAGTTGGTAGGCACAATCAGTAGAGACGTTGATTTTCATCACCAACACACTGCTAATTCTTCACACCATCTAATTAGTTTGGCTACAAATGCTGATGGGACCATTGGTAGTAAAAGTTTAGATATTAGTGATGATTTTTGGATTATTTTATATAATACTTCTCCTAATAATAATAGAGCTTGGGATTTGAGATATCATGGTACGAGTCTGTGCAACAATGATAATCGTTGGTATATGGGAGATCAAATTCGTTGGCTGACCACCACTCAAGCTGGTTGTCCCGATGTTCATATTCATATTGCTCGTCGACCAGATGGGACAATTGATGGAGTTGAAGCCAGTATCACTGCTGGAGAAACTACCACTACTGAAGAATTTTACTTTGCTGATTTACCTAATTTAGCACCGAACTCAACAAGTTTTACTTATCCTCTGGGTGGAACTTTTGAAGGTAATATTGAAATTACTTGGGATCCCGCTTCAGATGCCAATGGAGATTCTCTAACTTACAATCTGTATTTACTTGATTCTGATGGATCAGTTCTCAGTACTTTGGATACTGATTTGGATGTTACCAATTATACTTTTGATAGTACTTCTGTATCTGATGGTACTTATGGCCTAAAAGGCTCTGTATGCGACGATGCAATAGAGCCACTTTGTACTGATTTTTTCTCTGAAAATAATTTTACTGTTGATAATACTGATCCCATTCAAACTCTGAGTTCAATTATTTTATCATCAAATAATGCTGATAATACTTTAGCTATTACTGGAAATACAGTCACTATAACATTTGTTGCTACTGGTACTATTAGTACTCCCACAGTTTCAATTTATTCTGGAGGAGATGAAGTTAATAACAGTATTACAACAGTTAATCCTAGCGCTAATAATTGGACATCTAGTTATCAGGTAGATTCTAGTGATACTAATGGTTATGTTGTGTTTAATATTAGCTCTCCAAATTTAGGGGCAGAATATTCAGAGACAACTGATGAATCTTATGTTGTAGTTAATAATCCAACTCCCACTCCGACTGCTTCTCCAACGCCTGCACAATCTACAGCTGTAAGTCAAACTAGTGAGGTTTCTGCACCTCAATGCAATGCTAATCCACCTTCCTCGGCTCCTGATTTGTTTCAAATTGATGTAACATCTGATCAGGCAACTTTGTATTACACCGCTGTTAATAATGTGACCGATTATTTTATTGCTTATGGTGAAGAGAAGGAATCATTTCCATATGGAACATTAACAGGGCAACAATCTTCAGAAGGAGTTTTATCTTTTACTATCAATCTTTTAAAGGCGAATACCAACTATTATTTTAAAGTTCGGGGACAGAATAATTGTATGCCTGGTTCATGGTCAAATATTCAATCAATCATTACTGTTAATGATAAAAAAACTGTTTTTTTAGATTTGTTATCACCAGAATTATCAATTGAAGAAATTGATCTTAAAACAAATAAAACTAAAAGTAGTTCAGAGGAATCTTTAACAGATGAAAGAAAAATAAATGAATAATAAGTTAAGAATTAAATTAGTTCACAAAGGTAAGCCATTAAAAGGGGCCAGGGTTGAGCTTCATTCAGAACCTAAGACAGGCATAACTAATGATGAAGGAGAAATAATTTTTGATCAAGTAGAAGCAGGAACACACAGTTTAAAAATTTCTTATAATGATTATGAAATAGAACAAAAAATTAATGTTGAAGGTGAAGAAAGAGAATTTGATTTATTAATTAATTTAGAAATGAAATCTAAAAGTTTTCCATTGTGGATGCTAGTAATCATTGTTTTTATTTTAATTATTCCTTTATACATTTATTTCTTAAAAAGAAACTATTAAAAAAATTATTTACTCCAGCTTAGTTTTTTAAAAATACTGATACTGTTTGATATAATGAGAATATGAGCGAAAAGGAAGCCTTAATAATCGAATCTCATAATGCATGTCAACTAAGATGCTGTCACTGTAGAGGAAAATCTCCTACTAGTGATTTTATTGACGTAATAACTAAAACTGATCTTGCTAATATGATTCCAGTAGAAGCACTTATGCAACTTTTGACAAGAATGTCAGAGCAAGAGCTTCTATCTCATTTTGCTGCGATTAGATTGGCTGGCACATGTGAACCAACTCTTCATCCAGAACTTCCTAGCATCATTGAGGGGCTTTTATCTACTACTTCTGATCAAGAGCAATGTGAGATATGCCTTATTACTAATGGTGTCTCGTTTCCATCAGGAGTATATGATGAAAACGAAATGGAAAGATTTTTTCAATCTAGATTTGGTTTTAAAGCCTCTCCCAAAAATTTTATTTTAATCTTTTCTGCAGATCCTGAGCACTTAGCTTCATATCAATTAAGAAGAAAAACTATAGCTAGAATTACACAGCAACAAGCTAGAGCAGAGTATAAACAAATAATCTCAAATCTCATCACTTATTTTGGAAGTAAAAATGTCTTAGCACAATTGAGATTCAATGCAGTGAAACCTATGACAAAAGATGAAGAGGAATATCGCCAAATGATAAGAAGAATGTTTAGTATTCCAGATCCGATTAGAGTTGATCTCCTTAGAAAAGCTATTTATGCCCCAAGACAAGAAACACTTCTAAATGCTGTTGATCTGAGAGATTCTATAGAACCTCCATCTAATAGAGAAAGATGTTGGTTTTTAACACAAGTAGATGGTGAACTGGTGGTATATCCCAGCATAGCTGCAAAAGGTTATGGACTTAATGCTTATACAGTAGAAGACTTTATGGAGGCTATTGCTTAGTTAAAGTTAATAAGTGAAACCACTCACATTAAGCTTACCTATCAACATTGCTTTTGATATACTGAAATCATGAAACAGAAAAATTTCGTATTAATAATAGCAGTTTTTCTAGTTTCTGGTTTAATTGCCTTATTCGTTCCGATAAAGTTATCTGCTGAATATAAATCCGATATCCCGTCAGGCCAGAATATTCCTAAGCTTCCAGTTACTTCCAATGATCCAAAGCTCATTAATGGTCATGTTTATCCAAACTGGGGACCTGTTTGCCAAAGGTATAGCTATTCAGTTATCTATCAAGATGAGCAAGGTAGAGCCCCCGAATACGTTAAGATTTATTTCAATGGCGAGATGATCGATATGGATGCAGTTCCGTCAAAGGATTTACTAACTAAAGAGGATTATCAAAAAGGCGTGAAATATGAATATAAATATGTTCCTACCAAACTTGGCTCCAACTTTTATTTTTTCGAAGCTTCCAACGGTCTAGGCAAAACAAGAAGTAATATAATCGACTCACCTGATAATGGTCCAGTTTTGTTCAAAAGCGCTTTTAAGAAAAATGAAGTCGCTGTTATCGACGCTGAAAAACAAACAAAAATTTTTTCCTACGATCTAGAGGATGAATGGGTGGGAGGGGTGGCTCTAAGTGACGATGGCAAATATTTGGCTGTCAAAACTCATAAAAAGATCTATCTTTTTGACACATCAAAAGCTGACGAAGCTGTTTGGACTTATCAAGCAGTAGCTGAAACTCCAGGAGATGTTAAAGGTGGTGTTGATATTTCTGGTGATGGTAGCAGAATTATTGCTTCAATCGGAGGAAGGGCAATTTTATTTAATAATACCAGCGACAAGCCTCTTTGGGTTTATAAAGGTAGTGGTAATCAAGCTTATAATGTAGCCATTTCAAAAAACGGCAAATACATGGCAATGGGGACAGCCGGACAAGTTACTAGTACTGTTGAGGGTTACAATTCATCACAAGATACAAATCTTTTGATATTTTGGAGCGAAGAAAGCGAAAAACCTCTGTGGCAATACCACACCGAAGGCAACTTCCACGACGTTTCCCTTTCCGATAACGGCGGTTTTCTAGTTGCTGCTACCGGTTGTCCGGATAGGAGGTTTTATCTTTTTTCGAAAAGTTCAAATCAGCCGATCATCAGAAGCGAGATGTTGACGCGTGATTCACCAGTTCATCGAGCAAAGATTTCTGCTGATGGCCAATATGCTGCAGTAGGAACTGAATCTAATGACGGAGCTGTATTTTTGTTTTCACGAGATTCATCAACTCCAGTTTGGAAATATCCCATGCCAGATAGAAGTTCGGCACGAGCCTTAAGTTTTACATCAAATGGAAGCTACATTGGGGCAGCAACTTTCAAAGGTGATGTTTTTATTTTTAGCCGTAACACAAGCACTCCGCTTGCCCATTGGAAAAAGAATGCTTCATTCGGGGGAATTGACATTGCAGAAGATGGAAGTTTTGTTGCCACAGGGGGAACAGACAATCAACTCTATGTCTTTTATAGGGAGTCGAGCAAAGAATACAGCATTTCTTTTGACGAATATGTTGAAGAAGTAGATATTTCCGCAAACGGAAAATATATAGCGGCAGGAACTGGCGGCTCGGTTTATTTTTTTGAAGCATTTGACATCGGCACACTTGATCAGAAGATTGAATGTAGAGAAATTATTGAACCTCCTGATGAGTCTACAGTATTTAATATTGAAAACAATATTGAGAATTCTCCAATAAACTATCTTTCCAGCCAAGTTATCCAAAGAACTGCATTGCCGGGTATGCTCTTTGGCTTTGTGTTTCTAGCTTCATTGTTAATTTTGCTGGCTTATCTTATCAAACAAAAAATTCAGCCACAGGCTAAGCTAAACCAGAAGACAGTCATCATAATCAGCACTGTGGGCTTAATTGCCTTGCTGCTGACTATTATTTCCATGTTATTAAATACTAAAGACAGCCCAGAAATACAAGAAATGCGAAATGATTTCAGTCCTTCCTTAAGCACAAAGGCAGAATGCGGTAACAATATCTGTGAACCTGACTTTGGAGAAACAAAAGCAAATTGTCCCAAAGACTGTATTAATTAACTATGACTATAATCAAAAAACTGGCTAAATATTTATTTTGCTTGTTGATACTTTTTATACTGCTTTCTCCTTTGTGGATTAAAATGGTGCCGCTAAACTATCTTTCTTCTCTTACTGGTAAAACAAGCGTGTTTGATAAGTATCTGTGTAACTATTCAGTTCAGGTCCATGGCGACTCAATGGCTCCCATTATTTCTGAGGGAAGCTTCATAGGATTAGATCGTTGTTTTATAGAAACTGAGCTTACTGAAGGCACAGTTGTGCTTTTCGGTAAGGGTTCAAATCTGCACCTGGGCATTATTCGTCATGTTTTGCACCTAAATCCTGTTGTTTATAAAGTTTCGAATGAAAGACCTCATGAAAGACTGCAGGATATAATCAAAGAAGAAATAGTTGCCATAAATAAAGATATTGATACCTCAGCGTCAAATTACCAGGCAAAGCAAAGTGAAGAATCTTTCATTCTTGACCCAAGCGAGTTTTTATCTGACTTGTATTTGGGTAAAATCCCCAAAGGTTATGGTGTGGAAATGGCAGAGCTAGAAAAAACTACTCTATTCTTTAGAGAGAAAGATAAATTTTGCTCAGTTATTGTTCCTAAAAAAGATTTAGTATCTGTTGATATAGAGATTGTTGATACTAAGACGCAAAACGCAGTTGTTTCGAACACAGCTGTTATTTTTAATGTTCGCCCTAACCCCAATATTAACTGTATGGACTTTGGTTCTGGTCAAGGTATGCTCAACTTAAATCCAGGAAACTATCGCTATAGATTTCTTGTAAACCATCAAGTGCTTAGAGATATTCAGTTTAGTGTTGAATAAATTGCTCAGTCTATTCGGCAAATTTATAACTTTTACCTAGAGCTGGCCATTTATGGAAATATTTTTCATATGAAGGAGTAATCTAATGAAGCTTGACAAGCATAGACAGTTTATTAATACTGATATAGAGAGATATATGAAGAAAAAATCACTAATTGTTTCTATTTTGATTATTTTAATTTCATTTTTTGCTCTTTACAAAGTTTTTTCCTCTTCTAAATCAAGCGTTTTAAGTAATTTATCTACAGAGACAAGTGATTTAAAAGAAGAACTAAAACAAAAGCTACAGCAAGTTAAATCAAGTAGCACAAGTGAAACCCAAGAAAAGATCGATCATTTTGAAAAAACTGAATTTAAAGGTAAGATTGCTTTTGAGAGAGATAGGGATATTTGGTCAGCTGATGCTGATGGCAGCAATGAAAAACGTTTGACTACTTATCGTGGTTTATGGAGTCCTTATTTTTCACCTGATGGGCAGTGGATTGCTTATTCTTCTATTCCTAAAGAATTTTATGGTGAAGGAGTAGCGCCAACACCTTCTAATATTTGGATAATCACTCCTGATGGCGAAAATTATAAAAAGCTAAGTAAAAAATATAGAGTTTCAACTGAAGTTACTTGGTCACCAGATTCTAAAAAAATTGCGATTGCTACTTCTGACTCAACAATAGTTGTTTTTGATATTAATACTGGTGAGGAACTGGAGTTTGTTAATGATGCTGGACCATTAGGAGTGACTCCTTATAAACCTCTGTGGTTGACTGAAACTACTTTTCTTTATTTTAGAAAACTAGTTGATTCAGCAACTTCTGCTGGCTTAGCAATCGCTGATATAAAAACAAAAGAGATAGAGTGGCTAAGTAAAAAACCAGGTATCCAACAGTTGGCGGTCAGTAATAATGGCGAAAAAATATTTTACTTAATTGATAATGAGTTTTATCAAATTGATCTTAGTAATAAAGAAGAACTAAAACTTGATTGGGAAATACCTGATAATGTTTCTTTTATTGCTGATTTTAAGATCTTAAAAGATAGTAATATTTTTATGGCTCCGGTTCATATTGATGAAAAAAAGCTTTATCCTGGCAGCCATATTGATTTTATTTTAATCAATACCATCAGTGGTGAAAGTGTTCTTAAAAGAACAGGTCTGCAGTATAAGAAAAATCTTACTTGGAATTCTGACGGTTATTGGTTGATTTTAAATGCAGTCTCACCCAATGATGATGTATCATCTGTTTGGAAGCTCAATTTAGAAACTGAAAAAAAAGATCAAGTGATTCATAAAGCTTACAGTGCTAGTTGGAGTTTTTAGTTTAAGTTGTGAAAATTATTTTTTACTGCTAAAATTAAAACTAATGCCCAAAAAAACCTATTCACGCCCCAAATATAAAAATTTTATCTGTTTTCCATTTTTAATACTTGTTTTCTTTTTTTTAGCAATTATTGCTTATTTATTTTATCAAAATTTTGAACTTAGAGAAAAAATTAAGCAGTTATCAGCTCCTTTAACTTATACTAATGCCAGATATCAATATACTTTTAAATATCCTGCTACCTGTTCGCATGGTCCTTTACCAGCTGGCTGTAAAGCAAATCCACCAGCCGAAAGACCACAAGAATGTTTATGTTTCCTCAATGGTGAAGATGCTGATTATGTTCTTTTACAAAGTTATGTTGGTGCTGCTGAAGATCCAATTTTAGCTACCATGAGCATTGATTATTATCAAGATTTACCAGCAGGAACTGATTTAATTACTTGGTTAAAAGCAAATTTTCCTGACAGTGATATTCCTGATGAACCAAATACTCAAATAGCTGGTCTGGATGCTGTAAAAATTTATTCTCCAGCTTCACCCCAGGCATTTTCAGCAGAAAATATTTATTTTGTAAAAGAAAATCATATTTTTAAAATTCAACTAATAGATGTAGATCAAGCTGTAATACGTTCTTTATATGATGGAATTTTAGAAACTTTTGAATTTAATCAATAAATTATCCCAATTAAATAAAAAAAATAAATGATTCTTGATTTTTATAAATTTATATGTAAAATATTATTTACAATTAGTAAATTATTTTTTACATTATGACTGTCAAACAATACAAAAACAGCAAAAAATTTTTATTTATATCTTTATTTTTTATCTTGGGATTTTCTATATGGTCTGGAAATGCCTTAATAGCTTTTTTGAGTATTGGCACATATTTGTTTCTAATATCCTTATTTAAAACTAGAGTTAAAGGTGTTTTAGCAGATGAAAGACAAAAGGGAGTGTCTGAAAAAGCAGCTCAAACCTCATTTCAAATCTTAATGCCCATTTTCTTATTAACTAGTTTAGCTTTGACAACTGCTGGAGGAAATCAAGATTGGCATTATATAAAAGCTTTAGGAATAGTTTTTTCCTATGTAACTTGTTTAGCTCTTTTAATATACATACTTGCTTACTGGTATTTTGATAAAAAAACAGGAGGTAGATGAGATGATTTTAAATAGGATTAAAGTTTTACGAGCAGAAAATAATATGACTCAAGAAGAACTTGCAGAAAAAGTGGGAGCAACAAGACAAACCATTTTAGCAATTGAAAAAAATAAGTATTCTCCATCACTTAAATTAGCCTTTAATATTGCCCAAGCCTTTGCAGTAGGCGTTGAAGATGTTTTCTATTTAAAAGAAAAAGGAGGAGCAAATGAAAAAAAATAAAGATATTTTCGGTTTTAATAAAGAAAAATTAAAACAATGGTTTTTATACTGGGCAGTATTAGCACTAGGTCTTTTTTTACTAGTGTTTTTAATTACTGGCACTTGGATTGGAGTAGAAGTCAAAGAGCGTTGCATGATGGCACAGAGTCGTTATGAGGGAGATTGTGTAGAAGCGCTTATACAAGTGGTGGATGGAGATGAAAATAGTTTTAGAGAAAGAAATTATGCTATTTGGACTTTGGGGCAGTTGGGGGATGAGAAGGCTAGAGAAGTTCTAGAAAAGCATTATACTGGGGTTATTCCTGAAAGAGAACCTTATGATAAAGGATTAAGTCAATATGAACTACAAAAATCTTTAAAACTTTTAGATGGCGGTTTTAATGTGACTCATTTATTATGGAATGCTGATGTTTATTCCAAATTATTACTAAACTAAAAGTAAAATCATTTTTTAGCGGTTTTACCCAAAAAGTAATTTTAATCATCATTTTGTGTTAAAATGAAGATGTGATTCCAATTGTTTTTCTAAGTTTAGTAGCCATTTTTATATTTATAATCAGTATTTTTTTTGTTTCTACACTTAGAGAATTACTAGTCGGCAGTTTTTTTTTATTACCCTTTATTGCTTTTTTTTTATTAGGTACTATCTTACTATACTTGATAGTCAAAAAAAGAGTTAAAGGCAAATTAAGAAGATTTCTAATTTTAACTAGTATTGCTGCAATAGGATTTTTATTGAGTATCATTCTTCATAATTTTTTTTATGCTGCTACTATGATGACAAGTAAGATCCCAGTTTTGCCTTTCCTTTTCGAAATTTTGCATGCTATCTTTTTTTTCTTGGCCATTCCTCTTTGTCCGTTGGTTTTTCTAGTTGGAGCTATGGGAACTGCATTACAGTTTATGAAGAAAAAAAAGTTGAAGAATAATCTGAAGCTCCAGCCTTTGGGCCGATAGAGCTTTACTAGTTTTTAAAGGCTAATATTCAGTTTTAAATTATGCTTTGATTAATCCACAAAACTCAAGGCTACCCCAGTTTTATCGGCTCTACCCGTTCTGCCAATACGATGGATATAATCCTCATAAGTTTGGGGAAGATCAAAGTTAATCACGTGACTAACATTGTCGATATCTAAACCCCTGGCAGCAATGTCAGTTGCTAACAGAACTTGAACAAAATTATCTTTAAATTGTCTGAGAGCTCTTTGACGTTGACTTTGATTCTTATTACCATGAATAACTGCTACCTTAAATCTTCTTTCAAATAAAATTTTAGCTAATTTATTTAGACCATGTTTAGTACGTCCAAAAACTAGAACTTTATCAAATCCTTCTTGAGTTAACAAATCTTGTAGTAATTTTACTTTTGATTGACCGTTAACTTTAATAATATCTTGATTGACATTAGTTGATGCTTTTTGACTTTGGACTTTAATTCTGATGGGCCTAGTCAAGAAACTATGAGTAATGCTATCTAGTTTGCTAGGCAGCGTAGCAGAGAAGAATAAGCAATGACGTTTTTCTGGTAAACGAGCAATCACATATTTCATATCATGAATGAAACCCATATCAAACATGCGGTCAACTTCATCTAAAACAATAGTTGAAAAAGAGCCAAAATTTAATTTATGACGTTTTTCTAAATCAATTAGTCTACCTGGAGTTCCAATTACAAAATGAGGATTCCTTTTTAAAGAGGATATCTGACGATGAATGGATGAACCACCGATACAGAGACTTGAATACAATTTCATGCCTTTGGAAAAGCTTCTAAATTCAGATTCAATTTGTATAGCTAGTTCTCTAGTTGGTGCCATAATTAGTACTCTTCCAGATTTTTGTTTAGCAATATTGTTAATTAGAGGAATTAAAAAAGCAGCTGTTTTCCCAGTTCCTGTGTTAGCAAGACCAATCACATCTTTGCCTTCTAAAATATAAGGAATGATTTGATCTTGAATTGGGGTTGGATTTTCATAAGCTCTAGCTAAAATATTTTGCTTTAATTGCTCACTAATGGCAAAATCAGCAAATTTATGCTTCACAATATAGGTTTTAACTGGATCTGTAACAGCTTTATTAAGCAAGATTGATGGATCAAAAGATTGGGTCTTTCTTCTGGAAAATCCAGAAAAACGACGTCTATTGCCGCCATGCCCAGCCTTGCGGTATTTTTTATTAGAACTAGAAAATGAACGTCTTGAACGATACATAAATACTTCTTTCTTTAATAAGTATGGTCTTAATGAAGATTAAGATACTTAAAAACACAAAAGGTAAAAGACAAGAAGCTGAAAATTTGGAAAATTTGAAGATTCAAAAACCTAAGCTAGCTTAAACCCATTGACTATGTTTATTTTAAACTAAAAATTATTATAGCATACTATCACTATAAGTACAAGTTATAAGATGTTTCTTGAGTAAAAACTTGGAAGGGGGTAATTAGATTTTTATAAACCGTACAATGAGTATATTTATTGTTTTTTTTTGTTATACTAAGATTAATGTCAAACACAAGGTTGTGGGCACTTTCTCCGTTAGATGGGAAATATCAAAATAAAGTTTCCCAGCTCCAACAATATTTTAGTGAAGCTGCTTTAATAAAATATCGAGTCAGAATTGAAATTAAATATTTAATTAAACTTTCCCAACTAAAAATTATTCGTTTTTTTTCTAAAAAAGAAATTCAATTATTAAATGAAATTTTAGAATTGAATAATAAGGATTTAAAAAGAGTTAAAAAAATTGAGGCTAAGACTCATCATGATGTAAAAGCGATTGAATATTTTATTAGAGAAAAAATAGAAAAAACTTCATTAAAAGATATGAGTTCATTTATTCATTTTGCTCTCACTTCAGAAGATATTAACAATTTGGCTTATCGTTTAATGTGCAAATCTGCCTTAGAAAAAATAATGTTGCCAGAATTAAGATTAGTTTTAAAAAATATATCAATTTTTGCAGAGCAAAATAAAAAGATAGTGATGTTAGCGCGTACTCATGGCCAAGCTGCTATTCCCACTACTTTAGGTAAAGAATTTTCAGTGTTTGCCGTTAGACTTTTGAAAATAATGAAACAGTTAACTAGATTTAAGTTTGATGGTAAGTTGAATGGTGCTGTTGGCGCCTATCACGCTATGTTTGTAGCTTATCCTAAAATTAATTGGCTTAAATTCAGTAAGGAATTTATAGAAGACTTGCATTTAAATTTTATTGCTAATACCACTCAAATCAATCCTAATGATGATTTAACTGAATTATTTAGTTTAATGCATCGGATCAATAGTGTTTTTTTAGATTTTGATCAAGATATTTGGCGTTATATTAGTGATGATTGGTTAGTTCAATTGGGTAAAGAAAATCATGTTGGTTCTTCTACTATGCCTCAAAAAATTAATCCAATCGAATTTGAAAATAGTGAGGGCAATATTGTTTTAGCTAATGTTTTATTTGAAGCATTTATGAATAAATTGCCGGTGAGTCGTTTACAACGAGATCTATCTGCTAGCACCATTAGTAGAAATTATGGTCTTGCTTTTGCTCATTGTTTACTGTCTTATAAAAATTTTTTAAAAGGTTTAAAGAGTATTGCTCCCAATCAAAAAAAGATGGAGATGGATTTAAATAAAAACTGGAATATTTTAGCTGAAGCTTTACAAACTGTAGCTAGAAAAAAAGGAGATATTCAGGCCTATGAGAAAGTAGCTGCTTTTAGTAAGAAAAGAGTTATCAATCAAACTGATTGGCAAAATATGAGCCAGGAGGTAGATAAAAGTTTATTGAGCTTGACTCCTAGTAATTACTTAGGACTTTGTGAAAAGCTGACAAAGAAAACAATTAGGGATATTAATAATTTTTTAAAAAAAGGAGCATAATATGTCAAAATTTTTAGACCTATATCAGCAGGTTTATAAAAGGGGTAGCTTGTTTGCTTTTGATAAAAACATTAAAGCAAATCCTTTTATGAAGAAAAATAAAAGATTTAATAGTGTGGCTATTGCTGGAGGTGCTTTGGGTGATGAGGGCAAAGGCAGAGTGACAGATGAATTAACAGCTCGGTTTTTAAAAAATTATAAAGAAGTAATTCATTATCGTGATAATGGAGGAGCTAATGCCGGACATACTGTTGAGGTAGGTGATATAAGAATTGCGCTTCATCAAATTGGTTCTGGCATTTTACAAAAAGGCTGTACTGTGGTGCTAGGAAAAGAAATGGTATTGCATCCAGAAGATTTAGTAGCAGAGATTAATGATGTTAAGCAAGCTGTAAGGAAAAAAACCTTACCGGCTAATTTTATGATTGATGAAATGGCTGTTTTGACTTTGGATACTCATCGTGCTTTTGAAGCAGCTCTAAAAAACAGAACGTCTGGAGGTAAGGGAGCTACTGGCAGAGGTATTTCTCCAGCTTATGCTGATGTAGTTTATCGCCATCCATTGAGAATGAAAGATTTAATGAGTAGAAAATGGAAAGAAAAAGTAAGAAAGCATTATAAGCTTTATCAGGATTGGATCAAAGGTATGGGGGAGAATCTGAGTCAGATAAAGGTAGCCCGTTTAGCTGGCAAATCAGTTCAGGTGGGATCTATAAATACTATGCTTAATAGACTTGATAAAACGAGAAAAATATTGAGACCTTATGTAGATAATATCTCAAAATTCATGGAGCAAGTGTGGCAAAGTAATACACCAATTGTTTTTGAGAAAGCTCAAGCATTAGGTTTGGATAAACGCTGGGGAGTTTATCCAGATGTTACAGCATCCAATTGCGGTTTTGATGGTATTTTATCTTCTACTGAAGGAACGATTGATCCAGATATGATTGCAGTTAGAGCTGCTACCATTAAAGCTACTTATACCTCCAGTGTTGGAGCCAGGAAGTTGCCAACAATGATCAAAACAAAATTAGCAGCAAGAATTAGAGAAGATGCTAAAGAGTATGGTGCAACTACTAAAAGACCTAGGGATATTGCATATATTGACTTACCAATGTTATCTTACCTTTTTAAGGTAGGTAAAGTTGAATATTTGACTATAACTCATTTGGATATTAGTTATCCAGAATTACCAATAAAAGTTTGTGTAGCTTATACCCTTAATGGTAAAGAGGTTGGATATCGGCCAGATCAAGATTATTTAGATAAAATTAAAGCAAAATATATTGAGCTACCTACTTGGGATGGCGTAAG
Organism: Candidatus Woesebacteria bacterium; assembly: GCA_050123235.1. Lineage (GTDB taxonomy): Bacteria > Patescibacteriota > Microgenomatia > UBA1400 > PJMF01 > JASFHL01. The sequence goes on along the minus strand of JASFHL010000003.1, from coordinate 28,655 downwards.
TTTAAGTGGAATTAGAACAATAAATGATTTACCAAAGGAAGCAAAGCAATATCTAGCTTTTATAAGTCAGGCTTTAAATGCGAAATTATTTATGGTAACTACTGGGCCGAAAAGAGATGAAACAATTAAGCTTTTTAATTGAGCAATTGCCTCAAGATATCGCAATGATAAAATTTTGAAATGAGTGAGTTGACAGAAACTATCTCTTGATTTGCAGATACTTTAGGAAAACATGATATAATGATTAAATCTTATGATTATCTCCGACGATTTTACTTGATTTAATCTAAAGTTATAAAACTTCTTTTTATTTTCAAGTTGTAAATAAAAAAAATTCAAGAAAGGAACTTATTTTGATGAATGCTTTATTTCACAAAAGAAAAACTATTGATGGTGTTAAAAAATTAAAAAAGGTTAGTAAAAGTACGGTTTTAGTTTTAGAAGAAGCAGAAAAACATGGTATCGAATGGGAAAAAATTCCTTATACAGATTTATTTAAATTAAAGTATAAAAATCAAATAAAATACTTCCATTTTCAAATCCCTTCTGAAACAACAGCTTTTGCTTATTATTGCTGCAAGAATAAGAGAGTAGCTAGGAATATCCTTTGCAAAGCTGGTTTATCAGTTTCTAAGGGTTATTTGATCAAATATGCGGATAAAAAACAATATCGTTTTAAGCTTTTCAAAAATTTGAAAAAGCCACTAGTCGTAAAGCCTATTGATGATGCGCAAGGAAATAATGTGCATATTAATATCAATACTCAAGAGGAATATATTAAAGCAATTGAAAAGATTTATGCTTTTTATGGTCAGAAAAAAGTTAGCTTGTTAGTTGAAGAGATGTTTGAGGGTGATGAATATCGTATTTTAGCTACGCAGAAAAAAATTCTTAGTGTCATTAAACGAATTCCAGCTAATGTATTAGGTGATGGTAAATTGACTATTCAAGAATTAATTGATATAAAAAATCAAAATCCAATTAGAATTGAAATGCCAACTTATCACCAAATTGTTGTAGATAAAATAGTTAAAAAATTTTTAGAAGCTCAAAATTTTACACTCCAAAGTATAATTAAAAAAAACAGGCAAGTTTTTCTAAGGCCTCATAGCCCATTGGATATTAGTTTAGGAGGAGATACCGTGGATGTAACTGATCAAATTCACCCTAGTGTTAAAAAAATCGTCAGCCAAATTATGAAAAATATTCCTGGATTAGCTTTAACAGGTATTGATTATATGAGCAAAGATATTTTTAGCCAACAAACTGTTGATAATTATAGAATTATAGAAATTAATGCTTCCCCTAGTTTAGATTGGAATAAATTTCCAATAAAAGGTCCGAAGAGAAGAGTAGCTTATGAGTTTTTGAAAATAATGTTTCCTGATTTTAAGATAGTGAATTAGAAAATAATTATGCTATCATTTTCTTAATATAAATATTTAATGAGGAGTTTGATTGTGTTAAAAAAACTATCATTCATTTTACTGACAGCCTTATTTTTATCTGGCTGCAGTACTAAGGATTTACCTAAACAAGGATCTCCAGCCCCAGAAAGTGCTGAGGGCCAAAATTATACAGTCAAAGGTTTGAAGGCAGCAGTGGATTTAGGTTTAACTCTTAAATGTACTTACGTGGTCAATAATGCAAGTTATGAAGGATATATCAAAGGAAGGCAATGGCGTGGCAAAGTTCAAAATCCAAATGCTGGAGTCAGTGAGGTGATTATTAAAGAAGATGGTTGTATGTATAGTTGGAATGAGTCAAGCAAACAGGGTGTTAAAATGTGTTTTGATCCAGCAGAAATGTGGGAGCAAGAAGAGACAATGACTGATGTGGAATATAAGTGCAAGATTACTATAGTTGATGATAGTATCTTTAATCCACCTAGTGATGTGACCTATATTGAGCCGATGAATATGCAGTAGCTATACAATTTTAATAAAAGACAATTATTTTTTCGCCTTTTTTGTTGTTGTTTTTTCTTGCTTATAAATAGCTTTTAAAGCCAAATTAGTTCTTGGATAAATATTTTCTCCTCCAATAAATTCATAGAGCTCAGTGCGTTTCATTTTATCAATCACATTCTTTTTCAGATCTGCAAAAATTAATTCAATTTTTTGTTCTGCTAGTTCGTCATGAAGGTGATGCAAAATTTCTTCAGCTGAGAAATCAATGTAATTAATGCCACCACAAATAAGCATCACATATTTGGGCTTAGGCCTATGCTTTTTTACTTCTTGCAAGATATTTTCTTGTAAATAGGAGGCATTGGTGAAGTTAAGACTAGATTCCATAGATACACCCATAATCTTTTTGTTACTGGGGTAAGTGCGCAGATAATAATGGTGAGAGTGTAAATAATCCTTATCATCACAGAAAAAGACTTCTAATCTTGGCTTAGCACTGCGGTGTAGATGTACCAAGATGGAAGCAAGGATACCTATTAAAATGCCATGATCTAAATGAGGGGCAAAAATAAAAGCACTGACTGCTGTTACAGCTGCGACTGCTCCATCACGGGGACGTCTCTTAATTAACTTAATGATTTCATCAAATCTAATCAAGCCTAATACTGCATGGGTGATAATAGCAGCTAGGATCGCAGTAGGTAGGTAATATAAAAACGGAGTTAAAGTTATTATCGCTACTAAACTAATTAATCCTAGCATTACAGAAGCTAGTTTACTTTGAGCCCCTGAGGAATAAGTAAGAGCTGTTCGGGAAACAGAACCTGCTACTGGAAATGAACCCAGCATACCAGAGCTTAAGTTAGCTAAACCTTGAGCTAATACTTCTTGATTAGGTTTAATTTTGTCTCTGGTTTTTTTAGCCAAAGACTTGGCAATTGAGACACCCTCTACATAGCCGACAATAGCGATGATTAAAGCAGTGGTGAATAGACTTCTCAGTGGTAAGCCAAACAAATCTGGCAAACTGAGACTAGGTAGATTTTGAGGAATTTCTCCAACAATACTACCTTGGTAACCTGCTAAGTAACTGATTAGAATTCCTGAAACAACCACTACTAATACTCCAGGAAAACGAGGTTTTAATTTTTTGAAAGTAATTAAAAAAATCAAGGCAGCAGTACTCAATACCAGAGTAAAAATTTTAGCTTGATTGAGATGTTTAATAATATCTATTAAAGTTTCATAAAAATGTGGATGTCTAGCTATCTCAACACCGATTAATTTAGGTATTTGTGACAGAGCAATGATAAGCGCAGCAGCAGTGGTAAAACCAGCAATCACAGGATGGGCAATATAGTTTACAAAAGAACCTAACTTGGCAGCACCTAAAGCCATTTGAATCAAACCCACTAGAATAGTTAAGCTGCTGGCCAGCAATAGCAATTCAGAGCCATTAGCAGTAGCTAAAACTGTCAAGCTAGCTGCAGTCAATAATGAAGTGATGGCGGTTGGGCCGGTTGATAGCACTTTGGAGCTGCTAAATAAAGCAGCAATAATGGTAGGAATAGAAGCAGCATAGAGCCCAAGATGTGGTGGCAAACCAGCTAAATTAGCATAGGCAAGTGCCTGAGGGATAGCTACAATGGCTACTGAAACACCAGCAGTCAAATCCGCCTTCCAGCTTTTTTTAATAGTTTTGTAACTAGTTTGTCCTAAGAGTTGTATTTTTTTAGGGCTAGATTTGATAGCTGAGCAGAGATTTTTTTTTAGATGTTTAAGTCGGGTAGAGAATGATGGCATATTAATTTAGTGTAATAAATTTTGGCTTTTAACTCAATTACTAGCTTAAGCTTGTAGTAAAATAGAGCTATGGACTTACTGATTTACTTTAAAAAATTAAAATAAAAAGTTTTTTGCTTTATCTGATATTGTGGAGGAATATAGCAAAAATGAAAAAAACCTTCATCGTCAACTCAGCCAAAGAAAAAATTTGTCTTGTCATTGAGCAGCCTCGAGATCCTAAGGGTTTAGTTTTTATCATTCATGGTTTAGGTGGTTTTAAAGAACAAGCTCATATAAAAGCAATCAAGGAGGTTTTTTTAAAGGCTGGCTATGTCACAGTGCGCTTTGATGCAAGAAATACCATCGGTGATAGCCAAGGCCAAATGCTAGAAGCAACTTTAACTAGCTATTTCGAAGATCTGCAGACAGTGATTGCTTGGTCAAGCAAGCAGCCATGGTATCAAGAACCTTTTGTTTTAGCTGGCCATAGCCTTGGTGCTACTTGCACAGTTTTATATGCCAAGAAACATCAAAAAAAAGTTAAAGCCATTGCCCCTTTATCAGTTTTTATCTCAGGTAAAGAGTTTGAAAAAGCCATGGATGCAACTGAGTTTGCTAACTGGCGACAGACTGGTATTAAAGAATGGGAAAGCTCGAGTCGGCCAGGTGTTCTGAAAAAAATTAAGTGGCAGTTTATGGAAGATGCATATCAGTATGATTTGCTTAAAGATGCCCAAGCCCTCGACATGCCGACTTTGATGGCGGTGGGCAGTGAAGATAAAATTACTCCCCTGTCGTTACAAAAAAAATTTTTTAAAAAAATCACTAGCAAAAGCAAACAATTGCATATTATCAAAGGCTCTGAACATACAATGTGTAAAAAATCTCATTTAGCTCAACTTAAAAAAATTATGAGAAATTGGTTAGAGGAAATATAAATTTCATCTAATGACTGATCTTATTTTTTTCAATCCCAAGAGTTTCAATGTTTTACCCTCTTATCTACCCTATGGTTTATTATATTTAGCAGCTTTTCTTAGAGAGAAGGGTGTTAGTACTAAAATTTATGATGCTAATACCATGGATAATAATTTTTGGGCTTTGCTCAAAAAAGAAAAGCCAGCTATTGTGGGTATTTCTATTCTGTCTGGCCCATGTTTGATTGATGCAGTAGCAACTGCTAAAAAACTTCGCCAAAGTTTTCCTAAAATAAAAATCATTTTTGGTGGAATTCATGCCACAATTTTCCCAAAAGATGTTTTAAAACAGCCTTACGTGGATTATGTGGTTATGAATGAAGGTGAAGAAGCTCTTTGGGAATTATGCCAGTTTTTATTAGCTGGCAAAGGGCGATTAAAAAATATCAAGAATTTAGCTTATAAGCAAGGGAAAAAATTAATTTTCAATCAAATTAGAGCATTTATAGATCTAAATCAATTACCTTTACCAGCTTGGGATTTGTTGCCCATTGAGAAATATATCCATAATAAATTTTATTCTGATCGGGTAATCACTTTGCATACTAGTCGTGGTTGTCCCTGGGATTGCAGTTTTTGTTATAACCGCCTAGTCAATTTTCGTCATTGGCGTGGGATGTCTGCAGATAAAATTCTGCAACAAATAGAATGTTTAATAAACAATTATCAAATTAAAGGTTTTCAGTTTTATGATGATGAATTTGATGTCAGCCAAAAACGAGTGAAAGATTTTTGCCAATTACTTTTAAAAAAGAAAGTTAAGATTAAATGGGCTCATTACTCTCGTACTAATTTAGCTAATAAAAAAAGATATGCTTTGGAAAAGAAAGCGGGCTGTGAATTTGTTGAATTCGGTGTAGAAAGTGGTTCAGCTAGGATTTTGAAAATGCTCAACAAGCAACAAACTCTGGCAAATATTAGAAATGCTTTTAAAGTCTGCCATAAGGTTGGACTGAAAACTGGCGCCATGTTTATGACAGCTTTACCTACAGAGACAAAAAAGGAAGTAAAGAAAACTGTTAAACTCATCAAATCTTTGCAAGCTTATCAAACTATTAATACGATTTTTCGACCATATCCTGGTTCACAGCTTTTCAACTATTGTTTAGCTGAAGCTTTAATAAAATTGCCAAAAAAAATTGAAGATCAAGGGAAATTTTTTGATATTTCTAGTACTAAAATTAATGTCAGTAAAATTGACAGCGATTACCTAGCTAATTTACAGGCCAGCTTTTTTTTCAATAATGTTTGGCAAGAAATTAAACTGGCCCTTGAATATAAGAACTTTAAACTTTTGTTTTCACATTTTAAAAGTCATCTAAATTTTACAACATTAATTCTTCTTTTAAGAGGTTTCAGAAACAAGGCGCAGTTGTGAGTTTTAATTTTTGAGCTACTAAAACTCTCCTAACTAATAGCTGGTAAAGCTTCTTTTGAAATGGCTGCACAAAGTTTAATTACAGCTGGAATTAGTAATTTTTCTGCTAAACCTCCAGCCTCTAATACTTCTTTATGGCTAGTAGGATTGGGGTTAGCGACTGCTCCAGCTAGCAGTTGTTCTTTAGTAATAGCACTGATAGGGGGAATAATATTAGTGGCAGCAGTCAAACCCATCCACCTCACCGGCCTGTCAAAACCTTGAGGGTCTTGCGGAGGATTATTAAAATGTCCCATTACCATGGCTTCCATGGCAAAAGACATTCCAAAAGCTTGAGCCAATTCTGGATTTTGTTCTAATAGCATTGGATAAAGACCTTTGGCTATATCAGCCGCACCTTCAAAAAAAGGAGCGTTACTAGCTAGAGTATAAATAGCCAAATGCAATCTTTCTGCGGGAACTAATTTTCCTAAGATGGCGAAAAGATAAGGATCAGCTAGATTGGCTTTGCCAGTAAAGCGTGGCCCGAGCCTCTCATCATTTGCTCCGATGAATGGATTGACTCCATGCTGATTGACATAGTCAACATCTACCAATACATCACCGACTTGAACTTTGCCATTATCATAAACTCCAGCAGCATTAGTGCTAATCAGCCAGTTAACACCGAGACTTTTAGCTACTATCAGAGGAGCAGTAATAATTTTTAATTGTTGTGGGCTATAATCAGTATCATAAATGTGAGCTCTGCCTGTTTGGATAGCAACTTTTTGCCCAGCAATGTCAGCGATGGCCAAAGCTTGGCCATGGCCTTCCACCTGAGGGCAAAACCAGTGAGGGATGCTAGTAACAGATATGCTATGTAATATTTCTATATCTGATGATTGAGATAATGAAGCTAGACCAGATCCACAGACAATCCAACCATCTAGAGATGCTATTTCTAGTTCTTTTAATATTTCTTGAATATATTCTTTGCTTTCTACTAGATGTTGGTAAAAAAGAGCTTGCTCATATGCCGCTTTAGCTAAAATAAACTCAACACTCATAGTTTTATAGGCTTCTTGACGAGCCAGTTCATGAAAGGGGGTATTTTGGAGTAAATCAGGTAAAGCCATAGTTGCAATTATTGAGATGATTATAACATAATGGGTCTGTTATGTTTGAAAGTTTCTCTAAGAAATTTAAGTCTAAGAAAAATATTTTAGCATTAATTCAATTTTTATTATTCATTGCTTTTCTTTATTTAATTTTAAAAATTTTTTTATTACCATATATTACTTCTCCTCAATTTAAAGAATTTACCCAAAGCTTGGGGGTTGGAGGATATTTTGTAGTGATTGCTTATATTGTCTTATCTCATGTATTTGCTCCCATCGCAGGCACACCAGGAGTTGCTTTAGGAGTGACAATTTATGGTTTTCATACAGGGATGTGTCTACTTTATTTTGCCAGCTTAATTAGTGCTGTGATTAATTTTTTTATTGCAAGGCGATTTGGTAGAGATTGGGTCACAAAAATGGTTGGTAAAAAATCAATGAAAGAGATTGATCGATTTACTACCATTGAGGGAAGAGAAGCTTTAATAGTAGTCAGACTTTTTGGTTTTTCTTTGTTTGATTTTGTCTCTTATGCTGCAGGTCTGACTAACATTAGTTTTAAAAATTATTTTTGGATTACAGCTCTTACTAGTTTAATTACCAATTTACTTATTCAGTTGCTTTTTAAAGATATAGATTTTCAAAGTGAGCTAGGGATTACTATTTGGTTAGCTTCTATTTTTATCGCCACCATATTTTTTGGTTTGCTGCTTAGCATTTATATGCAGAAAAAGAAAGAGGGTAGTATTAAAGAGTGGTTGAAAACCAAATTGCAAAGAGGATAATAAGATCGGGCTAAAAACTAACTTGCCTCAAAACTACTTTAATATTATAGTTCAAATATGCCAAAACAAGCTGACAGCCAATACAAGCAATTACTTCGCTCAATTTTAAAGCATGGCATTAGAAGTGAATCGCAGATGGAAGTAGACAGCATCACTCTTTTGTCCCCCATGACCTTACGCTTTGATTTACAAAAAGAGTTTCCGATTATCACTGAAAGAAAAATCAGTGAAAAAATGTGGCATCAAGCTATTGGTGAAATTATTGGCTTTATTAATGGAGCTAGAACTCAAGAAGAATTAGAAAAATATGGCTGTAGATGGTGGAAGGCTTGGGTGATAGAGAGAAAGTGCAAAAAACGGGGTTTAAAAACTGGAGATTTAGGGCCAGGTTCATATGGAGTAGCTTTTCATGATTTTCCTACAGCAGAAGGTGAAACTTTCAATCAATTTAAAAATATTGTTCAGCAAATAAAAGAGAGACCTTTTTTGAAAACTCACTTTATTACTCCTTGGATCCCTCAATATACAATTCGAGTAAAAGGGAGAACTCAAAAAGTGGTGGTCTGTCCTTGTCATGGTTGGATTAATATTAGAATTTTGAACAAGAAACTTTATTTGCATATGTTCCAGCGATCCTGTGATGTGGCAATTGGTTTGCCTGCCAACCTAGCTCAATATGCAGCTCTGACAATGATGATGGCAGAAGTAACAGGCTATAAGGTTGGTGAATATATTCATAGTTTTTCTGATGCTCACATCTATGCTGATCAAGTTGATAAAGTTAAGGAATTGTTAAAGCGTGAATCAATGCCTTTGCCGCAAATGAGATTAATTAAGAAAAGAAAAAACTTATTCGCCTACAGGACAGAAGATTTTGAATTATTAAATTATCAATCGCATCCTGGGATTTGGGATATTCCAGTTGTAGTTTAAATTTTTTTAGAAAGTTATTTATTATGTCTAATAAACAATTTATTGATCTTGATAATGCTCGTGAGCAAGAGCAAATCCAGGTAATGAAAGACATTGCTAAAGAGAATCATTGCCCTTTTTGCTTAAAAAATTTAAAAAAATATCATAAGCATCCGATTTTAAAAGAAACTAAACACTGGTTATTGACTAAAAATCAATGGCCTTATAAGTATACTAAATATCATTTGTTAATTATTTATAAAAAGCATGCCACTAAATTATCAGAATTAAGTTCTGATGCAGGCAAAGAGCTATTTGATTTAGTGAAGTGGACAGAAAAGAAATATCAAGTGCCTGGTGGAGCTTGGGCCATGAGATTTGGAGATACTGACTACTCTGCAGGGAGCGTTAATCATTTACATGTTCAGTTTATTGAACCAGATATTAAAGCCAAAGGCTATCAGTCGGTGCGGATTAAAGTCGGTAAATCTCCTAATAAATTATAGCTGTTTGTTTTTTTCAAATTTACGATAGAATTGACTTAGTAATTTTAATGATCGGTTTTTGTTGAGAACTTTTTAATTTTTTATGCGTGAACGGCTTAACCTAAGAGAAAAAGAAGATTGGACAGTTGGCAATGCTCCAATGATTGCCAGAACACTTGGTTTTGTTTGCAATGATCAGTTTATCGCTGCCTTAGATAGCTTTATTAAGGAAGTGGTAAAAACAGCAAGAATGACAGGCTTTTTAGCTGCCTTAGCAATAAATTTTTTTAAAAGATCCAACTTAAAGTAGTTTAAAAGTCTGCACTACTTCATAAATCAAAGGATCATATTTAGAACTATCAAAAGTCCCCGGATAAAAACCAACAATTATATAAATATCACCATTTATTTCACTGCGATATAAAGCAATTGGTCCAACTTCGATTTTGCCACTGACTACTTCAAAACTATAATTAGGTAGATTAGCTTTACCAATTGGGTCAGTGCTGCTTTGAGCTTTTTGCTCATACATTTCAATCCAAAACTGATTATTTTTACTCACAACAATGCTTAAGTCAGTTGCCATCAGTGAGATTTGTTTTTGAGGACTCAGCACTAGACCCTTGTCCGCATCATATTCTAAATTGCCACACCACCAATCTGCAGGATGAGCAATTTGGAAATCATTATCTTTATTAGTACATAATTGCCAACCTTGAGGTAAATATGCTCCATTATCTTGCGAATCACTTTGTTTTGAAGATTGATCAATATCAGACTTTCCAGTTTTATTTGCATCAAGCTCATTGATCCTTGAGCTTTCAATTAATGATTCATCACCCAATAAGTTTAAAAAATTACTGCCAGCTTCAATGGCCGTATCAAGCAGATCATTAATATCTTGATTTGCATAAATTTGCAGAAACTCCAGCATTTTTTTTGATTCCTCCCAATAAATATTTTCAAAACTTTGATTAGCTTGATTGTAATAGCTGGAGCTATTGCCTTTGATGGCATATCTCGTTTCTTCCAAATAACGACTAAAACCATTGAGTGCAGACAAGTAAGTGTTTTTTGCTTGCATGATGATGTTGTTTTCAGCTGTATCTATTGCTTGAATAGCAGCATACCAACTTCCTAGCTGTTTTTGTTTTTCTTCAACGTAGCTTAGTTTTGACCCAATTTCGCTCAGATTATTAACTGTTAGCTCTTGTTTTATTAAATATATTTCTTCAAAGATTGGGCCTAACACTTTCATAAAGTCTACATAAGCTTTAATCTCTAGCAAAAACATTTCATCAGTTTTTAGTAGCTTTTGATATGCTTTTCCAAGCTCAGTGTTTGTTGCTGAGAATTGATTTATTTGTCGCTCAATAGTGGAATTAGCTGTATCAAATTTAGTGATTAGAGTAATGGATTTTTCTTTTCCCAGTCCTCCATATTCATCATAATAATCAAGAAAATCCTTCATCACGCGATTTTGTTCTTCATAGGCTAAGCGAAAATCTTCATTTGTAAATTCTTTTTCATCTGTTTTTTTGGCTTCGCTTTGTAAAGTTTTTGTAGTTTCTTCTTTTAGCGAGTCACTTTTTTTACTGATTTGAAAAGTAAAATTTTTGGAAAGGAATATAACAATACTAATTACTATGAGGATAATTAGAAATATTGGGAAAATTTTTTTAATTTTATCTTGCTTTAAAGTTTGAGAAGAAAATACTCCTTTTAATTTTTTTGATCTATTATTAGGGCCAGCTTTATTTATTTTTTTCGAATTTTTAATTTTAGAAAAATCATCGGGCAGTGACATAAATGAACTTTAATGGTTTTGGAATAATATTCAGTATAACATGGCAATGACTCAGTTTTCATGCTTAACTAAGGCTCAGAATAGGCGGGGATGAGGAGTGGTGGCTAGAGCTTAAAGATTCTGTATTCTTTCTGCAACATCTTTAGTCATAGCATAAGCTAAATCTACGTAAGTAATGATATTCTTTCTACTATTTTCCTTGTCTGCTACAAGGCCTCCAAAGCCACATTGAGGACTAATAACGATTTGCTGTCTTAATTGATCTTCGGTAAATTCTTGATCATCAGTTACCCCATCCGCTACTAGAACTTGGATCATTTTTTCTATTCTGTTGACACATTCATTTAATAAGTTACCCATTAGTTTCTGACTTTCAAGTAAGAAAGGAAGATCTGCTTCTGGATCTATTGTTTGTAGAAAATCTATTAAGCTCGTGAGATTAGTAGGCACAATGCCAGCTACCAGCACACCACCTCTCATTAAAAATTCTCTCAAAGCAGCAGCTTTGCCTCTGAGTTGATCAGCGTTCTTCCAGGCATCAAAATTAAAATAATCCACATGAGGAAGTACAGCATCAATGACTTCGGTCCATAAACCACTACAAACATGAATCATCCGCTTGTAAGGTAGAGCTTTAGGGTAATTCCAGACTTCCTGATAAGCATATTTAACTGTTTCTTGTCTTGGACCGACTTTATCATGGTTCATATATTCAAAACAAGGTTCATCAAAGGAGAAAATAAATTTAATTGGCCTATTGGTGACTTCTCCCAATCTTCTTTTAACTTTTCTTGTCCAATTTATTGATCTAGTTAAAATTAAACCAGAATGAATGTTTAGCATCTGCTTATTTCGTAAAACCGTATGTGATTTTTTCAGATGGTCTTTGTAATATGTATAAATTTCAATAGCAGTATTAATAGGACCAGCAGCTTGCATTTTTATGAAAAGTGGCTCCGTAGAATCTTGATCTACTAATTCTTTTTCTAAAGCAGTTAATAATGCTTCCATTTCTGGAGGCATCCAAGCTAGTTCTGGATACTTTTTTAAAAGCTCATCTGAAATTGTATCTATTTGTTCTTGAGAGCCTGCTTCCATAGCAAGTTTTAACTCAGCAATTTTTAAATCTAAAAAATCAATTTCATCTTGTCTTTTTGCCTCGACTGCCTTAATGGTTCCAGGATGATCATCGTCTTTATCTGGACTAATTTCCAAATCATAAATTAAACGGCCACTTCTATCTAGTTGTAAAAAAGGAAAGTGTAATACAGACTCAGGATTCATTGAAAATTCTGGGCCTAATTGAGGAGTTTGTGGTACATGGATTTCAGCCAAAGCTTGTCTCTGTCTAATATCTTCAATTGCAGTGTCCTGACCTGCTAGTCTGGCGGCATGACCAAGAACAAATTGAACAGCTGCAAGAATGACTCGTTTTGAATCATCTCCTTCCACACAGATGCTACCAATATATAAAGTAGATGGATGCTTTAAAGAACCATTTTCTAATTTTGCTTGATTTAACATAAAAATCCTTATTTAAGTGAAAACAACGCTTATTATTTATATATAGATTGTACTATATGGATATAAAAATGGCAAAAAATGTATTAAAAATTATTGTAAATAATCAGCTACAGCTCTCTTTAGCTCTTCACTTTCTTTGCGGACAGGACCTAGTTCTTCCAAAGTTATTTGTATTTTTTCTAAGTTTGGGCGTTCCATAATATTTCCTTACTTTTTTATTTTAGTAGCTTTTTCATCATAAACCTAGTATTGATTATAGTTAATTAAAGTCTACTACATACTCAATATGTTTTTGTTATTGTCTATCTTTCTGGATAATACATTACTTATGTCCGATGAAAGAAGACCTAGATTACCTTTTGGAAGACCTCCCTGTGATCACCTACAAGCTGATCGATCTTCGCCAGGCTGGAAATGCAATCGTTATGGAAGATTAAAAGCGGGATTCATGACTCCTTTAGGTCGGCTACAGAGAGCTATAATTCACTGTATGCTTAGATTACAAGGTGAAACTGATGAGCATTGTCAGAAAAAAAATAATTAATTTGCTTAATCGCATTATCCAAGAATACTATTTTTTTAAAGATAATACACTTATTTTAAGATTTGAGCTAAAATAATCTTAGCTTATGTCTAAATTAACGGTTGCTTTTGATATTAATGGTACGCTTACTTTTCCAGAACTTCGTCAATTTTTTAAACTCATTGATCGTTCGCAGTGTCATTTAATTGCTTGGAGTACTTTGGGTGCTACTTATGCCAAGACATTTTGCCAAAAACATGGCTTAGAGGCGGATGAATATTTGCGTAAACATAAAGTGCAAGTTGACATTGCGATTGATGATTTTCCTGATTCAATTAAAAATGCTCGATTGGTTTTAGGTTTTAGACTTAATTGATAGTTTAAATTCTGAAATAAGATCTTTGCTAAAGTTTTAATTTTTAACTTTAGCCAGGTAAGCTTTATTTTCACTTGCAAAACTGCTTAGTTAAAGTTACAATTTTTTTCCATGAAGAAAATATCACTTTTTATCCTTTTATTAATTAGCTCTTTTTTATTTTCTGCCTGTACTTTCAGTACCAGCAAAATTAGCAAAAAGGAAGCTAAAGAAAACCTGCAAGCATACTTTGAAGCCAGCAATATGACTGGTTTTTTTGTCAAGGAAGTTAAAGATTCAGATAATGATTGGCTTTATACTGCTGTCATTCAAAATCAAGGTACAGAGTTTGAAGCCTTCATGACCAAAGATGGAAGTAAAATCTTTCAATCTGTGGTCGAGATTGATGCTGAAAAAGCTAGGCAAGCTCAAGTAGCAGCTGCTCAAGATAGGGAAAAAACTTTGTCTGAAATTAAAAAAAATGATAAACCAAAAGTAGAATTATTTGTGATGAGTCACTGTCCTTATGGCACTCAGATGGAAAAAGGCATTCTGCCAGTTGTTGAAAAATTGGGAGATAAAATTGACTTTGAACTTAAGTTTGTTGATTATGCCATGCATGGTGAAACAGAAGTTAAAGAGCAAACAGCTCAATATTGTATTCAAAAAGAGATGCGCAATCAGTTTTTCCCTTATTTAAGCTGCTTTTTGAAAACTGGAGAATCTGAATTATGTTTAAGCGAAGCAGGCATCAATCAAAATCAGTTGCAGAATTGTGTAGCTCAGGCTGATCAGCAATTTAAGATTACTAAGAATCTTGAAGACAAAAGCAGTTATCGTGGTAATTTCCCTCTTTTTAATATTCATAAAGAAGAAAATGAAAAATATAAGGTGGCTGGTTCCCCTACTTTGGTGATTAACGGAGATAAAATCAGCACTGGCCGAGATAGTGCTAGTCTTTTGAAGACTATTTGCGCTGGCTTCAATGAACAGCCAGCCGAATGTCAAGCTGAACTGTCTACAGATACTCCTGCACCTGGTTTTGGAGAGGGACAAGCTGCTGCTGGGGCAGCTGAAGCTAGTTGTAACTAGCCTGATAAGAACAGTGACAGAATAAATTTGACTAAATTTTTATTCCATAATAAATCTATTTTTTATTTTCCTTAGTGACTATGGTCCTTGATCATTAATTTGCATATAATTGATATATGCGTTTTTCTGGTCAGACAGTTTCAAAGTCAAGACAAGCGGCAGTAGCTGGCAGTTTCTATCCAGCAGATAGCGATCAGCTAGCATCATTGATAGATCAATATTTGGATTCAGCTCAGTCAGAAAGTCAACAGCTTTCAAAGTCAGACTTCAAGCTAGACAAATCTCCCAGAATTCTAATTTTACCTCATGCAGGTTATGAATATTCAGGCCTGGTGGCAGCTATTGCTTTTTCGCAACTAAAAATAGCTACTATTAAAAAAGTTTTTTTAATAGGAGTTTCTCATCAAAGCTGGTTCAGCAAAGCAGCTCTTTCAGCCGTTGAGAGTTGGCAGACTCCACTAGGAGAAGTGGCGGTGGATCAAGCGCTGGTTAAAAAACTTGCAGCTATAGACGCTTTTGAAATTAATGATAATGCACATGCTGCAGAGCATTCTTTGGAAGTGCAATTACCTTTCTTGCAAAGACTTTATTCTAAGGCTGGATTGAGTTCAGTTGCTGAAGCTGAAAGGAAAAGTAAAGCAACATCTTTTAAAATTATTCCGATTTTGCTAAGCCAATTAACTGCTAAAAGTTTGGAAACTATCAGTCAAGCATTATCAAAAGTGATAGATGAAGATAGTTTACTGATTGTTAGTTCTGATCTTTCTCATTACCCTGATTATGATGATGCAAATATTGTTGATAGAAAAACAATTGAGGCAATTCTTTCAGGAAAAATTAAAAATTTTGAAAAAACAATTGATCAAGAAATGGTAGCTGGCTATTCTAATTTAGCCACTTGTGCTTGTGGGGCTGAGGCTATTAAACTTGCTTTGCGTTTGGCACAGATTTTTAAGATTCAGAATATTAAATTATTAAAATATGCCAATTCTGGAGACGTTACGGGAGACAGATCAAGAGTAGTGGGTTATGCGGCAATTGCTTTTTGTTTAAATTTATAAATTAATATTTTATGAAAGATCAAGAAAATAATTATAATTCAGGGAAGATTTTGCAACTTGCTAGAAAAACTTTAGAAATTTATTTGCAAACAAAAAAAATTCCTAATCTCACAGCAGATCAATTAGTTGATGAAAGTTTAAACCAAACAGCAGGTGTTTTTGTGACTTTGAAAAAAAACGGACAGCTTCGTGGTTGCATTGGTTTAATTGAGTCTGCAGAACCCTTATGGCGGACGATTCCAAGGATGTCAATAGATGCAGCCATTAATGACCCTCGTTTTGATCCAGTGAGTTTTTCTGAATTAGAAGATATTAAAATAGAAGTTTCAATTTTATCTTCGCCAAAAAAAGTTAATAGTGTAAACGAAATTACTGTTGGTAAGCATGGTGTAATTCTATCTTCGCGAGGTAGAAAGGGGGTTTTTTTACCATCAGTTGCAACAGAATTTAACTGGACTAAAAAAGAATTACTTGAAAATTTATGTTTACATAAGGCTCATTTACCAGCTAATTGTTGGCAAGACCCAGGAGTTCAACTTTATACTTTTATTAGTACTGTTTTTAAAGAAGAGTAATTATGAAAGAAGCACTACTCTACAAAAAACTAAAAGATAAAAAAGTTCAATGCCAATTATGCTCGCAGCGTTGTTTGATTGCTAATAAAAGAAAAGGTCACTGTGGAGTCAGACAAAATAAAGATGGAAAATTATTTACTCTTACTTATGGTAAATTACTGACGGCTCAAATTGATCCTATGGAAAAAAAACCACTCTACCATTTTATGCCTGGTAGTCAAATTTTTTCAATTGCCTCAGCTGGCTGTAATTTTACTTGTGATTTTTGCCAAAACTGGCAAAGTTCTCAAATTACTAAAGGTCCGAATGGACAGATAATTGGTGATGATGTTTCACCTTCTGAAATTGTAAGTTTAGCTGAGGAAAATAATTGCCATGCCATCGCCTATACCTATACAGAACCTACCATCTTTTTTGAATATGCTTATGAGACGGCTAAATTAGCTAAAAAAAAGAAGATGAAAAATGTTTTTGTGACTAATGGCTATCAAACTCCTGAAACAATTGAGATGATGACAAAGGTAGTAGATGCAGCTAACATTGATTTGAAGGCATTCTCAGATGACTATTATCGCCAAGTTTGTGGAGCTCGTCTTCAACCAGTATTGGACTCAATTAAGTTAATGTGGCAAAAAGGAATTTGGCTTGAAGTGACCACTTTGATTATCCCAGGGAAAAATGATAATCCAGCCGAATTACAGCAAATAGCTGAATTTTTAGCCAGTATTAGTCCTGATTTAGTTTGGCATGTTTCACGTTTTCATCCTGATTATAAAATGCTAGATGCTAAAGTTACTCCTACTGAGACTTTGAGCAAAGCAGTAGAACTTGGTAAAAAGGCAGGCCTTCATTACATTTATATAGGCAATGCTCCTGAAATTAAATTTGAGAACACCCGTTGTCCTAATTGTCAAAAACTATTAATCCAGCGCTCAGGTTTTTTGGTAGAAAATTATATGAAAGCTAATTTTTGTCCTGCCTGTGGGGAAAAAATAGCAGGAGTGTTTTAGAGACTTTATTTTGTAAAAATCTAATAATCACTTGGCTAATTTCATTCTTTGCTGGCTTTTGTTAGAATAAGCTTGTGAAAAGAAAAAAAACTCCTCTCCCAATTAAAACTGTAATTTTCCAAACTGTTCGCTTTTTAGGTATAGTTTTTGGCATTTTTTTGTTAACTGCCTCACTTTTAGATATCTTGGGTTTGCTGCCTTATAGTCAAAAAAATCCAATTTTATTTTTGAGAATTAAAAATGCTATCCTGCCACTAATTTACGGCCTATTATTTCTCATGCCCTACCGTAAAATAAAAGAAAAATATCAATTCTATTTACTTTTTGGCTTATTTCTACTTATTTTCATGTGGTATCTAAGATTTTGGTTGTTGGGTATTTTAGCCTTTATTCAGAGTGGTGAAGATATATTGATTTTAATGATCTCTATTTTTATGATTTTTATTACTTTATCCAATCTAGTACTGATGTATGCTAGTTACAAAAAAAATAAGCCTCAAAGGAAGTGATTTAGTGGCGTCTCGTTAGTTTTGTTTTGCAATAATCCTATTTATAGAACTTAGCCATTTTTGATAAATTAATTTTTTTGAATCTTCCTTGTGTAAATGAGCCTGCGAGAGTTTAACTCTTTCCGCCCCATGTCGATAAAAACGATAAGTTGTTTGCAATTTGAAACTTAGGGAATTTAGAGTATCTAATGTTGTTTGGATTAAGCGCCTAATTTTCCTAGAGAAAAATTTTTTTTGGCCATTGGGATTTAGCATCAGTTTTTTCTGTTTTTTTAATTTTAGGGAATTTGGTAAATATTGATTAATCCATAAATTTTTTTGATAAAATTTATTTTGACAATCATCACGATCAAAAACCCATTTTGCCTGAATAGCTTCATAAGCTTGATAAAATCCTTGTTTATTTTTTGCTAAAGCTAGTTGGTTTTCGCTGAGCCAAAAGTTAAAATCCCAGCTATTTTTAATGCTTTTACCTAAGTTTGGACGTTTATGTTTGAGAGCAGCAATTAGAATTAAGATCAATCTACCCAGCCACAGTCGTCTGCGAGCAGTGATAATTAGAAAATCAATATCAGCTTCAGCTTCCGCATTATTCATGGCAGTAGAGCCAGTTATTACAGCTGCCTTAATGAAAGGGATTTTTTGAGCGATTTTTACAAAATTTTTAATAGTTTGTTTTTTTTCAGTAATAAATTTAGATTTTTCCTGTCTAGCCGTGAAGAGCTTATTGCTTCCCTTGATAGCATAATACTTACCTTGTTGAATAATTAGATTCTTATTTATTAATTTTTTTAGAGACTGATTAAAACTTTTTCTAATAGCAGAGTTCTTTTTTTTTAATCTATTGTTGATATCTCTAAGATCTTTATTTTTTTTGGCAAAAGCAAAAAATTTTTCTAAATTAATTAAACGCTGTTCAATCTCTGCTTTACTAAGGGGGTATTGAAATTGATCAGTGTAAGCTAAAGTGATTAGGATGTTATAATCTAAAGCAGTCAACATGAGCTTATTGTAACAGTTTCTTCTTTCTAAGTTACTTAAGTTCAGCTTATAATGGGTTATACTGTGTCTAAACTAAAATCGATCAAACTTCTTTCCTGGAATGTTAATGGCTTGCGAGCAGTTTATAAAAAAGGTTTTCTTAATTTTTTGAAAAAAGAAAAGCCAGATATTTTATGTCTTCAAGAAACCAAGGCACAAGACAGTCAGCTAGGTTTTGACTTTAAAGAAATACCAGGCTATCAAGTATTTTTTTCTTCAGCTAAAAAGAAGGGTTATAGTGGTGTTGCCACTTATACGAGAATTAAGCCTAAAGCAATAGACTTTTCTCTTGGTATAGAAAGATTTGATCAAGAGGGTCGAGTCATTAAGGCTGATTTTGCTAGTTTCATTTTATTTAATGTTTATTTCCCCAATGGCAAACTCTCAAAAGAACGTTTGCAATACAAAATGGATTTTTACGCAGTATTTTTGAAAATAGTTAAATCATTAAAAAAGCAAGGCAAAAAAATAATTGTCTGTGGTGATGTCAATACTGCTCACAAGGCTATTGATTTGGCTAGACCAAAAGAAAATAAAAAAATTTCTGGCTTTTTACCTAAAGAAAGAGCCTGGATTGATAAATTTTTGGCAGCTGGTTTTCTTGACACTTTTAGAGTATTCAATCAGGAGCCAGATCATTATACTTGGTGGAGTATGAGAACTAGAGCTCGAAAGCGTAATGTTGGCTGGAGAATTGATTATTTTTTTATTGATAAAAGTTTAAAAAAACAACTTGATTCGGCTTTTATTTTAAACGAAGTCATGGGTTCAGACCATTGCCCAATAGGAATAAAATTTAAATATTTGTAAGCTAATCTAGCTTGGCAGATAAGCAAGTATAGTCATTAGAATGTTTTTATGAGAAAAACTAATGAAAAACTTATCCAAACTCTTAATGAAGTTCATCGTAGTATTGAAAGATTGGACAAAAACATTAAAAGGCAAAATTCTTTTAAGCGTAATTTTCTCCTATCTATAGTGAGAGGCGTTGGCTATTTTATTGGCGCCACCATTGTGGCAGGTCTAGCTATTGCTATTATGTTTAAATTTTTAATGTCACTTGATAGACTACCATTTATTAATCAGGCGATTGATGTGGAACTAATTGAAGAAACACTTGAACCAAATTTTGAAATTTTGGATCAAAGCAAGGAAAGAAAAAGTAAATAATGCTTTTAATTTATATTCTACTAGCTAGTATTTTTACAAGTATAATCTCTTTATTAGGCATCATAACTCTTGCTGTTAAAAAAAGGTTTTTACAAAAGATTTTATTTTTTTTAGTTGCCTTAGCTGCTGGTAGTTTAATGGGAGCTGCTTTTTTGCATCTTTTGCCAGAAGCTACTGAGCAGCTAGATCATGAAACTGTTTTTACATCTACTTTAATTGCTTTTGTAATTTTCTTTATCATTGAAAAATTTTTGCATTGGCGCCATTGTCATAAGAATCACTGTAGAGTACATACCTTTGGGCAAATGAATTTAATTGGCGATGCCATTCATAATTTTACTGACGGTCTGATTATTACTGCTGCTTTTTTAAGTAATGTTAATTTGGGTATAGTAACTACTATAGCGATTATTTTTCATGAAATTCCTCAAGAAATTAGCGATTTTGCTGTTTTGCTTTATGCTGGCTACAGCCGTAGAAAAGCTTTATGTTTAAATCTATTAGTTGCTTTAACAGCAGTGGCAGGAGCTCTGCTAGCTTATTTCCTAAGCAGCAAAGTATTGCTATTGACAGATTATTTATTACCTTTAGCAGCTGGTGGTTTTTTATATATTTCAGCCGCAGATTTATTACCAGAGATCAGAAAAGAAACAGATCAAAAGAAAACACTTTTCTCTTTACTCAGTTTTATTTTAGGTGTTTTACTCATGTATGTATTGAAATTTATTGAGTAAGTAAATTAAGTTATAATATAAGCATATAATGCAAAACATTTTTAAGCTTAAACAATTTGAATTTCCTTATCATTATAAATTCCCTGGCCAGGCAAGCGATGAACAAATTCTTTTTGTAACTAGAGAAAACAAATTGCTTTTGAAATTTAGACGAATGCTAGCTTTATTATTAAGCTTGTTATTATTAATCTTAGCCTGGTGGCTGTTGAGTAATTCAACTGCTTTTTTGTCTGCAAAAGTATTGACAGTAGCAAGAGTTTTAAGCCTGCTGCTTGCTCTTAGTTTTCTTTTAATAGCTTGGTACTGGATAACTAATCTTTGGCAAAAAAGTATTGCTATTTTAACTAATAAAAGGTTAACAAAATTTATTTACACTACTCCTGTTAATAGACATTCACTTTCATTACCTCTAGAAATGATTGTTGATACAGGTGCTTATAGCAAAGGCTTTATTCAAAGTTTTTTTAATCTAGGTACGCTTACTGCTCGCTCTAGTGCTAGTAGCTCTGGAGTAGCTACTGATGATAGCAGCAGAATTAACAAAAAATATTTTTATATAAAAAACATCAGCTTTAGTGAGGATTTACAACAATATATCAATAAATTGTTATCACTTTTTAGAGCAAATAAAGATTTAAGTAAATTTCGTCCTTTTATTCCTGAGCTCAAAGGTGAAGCACGCAAACAATTTATGGCTAATTATCCAGAATATTGGAGTTAGTAAAGTTATTATAAAAATAGATAAAATTTAGCTTCAAAATTCTTTTTTTGCAATAATTCTAGTTTCTTATTAGCTTATTGTTTTACTATCTGTTCCCAAGCATAATCAGGATTTCCAAAGTGTCCATAAGCAGCTGTTTGTTGGTAAATTGGTCGTCTTAGATCTAATTTTTTTAGAATGTTAGGCACAGCAGGATCGAGTAATTTTTTAGCAAAGCCTAAGATAAACTTTTTACTTTTCTTTCTAGTACCAAAAGTATTGAGATCAATCGAAACTGGATCTTTTTGACCAATCACATAGGCTACTTTGATTTCACAGCGATCGGCTAAGTCAGCTGCTACTATATTTTTAGCTAAATAACGACAAGCATAAGCAGCAGATCGATCTACTTTAGTTGCATCTTTACCGCTAAAGCAACCTCCTCCATGACGGCCCATTGCCCCATAAGTATCAACAATGATTTTACGACCTGTGACTCCAGTGTCAGAAGCTGGTCCACCAATTTCCCATTTACCAGTGCCGTTAACAATTACTCTTGGTTTTTTAGTTTTTCTATTAGGCAAATATCTATCTAAAGTGGGATTAATAACTCTTTTAATCAAATCTCGAGTTAACTCTTTATTACTGACTTTGGGATCATGAGGAGCAGCCATAATCACAACAGGAGCGTTAATAGGGTTCCCATTGTCATAATCCACTACTACCTCTGCTTTACCATCAGGTCTCAGATAAGGAATGATTTCGTTTTCTCTAGCTTTATCAAGTTCTCTGACAAGCGTATGAGCGATCATGATGGGTACAGGCATTAACTCAGCTGTTTCTTTAGTAGCATAACCAAACATCATTCCTTGATCGCCAGCTCCACCCTCATCGACTCCTACAGAAATATCAGGTGACTGCTGATGAATATAGACCTCAACTGTAGATTTGTCAGTAAAGTCATACTCTTTATTAGTATAACCTAAGTCACGAATTACTCTTCTGGCGATTTTTTCATAATCTACTTTTTTAGGGCAAGTTACTTCACCAGCCAAGACAGCTCTATTTTTGGTCACCATGCTTTCTACAGCCACTCTGCTTTTAGGATCTACTGCCAAACAAGCATCCACAATGGCATCTGAGATTTGATCACAAATTTTATCTGGGTGGCCACTGGCTACTGATTCGGAAGTGAATTGTTTGTACATAATTCTCCTTTCTCTGTAAGACAGAGTTTTATTTGTTAATTTTTCTGAGGATTTTGGGAAAATTTTCAAAAAAGAGACACTCTCAAGAGGAGTGTTTTTAGCTTTTCCATCAAGTTTCCTTGTGGCGAATATTCCTCAGTTATTTGAGCTGGATTAAGCACCGCAGCTTTGCCTTTGTTTTATTTCTTTCAAAAACAAAAAATTTTCTCGGTTGCTGGACGGATAATTGGGCCAGATCCCTAGCCGTCACTCTTTATTCTTTTTAAATGTTAAACAAAATGATAATAACAAAGTTTCGAACTTTCTACAAGCATAGTTTATGTTTCCCGGGATTTATTTAAGAATTAAGGTTATAATTTTCTTTGTGAAAGTCAAGCATTATCTTCAACGTCAATTTAATTTTTTTATTCCCAATATGGATGCGGGCAACCTACTCGAATATTTTTTGGTGGCAGCTGTTTCAGCTCTCCTATTCATGCGCATATTTCTTAAACTTACCGATTATCCTCAAATAGGCAATGATGATTTGCATATTGCTCATATGCTCTATGGAGGTTTTTTTATGATGATAGCAATCGTAATCCTATTAGCTTTTCTTAACAAAGAGGCTAAAAAATGGGCAGCTATTATTGGAGGTTTTGGTTTTGGACTATTTATTGATGAATTGGGTAAATTTGTTACTAGTGATAATAATTATTTTTTTCAACCAGCCATTGCTTTGATCTACGTCATTCTTGTCTTAATATTTTTATTTATGCGTTTTGCAGAAAGAAAAGTGAAATTAAGTAGTAATGATTATGCAGTCAATGCTCTTGAATTAACTAAAGAAGTCATTCTTTATGATTTGGATAGTCATGAAAGAGATAGGGCTTTATATTTTTTATCCAAAAGCGATCAGAAAAATCCAGCTGTAGTTGCTTTGCAGAAAATGCTTAAAAGTTTTAAAACAAAAAATAAGAAAAAAATTGGCCTTTTTTCCAAAATAAAAAATTTTTTTTATGACAAGTATATACAAATTATCTCGCATCAAAGATTTTATGGCAGTCTAATAGTATTTTTTATATTTTATTCAGTCTTTAATTTGTTAGATGCTATTTTAAAATTAAAGGTAATTGAATCTTTATTTGACTGGGGACAAATTTTTTCCTCAGTTTTAGCCAATTTATTTGTAGCAGCAGGGATTGTCTTTTTATGGAAAAGAAACAGACTTAGATCATTTTTAAATTTTAAACTAGCTGTTTTAGTTAATATTTTTTTAAGTCAATTTTTTCTTTTTTATCATGAACAATTGGCAGCCCTTTTGCCATTAATCATTAATTTCGTGATTTACTTTACTTTGCAATATCTACTAGAACAAGAACAGTTGTTGTTAGAAAAGAGAGACATTTCAGTTAAACAGAAATTTTTATCTTTAATTAAATCTATTTTGCCATTAGCTCATAAACTGCATTCTCGAGGTAAGTCGTGACTTGATTGTGGTTTATAATAGTCTTAATGAAACCACTTGCTGCAAAAATTCGTCCTCAGAGTTTGAAAAATTTTATTGGTCAAAAGCAATTAGTTGGGCTTGGGAAGCCACTTCGTCAAGCCATAGAAAATCACCATCTTTTTTCTTTTATTTTGTGGGGGCCACCTGGGGTTGGTAAAACCACCCTAGCCAGAATCTATGCCAAAGAATTTAATGCTTACTTTCAAGAACTGTCAGCTGTTTCTGCAGGTAAAGCTGATATTCGTAAACTACTTAAAGTAGAATTGGCTGAAGAGCAGCCTAAAGTACTTTTTTTAGACGAAGCTCATCGTTTCAATAAAGCTCAACAGGATTTTTTATTACCATTTGTTGAAAGAGGTGAGATTATCCTAATTGGAGCTACTACAGAAAATCCAAGTTTTAGCATCATTAGTGCTCTTTTATCTCGTTTGAGGGTCTTTAATTTGAAATCTTTAAATGAAGAAGAGATGAGAGCGATTTTAAAGATGACAAAAATAAAACTGGATAAGTCAAGTAAAGACTGGTTAGTGAGATATGCAGCTGGCGATGCTAGACAAGCCATTAATATGCTTGAGGCAACTCAAAATCTTTATGCTAAGGTCACGGTTGAGACTTTAAAAGAAGCCTTGCAAAATAAATTCCTTCGTTATGATAAACAGGGTGAGGAGCATTACAACACTATTAGTGCTTTTATCAAAAGTATGAGAGCTAGCGATGCTGATGCTGCTATTTATTATTTATCCAGAATGATTGAAGCAGGGGAAGATCCATTATTCATTGCCAGAAGAATGGTAATTTTTGCTAGTGAGGATATTGGCATGGCCCAGCCTACCGCCCTGGTGGTAGCTAACGAAGTTTTTAAGGCTTGCCAAGTGATTGGTTATCCAGAATGTGCCATTAATTTGGCTCATGGAGTTATTTATTTAGCTAAAGCTAAAAAAAACAGATCTGCCTATAATGCTCTGCGAGCTGCGCAATCAGATGTAAAAAAGTTTGCTAACTTAGCAATTCCTCTGCATTTACGTAATGCCCCAACTCAACTGATGAAAGAATTGGAATATGGGAAAGGATATGAAATGTATCCAGAAAAAGGGAAAAATTTGTTGCCAGAGAAGTTAAAGGGGAGAAGATATTTTAAATGAATGATTTACTCCCTAACTGAAGATGAAATATCTCCGCTCTTTACAAAAGCAATAAAACTGTTCTATTATTATATAGAGTTGTCTGGAAATAAGAGAAAGGTTACTTTTATTGCTTATGAAAAAATTAACTAGCCTGCAAAAATTTTTTTCTTCCTTATTTTTGCTATTTCAAATTAATTTTTCTGCCTTAATCTCATTGTTTTTTATAGTTCAGCCAGTTTATGCTCAGGAAGCTATTGATCCTCAACTTTCCTATGATGAAGTAAAAAATGCAATAGTCATTGATTCCAATGCTGATCAGGCATTAGATTATGCAGTTTATTTTGTAGCCGATGGTGTAGTTGAGGCTGCAGTAGGCCAAGTAGAAGCTAATGATTCTGCTACTGTTCCGTTTAAAACTTGCTCTGATGATGGTTGTGTTTCCCATGATGTTAAGAAAACTGTTGTCAAAATGCTTGCTGAAGATGAAAGCTGGGGACAAGCCCAGCGCTTATTAATTGATGAAGGTAAATTAATTCTTGATCTGAAATATGACATTACAGTGACTTCATTAAGTGCTGGAGAGGAAGATTGGTTGTTTGCTTTTAGTTTTACTGGTGCGGGCATGACTAGTTCTGTAGGTGGTGATTCTTCAGATGGTTCGGCTGATGGATCAGCTGATGCCGGAGATTCAGTAACAGATTCTAGTCTGGGTGGCATAGTTTTTCGAACTTACAGTTGTCCTGCTGATAGTGGAGTGCTGATTGATAATAGTTATCGTCCCAGTGCTGAAGGTTTTGATGATTATCAAGCACCAGCTGAGTGTCAGCTTAGTCCTAATGTTAATTTTGCTTATATTCATCAACCAGATAAAGTTTATCCTGACTTCTTTTCTCCTTATCCAGGATTAGATGAAGGCTCAGTTTATGATAGCTATCTAGGCATGACCGATCTAAATGCAGAATTGTCTGTAGAATTACCTGAGGGTGGAAGATATATGTTAGCTGCAGTTAATAGTGAATCCAATTTGACTAGACTTGATGATGATCAGGTTTTTGCTTTTATGTGTAGTATTGATAGCGGTGGTCAATATGATAATAACTACGAAGCAGTTTATCCTTTTGCAGGAATGACACAATATTGTGTGACCTATGGAACAAGAGCTGCAGATAGAACAGATTTAACTGTTTGTAAAGAAAATGCCGATGGGGAACTAATGGCCGATTGGCAAATGACTCTCACTCAACTCAATCCTGTATTGTATCAAAGTTTGACTATTGATAGCTCAGATCCTGACGGAGAGGATAGTTTGGTATTGGAGGATGGAAAAAGATACCAAATCCTAGTTAGTGGTGAATGGTTAAATGATGAAGATAGGGTTGATGCTGAATATTATTCTGATGACGATTGGCAGAATTATGATGATATTGCTGATAATCTTGGTAGGGATGATAGACAATTTGATTTAGTAATTGATAATCAAAATGTAGATTGGGGGACTTATAACGCTAACCATCAATATGAAACACTAGTAGATGGAACAGCTAATGCTCTTAATTTTAGAGTTTTTGATGAGGACCTTGATCTTAATAAACCAAGTTGGTATAGCAATAATACTGGAAGCTTAACAGTTGAAATTTATGAATTGGCTGATTTAGAGAGTGTTAGTCAAGTTACTGGCGAAAATGGTTGTACTAGTTTTTTAAATTTGCCAGCGGGTGATTATCGTGTTTCAGAAGAAGAACGGAATAATTGGCAAAGACAAAGTGATGCTAGTAACGATAATGTACCAGTTGATGGTTCCATAACTCTAGATGGTGAAGATCAAACCCTTACTTTTGTTAATGCTTACTCAGAACCAGTGGTTGAAGAGCCAAGCCCTACTCCAACAGCTACCCCAACTCCGGAAAGTGGTGGGGGTGATGATGCCGATGACGGGGATGACGACGATGGTGGAGGAGAAAATAATAGCGGAGATGATAATGGCGACTCAGGGGACGACGGTGCTAGTGATTCAGATGACAGCAGTGACGATTCGGCAGATACTAGCACTGGCGATGAGACCGTAGCAGAAGAAACAGTTGCTGTGCTGCCTGTTTCTAATAGATATCGAGGTTGGGGTAGTCAAGTACTAGGTGTCGAAGAGGAGGAAGAGTCAGAAGAAGAGCCAACACCAAGTCCAACTCGTGTGCCAACGCCCAAACCACTACGAGACCAAGGAGCTGTGGCTGGTGTGACTGATAATTGTAGCACTGGGACTCAGTATCTTCCTTGGATTTTATTGCTTATTCAGTTAGTTTTGATGCTAGCTAGTGAATATGTTTTGAGAAAAGATGCTTCTCATAAAAAACTAGTTTTGATGACGGGTATCACTTTAGCTTCAATTTTACTCTTTTATTTACTTAGAGATTGTGAGTGCTTAGCTGGGAACTTTTTAAGCTGGCTTTGCAAATGGTATTGGTTGCCAGCAGGTTTACTAGCCTTGTCAACTAAAATCTTAAGCTATTTGCTGATTGAGGAGACAGCAGTTAAAAAGAAATAGAACTTGTTTTGTTGGGGTGAACCTAGACTTTTACAGCAGACTACTACGAACTTAGTCTAAGAGAGAATCAACTAACTCTCTGCTTTCCACAAGCCATGTATGTTGCAATATTCTCTAGCGATTATTTTTTCCGCTTTCACATTAAACTCAGCTTCTGCTTTTTGCCCTGGAGCTAAATGTTTTCTATAAACTCTACCATTAGCTAAGATTTCAATCCAT
The DNA here is from genome assembly GCA_050123235.1 of Candidatus Woesebacteria bacterium. GTDB lineage: Bacteria > Patescibacteriota > Microgenomatia > UBA1400 > PJMF01 > JASFHL01. Next base: position 643 of record JASFHL010000003.1, on the reverse strand, counting down.
TCAATATAGTGTTTTTCCTCCATCGGATGTGCAACTGAGCCAACTTTAATTCTCACTCCTGTATCGGTTTTTTCAATCACTGGCACATGCTTTTCCTGATCTGCATCTTCTGTGTTTTCCGTCATTAGTTGCATTGGTTGGTTGCAACAGGTTAAGGTTCCTGCTCCATTATGTACAACTTCTACCATGTTACCGCAGACATTGCATTTGTATATTTGGTTTAATTCAGTCATGGAAAACTCCTTTTTATGCTAATTAATTGTTCGTTAAGTATTGACAAAATATTAAAAGTAGATTTTGTTTGAACTGTCGTGATATCATTAAAATTCAGATTGCTTATTTGCATGAGGAAGATTAATTTAATCCATTATAAACTAAATTGATCTTCATAACAATCTATTTTTTTAAAGATATACTAGTTAATAATCTTAATAAGAATTAAAAGGAATCTATGTCTTCTCAAACCTCATTTAAAGGTAATCTTTGGCAAGAGGAAATTAATACTCGTGATTTTATTTTTGCCAATCTCACTGCCTATGATGGTGATGCTAGCTTTTTACAAGGCCCGACTGAAAATACCAAAAGGCTATGGGATAAATGTAAAAAATTATTAGTCAAAGAAGTTAAAAAAGGTGGAGTTTTG
>JASFHL010000002.1:0-160913 GCA_050123235.1 Candidatus Woesebacteria bacterium | reverse complement strand
AGCGTATGAATTTGCTGTTAAATGAAGGTAATTCTCGCCTCGTCCATGCTTATAGCCCGACGAGGTTTTTTATGATATAAACCCCATATGCCAAAGTCAAAGCAAACTATCCTGTATATAGACAGTGAAAATTTGAAATACTATATAAGAAAGATTGGATCTAAACATAAAACAAAAATTAAAATTGAAAAATTTGATTTTGAACAATTATTTTCTATTGTACTTAATGGTATTCCTGTGTCAATCAAACGATTTTATGCTGCTAAACTCAGATTTCATTCAGAATCTCCGAAGAAGTCTAATGAACTAATTTTACGTCAAAGGTCACTTAAAGCTAGCTTAGAAAAACAAAAATTTTATTTTGTTATAGCTGGTAACGTTAGAAAACAAAAAGTGATTGTCGATCAGAAAGAGAAATTTGTTTTCCATGAAAAGGGTGTTGATGTTCGCATTGCTGTAGATATAGCAACTGAATCGTGTGATAACAAATTGAAAACAGTTATTCTTTGTAGTTCGGATTCAGATCTCCAGCCAGCAGTTTATGAAGCTAAAACGAGAGGTGTTGAAGTGATTTATTTAGGGTTGGAGTCACAACCTAATAAAGGTTTAATATATACTTGTGATAGGACTATATTAATTAGAGACTCAGAGATATTAAAGGCAGTTCGTAAATAGATGAATAAGTTCTAAGAAACTCCCTTACTCGACCCCAATATGACTTCATGTAGATAGTAGAAAGTAATAATCAAGAACTCGGCCTTTCTTCAAAAGTTTTTTCATAAGCAGAATTAAACATCTCTCTTGCAAGCTCATTCCCATTCATAAATGCTATAGACCATCCAGGAGTAGCATCAAACATAGTTAAATAATAATGTCTTAAATATTCCAATTTTTTATGATCATTTTCGAAATTTTCTGGAATTTCGCCACTATAAAAAAAATTCCCAAAAAAATTATTATTAATTAGTGTTATAAAAGTATGATTTTGATAATCTTTATCAAGTGCTTCTATTTCTTTCCAAATACGAGCGAAGACTTTTAAAATGTATTGAGGGTCATCGTATCGATAATCATAATGAGAATTATGAGCAAATCTACCATCATGTTGTCCGATAATATTAGTAGAAGGTACTTCTCTAATCAGCATGGTTAAAAAAATATGCATTGGTAAATCTATTATGTTTCCTTTAAGATCTCCAAATTGTTTTTTCCCAAAAGAATGAAGATAATTCACTGCCATTACATTGGCTATTGCTTGAAAGGTCATATCTTGTTCAGCTTTTCCTAATAACTTAGAAAATATATTTTCTTGATCTTCAAATTGCTTAGAAGTTTTTATTAATTGCTGATGTTTATCTTTTACTGCTGCTAAAGCTAGCTTGTGCTGTTCATTTTCTGGAAAACAATTTTCCAAGTCTGAAAAGAAATCAGGATGATGGATTTGATTACTAATAAAAGATTTTGTTGCTAAAGAAGGATCATTCGAAGGATTAATAGCAGGGTGCATCAAATCACTGGTAAAATGTTTTGCTGTAGCTTGGGCAGCAATTTTAAAAATTTCTTCCAGACCTTGTTCTAGACAAGCTTGAGCAAGTGTTTCTCTATCTTCTGTTAAAATCATTTCTTCTAACCTTTGCAAAGCAATCTTATCGCCTTGTTTAGCGGATGCTCTATGACTATTAGCTAACATTGTTTTTGACCACATTACTGTGGGATTTGTTACTTGCCAATCATCAGGAGTAGCACTAACACCAAATTTTTCAAAAAAATCAAGAGGTTTTTCTTTCATTTGCTCAAATAACTGTTGTCCATAGCTTTTAAGATAAATATCCACGCTCTCTTCTAATGCTAATCTAGCACGTTCCACTTTTAGGCGACTAGTTAGTAACTCATTAGCTTTGATTAATAATTGAGGATGATGATCTCTAAAGTATTGATGAAAGAATGGGTTTTTTTCTTCAGTAATAAGTTGAACTATTGCTCGAGCATAAACTTCTGGTTGTAAATCTTGAAAAAGTAAGGTAATTGGACCATAAAATCTTATTATCTCCCAGAAACTTGGTAGTCTTTTTGCCATTTTTTGGGCCACTTTCAGGCTAATTTTATCTAAAAAAGAGGGATGTGTTTTCATTCCAGATACAATTGCTTTAGATCTAGAATCTAGATCCGTGCCTAAACGTTCATTTAATTCTCGCCAAAATTCTGTTAAAATTTGAAATTTACTTATTTCAATATCTTCATTAGTTGATCTGAGCACATCTTGTTTATCATCTTCATATCGGTCTATATTCCAAGCACTATTTCTCATCACAGCAGTAGTTAAACGAAAATCAAGGTTAGCAGCTTGGCAAGCAATTTCTATAGTTTTAAAAAAATTTAAACAAGTGGGAAAAAATTCATCTCTTTGTTCTGCGCTTACAAATAGATTAGCAAAAGTACTTAGTTCTTTAATTACTTTCTTAGCATAATCTTCTGTTAATAAATTATATTTCTGGAAAATTTCTAGATATATTTTGTGAATTTCTTGTGGAGTGAGTTCAAAAATTTCATGTCGGGGAAAATTTTCTCTAGACCCGAAAGCGGCCTGAATTATTGGTCTATTTTTTAAATAATTTATTGCCGCTAATGCTCCTCCTCCCACGACAGTCAACCTTAAAAAATTACGTCTAAATAGATGTGATCTTCCTTCTGACATTAATTATTATTATTTCAGAAGTCCATTGGCAATTCAATTACTGATGGAGCTTTAATTAAATATTGAAAACCTGATCAAATTAAAGATACTATTCTCAAATTCAATAATAATTAATTTTTGCACCTGTAAATAGCTACGATTAAGTTCTAAAATAGAATTATTAAAAGCTAAATTTCCTAAGATATGAAAAAATCAAAAAAATTAAAAAAATCCCCAATCATTTGGCTGGTGTCTTCTTTTGCGGCCATAGTTTTAATTATCTCTTTTGCTATCTATACTCAAGCTTGTATGATATTTTCTCCAAAAGGTAAAATTGATGAAAAATCACTCACAGGAGAATATGATAAGAGTCAAACTATTGCTGTTTTTAATAATAAAGAACTTCCTTTACCTTCAGATCTGGAATCTACAGGCGATGGTCAAGATAAAGTAATTCTAGGTAACTCCTCAGAAGAAAGAACAATCAGAATAGATCTTACTGGGCAACGTTTATTTATGTATGAGGGAGAGAGAGTAATCGATTATTTTTTGATTTCTTCTGGTAAATGGGGAAGGACACCTACTGGTGAGTTCTGGATTTGGTCAAAGTTCCGCTATACCAAAATGTCTGGTGGCTCGCGAGCACTTGGTACCTATTATTATTTACCCAATGTTCCTTATGTAATGTTTTTTTATAATCGTAATGTGGCTAAATCAAGAGGTTATAGTATTCATGGTACTTATTGGCATAATAATTTTGGGACACCGATGTCTCATGGTTGCATTAACATGAAAACAGAAGATGCTCAAAAGGTATATTCATGGGCTGGGATAGGTACGAGAGTGATTATCACTGGTAAAGCTCCATTATACTGATTGTCACTAATAGTCTAAATAATTGAAGAAATAAATTACTAAGATGATTTAAATATATATTAAGTAAACTCTCCTTTATTTTGCTAATAAATTTTTTTTAGAAATACAATTTGAACTGATATAATGGAGACATGCTGCAGATATTAAAGCCCATTGTTAAAAAGGCAGGAAGTAAATTATTTTCCCAATTCGGTCAGCAGATTTCAGTTTCTTACAAGTCTTCTAAACAAGATTTACTCACAAAGCCTGATGTAGAAATTCAGCATTTCATTAAGGAAGAGATAACTGATGCTTTAGTAAATAAGGGCATCAATAAAAAAGAAATAGGATTCATTGGTGAGGAGAATCTAGATTCTCAGGGACGACATTTGTTTGTGATGGACCCAATAGATGGGACTACTAATTTTGTATCAAATATTAGGTATTTTGCCATTTCTATAGCTTATTTTTTTGAAGGTAAATTAATATCTGGTGTAACTTTTGATCCATGTTCAAAAACACTTTTTTATGCAGAGAAAGCTAAGGGAGCTTTTAAGCTTAGCCGGGGTAAAAAAACGCGTTTAAAAGTAGAAAAAAGGAAGCTGTCTGAATCAATCTTTAATACTTATATTAGTGCTTACCCTGAAGTGCGGGCAAGAATACTGAAAGTCATTCAGAAGTTATTTCCTAAAATACGTGCTATGAGAAGTTGGGGCTGTGGTACTTTGGAAGCTGCCGAACTTGCTGATAATAAAATACAGGTTTTGATAAATGGTAATTCTTGGATTTGGGATATTGCCACTGCCAAATTATTACTCAATGAAAGTGGGGCTTTATTAACTGATTGGCAAGGAAATGAGCTTGAGTTTGACATTGCTAATCATAATAAAGCATACGAAATCATTGCTTGTCAGCCACAGAATTTAGAAAAAATTGTAGCTATAATTTCATCAGCTTTAAGAAATTAATTAATATGAAAATTATTTATGATAGACTTTATGGTCAACTTCAAGTTAGTGATCATGATTTGAAATTATTTCAAACTGAGGAACTAACTAGATTAAGACAAGTTTCTCTTTCAGCAGTTCCTCCTTGGACTCTACCAGTTGCTAATAGTGCTAGTAAATTTGAACATTCAGTTGGGACTGCGCATTTAGCTAGAATAGTTGCCCAAAAGTCGGAATTCAAAGAATTTGCTAAAGATCTTTATTTCGCTGCTTTGGCTCATGATATTGCCACTCCCCCATTCTCTCATGTCACTGAATATTTTCAGATTAAGCTTTTTGGAAAAAATCATGAGGAATTTGCAGAAGATGTTTTGGATAGATCAGAACTAGCTAATTTAATGAAAAAACAAGGTACTTCAATAAAACGAATTATAGATTTAATTAATGGAAGGGGTGGTGTTTGCGGAGATTTAGTTAATGGATCTATTGATCTTGATAATTTAGATAATAGTTTAAGATTTGCACTTAGTATTGGCTTAATCTCACAATTACTTTATTCGCCAGAAGCAATAGCCGAATTATATGCTATAGAAAATAATCAGTTAATTCTATTGATTAAAGACAGGAAAGATTTGGAAGCTTGGGAGTTAACTAGGAAGATTGTTTATGATTTACTTTATACAGAGCTCAATCTTTCACCTGCTTTAATGATGTATCGAGCACTTGATTTGGCTTTTCAAGAAAATGAACTTAAAAAAGAGTTTTTTTTAATGACTGATGCAGAAGCTTTTTCTTATTTAGAACACAACTGTAATCCAAAAACGCAAATTATTACTAGAAGGGCTAGAAAATGGCAATTTTATCCAACAGCTTATAGTTTTTCTACAAATACAGCATCTAAAAAATTACGAGATTTCTTTTTGGATATAGATAATAGAACGATCTTAGCAGATAAAATTAGCTCTCAGTTTAAAATTAAAGCAGAAGATATTACTGTTTATTTTGGTAAAGGTCGAGGTTTTAAAAAAATACATTTACCAATTTTCGCAAAGGCAGGAGAAATTGAAGAGTATGTACCAAGTCAACAAGAAAGGTGGATGGCTTATATTTTTTTACATTCTAGTGAATTAAAAAAAGCAGAAGGCATTAGAGAATTGATGGATTCAAAGATAAAAAATTTAAAAAATTGACTAATTAAATCTATTTTTTCAGGTTTATAATGATAATTTGTTGTTAATTAGTAGAGAGGAAAAATAATGTCGGCTCCTGATTCAGAAAACAAATTTGAATGTGAAGTTAGATTCTTGATCAAGGATATTAAGCCAATCCTTAAAAAGTTACAGAAGTTAGGTGCTAGTAAAATTTTAGATTATGAATTTGATGATTATTATTACCAACCAGTTTGCAAGAGCTGGAATTTAATAGAAAAAACATTAAGAATTCGGCAATGGTTAGAACCAGCCCGACCGACTGTAGTTTATATTACAAAGAACGAAGTTATAGAAATTGAAGGTCTGAAATTTAAAAGATCTTTATATGAACAGGGAAAAGTAGTTTTGCTTAAGGGTAGATTAGATTTCTGTAAAGAGGTTTTAACTGATATGGGTTTTGAATTGAATTTTGTTGTTCATAAAAGGAAAGGACAAGTTTGGCAAGTCAAAGAAGATGATTCTGAGGTTATTTTAGAATATGTTGAAAATTTTGGTTGGACAGGTGAATTAGAATTTGAGGGCATTGACCCTTTTGAAACGAAAGAAAAAATACAAAAAACTCTTCAAATTTTGGGTTTAGATGAGCATTCAGTAACTCACAAACCTATGTCTGCTTTATTTAAAGAGAAAAATTATAAAATTTTTGAAAATAATTAATTATTTTTGTATTAGAAAATACTCTATAATCGTTATATAATACAGCTTGATTTGTAAGCAGTATTAAGCCAATAATTTTTTCCTAAATTTACGTAAATTTTAAAGCTAAATCAAATGACAGAGCAAAATAAAATTCAAACATCAACACAAGGTAAAAAAGTTTATATTGAGAATTTACCCCTTGATATGACTAGTCAAAGATTAAAAGAGCTCTTTTCTAATAATGGTCAATGGCAAGTGATAGATGCTGTGGTTATGCTTGATGAATCTGGAAATTCTAAAGGTTATGGTTTTGTAGAAATGCTTGACGAAAAGCAAGCCGCAGAAGCTTTAAGGCAATTTCAGAGTTTACAGATAAATTGAATATTTTAAAATATAAGGTGTAATCTTTGCATCGTAAAAATAGTTCTAGCTAAATATCATAATAAAAAAGGGATTTTAACTTAGCTATGACAAAACTAAAAAATTTACAAAAATTTACAAAAATAGTGGCTACTATTGGTCCAGCCACTGAAACTGAAGAAATTTTGGAAGAATTGATTAAAGCAGGGATGAATGTTGCTCGCTTTAATACAAAGCATGGTACCCCAGAATGGCATCATGAAAGGATAACAAGAGTAAGAAAAGTTGCGAAAAGGATGAGAGTTAACATTGCTGTTTTATTAGATTTGCAAGGTCCGGAGATTAGAATTGATTTGCCAGATGAAGGAAGCTTTGATATTAAGAAAGGCCAAAAAGCTTTTTTCACTTATAATAAAAATCTTGAAAAAAATAATTTGGTTTTCATTCCTAAGAATGTGATAGAAACTCTGCAGGTAGGGCATGTGGTACTAATGGACGATGGTATTTGTGAGTTCAAAATTGTAGATAAAAGCAAGGATTGCTTAGTAGCTAAAGCAATTAATGACTTCACTGTTAAACACAGAAAGACTCTGAACACACCAGGAGTAGTTATTGATATGCCTTCTCTGATCAAAAATGATTACTTACAACTTGATGCAGTAGTTGAAGATAACGTTGATTATGTTGGTCTTTCTTTTGTGAGAGATAAAAGTGATATCAAAAAATTGAGAAAAGAATTAACAAAGCGAAAAATTAATGCTGGAATTATTTCTAAGATAGAAAATCAAGCAGCTTTGGATAATATTGATGAGATTATTGCTGATTCAGAAGGGATTATGGTTGCTAGAGGTGATTTAGCAGTGGAAGTACCATTTGAGCAGTTATCTTATTGGCAAAAGTTAATTATTGAAAAATGTCGTCAAGCCTCTAAACCTGTAATTACTGCCACTCAGATGTTGGAATCAATGATTGATAATCCTCGTCCTACCAGAGCTGAGGTCAGTGATGTAGCTAATGCTGTTTATGATAAAACAGATGCAGTCATGCTCTCTGGAGAAACAACTTTAGGTAAATACCCAGTAAGATGTGTGGAAACTCAAGCCAAAATCGCTCAATTTAATGAGAAATATACAGAGCCAGAATTGATGGACCTTGATGAGGAGGATGATATTGAAGCTACCATTGCTGAAACAGCATCTTTTTTAGCCAATATGGCTATTCAGACAGTTGACGCAATAGTAGTTCTAAGTGAGACAGGGGCGACTGCAGCTAGAATTTTGCGCACCAGACCTAGTATTCCTGTCCATTTAGTGACTAGTAATTATAAGACGAGTCAAAAGATGACATTGTATTATAATGTTACTCCTCATATTGTAAATTGGACTACTTTTAATATCAAAAATGCTCATGAAATTGTGAATAAATTGCATCGCTGTGATTGGATAAAAGCTAGGCAAAAGGTTTTAGTTATTCATGGAACTAAGTGGAAAAAGCCAGGTGGTACTAATACTTTATCAATTGTACAAACATAAAGGACTATATGTCAAAAAATAAATCTAAGGGACTGTTTACATTAATAACAGGAATGGCAATGGGCGCAGCAGCTATATTTTTTTCTAAAAAGGATAATCGGGTCAAAGCAAAAAAAACTGTTGATAAAGGTATGAAAGCTGCTAATAAGTTGAGACAAGAATTGGAAGAGAATCCTGATTTTGTTAAAAAAAAGATTAAAAAAGAAGCAAAAGAAATTGGTAAAAAGATTTCTAAAGAGATAAAGTCTCAAACTAACAAAAAGAAGAGTAAAGAAACTAAAAGTCAGAATAAAGGCAAAAAGCTAAGTTCCAAAAAAACAAAAGAAGCCTAAATTTTTTTAACTAACTTATCTAGCCATTGCTTGAGATTTTTAACATTTCTTTCTTCATCAGGGAAACCGTCAATGCGTAGTTTTTCGATGATACTTTTTCCGCCAAGTTTAGTAGCCATTCTCTCTAAAATATCTGCACTCTTGCAGAATTTAGGATAACTACTATCCCCTAAACCAAAAATAGCTAGATTTTTACCTTTAAGCTGAATTTTTTTTGCTTGAGCTTCTTCTAAGAATTCTTGAAAGTCAGCTAATAGTTCACCATCGTCCCAAGTTGGAGCACCTAAAATTAATGTGTCATAAGCTAGTAAATCAGCTACAGTCATATCATTAACATTTTTAATTTCGGTATCTTTTTTCTTGAGTTCTTGGTAAATGCTCTGGGCAACTTGTTCAGTATTACCTGTCATTGTCCCATAAAGGATTAAATTTTTTGACATATTATTTACAATAATATTACTTTTCTCATTGACTGGCAATAAGTCCCTTCTTACAATGTCATTATGACTTCATTCAACTGGAAGATTGCTGGTAAAGCAGGTGAAGGTATTATGATAATCTCGAAAATTTTTGCTCGAGTTTGTCAACGAGTAGGTTTTCAAGTTTTCAATTATTATGAATATCCTTCTTTAATTAAAGGTGGTCATCAAACAGGTCAAGTTTATGCTTCAGAAATTAATGCTAGTTGCCATAAGAGAGATCTAGATATACTGCTTGTTTTAAATGAAGAGTCAATTAAGATTCATCAGCAGGAAATTAATGAGAATACAATCATAATTGGAGAATTTGCCTTTAAAGAAAATTCTTTAGACTCTTATCAAGGTATTAAGGCTAAATTTTTAAATTTTCCTTTAAAAAAATTAGCATTAGAACATACTGGCAATAAAATTTCTGTTAATGCTGTCGCTGCAGGGATTTCTTTGTGCTTTTTAGGTATTGATTTTTTAAAAAAAGATTTAAAGGAAATAATTAAAGCAGAATTTAAAGATAAAAAACAACAAGTTATAAACAATGTAACTAAAGCTTTTCAGGTGGGTTTTAACTATGCCGCTCAGAATAAAAGTAAAGTAATTACTCCAGCTGTCTTGAAAAAGAAAAATAAAACTCTACTTTTAACTGGGAATGAAGCTGTTGGAATGGGAGCAGTGGCTGCTGGTTTGCAGTATTATGCTGCCTATCCAATGACTCCTGCTTCTGCATTATTGCATTTTTTAGCTGATCAACAAAAAAATTATCCTTTGGTAGTAAAACATACTGAGGATGAAATTGCTGCTATCAATCAAGTCATAGGTGCTTCTTTTGCTGGAGTAAGAGCAATGACAGGTAGTTCTGGAGGTGGTTTTGCTTTGATGGTAGAAGCTTTGTCTCTTTCAGGAGTAGCAGAAATTCCAGTAGTCATTTTAGAAGCCCAGAGACCAGGTCCTGGGACTGGTTTGCCTACTTGGACTTCTCAGGCCGATTTACAGTTTATACTTCGGGCTGGCCATGGTGAGTTTTTACGAGTTGTTTTTACTCCAGCTACAGTAGCTGAACATTTTGAATTAACAATTAAAGCATTTTATTTAGCAGAAAAATATCAAATTCCAGTTTTAATTTTAAGTGACAAATATATTTTGGAATCTCATCAGACAATGCCTATCCCTAAAAAAGAATATCAGAATGAAAGACAAAGTTTAATTGACGGTCAAGAATTAAATGCCAAAGAAGAATACTTACGTTACCGCCAGACAAAAACAGGTATTTCAAAACGTTCTGTTCCAGGGCAAGCAAATGCGTTGCAACTTACTAATTCTTATGAACATGATAATTTTGGTTTTGCCACTGAAGATACCAAAATGGTTGAGCAACAAATCAAAAAAAGAATGAAAAAATTGCAGGGTTTAAGAAAAGAATTACCTCTTCCAGTCTTAATTGGTCAGGCAAAAGCTGAATTTACTTTTGTGAGTTGGGGTTCAAGCACTAATGTTTTGCAAGAAGCAGTATTACGATCCAAGAAATTGAATGCTATTCACTTGCCTTGTCTATGGCCATTTCCTAAAAAAGAATTTTTAAAATTAGCAAGAAAAGCTAAAAAATTAATAATGATAGAGGGAAATGTCACTGGACAAGCAGAACAGTTAATTAGGCAAGAAACAGATATCAAATTTGATGATAATTTAAGACGTTATGATGGTAGGCCATTTTGTTGGGAAGAAATTGTAGATTATGTAGTTGAGAAATCAAAGAAAAATTAATTTTAAATTTATGTCAAAAGTTACTAATCAGTCCTTACAATCTCCAATTTTGCCAACTTGGTGTCCCGGATGTGGCAACTATGCAATTTTAGCTGCTCTTAAACAAGCATTAATTCAATTGGAGTTGGAGATGGAAAATGTGGTTCTTATTTTTGGGATTGGTTGTAGTGGCAATATGGCTGATTTTATTAAAAGCTACGGTTTCCATGCTTTGCATGGCAGGGGGATTGCTAATGCTATTGGGGTTAAATTGGCTAATCATAAATTAAAAGTAATTGTTATAGGAGGCGATGGTGATATTTATGGTGAAGGTTTAAACCATTTAATAGCTGCTGCCAGAGGAAATCATGATATTACTGCCATTATTCATAATAATCAGATGTATAGTTTAACCACTGGACAAAGTTCACCGACTACTGACAAAGGGACTGCAACAAAATCTACGCCAACTGGAGTAATTGAAGAAGCAATTAATCCTTTAACTTTAACTTTATCATCTCAAGCAAGCTTTGTAGCTAGAGCTTATGCGGGAAATTCAGCTCAATTGGTTCAATTAATTAAAGAAGCAATTAACCATGAAGGTTTTTCTTTACTTGATGTACTTCAACCCTGTCCAACCTTTAATAAAATAAATACTTATCAATGGTTTAATAAAGTAGTTTATGATTTAGCTAAAACTAATTTTAATAAATTAAATAAAGAAGCTGCTTATAAAAAAGCTTTAGAAGTAAAAAAATTAGCAACAGGAATTCTCTATCAAAACAAAAAATCACAAGCTTATCATCAACAGGTAAAACAATTGAAAAACAAAACTTTGCTTGAACAGTGGAAGAAAAAAGTAAACATTCAAACGATTATTGATCTATTTAGCTAAATGAGGCTATAATCAGCTCTTGTTAATTATTTACTAAGGTTTATTTATGCACCAAATTATGGATCAAATTACTAATTTTTTAGAAAATTTAGCTCAACAAATACCTTTAACAGTTTTTGCTTTTATCGGATCTCTAGTGGATGAGATAATAGCCTTTATTCCCTCCCCTCTTGTACCGATCATCGCAGGTACAATGGCTTATTCACAGGGATATCCTTTTATGTATTTATTTTTGTTTGCTTTCACTGGTACTTTAGGTAAAACTTTAGCCAGTTACTTGACCTATTGGATTTCAGATAAGCTGGAGGATGTGATCACCACCAGCAAGTTAGGAAAAATTCTTGGCTTAGAAAAGCATGAATTAGAGAAATATGGAAGATATTTTGATGGAACTTATAAAGACGAAGTGATTATGATTATTCTGAGAAGTTTACCTTTTGTTCCAACTTTACCAGTTTCAGTGATGGCAGGTTTGATTAAAATTAAATCAACTTCTTTTATCTTTACAACATTTGTAGGTACTTATATCCGTTTCATGTTTTTTTTGATTGTTGCTTATGAAGGAGTAAAGAAATATGAAGGATTATTAGATACTCTGGATACCACCAATACAATTTTAGAAATAACCCTCGTCTTAACTGTCTTAGGTTGGGGATTTTTATTTTTACGTAAACATTCTCATAAACTGTTTAAGTATTTTTTTGGAAGTAAAAATAAAGAGCAAGCAAAAAAGAAAACAAAAAAATAGATTTTATTCAGTTGACCAGACAACAAGTTTATTTGCTAAGATTTCTTTCCAGAGTTTGATTTCATTATCAGTGAAATATTCATCCTCATCATCTTTTGTGATAACTAAATTATTGATAGTATAATTTTCTAATTGAATTTTTTTAGGATTAAGTGCAAAAACATTTTTATTTTCTTGCCATAATCTTAGCGTCTCCATATTTACTTGTTTTCCATCTTGGAAATCACAGCGGTACATAGAGTCGTCCATTGAGCAGAGATTAGTAAAAGTGTTGATTTCAATCTTATATTTTGTTTTGCCAATCAAAAGATGTGATTTATCTATTTTTTTAATATCTGGATCTTGACTTAGATCAACTGCGATTTTTTTTGATAAGTAAAAGTAGTTATCACTTTCTGGATAGCTAGCTTGAATTTTTTTTTCGCTTAAATTTACTTTTTTTAGCTCTTCAGATTTAGGAGGATAAATAATTGTTTTTAGAAGTTTTAACTGAAAAAGACTGAAAATTAATAAAACAGAACTTGCAATTAAAGCTAAAAATAAATGTTTTTTGGAATTATTTTTTCTACCTTTATATTTAAAATTAGAATTTTTGCCTTTAAAAGTTTTTTTAATGACAGATAACTGTTTCATATTTATTCTGTCCATTCTCTGACTAATAAAGAATAGTCCCAGATATTTACCTGACCATCAGCTTGTTCATTAGGACCAGAAATGTCTGCTCTCAAAGAATCAGCATCTGTTTTCAAGAATCTATCCTTCATTAATAAATAATATTATTTAGTATATTTTCTTTTTATTTGTTTTGTCTATAAGTTTAAGATGATAGTGAGTTTTTTTGATATTTAGAAAGTATGTATTTAATACATAATAGGTAGATATAAAAAGTTACCGATCCAATTAATGGAAAGAAATGAGAGTAGACTTAGTATGCTTATTTGAAAAACTTCATACTTAGGTATTTTTCTCCCCTATCAGGGAAAATTACTAATATGTTTCCAAATTGAAGTTTTTTGCTAATCTGGATAGCCCCCCACAAGGCAGCTCCTGAAGACATGCCGACAAATAAGCCTTCTTTTTTTGCTAAATCTTTCATCATTTTTATTGCCACATCATCTGAGACTTGAACTCTTTTATCTAAAATTTTTTGATCAAACACTGAAGGGATAAAACTATTCATATCTCGCAAGCCTTGAATTTTTTTACCATTCGTGGGTTTAACTCCAACTATCTTTATGCTTGATTTATATTCTTTTAATCTTTGGCCTATCCCCGTGAGAGTTCCACCAGTCCCCATTCCAGCTACTAAGTGTGTTATTGAAGGTAGTTGTCTGATTATCTCCTCGCCCGTTGTTAAATAATGAGTATTTGGATTATTTTTATTTTTAAATTGATCCAGCATTAAAAAACTAGTTTCACTCTTAAGCAATTCCTTTGCTATTTCATAAGAATAATCTGTTCCTTTATCACCATCAGTTAAAATTAATTTAGCTCCATATGCTTTTAATATTTGTCTCCTTTCTTTGCTGACACTTCTAGGCATGATTGCTGTAAAGGAATATTTTTTTCTTGCTGCAATCATGGCAAAAGATATTCCTGTATTTCCACTGGTTGCTTCAATTAATTGAACATTATTTTTAAGCAATCCTTTTTTTTCTGCGTCAACAATCATAGCTAAAGCAATTCTGTCTTTAATTGATCCTCCAGGATTTATGCCTTCCAGTTTTGCAAATATTTCAACATTTTTGCCTGAATATCTATTTAGTTTTATTATTGCTGTATTACCAATTAAATTTAATAAATTTGACATAATTTCTCCTTAGAAAATAAAAAAACTCCCTTTTTAAAAGGGAGGATGATAAATGAGAATTAATTAATTTAGTTATGGCAAATAAACCTCCCTTTAATATAGGAGGTGCAACATAAAGAAGATAGAAGATTTAATTGTTGCTGATTAAACATAATTGTATTTTATCATTAAATTTTGAATTCTTTATTAGTAGATTACTAAAAAATTAAATAATGAAAGAAATACTTGAAAATAAAACTTTCAAACTAATGGCCTAATATTTGATATATAATTTACTCAATAATGACAAAACTTAAAAAATGGAAACTTCTAACCGCAGAAGATATCTCTCCCAGCAAATACTTTCCTTTGGAAAAGCGTAAATATCAGTTGCCAAATGGTAGTGTTATTGATAATTTTTATATTACTACCTTAGCTGATTCAATACACATAGTACCTATTACTAAAGATGGAAAAGTGGTGATGATCAGGATGTACAAACAAGGCGTAGATGATATTATTATCCAGTTTCCTGCAGGAAGGTTTGAAAGAGATAAACATCAAACTGAAAAAAGCTGCGCAGTTCAGGAACTTGAAGAAGAAACAGGCATTAAAGTATCTCAAGATAAATTAGAGTTTATTAGGAAATTTGCTTTGATGACTACTAAAGCAACGGAGCAAGCTCATCTCTATTTAGTGAGAGATATTGAGTTTAATTCAAAACAAAAGCTAGACGATACTGAAGAAATTGAAGTCTTGGTTCTTTCTCCAAAAGAAGTGGATCAGTTGATTGAAGATGGTAAAATTTGGGATGCTCCTACAATTACTGATTGGTATTTTGTAAAGCAGAGGTTATAGAGCCAAGTTTATAATTAACTAGCTTGATAATAGTCACTGAATTCTAAGTTCACTGAAATAATGTTTGCTTTGTTTCCTTGATAAAGCGTTTTATTTTTCTTGTTACTGATGCCCGACTTGGATTCGAACCAAGATTGATGGCTTCAAAGGCCACTGTCCTGCCATTAGACGATCGGGCAATTCCTTAAAAGGACGTAGAATATTGTAACCTCTGGCTTAAATTTTATCAAAATCAATTGTTTTATTCACCTAGGAGTAAATTTTTTAATGACTAAACTCTTATTTTTTTCAAGGATAAAATATTGATTTAATTTGCCAGATTTTCCGTCAGCAAAGAATTTATTTGTGAGTTTCAGCTTTCCATCACTGAGAATCTGATTTAATTCGTTTTGATTAAAGTAATGATAATAACGGTAGGCAGTTTTTCCTCTTCTCCAATCGATGATATAGTCATTCTTTTCTAATTCTGTGCTTGATATTCCTACTTTGTCAGGGTTAATGATTTTATTTTTAAATCGAGGGTCATTAATTAGTTGCCAAGCAGCTAAAATTATTTTTGCAGATTTTTTTTCATTTTTGTCTAATAGTGAGGCTATATTTAAAACAAACTTAGATCTTGTTTTAAAGCAAGGAAGATGATGGATAAGCCCCAATACAAAAATAAAATCAACATTTTTAATATTTAATTTTTTTAATTTTTGTTTTAAACTTTGATTAATTAAAGTTTTCATCAGGTCTATTTTAAGTAATTGATGTTTGAACTTAAGCTTTTTAAGTTTATCTTTAGCAATTTTTAAAAAATAATCGTTATTATCAATCCCAATATAATTTAGATTTTTTATTTTTAATTCTTTGACCAGAAATCCTGCCAAACGAGCATTACCGCATCCTAAATCTAAAACAGTCAATTCCTTTTTCTCCTTTGCTTTTTGACAAAGCATTTTTTTTAATTTATACCACCCTTGCCAATAGTATCCCCTAGAATCATTGAAATCTTGAGCTATTTTTTGATAAAAATCTTGATTTAACTGGTTAATTTTTAAAATAGTTTTCTTCTGCATTATCTAGATTATCGTATAATAAGCTTATGAATAAAACTCAGCTCAATTATAATCGAGATTTGCAGAAAATCTTACTCTTATTAAAGGCAATTGAAAATATTGCAGTTTTTAGTCCAAAAAAACTGCAAGTTCTACAGAAGAAATTTACAAAAAAAGATGGAGGAATTTTTTCTAAAACAGAAATTATTGCTGTTTATAAAAAGCTGGCTGGAAAGCATGGTTTGAAGCCTTTCCAAGATAAATTGGTGAAGCAATTAAAAATGAAGCCAACTCGTACTATTTCAGGTGTAGCACCAGTGACGGTTTTGACAAAACCTTTTCCCTGCCCTGGTCATTGTATTTTTTGTCCTAGTGACATACGTATGCCTAAAAGTTATCTTAGTGATGAACCAGGAGCTCAACGTGCAGAACGTAATTTTTTTGACCCATATTTGCAAACGTATAATAGAATTAAAGCTTTAGCTGATATGGGTCATAATACTGACAAAATAGAATTGATTATTTTAGGTGGCAGTTGGACTTACTATCCAGAAAGTTATCAAATTTGGTTTATTAAAGAATGCTTTAGGGCATTAAATGATTTTGGTACTCGAGATGATAGGGAAAGGATTAAGAGAATTTATCATTGTAAAGTGAAAAAATTGAAACAGCATCAGTTTAAAGCTTTGACTAATGATCCTGAATTAAATTTAAAAGAGTTTTATAAATATAAAACAATAGATAAAAATTATAATCAATTAATTGAAGAGTTATATTTATTGCCTGAAAAAAAATTAGGTTTAGATACTTTTCAACAAGCAGATTGGCAAGATTTAGAAAAAGAACATCAATTAAATGAACAAGCAAAATCTCGTTGTGTGGGTTTGGTAATTGAAACTAGGCCTGATAATATTTCTGAAGAACAAGTAAAAAGAATTAGACGTTTAGGTTGTACTAAGGTACAAATTGGGATTCAGAGTTTAAATGATCAAGTATTATCGAAAAACAAAAGAGGTCATGATGTAGCTACTAGTGCGAAGGCTTTTAAATTATTGCGTTTAGCTGGTTTTAAGATTCATGCTCACTGGATGGCTAATCTTCATGGTTCCTCAGTTCAACTAGATAAAGAAGATTATCTTAGGTTATTTAGTGATTTAAATTTTAAGCCAGATGAATTAAAAATTTATCCCTGTTCATTAATTAAAAGTGCTGAATTAATGACTTATTATCAGCAAGATTTATGGAGACCCTATTTTTATAAAGAACTATTGGATGTTTTAGTTTTTTGTTTGAAGAATACTCCGCAGTATTGTCGTCTAACAAGAGTGATGAGAGATATTCCTTCACCTGATATTGTGGTGGGTAATAAAAAAACGAATTTTAGACAGATTGCTGAGCAAGCTTTAGCTAAAACAGATGAGAGTTCACAAGATATTAGAGCAAGAGAGATTAGAGCAGAAAAATTTTCCATAGAAAAACTACAATTTAGAGATTTTAAATATAAGACTAGTATGAGTGAGGAACGATTTTTACAGTTCATTGCCCCAGTGAAAAAGATGAAAGCTTCTCAACAGGAAAAATTATTAGCTTTTTTGCGTTTGAGTTTGCCTAATAGTTCAAATTTTATTGATGAATTAGCAGGGGCTGCCATGATTCGAGAAGTCCATGTTTATGGTCCTGCTTTATCTTTAGGTAAAAAATCAAAAAGTAAAGCTCAACATTTAGGTCTAGGTAGTCGACTAATAGTAAGAGCAAAGCAGATTGCAAGAAAAGCAGGATATAAAAAATTAGCTGTGATTTCAGCGATTGGTACCAAGGAGTACTATCGCAAACGCGGTTTCAAAGATGGCGAACTTTATCAGCTTTGTGATTTATAGCTTTTTAATTTCAGCAACTGCTGTAGATAAAGTAATTTTTTCAAGATATTTTTAACTTAATTGCTTCTAGACATTAAGAGCTGATTTGCGTTAGTTTGGATATATGATAAGTTATCGTAAAGTAAAAAAGACTTTGTCTCTGATTTCCTTAATTTTTGTCTTTTTTTTATCTTTAATCCAAGTATGGAAAAATTTTCAAATGCAAAGTCAAGTTTTAGGTGAAGATGATGAGCGTGGTTATGAGCAGGCTTTAGTAGAAGAAGTGATCGATGGTGATACTATTAGATTAAGTGATGGTAGAAAAGTGAGATATATTGGTGTAGATACACCAGAAACTAAAGATCCAAGAGTAGGACAAGAATGTTTTGGCAAAGAAGCTTCAGAACATAATCGTCAATTAGTTGAAGGTAAAATTGTTTCTTTGGAAAAAGATGTCAGTGAAACTGATCGTTATGGTCGTTTGCTGCGATATGTGTGGCTAGAAGATGTTTTAGTAAACAAACTCCTAGTAGAAGAAGGTTATGCTTTTGCACGTAGTTTTCCGCCAGATATTGCCAAACAAGATGAATTAAAAGAAGCAGAAAGACAAGCTAGAGAAAAACAGTTGGGTTTATGGGGAGTATGTGAGCTTAACGATGTTGATAAAATAAATGAACTGATCAAAGCAGCCGATGAAACTTCACAAGATTGAACTAAAAGCTGAATACCACTTCTCCACCCAACCATGGCCAATACCAGCGATTTTTAAGAAATCATTTTTACTTTGTGGTTCTAAGAGAGCAATTAATTGAATCATTTTTCTACTCATGACTTGAGCTTGAGGGATTTTGTTTTTTTGGGCCAGAATTTGACTTAATTCTAATAATCTTTTTTGATTGCTAAGTTCTTTTTTTGAAACTTGAATTGTTTGATTAAGACAAATATCACAATTGGCACATCTATTTTCAACTTTTTTATCAGTAAAATATTCTAAAATAGTTTCTTGACGACATTGTCTTATGCTAGCGAATCTCAACATGGCTTTAAGTTTGTCAATTTCCACTGCTCTTCTTGGGTGCTTTGCATCTGGATAACTTTTTTTGATCAGTTGAATCTGAATGTTAAGATCTTTAGCTTGAAAAAGTAAATAACAATGAGATGCTTTTCTATCTCGGCCTGCTCTTCCTGCTTCCTGATAATAGTTTTCAATGTTTCCAGGGATTTGGTAATGGATAATAAATCTGATATTAGCTTTATCTACTCCCATCCCAAAGGCATTAGTGGCTACAATTAATTTGATTTTATCATTTAGAAATTGTTCCTGAACATAAGTTCTTTCTTCACTATTCATACCGCCATGATAATATAAGACTTCTTGTTTATCTTTAAAATTTAAAAAATTAATTAATTGAGCTAAATATTCTGCTTTTTTACGAGTAGCTGTATAGATGATGCCAGCTTGCTGCTGGTGTTTTTTTAAAATTCGCAGTAGGAAAAGATCTTTTTCAAATTGACTAATACAATATTTAACTATAATTCTTAGATTATCCCTTTTAAAACTTTTAACAAATTGTTTTACTTTGTTTAATTGAAGAATATTGATAATATCTTTAATAACAACTTTAGTAGCCGTCGCAGTAAAGGTCGTTATAATTGGTCGGGAAGATAATTTTTTTAGAAATTGATTTATCTCTCGATAACTAGGACGAAACTCATGTCCCCACATAGAAATGCAATGAGCTTCATCAACAGCGATCAAAGGGATTTTTATTTTTTGACAAGCTTTTAGAAAACTTTTATTTTTTAACCTTTCTGGAGCAAGATAAATAAATTTATATGCCTGTTTACTAATGAGTTCCAATCTTTTTTCTAGTTCTGTTTGATTTAATGAACTATTAATATAAGTAGCCGTAATATTTTTTTTGACTAAAGTATCCACTTGATCTTTCATTAAAGAAATTAAAGGTGAGATTACTATAGTAGTGCCCGCTAACATCAATCCAGGGATTTGAAAACAAATAGATTTACCACCTCCAGTGGGTAAAACTGCTAAAGTATCATTTTTTTTTAAAATAGAATTAATAATATCTAGTTGACCAGAACGGAAATTTTGATAGCCGTAGCAATGCTGGAGAGTTTGAAGAGGCATAGATAATAATTAGAATTTTTTAATTTATAGGTTTAAAAGTTGCTAGTTAGAATATAATAAAGGAACATTACAAAAACTGTAATCTGAAGGAATTTAATTGAAAAATATATGAAAGAAGGAGTAATTTGGGCACCGATAGAAAAAAGGAAATATCGGCTACCTGAACCAGCCTGTCTTCTTTCAGAAGAAAGATGGCTGGATTTTTTATTATGGGAATTGGATCTTGCTACTAGACCTGTAGTAAGAGAAATTACCGTAGCTAGCTTTAGTAATCTTAAGTTAAGATATCAAATAGGGGCTATTCACAAAAAAGCATCTGGTGAAAGATCCTTTCTATGTTTGACAGGCCCATGGGCCGGAGGTATAGCAGCTGATGCTAAGTCTGCACATCGAGATTTATTAATCCGAAAGTACAAATTAGCCCTTACGGATGAAGATGCCGTCTTAATGAGATTTATGTTGACAAGACCTATATTGAAGCCTACGTTTCTGACGGAGCTACAAAAGCATAAGTTAAATATCCAAGATGGTACAGAATGGTATATCCCTTTATTATTTCTTTTGTTGGATAGATTGCATATCAATGTTGATACTATTAAGTTTATTCACAATGTAACTTTATACCAAAACTGGCTTGATAGAAAATTTGGGCGTTGATTAAAGTATCCTCAATTGCTAAAAATTTAAAAGAAGAGTCTTTAATAGAAATTATTTTTTACTTTATCTTGTAAGTTTCCAATTCTTCTTTCAATAGACTCTCCTCTTTGTGAAAGAGTTTTTTTGATTTCAGGGCTAGCGTGAGCTTCTGCAATCTTTAATCGCTGTCTTTCTTTACTTAATTGATCGATTTGAGATTGATAGGCTTGAGTTTTGTTAGCAACGGGAGTAGCTGTTTTGGCTGAGGTTGGTGGACGGATGGTGCGGATGTGTTTGAGTGACATAAGTTAATTTTAACATGAGAATATTCTGATAAAAAATGTTTCATGATCTTAGCTTTTCTATTAATTCCAATCCTTCAATTAGCAAAATTAATATAGGCAGATAAATTCCTAGTAAACCAAAAGCTGCTGATAGTGTCATCAAAGTATGAGCTCTATCTGACTCAGATTGTTGTCTACTTAAAAGAAGCGATAAACCAATAATCGAGCAGATTAGCACGCCAACTAAAGCTGTTAGCTGATGTATAGTTTGTAGATTTATTACATCAGGCACTGGGAATATTGGAAAAGGAAGGTGATCTAATTTTGGACTGTATTCCATTTTAAAAAGTCGGAGAGACAGGACTTGAACCTGCGGCCTCACGCTCCCAAAGCGTGCGCTCTAGCCATCTGAGCTACTCTCCGTTTTTTTGTGCCTCGGGTGGGAATCGAACCCACACTCTGTTGCCAGAACGAGATTTTAAGTCTCGCGCGTCTGCCAGTTCCGCCACCGAGGCTGATGCTTTTAGCTGTGAAATTATATCACTATTTTATCATCTCATGCACTTTATATATATCCCCTGCCCCTAGAGTTAGGCAAATATCTTCTTTTTGAAGCTCATTTTTAAAATAATTAGCTAATTTATCAATAGTTTTAAGATTTTTAGTTTTAATTCTGGGATATTTTTTTATAATTGCTTGGCATAATTGATCGCTACTAATGTTTGGGTCATAGGCTTCTCTGGCGGAAGCAAAGATATCAATCATCAGCACTTCATCAGCTTCGCGGAAAGCGTCTACAAATTCTGAAAAAAGTTTTTTGGTCCTTGAAAAAGTGTGTGATTGAAAGGTAATCAATTTTCGTTTATTTGGATACCAATCATTTAATGCTTTGATGGCTTGATAGACTTCACTAGGGTGATGAGCATAGTCATCATAATATTTAACTCCATTTTTTTTTCCTTTAAATTCAAAACGCCTTAGTGTGGAAGAAAAATTTTGCAAAGTTTTAAGACTTAAATTAATATCGATGCCTAAAGCATAACAAGTTGCAGTGGCTGCAATAGCATTTAATAAATTAAATTTTCCAGGGATTTTTAATTTAATTTGGTAGTTTTGTTTTTTAAATTCAAAGAAACCAATAGTTTCGCCTTCTTTCGAGTGGTAATTGGTTAATCTAAAATCTGCTTTTCTGTGTTCTCCGAAACTGAGAATGTTTTTATCTTTCTGTTTTTTACTTAATTGAATCAAGTCTTCATTATCTGTATTAACTAATAGAGTTCCGCCTTTTTTTATTTGTCTAAAAAATTGACTAAATACTTTTTTTGTATGATTAAAATCTTGATAAACATCAGGATGGTCAAATTTCAAATTGGTACAGATGGTTATAAAAGGTTTTAAAAAGGAAAATCGCGGAGTAATCTCTTTATTTTTTTCTTTTGCTTTAGGATCAATTACATACTCATCTGCTTCAGCAACGAAAAACTTACTGTCATTGCTCCACTGGCCAGTTTTGCCTAAGCCAATAATGTCACCTACTCCCACAGAAAAAGAGGGATTAAGTTTATTTTTTTCTAATATCCAAGTGATCATGGCTGAGACTGTTGACTTACCTCCTACTCCGCAGACAGCAATACCTTGTTTTTGATTAAATAAACTAGCCAAAGCCTCGGCTTGAGATAAAACTTTAATGCCTTTTTTTTGAGCTTGAATGACTTGAGGGTTAGCTTGAGCTTGATGAGCAGAAGTATAAATGAGACAATCCGTGTTTTTAGGTATCTGTTGATTAAAGTTTAAATCTATTTTTATTGCTAATTTATCCAAAATTTTTTGAGTAACAAAACTTTCAGCTAAATCACTACCTCTAACGTTTTTTTTAGCATCAATTAAACATTGGGCTAAGGATGTCATGGCTACACCTTTAACACCAACTAAGTAGAAATTTTGATAGTTTAATAAATTAAAGTCTTTATCCATTGAGTATTTCCTGCACAACTTTAAGATCGCTCCAGGGTTTTTCTATTTTTCCATAACAGATACTTTTTTCCGGCCCTTTGCCAAAGATAGCTATTAAATCTCCTCTTTTTGCTATTTTTCTTAAGGCAAAACTAATTGCTTTTTTTCTATCAGCAATGCTGATAATTTTATTATGGCCATCTTCTAGTTGTTCTTTCATTTGGCGAATAATTGACCAAACATCTTCAGTACGGGGATCCTCAGCTGTAAAAATCACTAAATCTGCTAAATCAACACCAATTTTACCCATCATTGGCCGTTTTTTTACATCTCTAAGTCCAGCACAACCGTAAACAGCAATTAGTTTACCTTTTGATTTATCTTGTTTCTGTTTTTTTCTGAGTGCAGTCAAAGCGGCTTCCAAGGCATTGGGTGTATGAGCAAAATCAATCACGATTTCAAAACCTTTCTTATTGCTTACGAATTGCATTCTACCGGGAACTCCTGGAAAAGATTCGATTGCTCTAATAATATCTTTATTTTCGATTTTTAATAGTTTAGCGATTTTTATAGCTAATCTAGCATTCATCTGGTTATATGATTCTGGGAATCTTTTTTTAATAGCAGTAGTGAGGCTAGAAGGAAGTTTTTCTGATAAAGAATAATTAATAATATTTTGTTTTTTATTGAACTTTTTTCTTAACTTTAGGTAATTTTTGTCATCAGCGTTAAGGATTAATGTAGAAGCTTTTTTAAGCATCATTGCTTTAGCATCAATATAATTTTCCATGTTGAGATGATAATCCAAATGTTCATGAGTAATGTTAGTAAGGCCGCCAATGAAGGGTTTGACACCCCAAGTTCGATATTGATAAGCTCCATGTGAAGTAAATTCAAGCACTAAGTATTCAAGTCCCTGATTAAGCATTTCTCTCATTAATTGTTGTAGTTTTCTAGGATCTGGAGTAGTCACATGCAATCCAGTTTCAATTTCCTTATCCCCTATGTATGCAGCTACAGTTGAAATGAGGCCTACTTTTTTACCAGCAGTTTTTAAAATATGATAGGTTAAGGTACTAGAGGTGGTCTTACCATCAGTGCCGGTAATAGTGATTACTTTTAATTTTTTACTAGGGAATCTATATTTAATTTGAGCTGGGATACCACGAAAAATTGCAGTTTTTAAAAAATGGTAAGGTCTTTTTAATCGGTAAATAATATTCTTAATCATTTGCTCATATTATATCTCATAGAATAACGTTTTTCCTCTTGTCAACAATAGAGAGAAATCGCTACACTAATATGATAGATTATTTATGCCACTTCATGATGGGAAAGTGCTAATGATTGGTTGGGAATATCCACCTCATAATAGTGGTGGTCTAGGTGTGGCGTGTCAAGGTTTAACTAAATCTTTAGCCGGAACTAATACACAAATTTATTTTACTCTTCCTTATATTCTTCATAAGCCACTAGTTCATATGAATGTTTTATCTTGCGTTGATCCTGAATGGGAGCTTATGAATAGTAAAAACAAAGCTCCCTTCATGGCTTATACATCAGTTCGAACAAGGCGATCATCCTTTGATAGACCCTTGGATTTATTTGAACTTAATGCTTTGCCTCAATCAGAATTGGAACATAAGGTAGAGCGTTATAGTCAGTTAGTTGAGCAGAATACCAATCAGCTTAAGAATGATTTTGATTTAATTCATGCTCATGATTGGATGGCTTTTCCAGCAGCAGCTAGATTAAAGAAAAAAACTGGTAAAGCTATGGTTGCTCATATCCATTCTACGGAGTTTGATCGTATACCTCATGGGTATGGTAGTCACTATATTGCTCATACAGAATATGAAGGAATGATGACAGCTGATCGGGTGATTGCTGTCAGTTATTACACTAAAAGATTATTAGTTGATAAATATCAGATTAATCCCAATAAAATAGATGTAGTCCATAATGGCATATCCTTCAATTTAAAAAATCCTAGTTTTGATAAATATCAATTTGCTCATAAAAGGCCGGTAGTAGTGTTCATGGGTCGCTTCACAGCTCAAAAAGGAGCTGAGTTCTTTATTTCAGTGGCCAAAAAAGTATTAGAAAAGATGTCTGATACACTGTTTATTTTGGCTGGTAGTGGTGATATGTATCATGAACTATTATTTAGAGCAGCGGGTAAGAGTTTATCTGCTTCTGTTTTGTTCAGTGGTTTTGTGAGAGATAAGCAAAAAGATAAACTTTTAAATAGAGCCGATGTTTTTATTATGCCTTCTGTGTCTGAGCCATTTGGTTTGGTAGCTTTAGAAGCAGCTAGTTATAAAACTCCAGTAATTATTTCTAAAAACTCTGGAGTAGCCGAAGTAATGAAGAGTGCTATGACTATTGATTTTTGGGATCTTGATAAAATGAGCCAAACAGTCTTGCGTTTACTTAGGAGTAAGGGCTTCAGTGAGAAAGTAGTAAAAGGTCAGTTGCGTGATCTCAAATCCTTGTCTTGGGATAAATCAGCTCAGGCGGTAAAGCAAGTTTATAATAGATTGTTTTCGTAACTAAGTTTAGGATATATTCTAGTCATGCCGCAAATTTGTTTGTATTTTCAACTTCATCAACCTTATCGTTTGCAGAATTTTGAAGTTTTTGATTTAGGCAATAATAGTTCATATTTTTTTTCAGAGAAAAATGATTTAAATAGATTAGTTTTTCAAAAAGTTGCAAATAAATCATATTTACCAATGCTACGCCTGCTAAATGATTTACTTCATCGGCACGATAATTTTAAATTTGCTTTATCTTGCAGTGGAGTTTTTTTAGAACAAGCTTTGTTTTATGAAAAAGAAATAATTCAATTAATTAAAGACGCAGTAAAAACAGGGCGTTTGGAGTTATTATCAGAGACTTATTATCATTCTCTTGCTTTTTTATATTCCAAGGATGAATTTATTCATCAAGTTGATAAACACAGAAACTTAATAAAAAAACTCTTTAACTTTGAAACAAAGGTTTTTAGAAATACAGAACTAATTTATGCCAATGAAATTATTGACTTATTAGATGATTTTGATTTTTTAGGAGTTCTAACCGAGGCAGTTGATCGTTACTTACAAGGAAGAACTAGAACTCAGCTTTTTGCCAGTCAGTCTCTTAATAAAGTGCCCTTGCTTTTAAAACATGCTAAGCTTTCTGATGATCTTGCTTTTCGTTTTAGTAATAGGAGTTGGTTATGGTATCCACTAACAGTTGATCGTTATCTAGAGTGGATTCAAATTTATCCTGAAGAATCCCTAGTAAATTTATTTATGGACTTTGAGACCTTTGGTGAACATCAGTGGGTGGATACAGGTATTTTTGATTTTTTTGCAGAATTAATTAAAAGATTTTTAGATAAAAGCTGGAATCATTTTGTTTTGCCTTCCGAGATATTTAAGCAATATGCTGTAAAACAGCGATCAGCTTCTTTTAAATTAAGTCAGAAAAAACTCAATAAATTAGCAATTTATGATGTGCCTGATTATATTTCTTGGGCTGATATTGATCGAGATCTAACAGCTTGGCGAGATAACCAGTTCCAATACGATAGTTTAAGAATTCTTTATTCAATGGAAGACAAAATTTTAAATTCTAATAATGAGCAACTAGTTGAAGACTGGCGTAGGTTACAAACCAGCGATCATTTCTATTATATGTGTACTAAATGGGCGGCGGATGGTGATGTCCATGCTTATTTTAATCCTTATAAAAGTCCGTTTGAAGCTTATAGAAAATATTCGATAGTGCTTGCGGACCTCAGGGAAAGATTGTTATGATGAAAAATAGTTTTATAAAAAGGTTTTATGGCCAGAGCTCTTGTCCTCAGTAATGGGAATTTTCTAGTCACTCTTGATAAATATGGTTTTGTCCGTGATATGCATTATCATTATGTGGGTTTGGAAAATCATGTTAGCGGTCATAAACATCGTATTGGCTTGATGGTCAATAATCGCTTTTCTTGGCTTGATGATGGTTCATGGAAAATTACTTTGGGATATAAACCAGAAACAATGGTTGGTTATTTGGTTTGTAAAAATGAAAAACTAGATATTAGTTTAGTGATGGAAGATATTGTTTACAATGAGACCAATGTTTTTTTACGACAAGTAGATATTTACAATCATAGTGAAAACAAGGCAGATATTAAAATTTTTTTCCATCAAGTTTTTATGATCAGTGAGTATAGAAAGAGGAATACAGCTTTCTATGATCCAACTCATAGTGCTATTGTTCATTACAAAGGTAGACGAGTTTTTTTTGTTAATGGTCAAACTGAAGCTGGTAAGAGACTGGATGATTATACAGTTGGAGCTTATCAGTTTGCTGGCAAAGAAGGTAGTTATCGAGATGCAGAGGATGGAGAATTAGCGAAAAACGCAGTTGAGCATGGTAGCGTCGATAGTGTGATGAGATTTTACGCTTCTTGTGAAGGTAAATGCAAAACAAGAGTTTATTATTGGATTTGTGCTGGTAAATCTTTAGCAGAAGCTTACAAAATGAATCAGATGGTTTATGATAAAACTCCAGAAGGGATGATTCATTCAACTGAACACTATTGGCGTGCTTGGTTAATGAAACGCAATCCTCAAATTAAAAGTCTTTCCGAGAAACAGAGAAAATTATTTGATACTTCACTGTTTATCTTAAGGGCGCATACTGATAACGGAGGGAGTATCATCGCCAGCGCTGATAGCCAAATGATTGAATATGGCAAGGATGACTATACCTATATGTGGCCACGGGATGCTGCTTTTATTTGTGCTGCTTTGGATAAGGCTGGTTATACTGAAGTTACAGAAGAATTTTTTATTTTTTGTAAAGATGTATTGCATCCTGATGGTTATTTGCATCACCGTTTTAATTCTGATAGAAGCTTGGGTTCAACCTGGCATTCAACCACTGCTCAAAGTGATTGGTTGAAAGATAAAATTTTACAATTGCCAATTCAAGAAGATGAAAGTGCAGGAGTCTTATTTGCCCTCTGGCAGCATTATCAGTCCAGCAAAGATTTAGAATTTATTGAAGAGCTATATAAACCTATGATTGAGAAAATTGCTGATTTTTTAGTTAGTTTTCGAAATCCTGAATCAGGTTTACCATTGCCTTCTTATGATTTGTGGGAAGAAAAAATAGGTATTTCGACTTACACTTGTTGTTCAGTTTATGGCGGCTTGATGGCTGCTGCTGATTTTAGTGAATTGCTAGGTAAAAGAAATCATATGAGAAAATATCGTGATGCAGCTAAAGAGGTTAAGAAGGCAATGGTTGATCATTTATATAGCAAAAAATTGAATTCCTTTGTAAGAACAGCAGTTTGGGATGGTAAAGCGGTAGTTCATGATAATACTGTGGATTCAAGTTCTCTTTTTGGTCTGTGGTATTTTAATGTTTTCGATCAGGATGATCCTTTGTTCATTTCCACTGATGCAGAGGTTAAAAAACGTTTAACTAATCCTGGTGATCGCGCTGGTTTAATTCGTTATGAAAATGATAAATATTTTAAAGATAAAGATCTAGCAAATCCTTGGCTAATTACTACCATGTGGCCAGCAATAAGTTTGTTAAAAAAGAAACAGGTCACTCAAGCTGATCTAGAAGAAGTAGAACGAGTAATCAATTGGACAGTGGATCTAATGTACCCTTCTGGAATTTTGCCAGAACAAATTGATCCATATACTGGTGAGGCTAAGTCCGCTACGCCTTTAGTTTGGAGCCATGCTGTTTATATTGAATTGATTTTAGAATATTTAGCTAAAAAAGATGAAATATTACATCGGAATTGACGGTGGTGCCAGTAAAACAGAATTAGTGCTAGCTGATGAGGCTGGTAAAGTTTTGGCTGAGCTTGTCTCCGGTCCAACTAATTTAGATGTAATAGCTGCTGAGGAAGCTGCAGCTAATTTAGAAGCAGTTTTGAATAATACTTTTAATAAATTTCAAGATGGAGCTTCAGTTGAAAATTTAGTTTTTGGCTTAGCTGGAGTTGATAATCAAGAAGATAAGGATAATGCTGATAAAGTTTTTACCCCTATATTTCAGAAATTTTCCATAAAAAATTATTCTATAGTTAACGATGCCTGGATTGCGCTTGCTAGTGGTAGCAAAAAAGAGAATGCAATAATTTTAATTGCTGGGACTGGTTCTAATTGTCTTGGCCGTAATCAAAAGGGTCAAATTGCTAAAACTGGAGGTTTAGATTTTTTGTTGGCTGGTGAAGGTTCAGCTTATAGCATTGGCTTAGCAGTTCTAAAGGCAGCTACTCAGAGTTATGATGGCCGGGCTAAGAAAACAATTTTAGAAAAATTACTTTGTGAGTATTTCAAAGTGGATTCGATACTTGATTTGAAATCTAAAGTTTATCAGCCTTTATTGAGTAAAAAACAAATTGCTCAATTAGCCCAACTTTGTACTCAAGCTTTTGAGCAGGATGATTTAGTGGCAAAGGAGATTTTTGATCAGGCAATCAGTAACTTAATGAATATGGTTGTGACTGTGATTAAAAAGTTAGATTTGCAAGATACAGTTACGGATGTAGTTTTAGTTGGTGGCCTCACTAGAGTCACTTATATTAAAGAGCAATTAATTGCTAGGATAAAAGATTTTAATTCTCAAATTAAGCCTATTTTTCCAAAAAATTCTCCAGCCCATGGCGCTATAAAAATGGCAATGTTCTGAGTTGGTCCTCAATTTGCTTTATTTTTTAAATTGACAGATTTCTTCTTTGGCGATGATATAATATTGTTAATTTCAAAAAATTAAATAAAGGATTTTTATGAGTGAAGCTTTAAGCCAAGAATTGATTGTAGCAGCAATCGCTGCCTGCTTTAATAAGGAGTTTGCCGAATCAACAGAAGGAGCAGTTCGAGCCAGAATTGTTGTTCAGAGTAATGGCGGTGATTATGAATGGGCTGATGGTGAGTTTTCTTTAGAAAATAATAGATTGGATTTAATTTTGGATGATGATCGTATTACTGGGAATAAAACTGGTTCAAGTGGCAGATTTTATATTAATAACAAGGAGATTATAGAACTTCAATTTTCTGGCAATCAGGCAAATTACTGGAAAGCAACTTCTCTCCAGATCAATATTAGCAGTAGCTATATTAGGATTGGAGATAAACAATACCAAGTAAATATTTCTTAAATTTTTATGACAGATCGTCAACGAGCACTAGTTTCAAGCATTGTTTATGTTTTTAGAAATAGACGTTTTTTTAATTGGCATCGCATTGGAGTAAAGAGAGTTCCTGATGGGGCTAAGATGTATGAGTTTAATGGTAAAGTAATGCTAGACTCTGTTGATCTTCAAGATGATAAATATCACAAAATCATTGATCAAGATCTGCGCCTTGATTCTCCCATAGTGATTAAGCTTGAGTTTTTGGGTAAAAGAGGAACTGATTTACTCAAAATCCAATTATATAAGGATTCTAGTAATTTTTATGGTGAAGATGGTGACTTGTTTAAATTTGAAGGTCAGTATTATAAAAATTCTGACCAGATTGAAATTAGAGATTATAGCCAAGATAAAGATAAGTATGTTTATCGGATTATTTGGTAATTAGATTTTTTGAAATTCCTCCCAAATTACAGTTCTTGTAAACATTTGAGTCTAAACTGATGCTTAATCAATGATTTCTCGAACTTATACTGCCATTATAATTGGCCTGCAACCGATCAAAGTTGAAGTTGAGGTAGACAGTAATCGAGGTGTGCCAGGATTAGTTCTGATTGGTTTGGCTGGCCGCGCAGTAGAAGAGGCTAAGGAAAGAATCAGCTCTGCTCTACTCAATTGCGGAGTGAGAACTAGAGCTAAGCGAACAATAGTTAATTTGGCCCCAGCTGATATTAAAAAAACTAGTAGTATTCTAGAATTAGCGATTGCAGTTGCTTTACTCAAAAATTATCAAGAAATAAAGCTTAAGACTGATGACACTATCTTTTTTGGTGAATTATCTCTTAATGGGGCAGTTAAAGTTATCAAAGGAGCTTTACCTCTAGTTTTGGCTGCTAAAAAAATGGGTTTTAAAAAAGTAATTTTGCCTGCTGCTAATCAAGATGAATTATCTTTGATTTCTGGTATTAAAATTTTTACCATTCAGCATTTAAAAGAAATTATTTCTTTAGCAAAGAAAAAATCTCTTTTGCCAGAATTATTACATAAAAGTTTTAAGGCTGCTCAAAGTCAAAAATTTAAGATAGATTTTGCTGATATTAAAGGACAACTAGAAGCAAAAAGAGTCTTAGAGATTGCGGCAGCAGGGGGGCATAATTTATTGATGTTAGGTCCACCAGGTTCTGGCAAAACTCTTTTAGCAAAAGCTATGGTTTCAATCTTGCCACCATTGACTGAACAAGAAGCTGTTGAAGTGACTAAAATTTATTCAGTGGCAGGTTTAGCTAAAAGCTCTTTAATCCGTGAACGACCATTTCGTTCTCCTCATCACACTAGTTCGCATGTTGCCTTGCTGGGCGGTGGTACTGCTTTAAAGCCAGGTGAGATTTCTTTAGCGCACCGAGGTGTACTTTTTTTAGACGAATTTCCAGAGTTTTCTAGGTTTTGCTTAGAAGCTCTACGTCAACCTTTGGAGGAAGGTAAAGTGATTATTTCTAGAGCAATTGGAGCTGTTACTTATCCAGCCATTTTTACTTTAATTGCTGCTGCTAACCCCTGCCCCTGTGGTTATCGTGGTTCAGTTTCAGCTGAGAATCTATGTATTTGTAATGATTTTGATCTTCAGCGTTATAGAAGAAAATTATCTGGTCCGATTTTAGACAGAATTGATTTACATTTTAGGGTAAGGGCAGTAAAAATCGAAGATTTAGCAGAACAAAATTTAGCTGAACAAGAGACATCTACCCAGATTAGACAGAGAGTAATTAAGGCCAGAAATGCTCAACTTAATAGATTGAGTCAATTTGCTTTAACAAATAACTCTGAGCTAGACAATAAAATTTTAAGAAATGTTTGCAAAATGGAAAAAGCAGCTTTTAGATTTTTACAGATAGCTGCAGAACGTTTGAAATTTTCAGCGAGAGTGTATTTTAAAATTATCAAGGTAGCGCAAACAATTGCAGATTTAGATGGAGTTAAAGAGATTAGTGAGAAGCAATTAGCAGAAGCTATTAGTTACAGGATAGCCAAGAATATTTTAGATTAATAAAAAGAAACATAGTAATAACAGAAAGAGTAATACAGTAAAGAGCAAACCATTCAAAGCGTGCCTTTTTAATTACAAAGTTTAGGAAAGCTAAGCTTAATAAACCACTAAAAAAAGCAGCTATTCCACCAGCAAGGAAATTAATTGGCTGTGCTATATTAAATCCTTGTTGATAAAGTTTAATTGATTGTAATATAACAGCACCTAAAATAGCGGGGATGGCTAGTAGGAAAGAAAAATTAAAAGCTGTTTGTCTATCTAGTTTCTGATTAATACTTGCAAATAAAGTAGATCCAGACCTAGAAATTCCTGGGATTACAGCTAATGCTTGGAAAATTCCAATAATTAAAGCATCTGAGCGTTTTATTTCTGTTTTAGTTTTTTGTTCTTGTTTCCTTTTCTCCAGTTTTCTATCAGTGAGCAAATTAATGATTCCAGTAATACCTAAGGTAATAGCAACTAACGGAATTGAGCTAAATAAAAATTCACCATAATGATTAATTAATAAACCAAAAATTGTAATAGGGATGGTGGCTATTATCAATAGAACTAGGCTTTTTTTTCTAATTTTAATAATTTCAGCAAAAAAGAAAATGATAATTGCTAATAGAGTAGCTAAGTGTAGAAAGGTATCAAAGGTTAACTGAGGTTCAGCATGACCTAATAATTGTTGAAAAATGACAAGATGTCCAGAACTAGAAATTGGTAAAAATTCAGTAATCCCCTGTATTATTCCTAGTAAAATAGCTTGAGAAATATCCATAAAATTTAAATAGTGCGCAACTCGTAAGCCGGATTCTGTTTAAGTAATGATCTATCTAGGCCTAGTCTTTATTACCTTAAGATTTGGCAAGCCAAATAAATATAGGGAACGAATCCAATAAGGTAAAGTTCGCTAGTTGCAGCAGGGAGGATTGCCTACCCCGAAAATCGGGATAACCCAGTCACTTGGTCGTTTCACAGCCCGCCACGGCTATCGTCACTGTTGCTCTTACTGTCCTCGCCTAAGGCGAGTCTCCCACTTTCGCAGGACACCTGTCGTTCTGCTGTCCGGACTTTCCTCTTCAAATTGAAGCACATTACCCGGTTGCGCACTCTCATTAGTATAATCGATTAGTTTTTTAAAAGCAAAAGAGTTAGAAAATAAGAATTATGAGGCTTGCAGTGTTTTCTAGAACTTGTTATAAGTTTTAAGGTAACAGAAAGGAAAAATATTATGACAGATGATCAACAAAAACAGTTAGCAATTAATAAACAAAAAAAACTTGCCCAAAGTAAAACAGCGCAATTGGGAGAAGGAAAAACTGAGCCAAAACTCAAGTCTGGAGATGATTTAGCTCTGGAAGCTTTGTCGCAAGTTTCTCAGAATTCTGCGACTAATGATGATAAAGTCAGTGATGCCAATAATCAGGATGATGAATTAGCAGCATCTGATCAATTAGCTACTACCCTTACTTCTTTACAAAATTTAATTGAACGTAATGCAGAAGAATTGATGAAAATTAAAGCAGAACTTAAAGAAAAAAGAGAAAGTTTGAGAAATGTTTTTGATAATGATAGCAAATTGACGGAAGCAAAACAGCAAGCTGATAGTTATACTCATGAGGTCAAAGCTAGGAAAAGTCAATTGCAAGCTGATCCTCAGGTAACGAATTTAAGAGTAGAAGTCTCAGAATTAAATGAACAACGTAAAGAAATCGAAGAATCTTTGAGTAACCACTTATTAAATTTATATCAATTAACCAATTCCACTAGTTTTGATACCAGTGATGGTGATCAATGGGAATTCATGATTAAGGCAAGGATCAAATCTAGAAAATAATTAATCTAAGCTTGAGACTAAATCTAGTTTCAGTTATTTTTAAGCGTTCAATCTTTCTGCCATTCTCTCTAGAACTGAGGCTGAAGTATTTTTCATTTTTTTGAGTGAACGCATTCTTTTTCTTAAACGTTTATATTGTGCTATATTCACAGATTTAGTTTTGGAAGGCTTTTGATGATATCTTCTATCTTTGCAGATTTGTACTACGTCACTAGCTGCAACCATTTTTTTGAATTTTTTAATCAAGTCACTAGTAGAATCATTCTTTTTAGCTTTGACAATAATTGGCAAGTTGAACACCTCCTATCCAAATATTTTGATTTATTGATTAATTTGTTTTCTAATAAAGATAGTGCTGTATTATATCTCAAAGTTAAACTTTCTGGGAGAGTATCTTTGATTTTAATAAGAATCTCTAATGGCTTTAGCTAATTTAGCCAATTTTTTATCATCCGCCCTTTTGGAATTATTTGAACAAAGATAACCAGGATATTGATCAAAATATTGGTCAAACCCTTTACTTTCTATATTTTGCCACTCATCTATTGCTACAGTGCCATGCATTGGAAAAAGTTTACTATGAAGATGATCAACCCCATAGCCTTCAAAAAACATCCCACAACGATTTACATCTTTGAAAAACTTATCCAAGACTTGAGCCGTTTTCTTGGTAGCAATTATTAGTTCTGATAATACTTGATTTTCCTGTTCGAAAGCATAGCTAGAATAATGCTCTTTGGGGGCGATGACGGTGAAACCTTCGGTATTAGGAAAGATTGATAAAAAAGCAAGATGTTTTTCATCTTCCCATACTTTGTGACAAGGCATTTCTCCTTTAGCAATTTGACAAAAAACGCAATCATCTTTATGCATAATGCTCCTTTACTAATTTCATAGTTTCTTCTAAGGTT
This sequence comes from Candidatus Woesebacteria bacterium, assembly GCA_050123235.1. Lineage (GTDB taxonomy): Bacteria > Patescibacteriota > Microgenomatia > UBA1400 > PJMF01 > JASFHL01. Next base: position 126,018 of record JASFHL010000002.1, on the reverse strand, counting down.
AATGGGCTAGCCAGATGATTACGTTTTTTCCTAGAACCGTTAAGTAACATTTTGCCGCCACCATGGTAAAACCAAGTTCCTTTATGATCAATTTTTTTGATTGCTTGATAAAGTTTATCAAGATTAAATTTAGCATCTGGTCTGGCTTTAATTCTGATATTACCTTGTTTACTATCTTTACTAATCACTAATAAGAAACCCATTTTTTGAGCTCTTTTAATAGCATCGTCATTTCTAGTTTCAATTGCCAAAGCCTTACCACCTTGGATGTCAAATTCTATGCCTTTTTGTTCAATAGCTTCAGCAGCTCTGATTGATTTTTTTAAAGCTGCATAAGCATAGTCTAGGCATTTAAGTCCAAAATGCATTTGTGAATCATCATTATGAGGATCTGTATATTCATGTCCTCTGATTAACTCATGGAGCATGAAAACATAACGAGTATGAGTAGGTTCTGGCCAATATATTTCTCCAAAATGATCTAGATCATTAATGAATGCAACTAATTCTTGAAGGGCTTTATCTTCTTTTCTTTCAGGATGCAATTTGCAAATATAGTCAAATACTAATGAAGAAGCACAAATTTTTTTTTTAGCTCTGGATGGTTGATGATGATCAAATTCTCCATGACCAGTATCAACAAAAGTTATCTCATGAAGTTGTGCTTGATATTTTTCTGCTTCTTCTAGATCAATTTTTTCTCCAGGATTAACAAAAGCAACTCTAGCATCAGCATAATGCTGACTATCAAAGTTTTTTAAAAGCCAAACAGCAGCAATAGCATCAGGATCAGGAGCATGGTGAGTGACAATCAATTTTTTCTTTTGCACTTTAATAGTATATCTTAATAATAAAACCACCACAAATCCCTGGATTTCTTAGATATGAAATCTGGTAATTTGTAGTGGACCCCTCACCGGGTAGTATTTAGTACTATATACTTTTTTACAGAAAAAACCCATAAGGAAAAAAGATTGATTAGAAGGTATATAGTTTTTTATAAGATTGAAGAAAATATTTTTTATAAGACTAGATATTTTTTGCAATTTTCGCAGTAAAAAATTGAACTAATTTCATTTTTTATTTTTTAAAAACTGCTTGATAATTAATTTCAAAATTTTAATAAATAATTTAAAAGGCAAAGTGATAAATTGCCAGATAAATGGCAATTTATCTTCCTCTCCTCTCACCCAAACAGAAATCACCAGCCATTTTTTTTGATCATCTAAAAAACTTGCTATACTATGAACTTTACGACCCTTTATTTTTTTTATAAATTTTTTAGTACCTGCTTGTCTAGATTTCTTACTAAGATCAGGAAAATTAATAGTTTGATAAATATGCTCTTGAGTTAGAGAACGACTTTTTAAACGATCTAGCGCATGTTTAGTAAAAACAAGATTTTTATAGTCGCGATTCATGAAGATGCTTTTAATCTTTTAATTAGTTCTTTAGACTTGATTAATTTAGTTTTTTCTTTATCTCTCTCTTTCCATTCAACCTTATTTTTATTTTTCAATGACACTACTAATCTTACTGGTATACCAATTAAATCTGCGTCAGCAAACTTACTACCAGGATTTTCATCACGGTCATCCCAAATGATTTCTATTTTTTCTGCTAGCAATTGCTGATAAAGTTTTTTTGCTTCTTGTTCTGCCCCTTTAATCGAAATTAGATGTAGCTGGAAAGGAGCAATGGCTTTAGGCCAGATAATCCCGCGTTTATCATTTGATTTTTCTACTACCACACCCATGGTTCTGGTAGTACCCCAACCATAGCAACCCATGATAGGTTGCTTTTTTTCACCTTTTTGATTAGTGTAGCTTAAATCAAAATCTTTGCTATATTTTTGACCCAAGTCAAAGACATTACCTACTTCAGAAGCGCGAGCTGCTTTTAGTTTTGCTTTTTTACAGTTAGGACAAATATCGCCTGCTTTTTTCTTGGCAATCTCACTATTTACACAAAATTCACAGTTAGAACAATAATAAATATCATCTTCGCCGGCATCAGTTAAGACCATAAACTCATAAGAAATCTTGTTGGAAAAACTGCCTCCAGAAGCTTCAGTGACTTTGGCAACTAGATCAATTTTTTTATAAGCTTTAAGATAAGCATCCTTGACTTTTTGGTAAAATTTATCAAAATCCGATTGAGTTTCGTGAAAACTATACATATCTTTCATCTCAAACTCTCTGCCTCTTAAAATACCTGATTTAGCTCTAAGTTCATCTCTAAATTTCCAATGGATTTGATATAAAGCCAAAGGAAGATCGCGGTAGCTTTTAATAATATCTTTGGCTAAAGGAGTGACTACTTCTTCATGACTTTGACCAAGAGCATAATCTCTATCAGTTCTGCTCTTGATTTTAAAAAGCACATCAACTCCATCCCAAGCTCCGGTTTGTTTCCAATTTTTACTTGGATGCAAAGAAGGCATGAGGATTTCTTGGCCACCTATCGCATTCATTTCCTCTCTAATCACATTCCTGATTTTATTGAGAACTTTCAGGCCTAAAGGAGTGTAACTGTATACTCCAGCCATGAGTTGACGCACAAAACCAGCTTGCACTAAGAGTGCATGGTTAAGAGTATCAGCATTAGCCGGTGGATTTTTGAGAGGCCTAAAAGCCAATTGAGACATTTTCATAATATCAAGATTTTATAGCCATTGCTTAATTGCTTCAGCAAAAATAGGTGAAACATCAAGAGTCTTTATTCTATCATTAATTTTTTTGTGGTAAATGGAATTAGTGACTACCACACTATCAATTTTTGATTTTTGAATCTTTTGGATAGCATTATCACATAAAACAGCATGTGTTGCTAAAAAGTGAACTTGCTTTGCTCCTTCTTTTTTAAGTATTTTAGCAGACTCAACTACTGTTCCACCGGACATAATCACATCATCAAAAAGGAAAACAGTCTTGTTTTTTGTTTTTCCATGTAAGCCAACAGCTGTTACTTTTCCAGTTTTTAAATCACGGTGTTTATCAATATTAATCAAATCTAATCCAAGTTTGTTAGCAAAAGATCTAGCTCTTTTTAAGCCGCCAAAGTCAGGACTGGCAATAATAGCTTTTTTTAAATCAAAATTTTCTTTTATATAATCTGCAAAAATATCCATGGCTGATAAGTGATGAGTAGGGATTGAAAAAAATCCAGGAATACTATTATTATGAAGATCTAATAAGAAAACTCTTCTAATATAAGTATTTGAAAGAATGTTGGCAACCATTTTGGCAGCAATTGGTTCTCCTTCTCTAAAGACTTTGTCTTGCAAGGAATAGCCCATCCAAGGAACTAAAAGATTAACGTGCCTAGCACCCATTCTTTCCAGCGCATCTGTTATGAGTAGAGTTTCAATGATATGGCTATCAACTGGAGAGGAAAAGGATTGAACTAAGGTAATATTTTCACTTCTCAAATTTTCTTTGATCCAGATTCTTTTTTCTTCATTTTTAAAATTAGAAATTTCACAATCTACTATACTTAAATTAAGCTTGTTGGCAATTTTTTGAGCTAATTTGAGGTTGGATAGTCCAGAAATGATTTTCATAATTTATTTTAGGAGCTAATTAGTAAGGTGCCTCAGGAGGGATTCGAACCCCCGACGCCCGGTTCCGAAGACCGGCGCTCTAATCCACTGAGCTACTGAGGCAGAGTTTAAAGAACCATTAAATTATAACATTTCGTGATGGCTAATTCTGTTTAGGAATAAAGATTCTTTGGTTTTTTTTAAATTTATTTTATAATTGTTGAGACAATATCGACATAATAAATATGTAAAAAGGAAATTAATTTTATGGAAGAAAGACCTAGAGCTGCAATTTTACAGGGAGATTGTAATTTAGAAAAAGTGCTCATTACAGCTTTACGTTTTAAAGGTTATAAAGCTGTAAAAGTTGAAGAAGTTGGGCAAGTGGAAGAGGCGGAAAGAATCTTAGAAGAAGCTAAAGCAAGCTTATTGATTATCACTACTTTAACTGGAGAAGATTGGAAGGTCTATATGCAAGCTGCTTTAGCTTTAAATTTAGCAGTTTTTATTTTTTCTTATGATCAAAGATCTGGCCGTGGGCTAGCTCAACAAGAGGGAGTCACTTATGTTTCTAAACAAAGTTTTTTTAGAAGAAATGGCCTTTTAGACGCTCTAGATAAGATTCCTTTAAACAGTCAATTTTTTAATTAAATAATCATGCTTTTTCCAAAAAAAACGTTATAATACAAAGTATGAAGATTCACTATTATCCCTTGGTCAATAAAATGATCACTGCGATGAAGCTGAAAGATAAATTACTGGAGAGTTATCAGGAAAATGGGGAGATCTTTACTAAGCCCTTTATTACCATAGCTCGTGAGCCGGGTAGTGGTGGCGCTCCTATTGCCAAAAAGTTAGCTCAAAAATTAGATTTTATCTTTGTTGATGAGCAAATTATTGATGATATTTCTCATTCAATTAAAAAAAGTAAAGCTATTATTAGAGAAATTGACGAGAAAAGTAGGACTAGAATTAATGATATTGTTCACTCTATTCTAAATCCTGATTATGTTGATAATATTACTTACTTGAAAGAATTAACGAGAATTATTTTGGCCTATGCTCATAAGGGTCATGTGGTAATTCTGGGCAGAGGGGCTAATTTCATCTGTCCTTTTGCCAGAGGCCTTCATGTAAACGTAGTGGCTCCTTATGCGGTGAGAGTCAATAGAGCCATGGAGTTTGAAGGCTTTACTAGACAACAAGCAAAAAAAGTGATTGCTAAGGAAGAAAAAGAAAGAAAGGACTTTGTAAAGCAATATTTTAGAAAAAAATTAGATGCAGCTAATTCTTATGATTTGACTATTAATACTAATTACTTTACCATCAATAGAACTGTTGAACTTATCTTGGAAGCTTTTTATCGTAAATTTGGACCAATTACACGTTATAAAGCATTGGTTACTAAATAACAACTTCTTAAATTTCAGCCGAAGTGGCGGAATTGGTAGACGCGCACGCCTCAGAAGCGTGTCCTGCTTAGCGGGGTGGAGGTTCAAATCCTCTCTTCGGCACAGACTTGATTTTTGTGATTTCTTGATTTGAGCTTCAGGATGATTGGTTTTATAATATATAAATCTATTAGCCCAGGTGGCGGAACTGGTAGACGCGCAGTCTTGAGGAGGCTGTGAATTTATTTCGTGGAGGTTCAAGTCCTCTCCTGGGCACATATATTGGATAGGAAATTAAGTTTTTAAAATTGGGACGTCCGGATTATTTGAAAATAAAACAATAATAAATAGTTAGGGTCAGTAGCTCAGTTGGTTAGAGCACCTGCCTCTTAAGCAGGGTGTCCTGGGTTCGAGTCCCAGCTGACTCACAAATCATCCTCCATTAAACATCAAACAGAGATAATTTTTTTTATCGGGAAAACAAAAAAAAGCCCTTTTTTTAGGACTTGTATAATGCAATATTAAGAATATTATCCTATTTAGGCTCTTAAGCCAATAGTTTTTGATCAATCAGGACAAAGCCATCTTTTTAGCTTGCTTCACTCGATCTCCCTTATCTAAGAATTTTTTTCTTAATCTTAAATTTTTAGGAGTGACTTCCAAAAGTTCATCATCTTCAATAAAATCTAAAGACTGCTCTAAGCTAAGGATCATAGGAGGTTCTAGCGGGACGCTAATATCTGCATTAGAACGGAAATTTGTTAATTTTTTTGCCTTAGTGACGTTGATTTCTATATCTTCGCTTTGTTTATTTAAACCAATAATCATCCCTTGGTAGACTTCGCTACCAGCTGGAATGAAAGTAAGTCCACGATTTTGGGCTGTTCTTAAGGCATAGCTAGTAGCGTTACCTGAATGACTAGCCACCAGAGCACCATTTCTTAATTTTTTAGCTTTAGGACCGATAGCCTGATATTCTAAAAAGTGACTGCTAAATAAGCCATTTCCTCTGGTTTTAGTTAGAATTTTACTTCTAAATCCTAGTAAATTCTTACTGGCGATTCTGTAGACCATTCTAGAAATTGCTTTATCATTGGTGAAACTTTCGATTAGTTCACCTTTTCTTTTACCTAGTTCTTCTGTGATAATGCCAACGAAATTTTGATCAATTTCGATGGTCAATTCTTCAATAGGTTCAGAAACTTGGCCATTAATCTCTTTTAAAATCACCTGTGGTTTAGCCACTTCCATCTCATAACCTTCTCTACGCATGTTTTCAACTAAAATAGCTAGATGTAGCTCTCCTCTCCCAGCTACCATAAAACCTTTGCCATTTTGCTGAGATTCAATTTTTAAGCCAATGTTAGTCTTTTGTTCTTTTTTTAATCGATCTTTTAATTGTCTGGCAGTGACAAAGTCCCCTTCTCTACCAGCTAAAGGAGAGCTATTGGCAGAAATTTGGATTTTAATGGTGGCTTCACCAATTTGGATACGAGGGTAGCCAGTAGGATCAATCGGATCCACAATAGTTTGGCCAATCCGAATATCTTTGATGCCGGTAATGGCAATGATGTCTCCACTTTGGCAAGTTTCAATTTCTTCTCTAGATAATCCTCTACTAGTAAAAATATGCTGAATTTTTTGTTGAGATAATATTTTATTCTCATCCATGAGAACAATGTTTTGACCTGTTTTTATTATTCCTTGTGAAACTTTGCCAATTGCATATGTGCCTTTATAATCATCAAAGTCAAGGTTGGAGACTAACATTTTAAAAGGTTTATTCGCGTCAGCCTGAGATTCGGGAATTGTTTTGATAATTTCTTCAAAAAGAGGACTTAGGTCCGCTGCTTCTTCAATATTAGTTGGTAGTTTATGCCAAATCTTACCAGCTCTACCAGCAGCATAGAGGACTGGAAAAATTAGTTGTTGATCGTTGTCTGCTAAGTTTAAAAACAATTCTTCTGTTTTTTTAAGAGCTTGTTCTGGCTGAGCATCTTTTCTATCAATTTTATTAATGATTACTATTATTTTAAGATTTTGTTCAATAGCTTTTTGTAAAACAAATTTGGTTTGAGGTAAAGGACCTTCAGCAGCATCAACTATTAGTAAAGCTCCATCAGCCATGTTAATGACTCGTTCTACTTCTCCACTAAAATCAGCATGGCCTGGAGTATCAATGATATTGATTTTATAGTCTTTATAAAAAACAGCGGTGTTTTTTGCCAAAATAGTGATGCCTTTTTCTTTTTCTAGATCATTTTGGTCTAAAATAGCATGCTGGCTCATTTCAGCCTGATTTATTCTGAAAGTATCAGTTTGCTTGAGCATACCATCGATCAGGGTGGTTTTACCGTGGTCAACATGAGCAATAATAGCAATATTTCTGATTTGCATAATTTTGATCTTGATTCGCAAAATACGGAAAAATAATAGCGATCTTAATGAAGATTATATTTTACTCTTATTTTCTTGAAAAAGCCAATAATTTTTTAATTCTTTATTCAGTTCCAAAATAACGGTCACCATAATCACCTAAACCTGGTACAATAAACTTGATATCATTTAGGTGAGAGTCTACAGCTGCAGTAAAGATTTCTATTTTAGGAAATTCTTTATGAATGGCTTTAATACCTTCAGGAGCACAAACTACACTCACAATTCTGATGGCTTTTGCTTTTGTTTCTCTAGAAATTTTTTTTAATACATGCAGGATAGAACCTCCAGTAGCTAGCATGGGGTCGGTGATAATGATGACTGAGTTTTTGCTCACAGCAGGAATTTTCCAATAGTACTCATAAGCAATGGCTGTTTGTTCATCTCTTTCTAAACCCACAAAACCCACTTTTGATTTTGGCAACAGGTGCATGGCTCCAAATAACATAGCAATGCCAGAACGTAGAATCGGGACAATAATCACTTCGTCTTTTAATTTTTTGACAGTGGTAACTGTGAGTGGTGTTTTAATCTTTTGTTTTTTAAAATCTAGACCTCTTATGGCTTCTGCAAATAAAAGTTGGCAAATTTTATCAGAATGATGACGAAATTTTTTAATTTTGGTATCTTTATTTCGTAAGTGAGATAAAGAATCGATCACAAAAGGATGATCAATAATATGAACATTTTTCTTTTTCATAAATTTCCCTCTCTTTAGATGACTGCATGTTCCAGTGCGTGCTGGCAAGAGCAGTCATTTTTAATGTTAATATTTTTAATAATTTCGACAAGCATGTTTCTGATTTTTTGATTATTTTTTTTGAAAATTTTAATTACTTCATCTGTACTAACAGCTTTGACATCTGGATTATTTTTTATTCCCACATCGTAATCAGTGATGAGCGAGATATTGACAAAACAAATCTCCAATTCCCTAGCTAAAACTACTTCAGGATATTGAGTCATATTAATGACAGCAAAACCTTGATTACTAAACCATTCACTTTCAGCACGGCTAGAAAAACGAGGACCATTGATCACTACTACGGTCCCTTGGTCATGGATAGGATATTTTAATTTTTTAGCTGCTGTACTAGCGATTTGTCTTAGATATGGGCAGTATGGTTCATCAAGAGCAATGTGTGCTACTTTTGGTCCGTGATAAAAAGTATCTTCTCTACCCTTAGTACGGTCAACAAATTGATCACAAATCACAAAGTCACCTGGTTTGATTTCATTTTTTAAACTGCCAGAAGCACAAGGAGAAATAATAAATTTCACTCCTAGTTGTTTAAAGGCAAAAAGGTTTGCTTTGTATGGTATTTTATGAGGTGGAAAACGATGATCAAAGCCGTGGCGTGGTAGGAAAGCTACTGTTTTGTCAGCAATTTTGCCAATACTAAACTGATCGCTTGCCGGGCCATAAGGAGTATCAATGCTGATTGATTTTGCTTTATCAAGCAACGAGTAAAAACCAGAACCACCAATCACTCCGATATCAGCATATGTTGAAATTGAATACATATTTTCTTTCTTTAATTGTTAATTAATTGTATCTTTGTTTAAAAATAATATTTGGCCCAAATTTTAAGAATATAACTTTTTAAAACTATCTATTTTTTAAATAGAGGTAGGTGTCCCAGTGAAATAACATCTTTCCATTGATCTTTATCTCCTTCTGTGAAAACAGCAACTTCTGCTACTATTTTTGCTTTGGCTTTTTTCATCAAGTCACGCAGACCTTTAAGTGTGCTACCAGTACTGATCACATCGTCAACTAGAGCTACTTTTTTTTGAGCAACTTTTTTAATATCTCTCCCGTCTAACCATAAAGTCTGGAGTTTGCCAGTAGTAATGGAAGTTACATCAGCTTTGATTGAACCGGTCATATATGGTTTTCTAATTTTGCGAGTCACTATATATGGTTTATTGAGCAACATTGAGAGTTCAAAAGCCAGTGGCACACTTTTAACTTCAGGAGTAACTAAAACGTCTACTTCTTTGGGAATTTTTTTGGCTAGGGCTTTAGCAGCATGTAGTACTACTTCTGTGTCACCTAAGATATTGAAAAGAGCAATTTTCAAATCAGGGGCGACCTGAAATAAAGGTAGTTTTCGTTTGAGGCCGGCAATATTAACCTGATAAGTTTTTTTTATCATATTTTTTTCCTTTTAATTTAAATTGTTAATATTAATACAAAGCGTGATTAGTTATGTTAGTTTAAACAAAGTTTTAGGATTTTGAATTAACATCATTGATAAATCTTCCAAACTAATACCGTTATTTAATAATAGCTGGCAAAATAATTCTAAACATTCATTTGGTAAACTTGGTTTTTTAGCATCTCCAATGTAACGGCCGGTATCTGACGAAATAATACAATGCTTCGGTCCGATTTTTTTAATTAGCTCAACAAAATCTCTTTTTATATCGTAAGCACCTTCTTTACCGTCAATCCAAGTAATAGCACAGTGTTCACTCCAAACTCTAGTTTGTTTTTTTTTGCCTAAGGCAATTAATTTTTGTTGCTGATCAATTGATAACTTATTATGTCTGGAACTAACATGAGTTAAAACAATATCAGAAATTCTTGATTGAATTGCTTCTTTGACTAAAATTTTCACTTCCTGTTGTGATAAATGGCCGGTAGCAAGGATTGCATCTAATTTTTTGATAGTTTCTAGTACTTTTAAAGTTTCTTGAGACAATTCTCTTAATTCATTTAAAACAGAAATTGGTTCTCCTAGTTTTAGTCCAGCAAAAAGTTTTTTCCAAAAAGGATCATTTTTAACAGCTTCCTGATGGGCTTTAGCATTTAAAGTTGGCATCCAAACGGTCAACCGATGTGACACATGTTTACTTGCCTCTAAGACTTGCTCTGCTTTCATTCCAAAATTAAGAGTAACAGAACCTAGTACTTTATTTTCTTCTTTCACAAATGGAAGAAAATGTGCTTTTGCAACAAGGAAAGATTTAGTTGCCTTATTTAGATCGCTAACTGTATATTGTCTTTTAAGACCTCCATCATCATAAGATCTATCTCCAACATGAACATGAATGTCAATAGCTTGGTTTAATATTTGTTTTAAATTTTTATTCATACAATTTTTCTAGTTGATTATTTTCTTCAGTTGGATAAATTAAAGATGGAAAATCAACTACTCCCTTTTTTGGTTTATATATTCCTTTCTCTTTTAAAAATTTAGCTCTTTCAGGGTCTGAATCTCTGAAGACTGCGTAAGAACAACCTTGACATTGTTTCACCTGATCTAAAGTTTGGATCACTGGGCAATGTCTGAGATCATGATTAGGCATCACCGCAAAAACTGCTGGTGGCCCCAAGCGATTATTGCAATCAACTTTAGGATTAATGCCTTCTGTATGCAAGCTAGCTAAATGAGCTCTAGAATTAACAAATGTTCGCCGACCTGCTTTCACATTTTTATCTTCAATTTTTAGTAGTTTGAGCATCTGTTGTTTAATTTTGCTTCGATGTTTTTTAGTCAAAGCTTGAGCATAGTTTTTTGGATTTCTACCTTGATAAAGATGGCAGTCCACTTGCATAGTGCCAATAGAAAATTTAGCTCCATGCTGTGTCACCTTTTGATAAATTTTTTCTATTAAATTATAGTTTCCAGCAAAAACCATCATATGCGCAACCACTGGAAAACCAAAATCAATTGCTTGATCAATGAATTTTAATGCTTCCTGAGCTTTATATGCTCTAGAAGTTTCGGGATTAAGCGCAGCTTTTGATGTTAGTTTTTTTCTTGGTGGTAAAAAATCAAGGCTGGTATAAAGAATAACTTTGCCGTCACTGAGTTCGTATAGTCTTTCTAGTCTTTCAGGCTTTCTGAGAAATGGGATCCCATCAGTAAAGACAGTTGCTACTAGATCATGATTTAAAGCAGTTTTGACTACATCTGGTAGCCATGGAATAAAACCAACCTCACCACCAATAAATTTAACTGCTTTCAATCCCCTTTCTTTTAGCTCAATGATTAATTTCTGCCATTCTTGACAAGTTCTTTTTTCTTCTTTACCCCAACGAATGTAAGTAGGCACTGAGCAGCCTAGACAATTGAGAGCACAGGTTCTGGTTAAATACATTTCTGCGGCTAAGCGAGTTCTAGCTTTAAAAATTTCCTTAAGAGAAGGGTGATGTGGAGCTTTATATCTCAATCTTTCCATTTCTATAGTTAAAGGAGGAGGTGTGGAGCCGACGACCCAAGCTACTTTATCCACAGCTTTGTTAGAATACACTTTTTTAACGATGTTCTGGTCAATATATTGTCTAACTCTCTTTTTAGCTTTTTTTTCTTTTATTGAGGTCATTATTGCTCCTTTAACTAATTTTTAAATAAATGCTTTTTGCCATTTTAGCCTGAGATTTTTATTTAATTTTTTTTCTGCCTTTTGTCTTACTTTTTTAGCAATAGCGTTATGAATTTTGATCATTTTTTTTAAATCTAGTTTAGAGTTGTTTAATTGGCCTTGTTTGACAATTATTTTTCCGTTAATTATTGAGTAATCAACGCGATTTAGAGCTGTATGAAAAATAGCTTCCAAAGGATTATCACAGCCACTACATTCTAATTTATCTTTAATATTAATAAGTACTAAGTCTGCAACCTTATTTTTTTCAATCGATCCCAAAACATCTTCTCGCCCTAAACAACGTGCCCCGCCAATGGTGAGTAATTCTAATATTTCTGTAGCTCGCAGATAGGAAACTGTTTTAACTTCTTGATTCATACCTTGCAATCTACCCGCCAATCTTGCCTCCACCATTAAATTTGAGGCATCATTGCCAGCAGATCCATCAGTGCCGATGCTAACAGGCACGCCGTGTTTAAGCATTTGTATAACTGGAGTAACTTGTTTTTTGGCAGTAGTGCACCAAGGGGTGTAAGAGATGCCAGTTTTTATTTTAGCTAAGGTTTTGACATCATTTTTTGTGGCATAAACAGCATGAGCATGCCAAGCATGTTTTCCTAAGAAATTAGTTGATGATAAAAAATCAAAGAGATCCATTTTAAATAACTGTTTGCTTAATTGATGTTCATCAGCTGTTTCTAAAAGATGAGTATGTAAGTTAAGCTGGTGTTTTTTTGCTAACTGGCCGATTTTTTCAAATAGATTTTTGGAAGCTGAGTAAATACCACAAGGTCCTAAACCGAGTCTACACATAGAAAGTTTTGAATCATCATGATATTTTTCAATAGCCGCTTTTGATCGACTGAGAACCTGATCTTCAGTTTCTAAAACATAGTCAGGAAAAAGACTCTCCCCTTGTTCATTGACTGATAAATTGCCGCGAATAGGATGAAAGCGAATTGCCATTTTTTCTGCTGCTTTTACTTCAGCATCAAATAAGCTTTCTCTCCCGTGTGGAAAAACATATAAATGATCACTAGTAGTAGTACAACCAGACAAAAGTAATTCAGCAATTCCAATTTTAACTGCGATATCAATTGCCTCTTCATCCATAAATTCAACTAAAGCCGAAAGTGTTTGTATCCATTCCACAATCGGTCGTTTTTTTAATAGATCAATGCCTCTAAAAAGTGTCTGAAAAAGATGATGATGGGTATTAATAAAACCAGGCAACGCAATCATCTCAGAGGCATCAATAGTCTCGTTAATTTTATTTTTTATGTTTTGTCTTAAATTTTTGCCAATTTTTTTAATTAAATTATCTTCAAGATAAATGTCAGTTTTTTCTAGAACATCTCTTTGTTGATTGACTGTATAAATTAATTCACAATTTTCAATTAGTAAGTTTTGGTTTTGCTTCAGCATATTTAAAGATGTACACAACCATTTCCATAAGTTGGTGAGTAAAGCTGTTTTTGGAACTTCTCAATCATTTTTTTTGGTAAATCAGCTACAGACTTAGCATCAATATTTGTTAAGTCCAGAAAGACTACTTTTGCCTCACCTTCTCCAAGTAAAACTTTAACATTACTTGGTTGACTAGTGAGTTGAGCACCAGCTAGCTGTAAAACTTGGACAGGGCGAGGATTGCTTTCAGAACAGACCGCGATAATTTGTAATTTTTTATTTTCGCGTTTTAAATAATCAATCATCAAATAAAGGACTTTTCTGCCAATTCCTTGGCCTTGATATTCTTTCTGCACTAGCCAACTACCAAATTCATAGACTTTTTGCTTTTTTTTATTTTTTCCTGGCCAAAGACTAGCTCTTCCGAAACCAGCAACAGCATTATTTTCAGTATCCCAAGATATGACCACTTGGCCTGTGTTTAGATTTTCAATCAATTCGGTCATGCTGGGTTGAAGCATAGTTTCTTGATGTTCTTTTAAAAGATTAACCATTTGTTTGGCAATAATAGTTTTTAAAGTATTAGGAATTGAATGTAAAACATTGGCATCAAAAAATTGATAATGCGATAAATGGTATTTGGCTTTGTTTTTTTTCATTTTTTTGTTGATATTCTATGTGCCAGATTAGACTGTAAACCATAAAGTTTGATAAAACCATCAGCATCTTCTCTTGTCCAGCTACAGCTTTGAGCATAAGTGGCTGTTTTATGATCAATTAATGAATTGGAAGTTTTGATTTCAACTGGCAAAGCTTGTCCATATTCCAGCTTCATTTTGACAGTCCCAGTCACGTTTTTTTGTTGCGAGTCAAGAAAAGTTTTTAGATCAGTCACCAGCGGATCATAAAATTTACCATTGTAAATCATTTCCGTAAGGCGCTGTGAAACTGGGACTCCGAAATCAATTTGAGTTTTGGTTAAAACCTGTTGCTCTAGAGCGCGATGGGCGATGATTAAAAAATAAAGTGCAGGAGCTTCAATGGCTATCCTGCCTTTAATGCCAATAATACAGTCACCGGTATAGTACATTTTGCCAAAACCATGTTGTCCGACTACTTTATTTAAGTAGGCAATCGCTTCTGAGCCAGACATAGCTTTATTGTTGACTTTTACTAGTTCTCCAGCTTTGAAACTAACGCTCAAATACTTACTTTTCTTTATCTCTTTGGCAGTAACAAGTTTAAAAATCTTACTATCTGCTTCTTTACTTTGGTCAATAGTTGATCCAGAGTAAGTTAAACCCATGATATTTTCATTGATGGAATATTGTTGGTGCTTCCAACTGACATCAAAACCTCTGTCTTTTAAAAAATTAAGTTCTACTTTTCTATCTCCACCGATTTCTTTGATTGGTTCCACAATTTTGATATTTGGCCCTAATGCCATTAAAGCTAAATCAAAACGCACTTGATCATTGCCCATGGCAGTTGAACCGTGGGCTACATATTTTGCATTTTCTTTTTTGGCGATTTCAATACATTTTTTGGCAATCAGATAGCGGTCAGCACACATGTTAGGGTAAGAACCTTCATAAAGACCATTGCTTTTGATAATCCAGGAGATAACTTCTTCGTAAAGTTCTTTTTTGATATCAACCTGGTAATGCTTGCTGGCACCTAATTTTCTTGATTTCTTTTTAATGGCTATTAATTCCTTTTTAGAAAAACCTCCTGAATCAAGAGTGACTGTGATAACTTGGTAACCTTGATCTTTTAGATAAGGAATTGAAAAAGATGTATCCAGTCCACCTGAAAAAGCTAAAATTAGTTTTTTATTCTGTTGTTTTTTGGACATAAATGACCTTTGCCTACAAAAAAAAACTCCCATTTGGGAGTTTTTTACTTTTATTTTTATTTAATAGAAATTCCAATAATTCAATTTTTTTATGAGTTTCTATTTTTGGGGAATTGCAAATTTGATAGCGGTATTTAGAATCGGAGAGAAAGCTTAGTGTTGGCAAAAAAAAAATTAGTTTTTGCATTAATTTTCTAATCTTGGTGCTCAAATATTTTTAAAAAAGCTGTAGTTACTATGAAGTATTTCATTTTTACAGTCAAGGGCATATTTGATATGTGATTTATCAGCTTATTTTCAGACTAAGCCTTCCCTAAAATTCTTAAATAAAAATTCTAGAGAACTCCATATTGTTGCAAAACCATGGCAATCGCTTCTATCTGAGTTTTAGGATTTTCTTCTTCACTTAAAGCTAGCCTCATAGAAACAGCGCTGGCAGTACCCATCCAATATGGTACTGCAAAAGGGCCCATCCAAAGATGAGCAGCTCCTGGTGCCGCTTTAATGCCACAATCTAATTCTTGGTCCGCTGCTTCTGTTATATCGTCTTGCAAAACAAAAATCTTTTTATCTAAATCTAGTTGTGGTATTCTCATCAATGTATCTATGTCTTTAGCTAATCTATAACTTGCCACTAAAGTAGCAAGATTAAAAATAGTTTCTCTGATATCCATTCTTTCGCTGAATCTACTGGCAGCTTCAGTTAATTCCATATCAGTCATTAATGAGAAAGGCAAACCAGCATCAGTTAAAGCATAATCAGTTAATACGTGTCCTACTTCATGTTTTGTTCTTGGATCACCTTTGCCATGAAGAATGGTCACTTTTTTTTCTAATTTTTCTTGCTCATTAATTCTAGCAAAAAACATAGCTGTAGCCGTACCTGGAGCTAATAGATCTGATTCTGCAGAAGGGATAGTATCTAGACCAAAAAGTTCTTCTAGTTCTTTAGAACTTGCTGCAGCCAGTCGTAATTCTGGCAATGCTAAATTTGGATTATGATTATATTGAGGATCATGGATATCAAGTACATCAGTTAATCCTGGTAAAAATCTGTTTACTAGATTAGCCAATAAAATTTCAGCATCAGCTATTCTTTCTTGAGTGCAACCCATTTGATTTAATAAATCAACGTAACCTTTGTAGCCTCTTGAGTTTACTTCAGTCCAAACTTCAGCTAGTCTTTTTGCTACGGTAAAGCTGCTGTCATTAACTTCTTTCAGCAAAGTGGCTCTACTTATATTTGCTTGTGGATCGTTATTTCTGATCCTCATAAGATCCCCAAAAGTGTGAGGATTTATGCCAAGTAAGCTCAATTTTAAATCAAGAGTTTCTTTATCTTGGAAAACAGTATTAGCATCACGAACAAAAAGTTTCGTTGTTGGGAAATTCATTACAATTGCTAATTCTGCCAAATACTCTTGAGCTCGATCCAAGTCACTCTGAAAAAGATGAGAAGCTAAGGCTTCTAAAGTAGGCTGATGATCTAGAGCTAAAATTTCTCTTAATTCTTCCAATCTTTCTCCTGACAAAGGCTCACCGGGTTCCTGATAAGCAATTTCTCTAGGTCGAAGTTGGGGAGGAGCTGAAAGTTGTCTTTCGGTAGCAGGATCACCCTCCACGTTGCTAGCTGATAGCGGTTTTTCTGGAGTGACTGTGATCATATATTTCCTTTAATTAGCTCATCCCGCCAGCAAACTGTAGGGAGAGAGTGATTGATAATTTGCTTTATAAAGGAAAGATTGAGAGGAAAAAAATATCTGCCAGTGCTGAACTGATGAATTTTTTTTTTATGGAGCAAATTAAGATGATGCCTCATTATTTTTGATTGCTTTATTAATTTTAGGTTTTTTTATAAAGCAATACTTTTATATCTTAATATGTAGTATATATGTTTTTAAATGAGAGGTCAATAAATTTAATTACCTCAAGACTTATTCAATGATTGAGGTTATAATATCGTTGTTAATAAAGGGCAATTAGCTCAGCTGGTTAGAGTGCTTCGCTTACATCGAAGAGGTCGTAGGTTCGAATCCTACATTGCCCACTAGGCTTGAAAAATTTTTAGAATAAGGCTAGGATAGGGAGGTTGTTTTTAAGATAAGATAAAATTAGCCAAGCTAGCCAAGTTGGTCACGGCGCGTGTCTGAAAAACATGAGATTGAGGTTCGATTCCTCAGCTTGGCACAGAATGAGTTAAAAGTTGGAGATTAAAAATTGAAAGACTGGTGCTAGAAATTTTAGCTAAGTTTTGATTAAGAAAAGCGAGAGTAGTTCAGTGGCTAGAATGTCTCCTTGCCAAGGAGAAGGTCGCGGGTTCGAATCCCGTCTCTCGCTCAAAAAGTGGCAGAAATAAACAGAAAATTACATTAAGTAATATCATGAAATATGCCTGAAAATTATACTGATTATGTTCTTCAGCAGGGTGATAAGGCACGAATAGTATTTAACAAAGGGCCTTTCGTGTTAACAGAGTCAGGTTTTCAATTTACTCCTGAGTTTGAAAGAGATGCTCGTGTCGATAGCGTCATACTTGATTGGCAACATACAGTAGAAGAAGTTACAGTTTTTGGTGAAAAACATGAGTTCAAAGATGCGAGATTTAAACCTCTAATTTCTTTGACAAGAATTTTTGGCATTAAAAGAGATAGTTATGATTCTGTACAAAACAGGTTGATTGATATATTATCTGCAGAATCTCCAAACATACTTCTTATTCATGGACATGGTGCAGAAAAACAGGGTCGATGGATTATTTCTACTAAAGGATTTGGTGAAAAAATTGTTGATGTTGAAGATTTTTTGAGAGGTCCAATCAAGGATTTAACAGGCAAAAATAAATATACATTAATAGCGTTTGATGCTTGTAGTGCTAACTCAGAAGGGGTGGGTACTTATAATATTCCACAGTGGATAGTCGACGAGATTGGTTGTCCAATATATTATGTACAGGGAATTTCTGGTGTCCTAAATCAAGCCGAAAGAGTACTTATAGAACCAACAGACAAAAGACTTAATAATTAGAAGGTTAAGTATTAACAAGGGATCTAATACCCATTCGCTCTTTAAGAAGATTCAACTGCAAG
The DNA here is from genome assembly GCA_050123235.1 of Candidatus Woesebacteria bacterium. Classification (GTDB taxonomy): domain Bacteria; phylum Patescibacteriota; class Microgenomatia; order UBA1400; family PJMF01; genus JASFHL01. Next base: position 107,925 of record JASFHL010000002.1, on the reverse strand, counting down.
ACCAGATCGGGTTTGATATAGTCATCCAGGCCAAATGGGTTCGAGCAGTTTATCGTTACCCGCTCCATACGGGAGTAGTTTTGTCGTGGCCTAAAATTTCCCAAAGTAATCCATCTTTCCCCGAGTTCGAGCCTCAAAATTCACAAAAATTACGTTAGCCTGGAAAGGTATAATACCGGTGACGAGAATCGAACTCCTCCGTCGGAGCCAGTTCAATAATAAAACAAAGTATCCCATAAATCTATTTCTTTTTGGGTGCAATAACTACCCTTGTAAGGTTGTCACTTTCTGACCTAACAAAGCTCAAGATAAATTCTTGAGATAACGCAGGAAACTCGATTGACGCTGCCTTCGCAATATTTTTTCCATTAATCTGTGAATATTGTTGTATATAAGAAATCGGGTGATTTGTTATTTCCGATCTAAAAAAAATAATTGATTCAATATTATCTATTCGTTCAAATAAATTATTAATTTTTAAGTAATATGGTTCCTTGGGGAAATTGAAAACTACTTTTTTGGTCTTATTGGGTTCAAAAAAGTCAGGATGTTGCTTTGAGAGCTGATTAATAAGGTTCTGTCTAACCTCTGATGTAGATATTTGTTTTTTCTTGTCAGCCAAGTATAGATTTGACTCAATATCATAATTTGGTGGTAATTTTTTGACTGTCGTTTCTTTAGCTAAATTAAATCTTGAGTGTTTAAAATCATATATTTGATTTATCATTTGAAGTCCTGGTATTTGCAACCAAGATTTTAGTACTTCTTTTGAAAGATTTGAAAGGGTGCACAATTCTATTCCTGTTTTTTTTGCAGTTTTGATTGCTCCTGACTGATAACCATTTTTAGAAACAAATATTCGCTTATCCACCGCAAGTTTCCGAGTTTTACTATCAAATGCATCTATTTCAGTAATTTTTACTTTACTGTTGTGATCCTTACACTCAATGGCGACAGTGATTTCATGCTCATTTATAAAAGCTGTTATATAAACATCAATTTGTCTTTCTATTCCTAATGAATCAACTAGTTTGACATCGTGCTTTACTGTGACATTCTCGTCACTTTTTAAACTGTGTTCGATCAAACTGACAATTTGTTCAAAAATCTTTCCTTGTGACATAAAATGTTATTTTGAGCAAAATAAATTTCTCCATCTTGATTAGTGACTAGCGATCCCTGTAGCTAAGATGGATCACTGGTGCACCAGCACCAACAATCGTTCCCTAAAAGTAAGGCACCTTCACCATAGAGATCATTCGGTAAGCTGACTATACCAAAGCGTAGCCAATTCTTCTATAATTAACTTGATATGTCTGAACATAAATACCATGAAGCACCGTTAGTATCACAATTGCCAGTTTCGCTAATTGTTTTAGAAAATTCAGATCTTGAAGCTCAAGCCTTAAGACTTGCTTTTGAAAGGTTTTGGTTCAATGTAAACATTCACTTTATTGGATCCAGAAAACAGTTGCTAGAAATACTCAAAGGTAATATTAAAACTGAAGACTTAATTTTTATTGCATGCCATGGTGATGAAAAAGAAGGCATATATACATGCCCAGGAGAAAAACCATTATCTGCAGAAGATGTGAAGGAATATGCAAATCTGAAAGATAAAAATATTGTTAGCTTGGGGTGTGAGACCGGAAACAAAGAGCTAGCAAACTCATTTCTAGATGCAGGTGTGAAAAAATATATTGCACCCTCTGGAGCGCCTTTCGGGAATTCAGCGTATTTATTTGGTACTCATATCGCATATGAGTTGGCTCAAAACAAAAAATCTCTAGAGGAGGCTTTTGAAACTGCTCGTTCATACGATAAAGAATCACAAATGTTTAAATTATTTGAGAAAAACTCTTAATATTTAAGTGACCCTTAAGAGCTTGTAACTGCAAAACTAGATCGGGTTTGATATAGTCGTCCAGGCCAAATAGGTTCGAGCAAAGTACCGTTACCCGCTCATACCCGCTCCATACGGGAGCAGTTTTGTTGTGGCTTCAATTTTCCCCAAGTAGTTCGCATTTCCTCGAGTTTGAGCCTCATCTTTTACAAAAATTCGTTTAGTCTGGAAAGTTGCAATACCGGTGATGGGAATCGAACCGCAAATGTTCTTGTTATTTATCTTTAGTTAAGCCATAATTAAAATATGGAAGATAAAAGTCAAGCAAATCCACCCGAAAATACTATAGTTAATCGGCCAGTTGTCCAAGCTGAAAATTTTTCAACAAACAAGAATAACATATTATTCCCATTACTGATTACTTTTTTGGTTACTGCTGTAGTCTTCGGCTTGAGTGGATATTACATTGGTAATAAATCTCAACCGTTAAAGTCAATAGAACAGACAACTCCTACTCCAATAAGTGAGAGAAATGATGAAATTATAATCCCATCATCTGCCTCTACAGAAACAACAAATAAAATTAACCTATCTGAAGCCCTTTCTCAATTTTGCCTAAATAGTAAGATCAGTCTAAACAAACTACCGTTCACTTTAGATCAATCAATAAAAACTGCCTACGGTGTTCAAAATTCAATAAACTGTTTTGTTCCCGACGAAAATTATGCCAATATGTCCATCAGAGTTGAAAATCCTGAATTTTCAGGCGACATCAGAAATGTGTATTTCTTCCACCAAAACTCAAAATATATGGGGATGGGAGATAATTTCCAATCCTTAAGTAACTATAAAACGGTTATGATCAATGGTCAAAGCTATTGGTTGAATGTAAGAGAACCAGGTCCATATGGAATAAGCTCGTTGGGTGTGTGGATAGACTTAATCGGAGAAAAAAGGGATGCATCCTCTGGAACAATAGTGCGAGTTATGAATCTTGATATTTTAAAAGACCAGCAGTTTGTAGATCTTGTAAAAAAATACGGATCACAATCATCCACAGTTGATGGCAACCCGCTTTATGTCGTCAATTCTACTGAAAAAACGCAATTTATTGACGAAGTAGTTAAACTAGCTCCTCAAAATAACGCTTTAAAAGTATCTGCTCAAAATATTAGTTCTGATTTGAATGATGTTTCTTTCTAGCTAGATATTTGAGAAAAGCTGAAAATGCCAAGATGATCTTTCAAATTACGAAACTGGAGTTCCAAACTAGGCTCGATAAGAGGTCTTAGGTTCGAGCAGTTTATCGTTACCCGCTCATTTTTTATTTTGCGAAAAATCTACTCACCAAGGTGCTTCTATATTTTTTTTATATTTTGCCCAGAAGGAATAAAGAGTTCTAAGAATAATATAAACAGGAATTGCCAATAATGCCCCAACTACAGAATAAATTTTAAAACCAATTAAGATACAAGTAATAGCCACTAAAGGATTGACATCAGCATTTTCCTTCATAATCTTTGGAACTATAAAATTGTTTTCTACTTGTTGAACTATAATATAGAAAATTAGTGTTGCTAGTCCCCGTGCAGGGCCAAGATTAATAAAAGCCAGAGCTACTGCTGGCACAGCAGCGATAGTGGGTCCTAGATTTGGTAAAATTTCCAACAACCCTGCCAAAAGAGCAAGTGGCAAAGCAAATGGCACTTTTAGTACAGTCAGACCCAGAAAGGTAGCCAAGCCAATAATAGTCATGAGAATGATCTGTCCTCTGACCCAACCACCGAGCTGACTTTCAATTGAATCTAGAAAATCCTGGGCAATTTTAATTTTCTTTTTATCTTTGGTAAACCAATAAAGTTTAAGGTGTAGTTTTGGTCTATCTAGAATTAAGTAGAAAGACATTACTATCAAGGTAAAGAAAGTAAAGATACTAGCAAAAGTAGAAGTGATAAAGGAAAAAATAGTGTTAACAGAATTACTATATTTTCCTGCCAGCTCACTCAATTCAGTCAAATTATCAACGCTATTGAGATGATCTATTACTGGTAAATCAATGCTTTGTAGCAATAAGTAGACTTGTTTAGCCAATGGTGGTACCAAATAGGCAAAAATAGTAACGCTCACTAGCACCACCAAAATATAAATAAAAATGACACTGAATAATCTATTAATTTTAAAGCGTTTTTCAATTTTTGCTACTGCTCCGTTGAGAGCAATCATAATGATGAATGATAAAAATAAAAGCGTAATGATTGAACTAATGTAATATAGAAAATATAGAAAGAGTAAAAAAAAGGCAGAAAAGACAACTATTGAAGGGGAAATTTCCACTTGCTTTTTTTTGTGGTGAAAAAAGTTAAACATAGACTAAGTATAAAGCTTTCTTGAACTTTCGTCTACGATTATAGTTGTTCACTGTTCTAGATAGTCAGACACTAGCTGGAATGCATTTTTTTTAAAATTTTTTTGACTTAAATCTAGCCAATTTATCCCAGGTCTTTTCTTCCACCAGGTAATTTGTCTTTTGGCATACTGGTATTCTCTTAAGGTCCAGAGATTAAGGCATTCTTTTTCCGTAATTTCATTCCTTAGAAATTGACTGATCTCTTTAACACCAGTAGCTGACAGGGCCGGCAGTTTCTCATTAGGATATTTTCTGATGATGGCTTTTACTTCCTTTTTAGCGCCACTTTGCCAACGTTGTTTGACTCTTTGTTTAATTTTTTCTTTGATATTTGCTAATTTATTTTGAAGTCCAATTAGCAACTGACTGTCAGGCTTAAATTTGTCTTTAGCTTTAATTTTTGCTTGAGAATTTTTGACAAAGAGTTCAATCTCTATTCTTCTAATTAATCGACGAGGATTGTTTTTATCTGATCGATTCAATTGATTGAACTTTTCTTGATTAATTTTTTTTAACCATTCTTGTAGTTCAGGAAGTTTCATTTTTTCTGCTTTATTTCTAAGTTCTTTATTTGCTGGAATACCAAAATAATTGCTTTTACTAAAGAGATGTTGATGATAAAGGCCTGTACCCCCTACCACTATTGCTAAATGCTGTTTTTGCCAAGCTTCTTGAATGATTTGTAAAGCTAGTTTTTTGAAATGGGCAACTGACCATTCTTGATTGGGCTTAATAACAGCCACGCCATGAAGATTAATTTTTTTTGAATTATGCTGGAAATATGGATAATCAGCTTTTGCTTTTGTTTCTTGGAAATTAGCTGGTACATCAGCCCCAGTAATAATACTCAAGCCTTGATAAACTTGCCTAGAATCTGCAGAAATAAGCTCTATACCTTCGTATTCTTTATTTTTTAGTAGTTGTTTTGCAATTGCCAAGGCAAGAGAAGTCTTTCCAGTAGCAGTTGGGCCAATGATTGAGATAAGTTGTTTCATAATTGAGATTATTAGACTACTTTGGGTCTTTTTTTAAGATTTTTTTTATTAATCATATCTTCTAAGATCTGCCAGCGCTTCCTTTTAACTTTATAAGGAACATTGTTTTCATACAAACGCCAGCTGGCTGTTTTAGGTCTAGGAGAATAAATAGCTACAAAAGCTAGTTTCCAATCAATTCTTTGAGCAAGTTCCACTGTTTCCTGAAATTCTTGCTCTGTTTCTCCAGGAAAGCCGACAATAATATCTGTTCCCAAGACAATATCTGGATCAGCTTTTTTTAATTTATTAACTAATTCAAGATAATCTTCTCTTGTATAACCTCGATTCATGCGGTGAAGTACAGTATTACTCCCTGACTGGATAGGTAGATGAATGTAGCGGTCAATTTTGGGATTATGGGCAATTTCTTCAATTAATTCGTCATGAAAATCCCATGGATTGGCAGATAAAAATCTAATAATTTTAATTTCTGAAAATTTAGAGATTGACTGTAATAGTTTAACAAATGGAGGAAGACCATTGGCTTTTAGATATTGTGATTGGTTGGAAGGTAAATCCTCTCTTGTTAACTTTTTATTCATCAACATTTTTCTGTATGAAACTCCTACTTTTTCTAAACCCCAAGAATTGACACTTTGACCAATTAAAGTAATTTCACTATAACCTTGTTTAATTAGCATTCTTACTTCTTTTAGAATTTCTGCCATGGACCTTGATTTCTCACGCCCCCTAGAGTAAGGCACGATACAATAACTACAAAAGGAGTTGCAGCCAGTTGAAATAGGTATGAAGGCGTGTTTTTTATCTTTTCTGAGAGCCGGCCGGTTAAAACTGACTTCTGTGATAGGTAAGACTTCATCAATAATTTTAAGTTTTTCCTTAATTTTTTCTTCTCCGTGATGAAGCATACAACCGGTGAGAATAATTTTTGGTCGTTTTTTGCCTGTTTTATCAAAATGTTTTTTTACATTTTCCAAAAAGCCATAGACTCGATGCTCTGCTCTAAGTCTGACTGCACAGGTATTGATCACTAATTGCTCACAGTTTTTCCATGATTTAGCTTCTTTATAGCCTCTAGCATGATAATCAGAGGCTATCCTTTCAGAATCACTTTTATTAGCCTGACAGCCAAGGGTGTGAATATAGTAGCTTTTCATTTTTTTAGACATTGATAAAAATTATTGATTAGTCAGGATATTGTAATATATTTGTAAGAGAAATTGAATTTAGCTCGTGAAAGAAAATTTTATCTAGTAGCGCGAGGTGTGACTGAGGGAGTAGACGGTAAGGTTTGTGATTCTGGTGTTTTATAGTTTTTAGGATATTTGTCAGTTTTTAATCTTCTTGGATAATAGTCCAGATGGATAAAAACAAAAGGATGTTCAAATTCTCTTAAGCGCCAATTTTCTTGTTCATATAAATCAATTTCATAAATTTCTTGATAACTCTCGATCTCCGCTATAAGTCTATCAACTTTTTTGTAAAAGAGATCTTGCTTATCTTGCATTCGCTTAAAAGCTTGGAATTCACTTAGATTAAATGCCTGCCACTTTCTCTTTTGTTCAAGATACTTTGCAATTTTCCCATAATCACTAAAATATTCATCAATTAGCTGTTCAGTTGCTAAATATTTCTGATCTAATTTTTTGCGGTTTTCTTTAATAGAGATCAAAGATAGTTTAGCTATTGCTAGGCGTTTTTTTTCTACTTCTGTTAAGTCAATTCTATCAAGCAATTCTAAAACAATTTTTTCCGATGATTCAATTGATTCTTCCCAGCCATCAATCGCGTCTTCAGAGAGATTATTAATGTAAAAGTAGTCTTTATCTTTAAAAGTATCTAAAGGTTGATAGGAAGCAACAATTTTATCAATATTGATTAAATTTAAGCTAAGTACAACCAGAATGCTAGCTAGATAAATTCCGCTGAACAAATGTTTTTCCTTCATTTGTCTATAGATAGTAAGCCCTGCAAGCAAAAGTAATAAAACAGCAAGCCAAACTAAAAATATTCCGCCAATAATTCTAACTCTAGTAAGGCCATAAACTTCCACATACATAATGTCTCGCTTAAAGGCCGAAACTAATAAGAAAAATAATTCAACTAGTAGAACAATATTAGTTAATTGCAGTTGTTTGATCTGGGATGCTTTTTCAAAGATTCTTGACTTTAGAATTACTAAATAGGAAACAAGACTGCCAAAAAAACAAGCTATGAGCAGTTCAGTAAATCCTTTTCTAACATATTCTGAGTAAGTCAGATTAAATTGAGTCAAATCATGATGTGATCCAAACAGATATCTAAGCTGGACAAAAATAAAAACAGCTAGTAGGGTGATCAGAGCCGCAGTCGGGATAAGTACATCATGAAAAGCCAATACTTTGAGGCGATAATTTTTTTCTTCTGTTTTGATTTGGAGGGTAAAGAAAACACTGAAAATAACAGCAACAATTAATGAAGCTAATGCTCTTCCCACAATTTCATCCATAAATTTATCAATAATTTGTTTAAAAACAGGATCAGCATTTGAAAGAATATTGGCAAAGAAAATAACTATTACTAAAGTTAAAGCTGTAGTTTTTATGAGCGAAGCAACTAAAGAGCGTTTCTTATCTCTACCTGGAGATTGAAGAAATAATCTTCTTAATTGATTCAAACTGTTGGGAATCAATGATAAAGCATGTCTAGCTAACCAGAGTCCTTTCCATTTAATTTGATCCCAGCTGCGGATTAGCAGCAAAGCAATGATAAGTAAACTAGTGGCAAAACCATTGACTGATTGGACAAAACCATTAGCTCTAAAGGCGATTCCTAATCCTGTGAAAATGTTTAAAGCAGCTAGAGAATAAACAAGAAGACTTTTTTTATTTTGTGGAAATGTCAGCAAGATTGCTATAGTTAAAAAAAGATTAAATAAACCTGGACCAATACCAATAGAACTTGTTTCATAAATAAAAATATTAAAAGCAACAATCACTAAGCCCAAACTCCACATAAACCATTTTGGAAAAACAATTCTTTGAACAGGTTCTTCTCCGTTATTTTTATTAGTAATACGAGTAAGAATAAAATAAGCCATTAAAGCAATCGTGGCTAAACCTAGCATAAGTTGATTATACTATAAATAATAATTATTTTTTATTTTTTTTGTTAGTACTTGCTTTTTTAGTAGCAGTGGCGTCTTGTAATTGAGTGAATAAATAAATTGTCCAGGTTAAAAGGATGAAAAAATAATTCCAGCCATTTAAGTAGCTTAAATTTAATTTTTTCAAAGCTTCTTGGGCTATAATGACTAGTGTACTAGAGTGCAACATCAGTTGGAAAGTCTTTTTGTAAGAGAGTTGTTTAGCTTTAAAGAAAAGCTGTGCTAGGAAATGAGCAACTATAGCAAAGAAGAATATAGTAATCATTCTACCAATAGTCATCAATGAAAAGACAAGGATAAAAATAACTAAGATGATTAACGGGATATAGAGTTTAAATTTAATAATAGAAGATTTTAAAATTTGATTTTTAAATAGATCTACTTCATCTTTGCTAAAGCGAATAGTTTCTCTGCGAGGTTCAATCTGCATCACTCTTAGTTCATGGGTTTTAGCATCTTTTAAAGCATAAACAGTGGATTCAGTGATAACCAGCATAGAGTTTCTTTGAAGAACATCACTAATGCCTTTAATGTTTTCATCAGAATCAAAAGTTGCTATATGGAAACTAGACGGAAATTCCTCAGCAAGTGCTGAATCTTGATCAAAAAGACTAGAAGGTAGATCAACCACATAGGGAAGCTCTTGGTTGATAGAAAGGCCATCTCCTCCTACAGTGATCTCTAATTCTTCTGGATAAATAGTGCTCAGTTTATTGGCAATATCTTTTGCATCTAGTTTTGAAAGTGGTATTAGTACAGAGAAAGCCAAAACCAATGAAAGTAATAAGTGAAGAAAGGCAAAGTATTTGAGCGAAAAAGAAAATTTCGCCTTAATCACATCTTTATAATAGCTAGGTTTAAAAGAGTTAATAAAAGCGTAAAAGAAAATTTTAATTTTGTTCATGACTACTTTAATTGAAGTAACTATTAATTATTAAAATATTGTATATGAAATTTTCATTAGATGAAACTATGGCTTTTAGGAAAAAGATGAAGAGAGGTAGTTGAGAATGTTTTCAAATTGAGACGCGGGCGGGATTCGAACCCGCGAACGAAGGTTTTGCAGACCTCGCCATTAGGCCACTCTGGTACCGCGCCAAGATTCAATAATTTAAAAAATTTATTAGCATTATAACTTGAGCTTTCCAAGATATAAAGGGTTGCCTTATAATGCAGTTTGCTTTAAGGAATTGTTTATAATTTCAATTATCATGGAAAAAATTTTGCAGGTTCAACAATTTAATCACATGATCGATACTCACCTCAAAGCATTGGGTGAGGTAGTGGTGGAAGGTGAGATTAGTGAATTAAAAATCAATCAAGGTAAATGGTTATTTATTACTATTAAAGATGACAGGGCCAGTCTTAATGTTTTTGCTCCAGTTTATGAGATTTCTACTTTGAATGCTCTAGAAGAAGGCATGAAAGTTCATGTTTATGGACGACCCAATTTACATCAGAAAAGCAGTCGTTTTAGTCTTAATGCCAAGCAAATTATTCCTGCTGGAGAAGGAGCTTTGAAATTAGCCTATGAGAAACTCAAAACCAAATTGATGGCAGAAGGTTTATTTGATGCAGCTAGAAAAAGAACAATAATTAAGTTTCCACAAAAGATAGGCTTAATTACTGCCAAGGGTTCTATGGCTTATAGTGATTTTGTTAAAATTTTATCAGCCAGAATGGGTGGTCTGAAAATTTATTTTTATCCGGTTAATGTGCAAGGAAAGAACAGTGTTAAGTCACTCTTGTTAGCCTTTAAATATCTTAATTCTCAGCAAAAGAAGTTAAATTTAGATGCCATAGTTTTAACTCGAGGAGGTGGATCTTTAGAAGATTTGCTCAGTTTTAATGATGAAGCAGTAGCCAGGGCAGTCTTTGCCAGTAAAATCCCAGTTATCAGTGGGATTGGTCATGAAGAAGATATTGCTTTAACAGATCTGGTGGCAGATGTCAGAGCCTCCACGCCTTCTAATGCAGCGGAATTGCTGGTGGTTAGCAGACAGGCAATTGCAGCTGAGCTGAGGCATCTTGTTTTGAAACTAGAAAGCAGTCTTGAAATTTTATTAAGAGAGGCAGGAGAAGTGATTGATTATCAGGTTAGGATATTGATTAATTTTTTTGAAAAACAGTTGAGTAGATTTTTTAGCTTGCTGAGAAAATTAAGGCAGGCTTTATTTATAAGAGAAAAGAAATTAGGTTTAAACAAACAAGCTTTGAAAAGCAAAACGGATAAGTTACTTACTTTGGCAAGAGGATTACTCAAAGAAAAGATACAGGAATTAGATAATCTAGAGAGACTATTAAGTAATTTAGATTATAGAAAAGTTTTAAAAAGAGGTTTTAGTTTTAGTAAAGATGAAAAGGGACAGTTAGTCCGCTCTGTGACTGATTTGAAAAAAGAAACTATGCTTTCAACCTATTTGGTAGATGGAGTTTTTGTTTCTCAAATAAAAAAAATTGATAAAAATTAATAATCAAAGGAATTTTATGAAAAAAAAACAGCGTAAACAATTGGATATGAATAAAGCTTTTGCAGAATTAGAAGCAATAGTGGCAGAATTTGAAGAAGGTAAAGTTGATCTAGAAACAAGTATGCTTAAGTTCAAACGAGGATTGGAACTGGCTAAATTTTTGAAAGGCAAACTCAAGAATATGAAGAATGAAATTGAAGAAATAAAGGATAAATATTCTGCCTTAGAAGATGATACTGATTTGGAAGAAGTTAATGATCTAGAAGATTTGGAAGATGCTGGTGAATTGCCCTTTTAAATTAGTTTATTTTATAAAAAGTTTATCAATTAAGGCTTAAAATAGTCAGGAGCATTCTCTACTTTCCACTTAATGTTACAGCCAGAGCTAGGTTTTTGTTCTGGATTAACTTTTTTGTCAGCTAAAACAGCATCTAGGGCTGTACGCAGGTCTGATCCAGTGACTGCTTCGGTATTACCAGGTCTACTATTGTCCATTTGCCCTCTATAAACTAGTTTTCTGTCTTGGTCAAAAATATAAAAATCTGGAGTACAAGCTGCCTTGTATTTTTTTGCCACTTCTTGCAGTTCATCATAAAGGTATGGAAATGGAAAACCAATCTTTTTAGCTATTTCTTGCATTTTTTCAAAACTATCTTCTGGGTAAGCTTTGGCATCATTGGAATTAATTGCCACAAAAGCTACTCCTTTACTTTGATATTCTCTGGCAAGACTAATGAATCCGTTGAGAATGTGTTTGACATAAGGACAATGATTGCAAATAAAGGCGATAGTCAAGACCTTATTATCTTTAAAATCTGTCAGCGAAACTCGGCCAGTAGTAGCTGGTAATGAAAAATCAATGGCTTTAGTGCCAAGTGGAAGCATGGTCGAGTTGGTAAGAGACATATTGAGTTCCTTTTAATATATTTTTACTATCTTAACATTTTTTTAAAAAGCTATCAGAACTAAGTTATGAATTTTTCAGATCAAGAGGTCATTTTTTAGTTTAGACTTTTTTAATATAGATTGATTTTTTTAAGCAAGTATGAGTAAGATATCTGATATAAGAGTTTTTTAGAGAAAGGACACAATGCCCAAAAAGAAAAAAGGCAAGAAAATAAAAGCAGCAGTCTGTACTTGTAACTTAACAGCCAAGCAATTGACCGTGATGTTTGGTTTGTTTCTGCTAGTACATAGTGTGATTATTTATGTCGCAAGTATGTGGTTTAAGGAAGCTGTGATTCTAGGAACTCATGTTTTTTCACCCATAGCTGCTTTAGTTAATAGTATGATCACTTTTACTTTGATTGTAGTCGCTGCTACTCCTGTCATTGAATTTATATCTGAGCAATTAAAGATAAAGTTAACTTGTCTCCATTGGTCAGTGCTTCACTTCTTTATTAATGCAGGCGCTCTTTGGCTAGTAGCAAGATTTGCAGAGCAATTGGGAATGGGAATTAGCTCGTGGAAGGTAGTAGTTGTTTTAGCTCTTGTTTTTGATTTGGCACAAGCATTACTGATGAAACTGGCGATTAATAAATGCGACTGTGATAAATAGCAGTCATTTAATACTTTGCTAAGTATAGAAATAAGTATATCTGGGATAATTTACTATTTCTTTGACTTAACAGAAAGTTTTTTTGGTTTAGCCTCTGCAGCCTTTTTGAAAGTAACTGTGATGACTCCATTGTCAACTTCTGCTTCTGGTTCTATATTGTGATTTAGTACACCTGGTACTGCGACTCTATAAGAATAATTCCATGATGATTTACTATAATGTTTTTTATCTTTATCATCAGTTTCTTCTACTTTCTCAGCTTTGATCCATAAAACACCTTTTTCATAAGTAACATCAATCTTATCTGATGGTACGCCAGCTACATTAGCCTTAACAATTACTTCATCATTAGTTTCATAAACATCTAGATTATTTGAAGCTGATGTATTTAAAGAAGGGAAATCTTCATCCCAAAAATCAGGCCATCTATTCAGAGAGCTGAGTACTGGATTAAGTTTTATGAGTGACATATAGCTCCTTTTATTAATATTTATTAGATCTTGGAAACAGTATAAAACTGCAATCAGAACACTGTCAAGAATTTTTTGGATGATGTTATGTTTTGAAATAGAAAAGCTAAATTTATTTAAATATAATACAATTATCTTAAGATTTATTTAGTGATTAAAGTTCCTATGTCAAAGAAAAAACCATCACAATACACTCTACTCTCATTGGGTTCGCTTTATCTTGATATTAATTCTTTAGACTTTCCTTTCACGGATGCTTTAAAAGCTGAAACAGAAACAGTTGGTAAAGAATATGAAATTGCATTGGGAGGTTCTGCTGTTATCATTGCTAAAATTACAGCAAAACTCAACTTATATCCTATTTTTGTTGGCAAAATAGGACAAGATATTCCAGGGGACATATTAAAACAGTTATTTAAAGTAGAAGGTATTTTTCCTGCTCTGATTGAAGAAAAGACTGTATCTACAAACCTTGGCATCAATTATGTTAATAACGCTGGCAAAACACTGATGACAGTAGTTGGTTCAGCAAATCAAAATCTAAAAGCTTCAGATATTTTGACTTTGCTAAAGAAAAATATTCCAAAAGTGAAGTATCTTTATTTGTCTGGTTTTTTTAAACTTAAACAGTTAATTCCCTTTTATGAAAAGTTATTAGACCTTGCTCATGATAATAATGTAAAAGTAGTCTTAGATCACGGCCGTGTCACCAATAATGCTTCACAGCAAGAAATCAGTAAATTACGTAAAATAGTTAAAAATTCAGAAATATATCTTCCTAGTGAAACCGAGTTTTCTTTAATTTGGGGTGCAGGGGATTTTAAAAAGGCGTGGGACAAATATAAGCCTAATAAAAATCAGATTTTGGTCGTAAAGCGAGCTGAAAAAGGAGCTAGAGCAAAAGTTTCCAAAGAAGAGTTTCTTGTCCCTGGATTAAAGGTAAAAACTGTCAATACTGTTGGAGCTGGTGATTGTTTTAATGCAGCTTTTATTAAAGCTTTAGAAATGAAAAAATCAGTTCACCAAGCAGTTAAATTTGCTAATGCTGCAGCTGCGTATAAAATTTCGCATAACAGTCTACCGTCAATTAAATTATTAGAGAGATATGCTGGGATTTAAGATTTCATAATTGGATGATTTTTATACCTACTTTAATTCAATTGCCAAATAGAATAATTTAATAAAGCTGCAAAACTAACCCATAAAATATATGGTAAAAGAAGATATGCTGCTTTTTTATTGATTTGCCAGAATAGCCTAATTAAGTAGGCAATCATCAACCATAGAATAATAATTATTAGAAATGCTAAAGCTAAATTTTGAAACCCAAAAAACACTACAGACCAGAGTGAGTTAAAAAATAAATGAATAAAAAAAACTTGAACAGTTAATTCAATTTTTTTCTTTTTAAATCCCTTGACCCAAATTAAGTAAAGAGAAGTTCCCATTAAGGTATAAAGAGTTAACCAAACTGGAGCAAAAACCCAATTAGGAGGATTAAATAGAGGCTTGTTTAGTTTAGGGTACCAAGTAGAAACAGAGGAACTGGTAGCCAATGAGCCAATGATTCCAGCCAGGTGAGAGATGAAAATAGAAAAAATGAGCAGTTTAGCTCTTTTTAAGCTCATGTCTTCATAATAGCATTAAAGTTGATAGATCCTAAATTAGGATTACTGATTTTTTTATATGATTTTAAGATTTTTGTTTTTTTTTGGTGACCCCACGGGGAATCGAACCCCGCTTTTTGGGATGAAAACCCAATGTCCTAGCCGATAGACGATGGGGCCTTTTAAAGCTAATAATTCCAAGTTATATTTTCAAAGTGCTCAATTTTTCCAGGCAATATTGATATGATATCAAACCTGTAGTCTTTTTTTAAGTTTTGTTTTTGTAAAAAAGCTCTAGCCACTAGTTGCATGTTTTGCAATTTATGTTTTTTTACTGCCAAGCTAGGATGGCCATAAAAACTTGTTTTTCTTGTCTTGACTTCAATAAATACTAGCTCATCAGTTTTTTTATCCAAAGCTATAATGTCAACTTCTTTTGTTTTTGCTCTGATATTCTTAGCTAGTATCTCATAGCCTTTTCTTTTCAGGAAGATAGTGGCTCTATCTTCACCTTTTTGTCCAGTTTTAAAATTATGTTGCGAGACTTGCTTTGGAGAAAGTACTTTTTTCTTTAATTTTAGTTGCTGCTTTACCGATTTTGTCACGTAGGTAGTATAGTTTAGCTCTTCTGACTTTTCCTTTGCGTTTGAGTTCAATTTTTTTGATTGATGGCAAAAAGACTGGAAAGATTTTTTCTACTCCAATACCATTGGCCCCAATTTTTCTAACAGTGATTGACTGGCCTCTGCCTCTGTTTTTAATAGCAATTACTATCCCTTCAAACACTTGGATTCTTTTTTTCTTGCCTTCAGTGATTTCTTGATGAATTTTGACAGTATCACCACTACTGATGGTTTGCTGGTGGTAAGTGAAATATTGAGACATATTAGCAAAGTGTTATTTTACTGATAATCAGGCAAGAATGCAAGCTTACTTGTGTTTTGCCACTGCTTTGAGATACTCAATAAAAATAGGATGAGGTTTTAATGGTCTTGATTTGTATTCTGGATGAGCCTGAGTAGCCAAAAAGAAAGGATGTAGTTTTTTTGGCAGTTCAATCATTTCTACAAAAAAATCATCAGGGCTAGTTCCAGAGATAATAAACCCAGCTGATTCAAGTTGATTTCTATAGGCATTGTTAAATTCAAAGCGATGGCGGTGACGTTCGGAAATTAAATTTTCTTTTGGGTTTTTAAAAGCCTGATGGCTTTTATAAATATAATAAGCTAAACTATTTGTTTTCAAAACACAGTCATAAGCACCTAGTCTCATACTAGCACCTTGACCTTTGATTGTTTGATATTTAGCTTCAAATGGAATTTGGTGAATAATCGGGTGATCGGCAGCAGGGTTGACTTCAGTAGTATGAGCACCCTTGAGCTTCACTACATGGCGAGCGAATTCAATAGCAGCCAATTGCATACCATAACAAAGGCCTAAATAAGGAATTTTATTTTCCCTAGCATATTGAATGGCATTAATTTTTCCTTCTACACCTCTCTCTCCCCAACCAATTGGTACAATTACCCCTTGGGCATCTTTGAGTTTTTTGATTTCTGATTTTCGTTTTTTTTCTAATCCTTCTGCTTTGACAAATAACAATTCTAAATCTAATCTATTTTGCCAAGCAGCATGCTGCAGTGCTTCGATTAAGGAAGTATAGGAATCTTTAAGTTCATAATCACCAGTAGCAATGTATTTAGCAATAATAGCGATCTTAATTTTTTCTTGTTTTTTAGCAAAAATTCTTTCAATTAGTTTTCTCCAAGATGTGAGTTTGGTTTTTTTAGATTTCAAGCCCAAAAGATTTAAGACTTTGATATCAAATTCTTGCTCATGAAAAGTAAGCGGAATTTGATAAATACTCTCACAATCAGGATTTGAGATTACATTTTCTTTTTTTAAGTTGCAATGGTAAGCTACTTTTTCTTTGCGTTTGTCATCAATTGGCAATCTAGCTCTGCCCACAATAAAGTCTGGTTGAATACCCATAGAGTTTAGGGTTTTGACAGATAATTGAGTCGGTTTGGATTTTAATTCATTGATATTCGCTGGAGTTGGGAAATAAGTAACATGAATATGAATTACATCTTCAGGATTTTTCATCTTCATGATTCTATAAGCTTCATAATAAATAACATTTTGATATTCCCCAGCGGTGCCACCTAATTCGACCAGAATAATATCAAACCCCTCAGCAGCTTGATAGATTCGTCTGATTGCTTCTTCTGGTACATAGGGAATAGCATCAACTGTTATCCCGTTGAATTGAAGGTCTTTGGTTTTCTGAATAACAGTGGAATAAATCTGTCCCATGGTAGTGAAATTTTTATAACCTACTTCTTGAGAAAGAAATCTTTCATAAGAACCAAGATCCAAATCAGCTTCTAGACCATCTTCGCAGAGAAAGACATCACCATGTTCCACAGGGTTTATATTACCTGAATCAATATTAAGATAATTTTCACACTTGAGGTTGGTAACAGAATAGCCTTGTTCTTTGAGCAGTACCCCTAACGAGGCAGCAGTAATACCTTTTCCTAAACCACTTAAAACTCCGCCTGATACAAAAATAAATTTGGTTTTATTTTTTTTCTTATTAGTCAATAGTCCATGAATGCTCATGGGTATTCATTTTAACCGTAATTTTATCGAAATGAAAGTGTTAATTTTTATGTTAGGATAAAAACAATGATAAATATGATTAATATTTCTACAAAAGGTGGTGATGATGGTAAATCTGCTTTAGCCAATGGTGAGAGGAGAGCTAAAGATGATTTAATTTTTGAAGTAATTGGTAATTTGGATGAGCTAAATTCATGGTTAGGTCTATTGTTGACTAAGCTGGGGTCTAATTTTAAAGAAGAACAAAAATTTTTAATTTATCTTCAAAAAGAATTTTTTGTTTTAGGTGCTGAACTAGCCCAATCTCCAAAAGCCAAACTAAGTATTACTGTTTTAAATAAGTTAGAAAAGAACTCAGAGGATTTGCAAAAAAGAATGAAAGAGAATTGGCATCAGCGATTCTTACTTCCTGGAGGAACTGAATTAGCAGTTTTTTTAGATATAGCTCGGACAGTAGCTAGACGCTTTGAACGGAGTCTGATAGCTTTGTCGAAAAAAGAGACTATTAGACCTTTAATTCTAAAAATAGCTAATCGTTTGTCTGACTATCTTTATGTATTGAGATGTTTTGTGAATTGGAGTTTGAATTATTCTGAAAAAAAATTTAAAAGTAATTAAGTTTACATTTACTATTTTTATTTATAGTAAATGTTAAAACTGCAACTCGAATCTTCGTTTCGCAATAATTACAATGAACAAATATTAATATTTAAATTTTCTGATTAAACCTACCACTCTACCTTGAATTTGAACATTAGTAGCATAAATTGGACTCATTGAAGAATTAGCTGGCTCTAATCTAATTCTAGTTACTTCTTTATAAAAACGTTTTAAAGTAGCTAGGCCATTATCTAAAAGGGCCACGACAATATCCCCATTATTAATATCTTGAGTTTCTTCTATTACTACATAGTCGCCATCATCGATATGATCCTCAATCATTGATTTGCCTTTAACTTGGAGGGTATAAGCCCGTCTTTTGCCGCTGATCATTTCAGGGGAAACTTTAAAAGTAGCATTAGGGTCGCTGTGAGGTTCAATTGGTGAACCAGCAGCAATATAACCTAAAAGTGGCAGGTCAACACTTTCTGTTAGTTTAAGAAAGGTTCTATCAATTAATTCAATTCCTCTAACTGTGCCACTTTGTCGTTTAATAACTTTTTTTCTTTCTAATGCTTGTAAATGCTCATGAACAGTCGCTAGAGATGAGACACCAATGCATTTAGCAATTTCTTTCAAAGTTGGAGAATAACCATGCTTTTGGATATATTGAGCAATAAAATCCAAAATTTGTCGCTGACGTTTATATAAAGTAATTGCCATATGTCCTTTGTTTTTTATTTGGGCAAAGATATCCCAAATTAAATTTAGCTTATCCGAACCTATAGCGAATTGACAAGTGGATTTTTAATTATCAAACTGATAAGAAATATGGCAATTTTAAAAAAAACCGAAAAAAAGAGGAATTAAAATTTATATAAACTACGTCCAGTCATACCTTCAGGTTTAGAGATATTCATGAGACCTAAAACAGTTGGTGAAATATCAGCTAAAATCCCAGTTGGCAACATCTGGGGATTATTTTTAAGTTGATTAGCCATGACAATAAAAGGCACAGGGAAGGTAGAATGCTTAGTATCAACTGCTCCAGTTTCTAAATTAATCATTTCTTCTACATTACCGTGGTCAGCAGTAATAATTAATAAGCCGTTTTTAGCTAGAACAGCCTTAGCTATATTTGATACCGCTTGGTCTACAATCTGGCAAGCTTTTATTGCTGCCTCTAGGTTGCCAGTATGACCAACCATGTCACCATTACAAATATTGGCAATAATAATGTCATAAGTGTTAGTTTGCATTTGTCTGATGATCTCATTGCTTATTTCAAAGGCAGACATTTCTGGCACTGAATCATAGGATTTTACTCCTTTTGAAGGATAAATTATCCAATCTTCTCCTGGATGAGCTTGTTTTATTTTGCCATTTAAAAAAGAAGTAACAAATTTTTCTTTTTCAGTTTCAGTTATTCGCAACTGTCTAATTCCATGGTTAGAAAGAGTTTTACCTATATGATGAGGAATATCCTGCATCGCAAAAGCCACATCGCAAGGTAAAATATTTTCATAAGTAGTCATAGTGACAAAAAATAAGTTATTAATGATCTTTTTTCTTTGAAAAGTTTTTAAACTTACTTTGTGTTCTGTCTCCTGCAAGCTTGTTTTATGGTACTTTTCATAAAAAGGATCATAGTCTTCCTTTTTGACACCTTCTTCAAAATCTTGCATGACAAAGGCTCTAGTCAACTCACGCGGTCTGTCAACTCGATAATTAAAAAAGATCACAGCATCATTATCTTTTACTAATCTCAATGAACCATCCTCATTAAGAATATTGGCAGGTTCTATAAATTCATCAGTAACATTTTGATCATAACTTTTTTGTAATACCTCTATTGGATCATAGAATTGATTTTTGGTACCAACTACCATAGCATCATATGCTTTTTCAATACGATCCCATTTTTTATCTCTATCCATAGCATAAAATCTCCCCATAATAGTGGCAATTTTCCCAATCCCCAATTTATTACACTTATTTTGAATTTGTTTTAAATAACTGATGCCATCGGTGGGAGGAGAATCTCTACCATCAGTAAAGGTATGGATATAGACATTAGTGATATTTTCTTTTCGACAAAGTTCAAGTAAAGCAAAAAGATGTTCTATATTAGCATGAACATTGCCAGTGCCAATTAGGCCAAATAAATGAAGATTGGAATTATGTTGCCTAACATGATTAAAAGCATTATGAAAAGCTTGGTTTTTGTTAAAATCTCCTTGTCTGATGGAATTATTAATTCTAGGTAATTCTTGATAGACAATGGTGCCAGCGCCAATATTAAGATGGCCAGTTTCAGTATTTCCATCTTCTCCTTCAGGTAAGCCAACTGCTTGCCCACTAGCAGTAAGTTGAGTGTGCGGAAAAGAAATCCAAAAATTATCAAGGTTTGGAGTTTTGGCTAAGGTGATGGCATTACCAGCATAGTCGGGTCCAATTCCCCAACCATCTAGAACTAATACCACCATTGGTTTAGGACCTTGATAGGGTTGTCTGGAGACAGTTTCATTAAATGGTTGCGAGCTAAATTTTGCTTGAAGCTTAGAATCAACGGTCAGTGTGCTTTGATTGCTTGATGATTGAGTCTGATAATTTTGTGGGACAGTAATGGTACTAGTATCAATTTGTGGGGTAGGAGGAGGAGCCGGAGCAGTTACTGGCTCTTGTACCGGAGTTTGCCTAGCAACTTCTTGTGTTTGTCCAACAGTATCAGGAGCAGTGCTTTGTTTTGGACTTAGAAACGGAAGAATTTTTGAGAGCAGGCCTTTTAACATAAGCTAAAAAAATGATTAACTAGTATTAAGTTTATTTTTATGTTTGAGCATTATTATTTTGAAGGGAGTCACTTTGATTGGGCTGTTTTTGAGGAGCAATATCTTGATAAATTTTTAATAAGCGGTTATATTTGACTGTTCTTTCTCCTCTGTTAATTGGTCCAAATTTACTA
The DNA here is from genome assembly GCA_050123235.1 of Candidatus Woesebacteria bacterium. Taxonomy (GTDB): domain Bacteria; phylum Patescibacteriota; class Microgenomatia; order UBA1400; family PJMF01; genus JASFHL01. The sequence continues at coordinate 87,236 of JASFHL010000002.1, read as the reverse complement.
AAATCAGCTCCTACTCCAACTGCTAGATCTGCGATTAAATCATCAGTAGTCTCACCACTGCGATGGGATATTGCTACTTGCCAACCTGCTTGTTTAGCTATACTGATCACATCTATTGTTTCACTAATGCTACCAATTTGGTTTGGTTTGGCTACTAAGGTATTGCAACTTTTATCTTTGATTGCTTGATCAATTTTTTCTTTATTAGTGACCAAAAAACTATCACCGGCAATTTTGGTGGTTTCACCCATTTCATTAGTAATATTTTGCCAACTCTGTTTGTCATCCTCTTGGAATGGATCTTCAATATAAATTACTTTGTAAGTGTTTCTGATATTTTTATAATATTCTAGTAATTCAGCAGCAGAATATGGTTGAGGTTTATCCTTTAAAGTATATTTATTGTGGCTGAAGAATGATGAAGCCGAAGCGTCAATTCCAAAAAAAATGTCTTGGGCGAATTTATAAGCAGTAGTTTTGCTTGTCTCGATTAATATTTCGAATACGTCAGTGTTATTGTAAAGATTAGGGGTAAAGCCTCCTAACAGACCAACTGAATGAATTGCTCCTTTAATAATTAGCACTTCTTCTAGTTTTTTTTGAAAAGTAGCAACTATGCCTAAAGCTGTTGGGAAATCATAATTACTGGCAACTATGACTTGGAATTCTTGAATATCAAGATTATCAGCTCCATGCTCACCTCCATTAACCACACTGTAGATACAATTAGGAATAGCTAGCTCAGTTGTGAGTTGATATTTTTGTTGTACATAGCTGTAGACTGGTAAATTACTAGCCAAGGCTCCAGCTTTTAATACAGCTTGAGAAACAGCTAAAATAGCATTTGCTCCTAGTTGATTTTTATTTTTACTACCGTCAAGATTAATCATTAATTGGTCAATTTCTAACTGTTGAGTAGGATCCATACCAATTATTTTTGGACCTAGAACCTTATTTACATTTTCTACAGCTTTAAGCACACCTTGCCCAAACATTCTTTCTGGATCTTCATCTCTTAATTCTAGGGCTTCATCTTTCCCTTTTGATGTACCACTTGGCACACTAGTAGTAACTGATTGCCCATTTTCCAACCACAAACTTACTTCAACAGTAGGGAGACCTCTCGAATCCATAATCTCTCTGGCTTGAATAGTTTGAATTTTAGACATAATTAACTTTCTTTTTTTAAACTTGTTAGAAGACAAAATCTCCTTAATCAACAGTGATTAAGATTATCAACTATTTTTTTTAGTAAATTCCTCTATTTCAATAATACACTTTTTTGCTGAACTTGAAAACTTGCTCTCGATAGTGATAGCAGTGAAATTTAGTTTACTAGCAATATCGATCAATTCGGCATTTGCTTCTGGTAAATGTAAATAAATTTCAGGAATTCGCTGATCAGTCATTTCTAAGACTTCTTTTTTAGCTTGAGCGATTTCAAGCAAGAGTGTTTCTAGTAAGGGGATATCAATTGGATAAAATTTTTTAATTTCATGATTACAGGGATCAATGCCATAAATTAAAGCGTTTATCTCTTCCACGTTGATAGAAATAGCAGCTAATTTTTGCCGTAAATAGTATTTGAGATTTAAAATATTTTCAATGGTATCAATTTCCAGACAAATTGGGATTTGTCTATACTTATCTTTTGAAGAATGCTGCACGTGCTTTAAAATTAACTGCAATTCAGCAGCTGTTCTAACAAAAGCAAGCATAATTTTAATTTGGGGTAAGATTTTTTGAGCCTCTCTAATTAGATCAAGTTCAAAATCAAAAATTTCAAAATTATGAACAGTTTTGATACTACCTCTCAGACCTAAGTGAGGATTATCTTCTTTTACTTCAAAATTATCAGCATGTTTGAGAGAATTTAATTCTTGGCTGTTTAAAGTTTGGATACGATAAATTACAGGATAATCCCTTTGAGTTATTTTAGTAGCCAGAGTTTTGATTTGATTAATAAAAGTTTTTTTAATTTGATCTTCTCTACATTTTCTAATTAAATGTAGAGGATGCTCCCCTGTTTGAAGAAACAAGCTTTCACTTTTTAATAAGCCAATTCCATCAGCCAACTGATCTAGCTTATCTAATTCAGTTACCGACGCTGATAAATAGAGTTTAAGATTTGTTTGTTTAGAAAATTCATTAAGTAAAGGTTGTTGCTGTTGCTTTTCCTCTTTGAAAGGATATTTGTGAGGAAAAACTTTGCCATGGTTAGCATCAAGTAGAATTTTCATGCCATTGCTGATTTTTTTTCTAGCTGATTTAACTTGAGTTAGGCAAGGTATTTGAGCTTGTTTAATAGCTTGCAAGATACTAGGTGTGCTGATGCCTGTTTCACAAATTATGGCAGCTGTCTTGCTTAACTGGTTTAGAAAGCTGTGATCAAGTTTTTCTAAGATAATAATATCGTCAGTTTTGATATCATTGAGTGCTGATGCTTTGTCTATAAACTTAGCTTGGCCGATAATCAAACCGTGGTTGATAGTTTTGCCCAAAGCAATGGGCAATTGTAAATAGTCTTCAATCTTTGTTTGCAGCTGATAGGAATGAACATCTGAGATGTAATATTTGTGATTGGCTTTATACCAGCTAATAACTAGATGTTTGAGATTGAGTCGTTTAATTTTTTGTACTATTTGAGCTAAATTAATAGCTTCAACATCTGTTAAAGAACTTATTTTTTGCTTTTCTTTTTTTAATTTTTTTTCTTCAAGTCTATCACTAATTCGCTCTGTATAAAAAAATTGTTGTTTGATATTTTTGTAAATAATTTCCCAATTATTTTGGTCCAAGACAAAACTGTCACCTTCATTTTCTAAGATAGAATGATGAAAATTACCCCAAATTGATTTAATCAAAATCTGCCTTTTATTAGCATTTTGTGGATTGAGAGTATAAGCTAAGCCAGCTACCTTTGCTTGGAATTTAATTTCTAAAATGATAGCTGCAGGAAAAATGTTATTTTTTTCCAAATCTTTTTGAGTAAGAGATTCAGCCCAAAGATTGAGAATTGAGTCAAGCATATTGCTCTCGCCAATAATGTTTTTATGAACTAATTTTTCACGATTTATTTCTTGCTTAATATAACTAGGATAAATGTTTAAAAAGTTGTTCTTTATTTCTAGGTCATGAAATTTCAGTAGTTGTAGACTAATTCTTTTTGGTAATTTTTGATAAGTGATTAAAGTTTTTACTTTTTTTAGTAAACGATCAAGCATAGCTTGATCATCTATTTTGATTCTAGTTTGCAAATCAAGAATTTTTGCTGGCAACTGATTATACTTTGCTATTTTTTCAAGAGTATTAATGGGAATACAGAAAGTAGGGGCTAAAGGAATTTGGTTTTTATTTAGTTTTTGTTTGACTAAAGCTAGTTGCCCAATGGCAGACTGGGGATAACTATGAAAATCCTGGACTTTGATAATAGTGGGAATTTGCACTACTATTCATGTTAGCGTATCTTGAAGTTGAATGCAATCAATTTATTTTTTCATCTGAGCTTTAAACCAATCTACATAAGGAATAGCATCCGGGTTGACGTTTTCGAGCATGGATAAATAAAAGATACTGTAGGCTGTGAGAGTGATTAATTCAAAAACTTGGGTAATTTTGCTCTCACTTTCAAGTTTGATACTTAAAGTTTCTATCTGATTTTTTTCTACTACCCTTTGAGTTAGTTTCATTCTTTTTTGGTTTCTAGGATTATAAAGTGATGAATTGAAAAAAATAAATAAATGGCTGTAGGTATTACTTTTAGGGAAGTGTAGACCTTCCATGAGATGGTGGTTAATTTCAGGAATAATTTTGTAGTCAGCAAAAGCTTTGGCATTTTCGTTGGATTGATTGGCAGCAACATGCGCAGCTCCTGTAAGAAATTCACTTGCTACAAAAATAGGTCTTTTATCATAAAGGGCAAAAGCCAAAGTTTTAGCTTGGTTTTTTTCAGCTTCAACTTCTACTTTGCATTTTTCTATGACACTAATAATAGTGGTAATCACTTCTTTGGTCTCATCTTCTGAGATTTGGATAATGCCTGCTTTACTAAGAAGAGCAATCATTCCAAAAATAGCATAGCCGATAGCCATTCTTGGTTCTCCACAAGGGTTGTATTTAGGATCGATCAATAATAAGGGATAACTTTTTTTTTCAGCTATTTTTTTTAATTCACCACCAGCAGTAATGACCATGACTTGGGCATTTTTTTTCTCTACTTCTTTGCTACAAGCTAAGACCTCTTCAGTAGTGCCTGAATAGCTCGAAAGGATGACCAAACTGTGTTGATTGACATAATTAGGAAGGGTATAACTATTGACTACTTCAAAGGGAAGATCTAATTTTTCCTTAAAAAGATACTTAACTACATCTGGCCCTAGTGCAGAGCCACCCATGCCAGTCACTACTACATTTTCTATTTCGTTTTTACTTTTAAAGCTTAAACTCTGATCAGCGATTTCCCAGATATGTTTTATTTGATCAGCTAAAGCTTCAACTGAACCTAAGACATTTGATTTGTCGATCTTAGCGATTGCCTGACGACTATCAAGAATAGATTTATTGATTTTTTTACTGCTTTGTTTTTTCATATTAAGTATTCTATCTAATTTAGTTGTTATTTTTGGAATCATTTTGTTCTTAGTTTATTTTTTTGAAACGATCAACTATTTTTTGATGTAATTTACCATTAGTAGCGATAATAGAGTCGGTTTTAATATTAATATCATTGCCATTGATATCTGTTACTTTACCACCAGCTTCCTTAACAATAAGAGTCAGAGCAGCAAAATCCCATATCTTAGTGCCACAGGCTTCAATCATCACATCTATTTTACCTTGTGCTAATAGATGATAACTCCAAAATTCACCAATGCCTCTAAAGCCACGATTGCTCTTAGATAACGATACAAGTTGAGAGATTAAGTCAGCCCTTTTAAAATATTTTAAGCCGCCAAAACTAAAATACGCTTCAAATAATTTATCAATATTAGAAACTAAAATTTTTTTATCATTACAAAAAGCTCCTTTCCCTTTTTCTGCATAAAGGAATTCTTTCAAAGCAGGAGCATTAGATACTCCAACGATGATTTCTTCACTCTTCATCAAAGCAATTTCTGTTGCAAAAAGTGGAATGTGACGCAAGTAACTTTTAGTTCCATCAATCGGGTCAATAATCCAAGTAAATTCAGATTGTTTTTTTCTATCGCCTCCCTCTTCTCCCAAGATATTATGCTCAGGAAAGACTGCTCTAATTGTCTTGATAATTGCTTCTTCAGCTTTTTGATCGGCAATGCTGACAGGAGATAAATCCTTTTTTAGTGAAATCCTATTTTTCTTTTTATAGTATTTAAGAATGATTTTCTCCGCTTCCTTGGCAGCTTTGATAGCAGTTTCCAAATATTTACTTTTTTTCATTGATTATTTTTTTTGCAAATTGAATAGAACGCTTGGTATTCTTAAAAGCTAGCTTTTTTGGAGTTTCATCTAATGAAAACCATTTTAGTTCTGCCACATCATCTAATGCTTTCATTTCACCTGATAAAATTTTTGCATAATAAAATAAATTTATCACAGGAGCGCCCTCTGGGCCATATTGATCTGGCTCAGAGCTTAAATATTTTTCAATTGCTACAGTGAGATTAGTCTCCTCTTTGACTTCCCTAATAACTGTATCTTCTATGTTTTCACTAAAATCAACAAAACCACCAGGATTATCCCAGTAGTCTTTTAGAGGTTCAATTGCTCTTTTAGCCAGCAAGATTTTTTTATCTTGAATAACAATAACTACTACCGCTGCAGCTGGATTACTATAGACCACAAAACCACATTGATAACAACGTAGTGCCCCTTCCTCCTTCACTAACTTATTCTTGCATCTGGGGCAGAATTTGTAATTTTGAGTATAAAATTTATGCATGATTTAATCTAGGGAATGGGTGTTAACACCTGTAGACCAATCAACTTCTTTATATTTACTCAAAATAGTTTTGAGTATTTTTTTAACTTTATCATATTGGGCCTGAGTTTTTCCTTCAAACTTAACAGTGATATATGGCCCATTTTGTGATGCTCTAACAATAGCCATCTCATTTCTAGTATCCATTCTGATGCCATCGATATCTACAAATTTAGCATTTGGCCATTGTTTTTTAAATTCAGCTCTGATTTTGCTATCAATGAATTTAAATTTGATTGCATCAGCTAAGCCAAGTTTAATTTCTGGGCTACTTACGTAATGACTAAGTTGATTAACAGCTTGACTAAGAGTCATCTTTTTTCTTTCTAGATATTGCAGTAACCTCAAACTAGCATAAGCTCCGTCATCATGCCCATAAAAATTATCCATAAAGAAAATATGACCAGAAAGTTCTCCTCCAAAAGGAGATCTAACTTCTTTAACTTTAGCTTTAATAAACGAATGTCCGGTCATCCACATCACAGCTTCACCACCTCCGTCTTCGATAGCTTCCGTCACCTGTCTAGAACAAAGGGTGTTATAAACAATTGGGCTACCAGGCATGAAATCTAAGATGTCTTTAGCAAATAAGGCCACAATGGTATCCATCCACAAAACTTGCCCCTTTTCATCAACCACAGCCATTCTGTCTCCGTCACTGTCATAGGCAAAACCAATGTCAGCTTTATGCTTTTTAACACCCTCTGCCAATCTTTCTAAAACTTCTATCTCCGTAGGATCTGGTACACCTAGCGGAAAGTTACCATCTAGTTCACAATTTTGTTTAAAGACTGTGCCACCAGCTTCTCTGAAAATTGGAGGATAGAATTTACCGGCGTTGGTGTTACAACCATCTACTACTATTTTCCATTTCTTTTTAAGATCAAAATGTTTCAAGATATCAGCTTTATAAGCTGGAAAAATATCTTGTTTTCTGTTTTTACCTTTGCCTTTGCAAAATTTACCCTTTTCAACCAATTCTCGCAAATACTGAATTTCTTCAGTAATCATAGTGTCTGAGTAGCCCACTCCCAGTTTGAGACCATTGTATTCTTTAGGATTGTGAGAAGCAGTGATGATGGCACTACCTTTAGTTTTGAATTCATAAGAGGAATAATAAGTGATTTGACTGAGACTAAGGCCAATATCAACAGTATCAATTCCTCCATCATTAAGGCCTTTGATAAAAGCTTTGGAGTATGCCGGGCCAGTGAGTCGATTGTCCCTGCCTACAGTTGCTTCTTTGATTCTTCTTTGATGGAGAAAAGTAGCATAAGCTCGTCCTAGAGTATAGTAAACGTCTTCACTTAAATCTACATCAGCCACGCCACGCAAATCATAACCGCGAAAAATGTGAGGATTCATTTTTGGGACTATTTTATACATAAGACCTTTCTTTATTTTTCTAAGAATTTAATAATTCCAGCTTTTTTTAGTTTCTGTTTGGTAAATAGTTAATTTAAATTAACTATTATCACAATTTAGTGTCAAAAATGATATTATCATACTTTTTCATACGAAGACAATTAAAGAATAAGAGATACTTGTTTTAAGCTTAGACTAATCCAACTTTATCATAAATTCAATGTTAGTATGTTTAAATCTTGAGCTAAGTCTAAATAATTGTTTGAACTTTTATGAGCTAAATCAATTTTTAATAATTGTTTATGAATCTGAATGAGCTTAGTCAAGGAAAAAGCTTGAGCTTGTTTTTTAAGTTTGGTAATCATAAAAGGCGCTCCTTTAATCTTAGCTCCCTCTTTAGCCTGAATCATTAATCTAATTTGGCGAATAAGCATAGAAAAACAAATCCATTCGTCGTCATATTGCGTAGTCTGTTGTAATAATTCCAGCTGCTTTTTTTTCTGTTTTTTTTGGGGATTTAAAGAATCAAGCCAAGTAAATAGAATTCTGCTAAGTTTGAACTGAAAAACTTTGGCCTGAGAAAATTTTTTCAGCATAGTGGCTGTTAATTGGCGTTTTTCCCATAGCACGATCTCAGTTTTTGATTTAGCTATCATGTCTATTAAATTATTTTTCTTTTTGCTTCTAGGCAATGAATGCAATTCTTCGATAATAACTAATTTTGAATCAAGAAAAAGACTTTCACTAAGTAAATTCTCCTCTAATCTAGGCTCAGTTAGTTTTTTTGCCTCTAATCTAATAATCTTGATATTTTTTCCTTTAGCAGCATTAATGATCTCCACTAACTTTTCTCTAGACTTAATAGTATTATCGCCATGAAGGATAGTAATCATATTATCAGATAAGATTGAAAAGAGTTTGTATTTTTGCCACGGTATAGCCTGCTATAAAAATAGCAATATACAGAAATATCTGAATTAACAAGCAAAAGATCTTGGCTTTAGTACAAAGTTTTGGTTTTAAATGTAAACTGCCACTGAGCTTTTTTTTAAGGCTAGGTTTTGGTTTGAAAGGGTTGCGGATATTCATAATGATAGTATGACATAGCTTAGGAGATAAAGACAAGTTTTGCTTAATCTAAGTTAACACCATGTCTTTTCAAAAATCCTCTATGTTTGGGATATTCAGGGTCATATTTAGCCACTAGTTGCCAGAATTTTCTAGAGTGATTCATTTCTTTTCTGTGAGCTAATTCGTGAATAATGACATAGTCAATAATCTCAGGGGAATAATGGATTAAGCGCCAGTTAAAATTTAAATTCCCTTTGCTTGAACAACTGCCCCATCTAGTTTTTTGTTCTCTTAGCGAAATTCTCTTAAATCTGATAGCCATTTTTTTAGCCAGTTGGTGAGTTCGAGGGATAATATATTTTTCAGCGGTGTTTTTTAAAAATCGATTAAGCCGTTTTTGATTAATAGTTTTTTGAAAATATTTTAGATGAAGATCACTGCTTGCCTTTAATTGATCTTTTTCTAAGGCTGTTTGATTAATTAAATTCAAAATTATATCTTGACCTTTAATAAAAAAACCTGAGGCACGTTTTTGATTAAATTCAACTTTTTTTTGATATTTTTTACCAAAAATCATTAATTCTTGCTGGGAAATTTTTGTTCTTGCTGCTTTGATTTGTTTGAGTTTTTTTTTAATCCAGCTTTGTTTTTCTCTTAAAAACTTATTAAGCTTTTTTTTGGAGAAATTTTTGGGTGTGACCACAATTACCTGACCACGCTGATTAATCTTGATAGTCAAGTTTTTAGCTCTTAAAGAAGCACGATGCTGATATTTAAAGTCCAGCGGTTTAATTTTTTCTTCTCGAGAGTTTAAAAATAAAAATTTTTTCCACATAATTTCATAGGGATATTATAACCAAGACTTAAACTGCTTTTTATTGAGAAAGATTTTTAACTAAATTCACCAAAGATATAGATAAATTAGTAATGATTTGAGCTGAGCCAATTTCAGTCAGATATATATTGATGTATCTATCCAAAATAATAACTAGCACCCCAAGAGCAGAGTTGACTTTTTTTGCTATTTGACTTTGTACTAGAGAAATTCTTAGAGCAAAAAACATGCTCAAAACTGTAGTTGTGAGCATGACAATTGCTTTATTGGCAAAAATATTAATTTGTTCTTGAGTAATTTGATGACTAGCCAATTGCTCTTCCAAGATTGGATATTCAATCATGATAAATTTGACAGAAGTAATTAAACCTCTCAAACCTTGGATAGTAAGAATAATGACAATAATTTTGTCAAAGTGAGATTTTATATAATCTATCAAATTGATAAGTAAAAGTTGAACTTTTCCTTTAAAAGTTGATGGTTGGTTAGGATCTTGACTTTGAGCTGCTTGTTCATTGCCTGGCTGAGTTTGACTATTTGCAGGCATGCTAGCTTGAGGTGTAGATGGAGCTTTGGGAGCTACAGTGGAGGTAGGATTAATTGGTGCTGGATTAATCTGCCCACTACTTTGACTTTCGTTCATAGACTAATCTTACTGCAAAAAGATGACTAATGTGAAGTATAATATTTGTGCCTAAAAAGCCGAAGTGGCGGAATTGGTAGACGCGCACGGCTTAGAACCGTGTCCTATTTATGGGGTGAGGGTTCAAGTCCCTCCTTCGGCACCAATTTAGAAATGGGAGAAATAAAAAATCCCGAAATCAATAATCAATCGGGACTCTTTATTCTCAGAACGATTCCCGGTGAGGGAGGACCTTCTGAGGTAATAATACTGTAACATAAAATTATAAGATTGTCAAAATATATCGGAAGATATCAATCTATTTTTTTTCAACAATAGGGGTCACGCTTGGTTCTGCACTTTCACTTGCTTGGGCATATTCTAAAACATTAGCATTAGTTTTCTTTTCTTTTCCCAGACTTCGATCATCAAATTTCATTTCTGCCATCCATTGATTCACAGAATTAGCCCAACTGCCATCACTATGAGGCGTATATTTTTTCATAATATCTTCTGTAGTAAGCCGGCCTTGGTCAATATAGTACTTTTTAAGCTCTCTAGCCGCTCGATCAAAACTTTCTTCATATGAATTAAAAGTAAGAGTACCTTTTTCATGAATGCCAAAACCTAGACAATTATAAGAACCTGCTGGAGCTTTTTTACAAAGATTACTTTCTTGCATCATGATGGCTGGCAGTAATCTAAAATCAATCTCATACTTATCAGCAATTTCAACTAATACACGGCCATAATGCTCATAGGGCTTAAGTGGAGAATTATAACGTTTTAAAAAATTAGCAACAATGATCGCTCGAGCATCATCGCTTTCGATAATAGTCTCTACACCTTTCACCTCACCCTGTTCACTTTCATTTTTTTCAAAAATTTGCACATGTGGAGATTGCAGCTCTTCTTCTTGATTTTGAGTCTGTTTATTCTGAGTTAAATAAAAGAAGTTAATCCCAGCAATACCTGTTAGAATAGTACCAGTGCTCAAAAGTAACCAGGCATAAGCAAAAAATAATTTTTTCATAAAATTTGAGCTTAAGGCAGATTGATCGCAAAATTTTTTATCTTGTGATAAGTCTATTCTAGCAAATTATTTATAAGCTTGCTACTTGACAAATACTTGAGGTTAATATATCCTATAATATTAGAATGAGGATTTTAAAAAAGTTATTTTTACTAGCATTCTTGAGCTGTTTTTCACTATTTAATTTAGTGAGTCAGGTTTATGCCAGAGAAGGTCAAGTTTTAGGGGTGCATATTTTAAATCCTGGGGAAATTGATCAAGCTAAAGATTTAATTGAAAGTGATAAAAATGATGACTGGTATTATGTGACCATTCCCCTTTCCTTAAATGATCTTGATAAAAAAGCTGAATGGCAAGATTTTTTTGATAAATCAAAAAAAGAAAAAATTATTCCTATTGTACGTTTAGCTACTAAGCTAGAAAACAATGCTTGGAAGATTCCTAGCAAAAAAGAAATCATTGATTTAATGGATTTTTTGAGTGATTTAGATTGGCCAACTGATAAAAGATATATTATTGTGTTTAATGAGGTCAATCACGCTAAAGAATGGGGTGGTGAAATCGATGCTCAGTCTTATAGTAGAATTTTGACTTTTACCAGTAATTGGGCCCATACAGAAGCTAAAAACTATGTGGTTTTACCAGCAGCTATGGATTTAGCAGCCCCTAATGGTAGTCAGACCATGGAGGCCTTTAACTATTTAGATCAAATGTATGACTATGACAAGGAGGTTTTTTCAGTGATAGATTTATGGAATTCTCACTCTTACCCTAACCCTGGTTTTAGCTCTTCTCCAGAAAAAACAGCTAAGAATTCTTTGAGGGGCTTTTTACATGAATTGGCCTATTTGAAGGAAAAAACAGGTAAAGATTTCCAAGTAGTGATCAGTGAAACAGGTTGGGTAGCTAATGCCGCTACAGCTAAATGGCTGGAAAGTTATTATCTTTATGCCATGCAGCATATTTGGTCCAATCCGCAAGTGATGGCAGTGACCCCGTTTTTATTGAAAGGTGACCCTGGGCCATTTGCTTTATTTGGTTTTATTGATAGAAATGATCAACCAACAGTGCAGTATCAGGCTTTTAGAAATGCAGTAGAAAAAAGTGGTGATTCTTAAAAAAGGCGATTTTGACTGGTTTATGTTAAAATTAAAAAGTTAACTTTGAAATTTTAATTTTTGTTTTTAATGCGGGTGTAGTACATCGGTAGTATATCTCCCTTCCAAGGAGAAGAGGCCAGTTCGATTCTGGTCACCCGCTCAAAAAGTAACAGAAATGCACAGTAATTTATATAAAATGATATAAACTAGATCAAATAATATTTCTGCTATTAAAGACATTGAAAAGCGATTTGTAGCAGAGAGAACTAAATTATTAAAGAAAGTCAAGAAACAACTGATCCAAGGGGATTTTGGTGATACTTCAACAAATAGATTAATGAAATGTTTGACTGAAGTTCGTACTACTTGATGATTTATAATTTAAATTGTTTACTCATCCAGATTATTTAGTATTATTTTAGCAAAAAGTTTGCCCACTCAAAATATAAATATATGCCGCCCAAATACATCCACGGCTTCTAACTTCAACAATTTTATTTTGTCTCATAAGCTTGAAAGCGTTTTCAAAACTCATTTCAATCTGTTGAATATATTCATCATCTTCCGGGTTGGCTTTGCCTTGACTTAGTCCCTCGGCTACATAGTAGTGGTTGAGACCTTCTTCATGAATTCCATTGTGATGTCGACTGATGTGAGTCCATTTTTTGGCTGATAAGCCGACTTCTTCCATTAATTCTCGTTTAGCAGCCTCTAAAGGTTTTTCGTCCGGGTCCTTTTTACCCATCGGTACACCATAAGTTAAACCGTGATTATGGCGAAATTCCTGGGTCAAAACAATTTTTCCATCATCTGTTATAGGCAAAATCAAAACACCCTCTGGCATTTCTATAATTTCTCGCACTATTCTTTGTCCATCCACAAAAATGATAAAATTAAACAGAAATTTACACAAGCTTAGATGTTAAGTAAAAAACTTCTTACTACATTTACCAAGATAGTTTCTGAAGCGATGGCAATGCTTGCTTGTAATGTTGACCAGGAGGATTTAGCAAGTGGAATAGATTATGTTTCAATTTATGCTCAATAGATCATTGTCGAGTTAGGGTATTTGATTCTGAACATTTAGAGAAGGGATATCTTGATTGTGAAGTTAAGGATTATGAGAAATTCAAAGATAAATACTTGTCTAGACAGTATTTTTCCTTATTAGATTCTAGTGAAGAAATGATTGAGTTAAAAGATTCCAGTTTTAATGTTTGTGTCTATTTCCCGAGCAGTAATTTTTGAAAAATCCACAATTCCCACCCTGCTTTTAAGCAAATTTAGTTGTAAAATGGACTTGTCAATAAATAGCGACACTGATAATGAAATTACCTTTAAACAAAAAGATGAGCAATGATGAAATTGCTAAGCTGTTTAAATTTATTGGCGAGATTCTAGCTTTGAAAAGCGCCAATCGTTTTCGGGCGCGAGCATATGAAGAGGCTGGAGTGGTGATTCATCAGTTAGATTATCAGTTGGCAGACGAGTTTGCTAAGCTCAAGAAACAAGATCCAGCAGCTGCCAAAAATAAATTTATTGAACAACTTGATGAACTGCCAGGAATTGGTGAAAGCATTGCTAGCAAGATAGTGGAGTTATTCACTACTGGTCATATTCGTGCTTTTGAAAAATATACTGCCAAATTTCCGGGCGGCATGTATCCCCTAGTACAGCTTTATGGCATTGGTGCTAAAAAGGCGCTCAAGCTCTGCCAAAAGTTTAAGTTAAATAAATCATCTACAGCGATTAATGATTTATTAGCTAAGACTAAAGCAGGTGAATTAAGTAATCTAGCTGGTTTTGGTGAAAAAAGTGAAGTTCAATTAATTGAAGCGCTAGAAAAGCAGCATAAAAAAGCTCGCATTCCTCGCGAGCGAGCTCTTAAAATGGCTAAAAAAATCAAACAAGCTATGCTAAAAGTGCCTGAGGTTAAACGAGTTATTTTTCTAGGTAGCTTGAGAAGAGAAGCTGAGACAGTAGGTGATCTTGATTTGGGGGCAGTAATAATTCAGGTCTCCCCTTTCAAAAAAGCAATTAGCAAAATCAAGTTGGTGAAACGATTATTAGTGGCTGGAGATAATATGATTAGAATGGTTTTAACTAATAATTGGCAGGTTGATTTGAAAATATCGCCTGCTGATGAATGGGGTAGTTTTGTTCAGCATTTTACCGGCAGCAAGGAACATAATATCCGCTTGCGTGAGTTTGCCATGACTAAAGGCTTATCTTTATCTGAGCATGGGATTAAGGATAAAAAAACTGGCAAGATTAAGAAATTTGCTACTGAAAAAGAATTTTATAATTATTTAGGATTAAAATTGATTCCACCGCAAGAGCGAGTGGGTAAAAATGAGATTGAGCGATATCAGCTTGAACGCTGATTTTTGTCTTAAATACTTTCCAACAATTTTTCTGCCTCAGCAGTTCTAGCTCCGAGGCCTTTTTCTTTAGTTTCTTGAATTACTTTTCTTAAAATTTCCTTTGCCTCTGTTTTATTTTCAATTACTTGGGCTAGTTTAATTTGAGCGCCAGCTTTTCTGATGGCTGTTAAATCTTTTCCTTGAGTTGAGATTTCTGCTGGACAATTTATCAAAGTTCCTACATTTTGGTGCAATAATTTCAAACCTTCATTCTTTTTTCCAGTTTTAACTAAGGCAAAAGCTAATTGCGATTTTGCTTCAGCTAATTCAGCTTTTGTCAAATTATCTTGCTCCTCATCCACAAATCTATTTAATGCTTGGAGAGCTTGTTCATATTGACCTACATTTTTTAAAGCTCTGCCAAGGTGAAAATTGAAATCTTTTCTTAATGGCAGCCTGTGAAAATCTGCTATTTTCTTCGCTTGAAGTACTGACGATAAAGCTGCTTCAAAATATAAACTCTCGCCTGTTTGTTTGGCAAGCACTGACCAGCTAAGAGAAATATCTACGAGGGTATTGATAGCCGACTGCCAATCTTTGTCTGTCTCTTGTTGATAGTAGATGCCATAATTGATGGCTAGGGATTTAGCAGCTTCTCCTTCTTCTCGAAGAATCCAAGCTTGTTTTTGTTTAGAACTTAGATCCATATTATGATTATATAATTAAAATGGCAGAGATAGACAAGGACTTAATGCAAAAGTAGAAGAAACTATGTCCACCACTCTGTCTCAGCTCCCTTTGATCTCCCTCCTTGATTCATGCTTTAATAAGCAATATGCCACTTTATTTTTTGTTATTTTTTCTTGGGCTAGTTGGTTTATGGTTTGGTTCTGAATTAATTATCCGTGGGGCAATTAAAATTTCTAGACAATTAGGTCTCTCTGAAACTTTTGTTGGCCTAACAATTTTGGCTATAGGCACTGATTTTCCTGAAATTATGGTTTCACTAACTGGAGCTATTGAGAGAAACCAAGGTATAGAGACATCAGGTATTATTGTTGGCAATGTGATTGGTTCTAATATGGGACAAATAGCTTTAGTGATGGGTATAGCTGGTTTGTTCAGAGTGTTAAAAATGAAAAAAGAAAAAGTTTTGTATAACGGTTTGGTTTTGATTTTGAGTACTTTTATTTTTTTTGTTTTAGCTTTAGATGGAGAGATTTCCAAAACAGATGGCTTTATTTTTCTTGTGCTATATCTTTTTTATTTTATTACTTTAAAAAAGCAGTCTAGTTTGGAAAAAATAAAGCTAAAAATCAAAAGAGAAAAATCAAAATCTTTTTTACCTTTATTGCAGTTGGCAGTGGGTTTAGTCATAATAGCAGAATCTTCACAATTGGTGATTGAAAAAGGCATTGAAATTGCTAGTTTATTAGGTTTGAGTCAATATGTGATTGGAGTTGTGCTGGTAGGGATCGGTACTAGTTTGCCAGAGATGGTTGTTTCAATCAGTGCCGTTCTTAAAAAAGCAGATGGCCTATCAATGGGCAATTTGATTGGCAGCAATATTGTTGACATTTTAGTGGCGCTTGGTTCTGGGGCTGTGATTAGTGGCTGGAACGTTGATCGTAGGGCTGTTACTTTTGATTTGCCTTTTTTGCTATTAACAGTGGTGGTAGTAGTCTTATTTATGTTTACTAGAGAAAGATTGGAAAGAAAAGAGTCCCTTCTGCTTTTATCACTCTATGGTATATATATCACTTTAAAACTCAATGGTTGGTAAGAGAAAAACCAATTCTTAACTTAAGACTTACTCATTTATTTCACAGTCAGTTTCAAGATGACAAGATTTAATAATTAAGTTAAAATTACTTTCATGCCAAAAATTAAAGCTGGTAATATTAAAAAAGGAACTTATATTCTTTATCAAAATCAGGCTCATTATGTAGTGCAAACAAAGTTTGTTTCACCTGGTAAAGGTTCAGCTTTTACTAGAACAAAATTAAGAAATGTCAAAAGTGGATCAACTTTTGAGTTTGCTTTTAAGTCACATGATACAATCGAGCAGTTGGATGTGGAGTCAAAGGAGATGCAGTTCCTCTACCTTGATGGTGATGAGATAGTGTTTATGGATCAGAGGACTTATGAGCAGCTTTCAGTGCCAAGTTCATTATTAGAAGGTAAAGAAAAGTTTCTAGTACCAGAATTGTCTGTTTATTTGAGTTTGCTGGACGGAAAAGCGATTGGTGTTAGTCTACCACCCAAAGTAAAGATGAAAGTTAAAAAAGCAGCAGAGGCTATTGCCGGTGACAGACAAACAGCAGGTAAAAAGCCTGTCACTATGGAGACTGGTCTCATAGTGCAAGCACCTTTATTTATTAAGCAAGGAGATACTTTGATTATTGATACTGAAAGTGGGGAGTATGTTTCTAGGGGGTGATTAAGTTTTTTACTGAATAAGAACTGAGGAAATTAGAGGATTTTTTAGATATAATAAGTGGGTTAGAGACATGGGTCCGTAGCTCAGTTGGTTAGAGCGACAGCCTTTTAAGCTGTGCGTCCCGGGTTCGAGTCCCGGCGGACTCACCATAGAGAAATCGAAGCTTAGCTTCGATTTTTTATTTTTATCAATTTACTTCTTGAAATAAAGGTTGAGTGCGTCGTGAAGAAATGAATTTTCTATTCGCATATTCATTACCAGGATGTTCTCCAGTTTGTTTTAGTAATTATATCATTTTTAATCTAACTGTCTCAGTTTGTGATAATCTGTAATAGATCCACGAGTATGGTTAATAGCAGTCTGGGAACTATTGGAAAAACAAGAAACGGCAGATAAGAAGAAAAAAAGAAAAAGTAAATAAAGTCATTTATTCTCTGCAAGAATAGCAAAAGAAGCAATACTAGAACCATTCTGCTCTTTTGATTGCAGCATTTGAGCAAATCCCTTAAAGGGTGGAGGAAAACTCTCAACATTATATTGCCTAGTATCTTGATAAACCCCAGCTTGAAATGGTAAGAAGTGTTGTCTGCTTTGATAATTAGTTAATTCATAGCCTTGGCTTTTTAGTGCAGCTAAAAGTAAGGGTAAAGTCATTTCAGGGTCTCCAATAATTTGATTTCCCCATTGAAAAGAGAATTTTTTTAGAAGTCCGAATCTTCTTTCTTGGCTAAGTTTAAACAGTATATTTAACAATAGAGGATTATTAGTAAGAGTTATTAGGCCATCATAAAATTCAAAGGCTTCTCTAATTAGTTTTGGGTTGTCTGAATTAGAGCAGATATCTCCTAACCATCTCCATCTATGATTGCCAGGAATAGGGGCTAAGAGAAGAATATCTGACAAACCAGTTGGCTGCGCTGAAAAGAAAGCTTCATTATTAGTTATCAAAAGAAATCGGGCAGTTTCTGCATCAAGTTCATGTCCGTAAACAAGGGAACTCTCCATTAGAGTCTCTACAGCTTCGTTTTTTTCTGTAGCGCTCAACCTCTCCCAAATATTTTGATTTTTTGTTCCGAAATGTATATCTATAGAAGGTAAACCTAACAAACTTCGATGATCACGTATGCGCTCTTGATACATAAGTAATCATTATATAACAGTCTACGATTCTGTTTTTACCAAAATTACAAAAGAAGCAGCTGAACTAGGAATTAAGCCTTCTGCTAAGGTAAATACTGATTCAATACCTTCTTGCTCTAACTGATGTAATTCTTCAGCAAATGGATGAAATTTTAAAGGAAAACGTGATATCCTGTCTAAAGTCATTGGCGGGAATATCTTAGCTGGAAATCCAATTACTGACCCTCCCTTTAAATAATCAGCTGTTTTTTCTCCTAGAGTTTTTGATAAAACTGAATTAATGATTGCATTTGCATGCTCCATTGCTTTTTGAAATTCTGTTTTTTCGTCTCCTAATCTATCATCTCGCAGTTCTATTTTGCCACTTTCTCCCAAAACAGGTGGTATCAAAGTAAGGTCTCCCCATCTTAAAGCCAATTTTTTTTCACTGCGACGTTTTACTCTCATCAGTGCATTCAAAATATTTGGCGAATTACTACAAGTAACTAGGCCATGATATTGTTTTAATACTTCAGTACATAATCGAGTGAGAATTTCTTCATCTCCATGATAAAAAATATCATTAATCCAAGCATATTCTTTTTCTTTGCTTAAGGGACTTAATAGAATAGCTCCCAATATTTCTGTGCCACTACAGTGTTTTTCTGTAGTAAGTAAGACAGATTGCTTAGCTTCGGAGAGGAATCTTAAGGCTTGCTCCATCCGCGGTTGAATTTCAAATACAGCAGAGGTAGCTTGTAGATAAGCTTTCATTATAAAACCTATAAGCCCATCTGGGAGATCTTGACTTAAACTTTGTTCACAAGGTCCAATAATTTTTACTTTTTCCTTGAACATATTAATCTAAGCTATTCAATAAATTGAACTGCTTATATATAAATAGCAATATTTATATATTCTATAATTTAGACGTAAAATAAACAATTCCTGCTTGCAAAGTTAATTCCTTTTCCTCATACTATAAAAAATAGAAGAAAGGCATTGATTCTATCTTAAAGTTAATGAAAGAATAAGTTATAATCTGCCCTATGTTAAATACAGAAAAATTACTTTATATTCTTCCTGACGTTGCTTATATTGTTGAGCTTTTACCAGCTAAACAAGCTCATAGTTTCCAAATTCAAAGTTTTAGACAAGTCAATGGTAAGTTTTTGGATGATAACGAATTTATTGCTGACAATGTGATGAAACTGGCTGCTAAAGTTGAGGAAGGTGAATATTCATTAGTTTTACCAGATTTTTTGTTTACCAATACGATTGTTAATGTCAAAGAAAGCAGTGAAAATAAAGTTAAGCAATATCTTAAAGAAAAATTATTACCAGAATTAAGTTTAAGTTTGGATACTCATCAAGTTGATACCACTGTTTTGACAGAACATAAAGGTATTTTTAAAGTTCAAATTTCAGCTTTAGAAAAATCATTATTAGTACCTCTTAAACAAGCTGTTAGTGAGCATAAAGTTAAGATTAAAAATATTTATTCACTTAGTTGGACTGTCAAATCTATTATTTCTCTGGAACCATCAATTTCTATTTTACAAATGGGCGATAGACTTTACTCTACTCTACATTATATTGGGGTGGATCAAAGTCGTGAGGTAGCTGTCAGTGAAGCTGAGACTTTAGTAGAAACAGTAAAAACTCTTAAAGGAGCTGAACCAAGTATTCAAACTTTATATTTGATCTCCAGTAGTTTGGTAGAAGAAAAACTAAAAGATGATCTTAGTAAAATTGTGCCAATTCAGCAACTAGCTACTTTCAAAGAAGAAGATGCTAAGATGCCATCCTATGTGCAAAAAGTGATTGAGTCAGGTATGAAGACAATTTCTATTCCTGATTATCAATTACCTACTTTTGCCTTAAGTAAAGTTTCTTTAAAAGATGCTATGCTTGCTAGTGATAAAGAAAAAGAAAAGCCCGAGACGGAAGAAGAATCAACTGAAAAGACAGCAGCCAAAGTTGCGGAAACAGTGACAGCTACAGCTGCTTTGCCTAAGCCTAGTGCCTCTGATTCAGCGATTGCCTTAGAAGGGAAAAAACTTGCTTTAGAAGAAGAGAGTGAAGCTGAAAGTAAGGTAGAATCCCTAGATCCCAAAGAATCAAAAGAAAAAAAGCCTGAAATAATTGCAGCTGATATAGCTGAAATCAAAGAATCAAGCATTCCCACTGCTGTTACAGCAACTGTAAAAGAGACTGTTAAGGAAGAATCAAAAGTTGAAAAATCTGAAATTAAAGAAAAGAAATTAGATTTTAAAGAAGCCAATGAAACTCTTAAATCATTTGAAGAAGTGGATTTAAAGCAATTTATTGAAGGAGAGTCTGAAGCAAAGAAGAGTGATGATAAAGCTAAAACAGAAGAAAAAACTGCTTCGGATAAGGAAGACAAAGCAGAGAAAAAATTCGTTATTAAAAACAAAGCAGGTGTAAATAACATGCTTAAGATGTTTTTCATTGCTTTGGCAAGTTTTAGTGTTACTGTAGCAATTGGTGTGGGTTTAGGTTTAGGAATTTTATCTCTAACAAATAAAGATTCAGAACAAGTTTCTAGTCCGGTGGTAGTAGCTGAAGCTTCCCCTACCCCAGAACCAACTGCTATTCCGACTCCTGAGCCAGAAATTGAAAAAGATAAGATTAAAATTTTGGTAGTTAATGCTACTACCACCTCTGGTTATGCCGGTAAAATAAAAAAGAAATTAGAAGCAGCAGATTTTAGCAAGGTTACAGCTCGCAATGCTAAAGGTGACTATGAAGATGGTTTTCATCTTTTGATGGCAGAGGAAAATTCTAGTTTAGAAGAATTGCTGGAAGAAGCTACTGATTTAAAGCTTAATTATTCAGATGAAATTGGAGTTGAAGATCCAGAGGAAAATTTTGATCTGGTCATTGTCTTAGCCGAGTAGAAACAATTTTTATTGAATCGTAAGTTCCCCTTGTCAGCTCCAGAAAACAATTTATACTACTTTAAGTTATGTCAGATAAACAACAAAACAAACAAACTATAGAGCTAACTAAGGAAGGTCTTGAAGAACTTAAAGAAGAGTTAAGAGTATTGGTGGAAGAAAAATTACCAAAGGTAATTAAAAGAGTGGCAGCAGCAAGGGAACAAGGTGATTTAAGTGAGAACAGTGATTATCAGAATGCTAAAGATGACCAAGCTATTATTGAATCAAGAATTGACCAGATTAATGAGGTGCTTGCCAAGGCTAAAGTAGTTAGACAAACTAAAAGTCTCACAAAAGTTGGTTTGGGTTCAACAGTGGTTTTGTATTTAAAGGGCAAAAAGAATAAGAAGTTTACTTTTCAAATTGTAGGTGAATTTGAATCAGATCCTAATGAGGGTAAAATCTCTAGTGTTTCACCTTTAGGTAAAGCCTTATCTGGCAAGAAGAAGGGCGATACAGTAGAGGTAGAAGCACCTGCGGGGAAGATAACTTATATAGTATATAAAATAAAATAAAAAATAGAAAAATAAAACCCCGCAGAAAGCGGGGTTTTTTAGTTTTCGCTGATTTAGGCTCGAAATTATCAGGGCTGCAAGTTAAAATAGAAAAGGAAATTATGCAAAACAACCAATCAATCAAACAATCTCCCCATTGGGTAGATCAAATTGTAAAGCAAGTTTTAGCTTGGCAAAAGGAAAATAAGGTTGAGATCATTCATGTGGATGATATGAAAACTCCATCAGGGAGAGTTCATACAGGATCTTTGCGTGGGGTGGTTTTACATGATGTAGTTTATAAAGCTCTACTGGAAAAAACAAATAAAGTTAAAAGTACTTATGTTTTTAATGATATGGACCCAATGGATGGTTTACCTCATTATCTTGACGAAAAAGAATATAGTCAACATATGGGAAAACCACTACATCGTATTCCCGCTCCTTCTTTGGAAAAGTCTGGCATTAATTTTGCAGGAGTTTCTTCATCAGAAAAGAAAAAGTATCAAAATGCCAAAAGCTTTGCTGAGTTTTATGCTCTAGATTTTATTGATGCTTTTAGAAAGCTTGGCTGTACTCAAGATATTATCTGGAGTCATGAACTTTATGAATCTGGTCAAATGAATAAGGTGATTAAGCAGGCTTTAGATAATGTAGAAGGTATTAAAAAAGTATATAAACAAGTTGCTGATTATGATTTGCCAGCAAAATGGTATCCCTTCCAAGTAATTTGTCCTCAATGTGGCAAAGTGGGAACTACTCTAGTGACTGACTGGGATGGCAAGCAGGTAAGTTTTGAATGTCAGCCAGATAAAGTTGACTGGGCTAAAGGTTGTGGGTTTAAAGGAAAGATTAGTCCTTTTGATGGTACTGGTAAGTTACTCTGGAAGGTTGATTGGCCTGCTCATTGGAAGGCTCTGGGAGTGAAATTGGAGGGAGCTGGTAAAGATCATTGCAGTGCTGGAGGCTCTCGCGACATGGCTAATGCTTTACTTAGACAAGTATTTAAGTATATAGTGCCTTTTGATATTCCTTATGAATGGATTTTACTACGAGGTAGTAAGATGAGTTCTAGTAAAGGAGTTGGCACTTCAGCTCGGGAGTTTACTGAGCTTTTTCCAGCAGAAGTAGCTAGGTTTTTGTTTGTCAGCAATCATTACAATACAGTAATTGACTTTGATCCAAATACAGATGCTATTCCAGATTTATTTGATGCTTATGATGAAGCAGCAAAGATCTATTGGCAAGAAATAAAAGGTGATCAGCGTTTGGCTAGAGCTTTTAAATTGTCTCAAGTTAAGAAAATACAAAAGCAATCTTTTTTACCCAGATTTAGAGATGTAGCCTTGTGGATGCAATATCCAGAGATTGATTTAAAAGAAAAACTTGCCGGAATTAAGGATTCTGCCTTAAATAAACAGGAATTGAAATTTTTAGAAGAAAGAAAAAAATATGCTGAGCTTTGGCTTGATAGATATGCTCCTGAGGATTATCAATTTAGAGCTACAGCAGAATTGCCAAAGGCGGCTGCTGATTTAACTGCTGAGCAAAAGCATTATTTAAAACAAGTTAATGACTTAATTAATAGTAAAGATAATTGGGATCCTCAAGAATTACAACAACAAATGTTTGAGATAGCTAAAGCTAGTCTTGGAGCTAGACAAGGTTTTCAAGCTGTTTATCTGGCTTTTATTGGTAAAAAATCTGGACCAAGAGCGGCTTGGTTTTTACTTGATATGGATAAAGATTTGAGAGAGAAAAGGATTAAAGAAATTATTGAGGCTAGTAATTAAAAAATAAAAAGGCTTTATGATCAAACAATCACAACTTGACGACTATTTAAAAAAACTCTTTACACCAGATTTAATAAAAAAAGCCAGGGAAATTGACACAAAGCTGCCCAATGGCTTGCAAGTGCCAGGCAGAAAAGAAATTAAAAAGATTGTGACTGGGGTTTCTATCTCGGCAGAATTAATTAAGCAAGCCATTAAAAAAAAGGCTGATACTATTATTGTTCATCATGCTTTAAATCTTGCCTTGCCATATAATATTTTACTTCCCTATCAACAAAAAAGATTAAAATTGCTACTGGAGAATAATCTTAATTTATTTGGTTTTCATTATTGTTTAGATGCGGATTCTAAAATTGGAAATAATGCAGTGATGGCTAAGTTACTGAAAGCTAAAATTGTAGATTCATATTTTGATACTTGGGGTTTTGTGGGAGAGTTAAGCAAAGCGGCTTCGATTCAAAGCTTGGCTGATAAGGTTAAGAAAATCTGTGATCATGATGTATTTGTAATTAATGCTAGTAAAGGTAAAGTTAAGAGGCTGGGAATTGTCAGTGGTGGAGGGATTCCAGATTTAAAGGATTTAGCAGAGATTAGAGAAAAACAAGTTGAACTGCATATTACTGGTGAGATCAAGGAATCCAGTTTGCATCAGTTTTTAGAGTCAGGCATTTCTTATTTTGCTGGCGGTCATTATGCTACTGAGACATTAGGGATTAAAGCTTTGACAAAAAAAATAAAAAAAGATTTTAAGGGACAAGTAGAAATAGAGTTTGTAGATATTAATAACCCATTATAAGAATTTTTATTTAAAATATGCCAAAATCATTAGCTAGTCGCCAAGAATCAGAAGCTTTACTTAAAAAATATATTAAAAATGAACGTTTAGTTCATCATTGTAAGATGGTAGCTGCTGCCATGGAAGCTTATGCCAAAAAGTTGAATGAAGATGAAGAACTATGGTATCAAACTGGATTGTTGCATGATTTGGATTGGGAGATGTATCCAGACGAGCATCCTAATAAAGCGCTCAATGAAATTTTAAAAGACTATCCTGATGGACTATTAGAAGCAATTAAAGCTCATGCCCCGAATAGGACTGGAAAAAGACCAGAAACAAAGTTGGAGAGATATTTGTTTGCCTGTGATGAGTTGTCCGGTTTGATGCATGCAGTTTCTTTGATGCGGCCCAATGGTTTCCAAGATATGAAAGTTAAATCAGTCAAAAAGAAGATTAAGGATAAAGCCTTTGCTGCTAATGTGAGCCGTGAAGATATTAAACAAGGTTTTGATTTAATTGAAGAAAGTCCTGAAGAACATATTGATTTTTTAATATCAGTTTTTAAAAAGGAAAATTAATTATGTTAGATATCAATTATATTAGAGAGAATCCCGATGCTGTTAAAAAAGCTTGCAGGGATAAACAATTAAAAGAAGAGTTAGTTGACGAGTTATTGGAGTCTGACAAACAGCGCAGAGACTTGCTTAGCGAAGTCCAGGTGATCCGTCAGAAAGTTAATCAAAACGCAGATGAGATTAAAAAATTGGTTCATGATGGAGCTGAGCCCTCTGCTGAACAAGTTAAGAATGGCAAAAAGTTGAAAGCAGAATTAAAAAGCAAAGAACCAGCATTGAAAAAAATTGAAGCAGATTTTGAAGAATTATTATTGGCTATTCCTAATGTGCCAGCAGTTGAAGTACCAATTGGTCCAGACGAAAGTGGCAATCAAGTGGTTAGGACTGTAGGAGAATTCCCTAAATTTGATTTTAAAGCTAAAAATCATGATGAATTGATGTTAAATTTAGATTTACTTGATACAAAACGAGCTGTTAAAATAGCAGGTTTCAGAGGATATTTTTTGAAAAATGAAGCAGTTTTATTAGAGCAGGCTATTCTTAATTATGCACTTGATTTGATGATAAAAAAAGATTTTACTCCCATGACAGTCCCAGTTTTAGTTAAAAAAGAAGCTATGATTGGCACTGCTTATTTTCCCTGGGGAGCTGATGATCATTACTACACTCAAGATGAACAGATTTTAGCTGGCACAGCTGAAGTTGCTCTTACGGCTTATCATCAAGGTGAAGTTTTGAGAGAAAAAGATTTGCCAATTAAAATGACTGGTATCTCACCATGTTTTAGGAGAGAGGTAGGTTCTTATGGCAAGGATACCAAAGGTGTGATTAGGTTGCATCAATTTAATAAAGTTGAGCAGGTGGTTTATACTGTGGCTGATGAAGAAGAGACAAGAAAATGGCATGAAAAGATGTTGGGCTTTTCTGAAGAGCTATTGCAAAACTTAGCTCTTCCCTATCAGATAGTGATGATGTGTACCGGTGATATGGGAGCAGGTCAGCACAAAAAATATGATATTGAAACTTGGTTTCCTGGACAAAATAAATATAGGGAGACTCATAGCTGTAGTTATTTTAATGATTTTCAATCTCGTCGTCTTGGCATTAAGTATCAGGCCAAAGATGGCAGCACTAAGTTTGTTTATACACTTAATAATACAGTGGCTGCTACCCCGCGTCTCTTAGCAGCCATAGTGGAAAATTATCAACAAGCAGATGGCAGTATTAAGGTGCCGGAAGTATTGAAGGAGCAAGTAGGTAAAGAAGTAATTGGCTAGATTTTTGATTAGTTTTTTAATAGTTTTTAAAAATTATCTTCAACTAGATCGAACTGTGTAAATTTTATTGTTATTGATATTTTATTATTATAGGATATAATTTTAAATACTGATTTTAAATTCTCTTGGCTGTTCCAAAAGCGGGGCAGTCAAGAAAAGGAGACATGGAAATGAATTTGGAAGCGTTGTTTGCCAATGGGCCCGAGGGATGTTGCCTCGGGCTGCTAATCATAGCCATTTTGCTATTGGTCCTTCTTTTGCTCAGCCAAACTCACGTAGGCTGAGCACCCAGGCCCCCTCTCAGGGGGCCTTTCTTTTTGTAATAGAAAAATATTGAAATTACTGTCTTATCAAACTATTTATGCTTTAAATATATTTTCAAACTAAACAAA
The DNA here is from genome assembly GCA_050123235.1 of Candidatus Woesebacteria bacterium. Classification (GTDB taxonomy): domain Bacteria; phylum Patescibacteriota; class Microgenomatia; order UBA1400; family PJMF01; genus JASFHL01. Next base: position 61,060 of record JASFHL010000002.1, on the reverse strand, counting down.
CAAGCCCCACTTTTTTCCACTTTATGTCATAATATACGTCTATGTTTAAATTTTTAACTAAGATCTTTGATGAGTCACAAAAAAAGCTTGATCGTTATCAGAAAATAGTTGCAGAAATCAATGCTCTTGAGCCTAAACTTAAAAAGTTATCTGATGCTAAACTAGCAGCTCAAACCAGCAAGTTTAAGAAAAAAATTGAAGAGGCTCTTCAAGATCTCCCTAGCTATGATGAAGTTCTAATTAAAGAAAAAGAAGCAGCCCTTTTAGAAGAATTACTTCCCGAAGCTTTTGCAACTGTTCGTGAAACTTCTCATAGAGTGCTAGGCATGCGGCATTTTGATGTTCAGCTGTTGGCGGGAATTGCTCTTCATTATGGCAATGTGACTGAACAGAAAACAGGTGAAGGAAAAACGCTGACTGTTACTGCTCCACTCTATCTTAATGCTTTGCTGGGTAAAGGTGTTCATTTGATTACAGTCAATGATTATCTAGCTGAAATTGGAGTTGGTTGGATGGGGCCAATCTATGAATTTTTAGGTTTATCTACTGCTGTTGTGGTCCATGATAAGGCTAAACTTTATGATTCAACTGTAGACAGTGAAGAACGTGGTGATGAGCGTTTGGAACATTTTGTAGAAATTCCTAGAAAAGAAGCTTATGCTGCTGATATTACTTATGGTACTAATAACGAATTTGGTTTTGATTATTTGAGAGATAATATGGTGCCTTCTTTAAAGAGAATGGTGCAACGGGAAGATAATACTCACCACTTTGCGATTGTGGATGAGGCTGATTCAATTTTGATTGATGAAGCGAGAACTCCTTTAATTATCAGTGCTCCAGATACTGAACCTACTAAAAAATATTATGATTACGCCAAAATGGTGCGTTCTTTAAGTAAAGATCAAGATTACAAAATTGATGAGAAAGCAAAATCAGTCACCTTAACTGATCTTGGTGTCAAAAGAATTGAACAAAAACTGGGAGTCAGCAACCTTTATGAGGAAAGTTTTGATACTATTCATCATGTAGAAGCAGCATTAAAAGCTCAAACTCTTTATCGTCGCGATAAGGAATATATTGTTCGTGAAAATAAAGTTATCATTGTTGATGAACATACTGGTAGATTGATGTATGGCCGTCGTTATAGCGATGGTTTACATCAATCAATTGAAGCTAAAGAAGGGGTGCCTATTCAACAAGAATCTAGGACTTTAGCTAGCATTTCTATTCAGAATTATTTTAGACTTTATCAAAAATTATCTGGCATGACTGGGACAGCTGTGACTGAGTCAGAAGAATTTAAACAGATCTATGATGTTGATGTTTTGGCTATTCCTACTAATGAAACAGTAGTCCGTGAAGATAAAGCTGATGTAATTTATAAAACTACGGCTGCAAAATATACCGCTATTAGCAAAGAAGTTGAGAAAGCTCATCAAGCTGGTCAACCTATTTTGATTGGTACACGCTCAATTGAACATAATCAGATCATTGCTCAATTTTTGAAAAAGAAAAAAATTCCCCATCAGGTTTTAAATGCTAAAAATCATGAAAAAGAAGCTTTTATTATTGCTGAGGCTGGTAAAAAAGGAGCCATCACAGTGGCAACTAACATTGCTGGACGTGGCGTTGATATTGTTTTGGGTGGCGCTAAGCCAGAGCTCAAAGATTATCTTAAAAAGACTAGAACTAAGAAAAAAACTAAATTAGCTAAAAAATATCGGCATCTATCTATTCCTCCTTCAGTTAATCCTGCTAATTATAAATTGGCAGAATACAGTAAAGCTTCGGAAAAATGGCAGAAAGCACATGACGAAGTTGTTAAAGCCGGTGGTTTATACATCATTGGTACGGAACGTCATGAATCTAGAAGAATTGACAATCAGCTTCGCGGCCGTTCTGGTAGGCAAGGTGATCCTGGTAAGAGTCAGTTTTTTGTGGCTTTAGATGATGAGATTATGCGTATTTTTGGTGGCGAGCAGATTGCTAAAATTATGGATTTTTTGCGTATTGAAGAAGATCAACCCATCGAACATAAAATGGTTAGCAAATCAATTGAGTCAGCTCAGGTTAAAGTTGAAGGCTTTTTCTTTGATCAACGTAAAAGATTGGTTGAATTTGACGATGTGATGAATAAGCATAGAGAAATTATTTATAAAAGAAGAAGAAGATTGCTTGACCAAGCTGAAGTTTTGGACAAAGCCGAGGAAGCTGTGTCTTTAAAAGAGGAAATTGTTAATTACATTAAAGATGAGATTGAATCAACAGTTGCTACTAGGGCTCCACAAAGATTTACGGCCGATGAATATGATGCCATTGTCAAGGAATTTATTAAAATTATTCCTTTTGATGATAAATCACAACGGCAATTAAAAGAAAAAATTTCTAAATTAAGTCAAACCCAAGAAATCACTGATGAATTAATGTCAGTGGTTGCACAGACTTATAAAGCTAGAGAAAAAGTTTTGGGTAAAGAAATGATGCGAGAGATTGAGAGAATGGTTTCTATTTCTACCATTGATGAGAAATGGATGGATCATTTGGATGAAATTGAGAACCTACGTGATGGTATTTGGCTCCGAGGTGACAAGCAAACTGTTTTATCAGAATATAAAAAAGAGGCCTTTCTTATTTTTGAAAAATTAATTGCAGTGATTGAGTCAACTATTGCTAGTAGAATTTTTAGAGTGCATCCTACAAATCAACCAATCGTCAGAGTCGTTCCTGATGATGTTTCTTTAGAAAAAGAAGATATTCATGAAAGTCTAGCTAAAGAAGTAGCAGATGCCACTCCACCTTCAGCTAAAAAAGCTCCTCAAAAAAGAAAAGGATCTTTGAATGATCTAGCTAATGCATTAGGTAGTGCTAAAGCAGTGGCTAAAGCTAATCCAGGATCTAAAAAAGTTAAAATTGGTAGAAATGATCCTTGTCCTTGTGGCTCTGGGAAAAAATATAAAAAATGTGGTTTAATTAATGCTCCTGAGCATTTGGGCTAGCTTTGTTAAAGTAAATTAAGGGTTAATTTTAAATTCTCTTATGCCAGAACTTCCAGAAGTAGAAACAATCAGTCGGCGTTTAAATGACTTAATTCCTGGTAGAAAAATTGCTAAATTGCAAATTCTTCATGAAAAAAGTTTTCAAGGGGATAGGAAGACAATTGAAGGCATGACTATTCAAGAAGTTAATAGGCGGGCTAAAATTTTACGTTTTAAATTGAATGAAGCTTTAAATCTGTTAGTTCATTTGAAAATGACTGGCCAATTGATTTTTTTGAATGACAAACAGCGAGTGGGTGGTGGTCATCCGACAGCTGATTGGGTGAGTGACCTACCATCTAAGCATACGAGGGTGATAGTTGCTTTTGCTGATGACGCTACACTTTTTTTTAATGATATGAGGATTTTTGGTTGGATTAGGTTAATGACAGATCAAGAAGTCGAAGCTGAATTTGCTAAATATGGCCCTGATGTAAATGATCAAACTTTGACTTTTGAGTATTTTAAAGAAAAATTGAGTCGTCGTTCAGTGCCGATCAAACAAGTTCTGATGGATAATAAAGTGTTGGCTGGAGTGGGGAATATTTATGCGGTAGACGCTTTGAATTTAGCTAAAATTAGTCCTCTGCGGCCAGCTAAAAGTCTTACTGATGATGAAATATTAAAATTATTAAAATCTAGTCGTCAAGTAATTGAGCGAGGAATTGAGTTGGGAGGTACAACTTATGATGGTAAATATGTCAATGTTGAAGGTTTTGCGGGTGGCTATCAAAATGAGTTAAGAGTTTATGACAGGCAAGGAGAAGCTTGTCCTAATTGTGGCGCTGAGATAGAGAAAGTAAAAATAGCTGGGCGAGGAACGTATTTTTGCCCAAGTTGCCAGCGTTGAAAAAGATGACACGAGCAGATTATTTTAATTTAAAAAAAGGAGATTATGGTTAAACAAGAATTAGACATCTATGAAGAAGCAATACGAGCATATGCTGGGATACATGGCCTAAGTATAGATGAAGCTAGGAGACAGTTCTCAATAGCGGAAAAAGAAACTAATTCTAAGATAGGTCAGAGGAGAACTCAAGCAGACTTAGAAGGCAGTGATCAGAATTCTGTCTTATTCTGGAAGGGTGGCAGAGGAATAGGATAATTTATCTATTTTTTTTCTAAAACTTTGTTCACTGCTTTCATAATCGCGTTCTTATCAATTTCATATTTGTGCATTAATTCTTTAGCATTCCCTGACTCAGTAAAGCTATCTTTGACTGCTACCATTTCAACTGGGATAAGTTTTGATACTTCTCTACCCTGAGCTTGAACAAGAACTTCGGCTACAGCACTACCCATGCCTGCCATAATTTGATGATCTTCAGCAGTGATGATGGCTCCAGTTTCATTGGCAACTTGGATGATTGCCTGTTTGTCAATTGGTTTAATGGTGTGCAGATTAATGACGCGTAAATTAATGTTTTGTTTAGCTAATTCTTCGGCAGCTAGCAGAGCTTCAGCTACCATAGTTCCACAGGCTATGATAGTGGCATCTGTGCCTTGTCTTAAAGTGACTGCCTTGCCAATCTCAAAAGGAGTATTTTCAGTAGTAATATCAAGAGTTTTTTCTCTATTTAATCTTAAATAAGCTGGACCAGTAAATTTAGCAATGGCAGCAGTAGCTTTGCATGCTTCTTGATAATCACAAGGAACTACTACAGTCATGTTTGGCAGCACGCGTGTGAGTGCAATGTCTTCTAAAGCTTGGTGGCTAGCACCGTCTGCGCCAGTATTAACTCCAGCATGGCCTCCCACTACCTTAACATTTAAATTTGAATAACAAACACTGACTCGCAATTGATCCCAGTTTCTGCCAGGGTTAAAAACAGCATAACTAGTGGCAAAAGGAACTTTTCCGCCTAAAGCCAAACCTGCAGCTACACCCATTAGGTTTTGTTCAGCCACGCCTACTTGAATAAGACGTTTAGGAAATTTTTCTTCAAAGGCAGTTAATCTGAGCGAACTAGTTAAATCTGCTGAAAGGGCAACTATATTTTGGTTTTTTTCAGCTGCTTGTACTAGCGCATCACCAAAACCATCACGAGTAGCTTGATAACTAGGATTATTTAGATAATCTGCTAGATATATATTTTCTACTGAATTTTGCATAATTTTTAAAAAGCTGCTAACTGTTCAATAGCTAATTTTGTTTCTTCTTGATTAGGCACTTTACCATGCCAACGATGATCTTTTTCCATAAAATCAACCCCTTTTCCTGCTACAGTATTAAAAATAATTAAACTAGCCATATTTTTTATTTGTTTAGCTTGATGAAAAGTTTCAATAATATCTATAAAATTATGGCCATTAGTTTCAAATACTCTCCAACCAAAGCTTTTAAATTTAGCAGCATATGGTTCCAGAGGCATAATTTTACTAGTTGGGCCTTCAATTTGGATTTTATTGCGATCAATAAAAGCAATTAAATTATCGAGTTTATATTTATGAGCAAACATCAGAGCCTCTAAGGTTTGACCTTCTTGAGTTTCTGCATCACTGAGACTGCAGTAAACATAATTTTGTTTTTGATCAAGTTTGAGAGCATAAGCTAGACCTGCTGCCAAAGAAAGTCCCTGACCTAAAGAACCAGAAGTATTTTCTACTCCTGGTAAAGATCCAAAATGAGGATGACCTTGTAGACGGCTATTTAATTGGCGTAAAGTTTTTAATTCATCCAAAGAAAAATAGCCAGCTCTTGCTAGAGTAGCGTAAAGCACTGGACAGATATGCCCATTGGATAAAAGAAAATAATCTCGTCCAGCCCAACTAGGATTTTTAGAATTGTGATTGAGAATATAAAAATAAAGACTGGTAAAAATATCAGTAGTACCTAGGGCACTAGCAGGATGACCACTGCCAACCTCAGCAAGCATTTTAATAATATCAATTCTAATTTGTTTAGCAATTGATTTTAGTTTGTCGATATCTAGATTCTTAATTGAATCCGTTTGCATTGATTGTAGTTTAGCAGAGTTAAGAGTTGGTGGGAAGTTTGGGAATGGCAAATAAATGAGCCTTTACTTCAACAAAGCATCCACCTTTTTTTTCAAATCTTCACTCCATTTAACAGTATAAGGCAATTTTATTCTCTTTGCTTCTCCGCCATTAGGAATTATAATCATCACTTTATCCTCACCAGGATTTGATTTTAGAAATTTACCTAATTTTTTTAAAGTTTCTTTCTCGGTTTTCCTAGGAATAAATATTTCTTTATAATCTTTACTATCTTCATAATTGGTTTTATTTTGGTCGGGTACAGTTACTTTTTCTACAACTAGATTAACTTCACTTTCTCTATAATCTACTTTAGCTTTAAGCAGAACAACTTGATCCTGTTTTAATAAATGTCGATATTTTTCATAGACTTTAGGAAAACAAACAAAGGATAGACTACCAGTTCCATCATCAAGGTTCCCGAAACACATATCCCTAGCTGTTTTTTTAGTTTGTACTATTTTAATTCTGCTAATCACTCCAGCAAATAAAAAGCTTTTGCCTTTATGAATTGTTTTATCAATTGCATTGGCTTTCATATTTGATCTTTTGTTAACAGCTGTCAAAGCATCAGCCAGAGGATGCTCAGTAAGGTATAAACCTAAGAGTTCTTTTTCAAAAGATAAAAGTTCTTGTCTAGGATATTCTTTAATTTTTGGGAAGCTGTCTTTGACTTCTGTAGCTTCTTTGGATACATTAGCGAATAGATTATCTTGACCATTTATCTCTGATTGATAAGCCAAAGCAGTTTGACGGATTTGATCTAGATTTTCAAGCATACTGGCTCTAGTGCCAAACCGATCCATTGCTCCTACTTTGATTAGAGATTCTAAAACTTTTTTGTTAACCTTTCGTCCTTCTGTTTCTTGGATGAATTGGGTAAAAGAATTAAATTTTTTAGCTTTTTTTCTGGTTTCAAGAATATTTTCAATAGCGGCTCCGCCAACGTTTTTAATACCAGTTAGACTAAATCTAATGGCTAAACCTTCAAGCGAAGATTTATTTTTTTCAATTGAAAAATTTAATTCAGATTTGTTTATATCTGGTGGCAGAATCTTAATGCCCATTTGTTTGCTATTCTCAATAGCAAAAGCAACTTTTTCTTCACGATTCATAGAATGTGAATTGGCTTCAACACTCATCAGAGCTGCCATGTATTCTACAGGGTAATTAGCTTTGAGGTAAGCTGTTTGATAGGCAATCATAGCGTAGCTAGCAGCATGAGCTTTATTAAAACCATAATTAGCAAAGGCTTCGATAAAACTCCAAACTTTTTCTGCTACTTTTTTATCATATTTATTCTCAACTGCTTGTTTGGTAAATCTTTTTTTATTTTCGTCTAATAGTTTTTTCTTCTTTTTTCCAATGGCTCTTCGCAAAATATCTGCTTCACCTAAAGAATAAGCAGCCATGAGATTAGCAATTTGTAAAATTTGCTCTTGGTAAACCATGATCCCGTAAGTTTCTTCAAGAATTGGCTTAAGAGATTCATGAGGATATACAATTGTTTCTGGTTTATGTTTACCTTCAATAAATCTAGGGATAAGTTCCATTGGGCCAGGTCTATAAAGAGCGACCATAGCTGTGATATCACTAAATTGATTTGGTCTAAGATTGCGAGCCACTCGTCTCATGCCAGCTGACTCAAGTTGAAAAACACCGGTAGTTTCACCTCGCGAAATTAGATCAAATGTTTTTTTATCGTCAATGGGAATACGATCAATATTAATATCTTTATTTTTATGTTGTTTGATTAATTGAACTGCTGTTTGGATAGTGGATAAATTGCGCAGACCTAAAAAATCAAATTTTAATAAGCCAATAGCGTCATCGGTAATATTAAGATCAAGACAATACATGTCATATTGTGTAACTGCTTGTCCACTTTTACTATCTTTTTGAATGGGAGTGTAATTGGGTAATGGTTGGTCAGCAATGATGACAGCAGCTGCATGAACACTACTATGACGAATTGTCCCTTCCACTTTTTTAGCCAAATCAATTAATTTTTTGTATTTTTTTTGTTTGTAATATTCTGCTAAATCAGGAACAGTTGTTATTGCTTTTTCCAAACTTATTTTTTTTCCTGGAGGATTAGGAATTAGTTTAGCAATTTTATCTGGTTCTTCATAAGGCATACCTAAAACCCGACCAATATCACGGACGGCAACTCTAGCTTCCATTCTCCCAAAAGTAATCACTTGAGCTACAGTATCACTGCCATACTTGTCAGCGGCATATTGGATCACTTCATCACGTCGATCATCAGCAAAGTCAATATCAATATCGGGAGGTGTTGGTCTTTGTGGATTTAAAAATCTTTCAAAAGGTAAACCATGTTCCAAAGGATTAATAGTAGTAATGTCCAAAGCATAGGAGACAATTGAGCCGGCAGCACTACCTCTCCCAGGGCCAACTCCGATATCACGCTTTTTAGCCCAATTAACAAAATCTTCAGTGATAAGAAAATAGGTATCATAACCTTTGTCGTGAATAATACCTAGTTCATAATCAGCTCTTTCTCGATGTTCTTTTTTGATCTGCCCAAATTTTTGTTTAAGACCCTGATAAGTCAACTTTCTTAAATAACTCTGATCAGTTTCTCCTTTAGGTAGTGAGAATTTAGGAAAAATTAATTTACCAGTGGGTATTTCAAAACCACATCTTTCAGCAATGGCAACTGTATTTTTAATTGCTTCTGGATAATCAGTAAACAATTCTGCCATTTCTTGATTGGATTTAAAATAGAAGTCAGGATAGTCAATCATACTTAATCTTTTTTTATCTGAAATCAAACTCCTAGTTTGAACAGCTAGAAGTGCATCTTGAGCTTCAGCGTCATCAGCTTCAAGGTAATGAACGTCATTGCTAGCAACTATTGCTAAATCAAGTTGACGAGCTATTTTTATTAATTCTTTGTTTAAAGCTTTTTCTTTTTTGATAGAAGGATGTGATTGAAGCTCTATATAAAAGCAGTCATTAAAAATTTCTTTATATTTTTTAAATCTTTGTATTGCCTCTTCGTCTTTGCCTTCTAATAGTAATTTGCTAGTTAAACTAGACATACAGCCACTGAGAATAATTAAACCTTCACTATATTTTTCTAAAATTTCCAAATCTATTCTAGATTTATAGGAAAAGCCTTCAAAATGAGCCAAAGAAATAAGTTTCATTAAATTTTGGTAACCTTTAAAGTTACTAGCTAAAACTAAGAGATGTGATTGATCACTACCCATCTTTGTTTGTTTATCAAACCTAGAGTTTTTAGCTAAATAAAGTTCAGAACCGATAATGGGCTTTAAATCATGTTTTTTACAAATGTTATAAAAACTGATAGCTCCATGAAGATTACCGTGATCAGTGATGGCTACAGCTTTTTGTTTTAGTGATTTTGCTTTGGCTACCAGTTGTGGAATTTTGCATAAGCCATCAAGCATGGAATATTCAGTATGGACATGAAGATGAACGAAGTCAGACATAGCTTTACTATAGTGTGAATTATGAGTCAAGTCAAAGTTTAATCTTTTATCTTTTTTTCAATCATTTTTTTAAGCGTTTTTGCATCAATTTTTTTCTTAATTTCTCTCATCACCTGTCCGATTAAAAAACCAATTACCTGCCTTTTACCATCTCTGTATTTTTTTACAGCATCTGGATTAGCTTTTAAAATTTTTATGACAACTTTTTCTAATTCATTTTTATCTACTTTATCCAATTGAATTGTTTGTTTAAATTTAGAAACTATAGTTTTAGCATCGTCATTTAAATTTAATTTGAATCTTTTATTAATAATTGCTTTAGCCAATTCATTGCTGTTAATTTTTTCTTTTTTGATTTTTGGCCAAACCTTGTCCAAAACTTCAGCGCGTTTTCTTTTATTAGCTAATGGCAAGGCAAATCGTAATTCAATTTGATATTTTTGTTCCCAACGAGCTGATTTAGCTGTTGGTAATTCTGGGAGACTATTTTTAATACTTTTGATTTGTTTTTTAGTGAATCGAATCGGTGGTAAATCTGGATCAGGAAAATAACGATAATCTTCTGCTTCTTCTTTACTACGTTGAGAAAAGGTTTTACTAATTTTGGCATCCCAACCTCGTGTTTCTTGGGCAGGTGTTTTTCCAGAATCTAAAATTTGACTTTGTCTTTTAATTTCGCTATTAATAGCCTGTTCTAAAAATCTAAAAGAATTGATATTTTTTACTTCTACTTTATAGTTTGGGAGAGCTTGTTCGCTTTCACTTTTTAAAGACACATTAGCTTCAAGTCTCATCCCTCCTTGTTCCATATCACAATCACCAATCTTCAAATAGCGGATAATATCTCTGAGTTTCTTAGCGTATTCTTTAGCTTGGCTTGCTGATTTAATATCAGGTTCAGTCACAATTTCAATTAATGGCACACTACTGCGATTGAAATCAATTAAGCTAACTTTCTTTCCATCAATAGTTTTATGGAGCAGTTTACCGGTATCTTCTTCTAAATGAATTCTAGTAATGCCAACTTTTCCTTCGCTAGTATTAATTTCGCCATCATAACAAAATGGAATATCATATTGGCTAATCTGGTAACCTTTTGGTAAATCTGGATAAAAATAATTTTTGCGATCGAATTTAGAAAAAAGATTAATTTTACAATTAAGAGCCAGACCTAATTTAACAGTCCACTCAATGGCTTTTTTATTAGCTACTGGTAGTGCTCCTGGCATACCTAAACAAACAGGACAGGTATAAATATTTGGTTTTGGAGCTCTGAAGGGATCATTTTTGCAGCCGCAAAACATTTTAGATTTAGTTTTGAGTTCTGCATGAATTTCAAGGCCTATGACTGGTATATATTTATTTGAATTCATAATTAAATATTTTTATATTCGTTGTTTTTAATTCTAGCTTTAAGTTCTGATAACATCTGAGCCAAAACCTCTTCAAGATCTATATTCGCTTCGTCTGCCATTAGAATTAGCTCAAACAATACATCAGCAAAACTATCTTCTAAATGAGCTCGTTGACGTTTTTTTGACTTTTGTTTAGTTTCAATCAAAACTGCATTAGCTAATTCACCTACTTCTTCCATTAAATCAACACAATGAGTAGTAAGATCCCATTGGTTAGGAAATGATTTAGCTATATTTAATGCTTCTTTTTTAAGTTCCGAGAAAGTTTTTTTCATAACTTAGATATTTTACAAAGCTTTAATATTTTCGTTTATGTCAGACAGGTATATTTTCAAATTAATACTATCTTTAAAATATAATTCTAAATCTTTTTTAATACCGATAGTGTCAATTAATTCGAAAGCTTCTTCTGGGTCAACCCATCTATATTCACAGTGCTCTCTACTTAATTTGATTTGATTAGTATTAGTTTCACAGATAAAAGTAAAACCATAGATTTCATTACTTGCTCTTTTTTCCCCGCGATAAATATGCCAGATTCTCATTAGTTTATTAATTTTTAAATCCTTAATTCCGGTTTCTTCAAATACTTCTCTTTTTAAACCATCTTCTAATTCTTCAAATTGATCAATGCGGCCATACATAAATTCCCATTTATTTTTTAGATGATCAGTATCTTTTCTTTTTAAAACTAAAATTTTATTTGTGTTACTATTTTTAATGATTGCCCCAGCAGCGACCATGAAATGGCCAATACGGGTATTTTTTTTAGCCATTCTGTCTCCATTCATTCCATTTTGTTGCTTTTTCATAGGCATCTGCTACTTTGATCATTAAATCTTCTCTAAACATTGGAGTGATAATATTCATTCCTAAATAAAGATTAGTTTTGGAATCACGGTAACAAGGTATGCTAATGCCAGGTAAACCAGCAATTGAACTCGGCTCTTGGAGCATGTCAGCTAATTCCCCAAACATAGCACTATTTTCACTGGCTCCAATTTTTGGAGCAAAATCAGGCATAGATGGTGCTACTAAGACATCGTATTTTTTAAATAATTTTTCAAAGTCTTTAATAAATAAAGTTCGTACTTTTTGGGCTAGGTTATAATATTTTTCAGCGTAACCTTTACTAAGTGTGTAGGTGCCAAGCATAATTCTTCTTTTTGCTTCATCAGCAAAATACGAGCGATCATTACCATAACGAATACCATCATAGCGAGCTAAGTTGCTGCTTACTTCAGCTCGCTGAACTACAGTATAGACAGCAATTGCATGATGTGGATCAAGAGCTTTAGCAAATTCTACTTTAGCTCCTAACTCTTCAAAAACTTTAAGCTCTTTTTTAAAAGTATTTTTAATTCTTTCTAAACCTTTAATATTTGAATACAAAACGCCAATTTTTAAATTTTTAACACTTTGATTAATTGAATTGAGATAATTTAAGATTGGTTTTTTTGAACTTGTGCCATCATAAGGATCATATCCAGCTATATTATTTAAAATAATAGCAGCATCTTCCACTGTTTTAGTAATTGGTCCAGGACTATCGGTAGAAGAAGCCATAGCAATTACTCCAAATCTACTTACTCGGCCATAGGTAGGTTTTAAACCTACAGTACCACACCAAGCGGCAGGCCCTCTGATAGAGCCAGCAGTTTCACTACCAATAGCAGCTAAACAAAGATTAGCCGCTACAGCAGCAGCACTACCACCTGAAGATCCTCCAGGTAAGTATGCAAGATTACGTGGATTAAGAGTTCGTCCAAAATTACTAGTCTCTGTAGAAGATCCATGAGCCCAAGCATCCATATTTGTTTTGCCAATGATCACTCCACCAGCTTTTTTTAATCTTTTAGTGACAGTAGATTCATAAACTGCTTGAAAGTCTTCTAAAACTTTAGAAGAGGCTGTTGTTTTTAAATTTTGAGTACAAAAATTATCTTTAATAGCAATGGGTAATCCTTTTAGAATTTCACCGCTTTGTTTTTTTGCTTTAGTTAATGGATTTTTCTCTAAATTAAGATAAACATTTAATTTTTTATTTTCTGCTTTAATTGTTTTATTGAGATCAGCATAAATTTCATCAAGAGAAATTTCTTTGTTTTTAAGTTTATCTAAAGCTTGTTTGAGGGTAAGCTTATTTAACATAACTCACTACTCCTTATCAATAATTCGGGGTACTACAAAATATCCATGGTGAGTTTTTTTAGCATTAGCTAAAGCTTCTGCTTGGCTGAACATTTTTTTTTCTTCAATTTCATCTTCTCTAAGTACATTTTCTAAACCAGTAACTTGATGAGTTAGTTCTGTGTTTTGGGTATTAATTGTTTGTAGTTGATCAACCACCTCTAGAGTTTCAATAAAGGCTTTGGAGATAGAACTAGCCTCATTATCAGTGATAGGAATATTAGCTAAGTTAGCGATGTGTTGAACTTGTTGAGGTGAAATTTTTGTCTTTGACACAGGAGTTAGTATACCACGGATCTCTGGTAAAAGAATAAATAAAAGCAAAAATTTTAATGAATAATCTGGCGTTTATTATTTTTTTCTAAAGTTACAATTCGTTCTTCATGCATTGCTAACTGGTCAGAATGCTCTGCTTGCCGATAAACAATGATTGGTAGTTCTTCTCTCATAGCTTTTAATTCGCCCATTACATCAGAGACCAGAGTAAGCAGCTGGTTTACTTTATTCTCTATTTTTTCTAGTCTATTTTCCACAGCATCTAGTCTATTTTCAATATTATCTAATCTACTTTCCACTTTATCCAATCTACTCTCCACTTTATCCAATCTACTCTCCACATTGCCTAATCTACCTTCAATTGCTCTAAATCTGGAATTTGCCTCTTTTTTAGTAAGAAATGTTGCTTTTAAAAGTTGAACATCTTTTTTACTGATCATGATGCTGTTTATATTGTTTTTTTAAGGAGAGTTCAACAACAGTTTGTTTTAGTACTTTTCAGCTAGATAATTTTTTAAATTCTCTCCAAGACCCTAATTCTTTCTTTAACCGGTGGATGAGTCTTAAATAAACTAGCAAACCAACCAATTGCACCATGAGCGTTTTTGAGTGGATCACTAATATAAAGGTGAGCAGTGGCTTTATTAGCAGCTTCTAAAGGTTCTCGATCTTGGGAAATTTTAGCAAGAGCTCTGGCTAAACCTTTAGGGTTTTTGGTAAAGGAAACTCCAGTGGCATCTGCTAAAAATTCTCTGTTTCTAGAAATAGCCAATTTAATTAAAGTAGCAATTAGAGGTGATAATAAAGCTAATATTAGGGCTGCAGCAAAAAGAATAATTTGTAATTGATTACCAGAAGAGCGACTACTGCTTTTTTTGGATCTTCCCCAGAAAGTCATCCTTAACATCCAATCTGATAAAAGTGCTACTAGGCCAACTAAAATAGTGACAATGGACATTAGTCTGATGTCATAATTTTTGACATGGGCTAATTCATGAGCTATCACTCCTTCTATCTCTGACCTGTTTAAACGACTAAGTAAGCCAGTGGTAACACACACTACGGCATGTTGAGGATCACGGCCAGTAGCAAAAGCATTCATGGCCGTGTCATTAATAACATATAGCTTGGGTAGGGGCATTCTTTGTCCAAGACAAAGATTTTCAGTGACTGTGTAGAAATCAAAGAATTTTTTTCTACTAGCTTGCTTGGCGCCAGATAAAGTTAAGATTATCTTGTCGCTAAAATAATAGCTAAGAAAAGAAGTTAGTCCAGAAACAATCAGGGCTATACCAATGATATCCAGGCCGTAACCTAAGCCAACTGACATTAGATAGGCAGCCAAGACAATAAAAACAATAAAGACAGTCATAATAATGAAAGTCTTATTTTTATTTGACTGGACTAGCTGGTAGTGAGTCATAGTCTGAATTTTACTTTTTTTTACTGAAAAAAAACTGATGATTTACTTTAAATCTACTTTAACATCTTTCATTTCTGCTTCACTTACTTTTAAGTGACTGCCACTGGTAGCTGTTTCCAATCCTTTTTCTTCTTTAAAACCAAAGGCGTCGGCAACTAGCTTGGATGGGAAAGTGACTAATTTTTGGTTATAGATTTGACTTAAATCAATCACACTTCTTCTAGCATAAGTTAGTTTGTCAGCAGTGTCTGTAATCTCACTCATAAATTGGGTGATAGTTTTGTCAGCCTTAAGCTCAGGATTGCTTTCAACAGTGACGTTGATTTGTGGCACTACTGTTTGTAAATCATTGATTGCCTGATCAATATCTTTAACTTTACCTGATTTTTGAGCTTTAGCAACTGATTTTCTAGCAGTAGTGAGCATGTTAAAAATTCCTTTTTCATGCTTAAGATATGATTTGACCGAACTTTCAAGATTAGGGATAAGAGAAGCTTGTCTCTTAAGTTGATTACCGATTTCCTGAATACTGGCTTTAATTTGAGTTTTTAATCGTTGCAGAGAGTTATAGATAGAGATTATATAGATTATAATAGCTACAACTATAGCGAGAATAATAAAAAGTAATGGCATAAGATCTTTCTTTAAATTTATATTTTTTTATCTTTATAGTATATCAGTTTTTAATCAAGATTAAACCTGATTTTAAATGATAATGATACTGTCATAATAAATGTGAGTTGAAATTTGATTAGAAAAAAAATTGGTTTAGTTTTATAATATCTGATGTCAAATGGGCCCGTAGTGTAGCGGTTAACATGCCTGCCTGTCACGCAGGAGATCGCCGGTTCGAATCCGGTCGGGCTCGCAAGTATAAAAAAAGAGCTACTTATGGCTCTTTTTCTTTTGTTTGGTAAATAAATTTCTCAGGAAGATACCAAAATACATAAATATGATTGACAAAAGCAAGGTGATTAGAAAATAAGCTGCAAAAGCACGATTAAAAATAATTTCTTGAAAGTTCTGTAGAGAGAATAAGTCCTTAACTGTGTTTCGCACAGGATTTTTTATAGTAGCAAAAATTGAAAAATATTTTAGATAGGTGAGATTAAGATATAGAAGTAAAAAAATTACAATAGAAACTCTTTTTATAAAAACTAGCAATCTATTTGGTTGATAGTGTCTTTTTCTGATACCATAGACAAACGCTATTATTAGAGATAAATAGATGAAAAAGCCTCCCATTAAAAAAACAAATACTAAAAACATAATTAAAGATAGTATGATAATTTAGTCTCCGATAACTTAATTCTATCACTTTTTATTTTATTTTATTCTAAAAACATACAGGTATACATTAAGCATAAATAGGAGCTGGGTTTATTTCTTCAGGCGTAAACCACCTCCCCATCCTATCCAAAATCTTCTCAAGTGAGGATGCCAGCGGTTCCACCCAATTCCGCTTTAGCTCGCAAAATAAAATCAAAAGTTTTAATTTCTACTTCTTTGACTTTTAGTTTTTTATCAAAAATAAAATTAGCTTTGAGTGATTCACCCGCCAGCACTTTTGGTAACCAGTGCTTGGTATCAGACCACATCTTGTCAAAAGGTATTTTCTGAATATTAAACCACTGAGGTGCCATTTCTGCTGTTTCTTGTGGTTCTCCTTGCCACTGATGACTGATAAAAGCATGAACTTCTTGACTCCACTTGACTGGTTCAGCTACATAAGGAAAATAAAATCCTAAGCTAGCTACTTTTTTAATTTTCAGAGGTGTGACGCTAATTTCTTCTATGCTTTCTCTAATAGCGGCAGCCTCAATTGTTTCACCAGCTTCGATTTTACCTCCCACTCCTGACCAGTTTCCCTTACCTAGGCCTCTTTTTTTCTTAGCTAAAAGCACTCGATCTTCATCTAATAAATAACATAAAGTGCACTGAGTTACAGGGTAATCTATTGTTGTTTTGTATTGTTGAATTGTCATATTTGAATTTTATCATGCTTAAAATTTCTAAAGACCAAATAAATTTTTTATGTTAAAATGTAATAGATTGATTGTTATTTTTAGTCTTATAATCAACAGGCTATCAGCTGTCCCAGACTAATTTACCTTGCCTACTAAAATAAATCATATGAATCAAAGCACTATTAAATATTATTTAAAAGTTTTTCAAAAGCAATTAAAAATTATTTTGAGTTCTTTTTTATTGGGTATTTTTAGTTTAGCTGTTTTATTAGTTGCGCTGTTTACTTTTCAAAAAGAAAATCTTTGTTACTGGTTAAAATGTCAACAACAGCCAGCTAAAGTAAGTAAAGTTTCTATCACTTCTTCCACTGTTTCCTTAGAAGATGAATCTGTAAAGCAAGCTTCTCCTTCGCCAACTATAGTCCAGGCTACAATTAAAGCACTTTCACCAACACCAAGCCTTGTCCCCAGCTCTCTTTCTCCCACAGTTCAAAGGGAAGAAAAAATAGCTTCAGTTTCAAGTGGTTTGTCTCAAAGCCAAGAGGATGCAGATTTAGCAACTCCTCAAGAACAAGATTCTGCTCAGACTAAGGGTGGTTTAGCAAGCGGAAGATCTTACACTATTCAAAAAGGTGACAGTTTATGGAAAATAGCAGAAGAACAGCTAGGTGATAGCTATCGTTGGGTAGAGATTTATCAACTTAATCGAGCTGTGATTGGCAACAACCCTGATTTAATTTATCCTCAAGTTAATTTGGTCCTACCTAGTTGATAATTCATAAAAGATATTTACTTCACTATTTTAATATCCATCTCTATTAAATTCAAAGTTTAAGGTTATAATTGAGTTCAAGTAGAAGCGGGTGTAGTTCAGCGGTAGAATGCTACCTTCCCAAGGTTGAGGCGAGGGTTCAACTCCCTTCACCCGCTCATTTTTATTTTTTCGATAAAAGATAAACTTAAGATGAGATTAAGATTATCTTTGCCTGTGTAGCTCAGTTGGTAGAGCAACGGTATCGTAAACCGTAGGTCATCGGTTCGAATCCGATCACAGGCTCAGAGGATTAGCCTAAGCTAATTTAAGAATTAGTTTAGATAAAGCTTTAAATTTTAAAAAATACTAGAACCTTGATAGAATAAGATCATTATGAAAAATAGTAATATTTATTATCCAGGAAAGAGAAGTAAAAGAACTGTTTCCTCCAGACTAGCTAAAAAAGAGCAAAAAAAATTAACTCAACAAACTCTAATTTTTGCTGTTTTATCATTAGCCATTTTAATTATTTTTCTATTAGTAGTGATGCCTGCTGTAATAAAATTGTTTTTTAAGATCATAGATAAGGGTAACAATATTGACCTAGGTGATCAAATTCCACCACAGGTGCCTGTGATTGAAGCGCCAGTCTCTGCCACTTACAGTGCTAGTATTGATTTAAGTGGTTATGCAGAAGCTGATAGTGAGGTTGTCTTTGTACTAAATAATCAAGAATTGGATCATGTGCAAGTAAATGAAGAGGGTAATTTTGATTACAGACTAAATTTGAAATCAGGTGACAACGAGTTACTTTTGTATGGAATTGACGCTGCTGGCAATGAATCAGTTAAAACAAGAACATACAATATTTTGATGGACAATGAAGAACCAAAAATTGAATTAGAGAATCCACAAGATGGAGCTCAAATTGAATTGAAGAAAAATCAATTAGTTGAAATTAAAGGTAAAACAGAATCAAAGGCTAAGGTATATATCAATGGCAGAGTGGTTTATGCTAAGAGTGATGGTAGTTTTAAAACTACCTATCAACTAAAGGAAGGTGAAAATAAGTTGGAGATTGAAGCTATAGATCAAGCTAGTAATAAAAGCAAGGTAGTGATTACTGTTTTTTTCAAATTTTAATATTTTTGGATTTTTTTATACTAACTACGCCTCCCAAAAACATTAGTAAAATGAATATTTGAAAAAAACTATTGTTAAATAAACTATGGGTCAAGAGAGCAATAAAGCTGGCAAAAATATAGTAATCTGTTTTAATTAGAATCTTTCCCCATTTAATCAATAAGCTAATAAAAATAATTAAACCAACAATTCCTGTGTAATATAAAAAGAAAACAATTAAATTTCCTGGTACTTTGGCATGTTGAGGAATTGCTGTTTGAGCGTCCATGAGCTTTGTTCTATTTTGGCTAAAAATGCCTTTGCCAATAAGGTATTCAATTGATTGAAGTGAGTTTAAGTAGCTTTGATTATCAATAATTCTAGCTTCAATGCTACTGCTGCGTTCAAGCTTTACCCCTTCACCTGAAGGTCTAGGTAATAGAGGAATTGCTGTAATGCTGATAAATAAATAAGCAAGTAGTGTGATTATTGAATTTTTATTTATTTGCCTTTGTTTTATTTTTTTAAAGGTCATTAATATCAAAGCAATGAATAAACTTAAATAAGAAGAGCGTGAGTAAGTAAGAAGAACAGCAAGTATTAGCAATAAACTAGCAAAAATTTTTAATACTGAGACAAAATTAATTTTAATTTTCTTAAGACATTGATCTAATGAACTAGTGCTAGGTAGGTAGAGATCTATTAAAAACTTATCTTTATTCTTTATCTGTAGAGATTGTAAATAAATTAGAGTAAAAATAAATAAAAGACCAGTAAAAGCAGGGTCAAGAATAGTACTAATTAAACGATAATAGTGGTCATCCCAGCCTAAGATAAATAGAAATCTAGTATCAGGTAAAAAGATATATTGGAGCAAACCAAAAAATAAAACAAACAAACCAGCCATTACCCATAAAAATCTAGTTAAATTTAATTGATTGAAGTATTTGTTTTTTTGAAACTGCTTGTTTATTAGTGATAAATTGAAAGCAAAAGATAAATAGAAACTCAATCTGATTAAATAAAGTAAAGGTATTAGATAAAGCCCATTTTTAAGAAAATTAAAACTTAAGCCAATGATAATCCAAAAAATTAACAATAATTCAAGTTTAATATTTTTTAGTTTTAATTTTTGGATTACTGTCTTTAATTGTTTTTGTTTAAAGAAAAAAACCAATAATAACCAGATAAAAATAAGTAAATCATGAAAGTAAAAAACAATTTTTTGCCCTAATTCTATACGTTGTAATTGTCCCAAACTAAAAAGTGATAAAAAAACAATGAAAAAAAATAATTCCATTTTAAGTATTTTTTTCATAAAGCATAACTCTAATATTTAAAGAATGAATGCTCATCAGCATAGCATAAATTAAACCTCTAAAACCGTCTAGAATTCCTAGTTTTAGAAAATAGTTGAGTATAAATTTAGCTGAAGGGTAAAAAAGCATCTCTAATATTATTTTTAACTTTGATTGAACTTTGCTGAGTTGTCGAAACTCAGCTTCTAGTTGTGAGTAAAAGTTGATTTTGTTGAGAAATTCGCTAACGTCGTTATGTGCATGGTGATGTAAAACAATCTTGCTTTTTTTAATTTTACCTTTTATTTTAGCTACCTCATGGACAGATCGTTTAAATTGGACTTTATATTTTTTAAGTAAACGAACACTTCGTTTATTAGCTGTTTCCCCCCATTTCAATTCTTGATTATGAAAATAATCTTTTCTAATTATAGAAGCAGCATTGTAATCATTGTTTTTAATTATTTTCCTAATTTGATTAATTGAATCACTCTCGATTATTTCATCACTGTCTAAAAAAAAGACCCAATCGAATTTGCTTTTTAATAAAGCTTGATTCCTAGCTTTGGCAAAATTACTAATTTTTTTATCTTTATTAATTAGTTTAAAGTGAAAATTTTTTTTAAGTTCTGTCCAATTATTTTGGCTTTGATAATCAAAAACTAATATTTCTTTGGCAAATTGACTTGATTTTAAAGCTTGCTTAAATCGTTTATCAGCACGATGACTAAAAATAATTATAGTTACTGCTAATAAGTTTTTATCCTTTTGTTTCATTTATTAATTCTTTCATTACCACAGGCATGGCAATTATTCTAGCAAAAAGCAAGCCAGTTACTGCTCCTGTTAAAGCATATTTTTTGCTTAAAATAGTCATTAAGACAAACATTAGCATTAGGGATATAAAAAGATGTTTATTCATGACCTGATACTTTTTTTTAGCCAAAAATAAAGTATAACTAGCCATCACCAAACTTTGCACTAATCCGGCCAAAATTAACGGACGTACTAAGGGAATAGCATCGAGCCATTGATTGCCAAGTAACAAAGTAATGGTTAATTTAGGAAAAAGAAATAAAGGTAAAGATAATAAGAGAGTGATTAGAGCAGTTACAGTAAAGGTTTTTTTAAAAGCTCTTTTAAGTCTTTCATGATTATGTACTATTTTAGTATAGATAGGGATACTAGCATGATGAACAGATTTTGCAATTTCATAATTTACTTTGTGACTTAAACTATAAGCATTGTGATAAATACCCAACCCATAGGTGCCAATGATTTTACCAATTATGAAATCATCTAAATTTTCATTTAAATAATTGAGAACTGTAGCCAAGCTGAGCCACTTGGTATTGGCAAAAATGACTTTAGCTCTAGATGGTAAATATTCAAACACAGGCTTATCTTTTAAAAAAATAAAAGAAATACAAAGTTCAAATAGAGCGGTACAAATTAGAGCATAAACTAGTGCATAAGCAGATCTAAGCAGCAGGCTCAAAGCAATAGCAAAGCAAACTTCAGCTATGTTTAAAGATAAACGATAAAGACTATCTTGGTAAAAAAGCATGTTTTTGTGCAGGCTGACAATGGCTGGGTTAATAAAACCTTTAATAATAGGCACTAAGGCTGCCAAAGAAATCAGTAACATTAATTCTGCTTTTTCAAAATATTTACTTAATAAAATACCAAGAGAAACCATGATCACAGCAATTAAAAATCCTCTAATAATAGCAATCACCCAGGCAGTATTTAAAAAATATTTAACAGAATGCTTTGATTGAATGATAGTTAGGTTAATACCGGTTTGAGTAATAGATTCACTAATGCCTAAAGCAATTACTGTTAAAGAGAAAAGACCAAAGTCATTGGGGCTAAGTATTCGAGCAAGGATGAAAATTTTAAAAGCAGTACTTAAATTAATGCAGATTTTTAGTAAGCTTTGCCAACTAAAGCCAGCTATTGCTTTTTTAGTGTAAGCTATGTCCATAGTTTTAAGCTCAATCATAAAGATAAATCCTGAAATAATTGTAATACATTTGGCCAATTTTAGCTCTTTTTATTTTTTCTCTTTAATAACTTTAATAATTTAAATTTTTACTTAGATAGTTTTAGTCTGTAATTAGTCTTGCTTTTTTTTAGAAGAAGAGAGTAACATATAGCTCAATGGTAAACAAAATTTTAAGAAGAATTGCTAGATTTTTTTTAGATTTCATGGAGACAATTGTGATTGCTTTATCAATCTTTTTAATTGTTTATTTATTTTTTATCCAACCACATCAAGTAAATGGCCAATCAATGGTGCCCAACTTTCAGAGTGGTGAATATGTTTTGACTGATAAAATCACTTATAGATTTAGAGACCCGCAACGAGGTGAGATAGTTGTTTTTCATGCTCCTGCTGAAGCACATTGTCCTAAAGGTACAGGTTGTGATTTTATTAAGAGAGTTTTGGCTGTACCTGGAGATATTGTTGAAGTTAGAGATAATAGTATTATTGTTAATGGCCAAGCTCTAAAAGAAAGCTACATTCCAGCAGATTTTCAAACATTAGCAGGACCATTTACTAAAGGCAGAAAAATCACCATTGGACCAGATGAGTATTTTTGTGTGGGTGATAACAGGCCTTATTCAAGTGACAGTAGGTCTTGGGGACCAGTGCCTCGTTCAAATATTGTAGGCAGAGCTTTTTTTCGATATTGGCCTAGCTCTGTAGTTGGTGTAATTGAAGCAGCAAGCTATTAAGCTAAATTTTGATAGCATCCTCCACTTTGAATTGATCAATCTTAGTTCGCCTCAACTGGATAACGGTAGCACCAACGCCTAACTTTTCACCAATATCATTAATCAGTGAGCGAATATAAGTACCACTGCTGCATTTAACTTTAATCTTAAAAAGGCATTGTTTCTTTTTTTTATTTTTATTTAAATCAATTAGCTCTAAATTATAGATTTTTATTTTTCTAGTTGGTAAATTTTCTATTTTAACCTTACTTTTTCTAGCCTGCTGATAAAGCTTTTTTCCCTTGACTTTAACAGCGCTAAAAGCAGGCACTTTTTGTTCAAGAGTATCTTTAAATGATTTTAAGATACTCTTAAGTTTATCTTGAGTAATTTGATTGATTTTTTCCCAATTTGCTGTTTCTAACACTTGTCCATCAATATCATAAGTATCAGTTTTAAGACCCAATTGAGCTTGACAAAGGTATTCTTTATTTAGTTTGAGAAATTTGTTTTGTTGCTTGGTAAATTCTCTTCCGATGAGGATGATTAATAAACCAGTAGCCAACGGATCAAGTGTGCCACAATGCCCTACTCTTCTGATACCTGTTATTTTTCTAACTTTGTTTACTATATCGTGACTGGTGCAGGCAGATGGTTTGTCAATTAAAATTATCCCCTTACTATCTTTAGTCAATTTTTTTAGGAATGGTTTTTCATCAAGTTTTTGTTGATTGTTATTTAACATAATCTAGATAGGTTATAATATTATAAATGACGAAATTACAGAAACTGTTATCAGCTCAATTTCCAGATTTAAATTTTAATTATGATTTATCATTAGCGCCAAAAACTTATTTTAAAATTGGCGGCCCGGCTGAAGTTTATCTAGAGTTAAAAGACAGAGAACAAATAATTGATTTCCTTAGCTTTTGTTTTAGAGAAAAAATCAAAGTCACTCTCATTGGCGGAGCCAGTAACATCATAGTGGCTGATGAGGGTGTAAAAGGAGTGGTATTACGCTTATTAAATGAGGAGTTAGAATTAATCTCAGAAGAAAAACAGGGTACTGTAATTAGAGTAGATGCAGGTATTAAAATGTCAACTCTGGTGGCTAAAACTGTTGACATGGGTCTTACAGGACTTGAATATTTTTTAGGTGTTCCAGGAACCTTGGGTGGTGCGGTGTTTAATAATGCCCATTATTTATCAGATTTAATTGGCGAGCACATCAAACAAGTAGAAGTTTTAAATAAAAAAGGTGAAATACTTTGGCTTGAAGCTAAGAATTGCGATTTTGCTTATGATAGTTCTCGTTTTCATAAATCAAAGGAAGTGATTCTGCGAGTTGATTTTCTTTTGGCTAAAGGGGATAAAGAAAAATCACAAGAGTTAATTAAAAAATCTACTTTGTATCGTGCTGAAACTCAGCCCTTAGGTATGCCAAGCAGTGGCTGTGTTTTTAGAAATCCTGTTAATACGAAAAAGTTAAAAAAACTTTTCCCTCAATTTGCTGATAAAGAGTTTATTCCAGCTGGTTTCTTGATTGATCAGGCTGGTTTAAAAGGCGAGCGTGAAGGTGATATTGAAGTTAGTCACAAACATGCAGCCTTTTTTGTGAATTTAGGTAATGGCACGGCGGCTCAGATTAAAAGTTTAATCAGAAAAGTAAAAAAGAAAGTTAAAGAGAAATTTAAAGTAGAGCTAGAAGAAGAAGTTTTTTATTTAAAATAGTAATTCTTGAAAGAAAGTTATTTTATGGCAGAAAGAACAAGAGCAAATCATGAAAAAAGATTAGCAGTACTTTTTTATACTAAAGATGATGCTCTGCATGCTGTTGAGTGGTTGACTAATAGGTCGCAAGATCGTGGTGTTATTGAGCCTTCTAAATTTGAAGAATTAGATAATTTGATTGAACTTTTTTCAAGGTTCAATCCACTATCCAAAGATAGTGAAAGTCATTGGCAAGCTATCACAGCTTCTCTAATTGCTCTTCAGGCACCAGATTTAATTAATGATTTGTTTTTAGAAATGGCACGTAGGCAAGAAAAGGAATTTTTATTTTTCACTCGGACTAAGGAAAGAGCTGTGGAATTGATGAGAGCCAGTTTCAGTGCTTTGGCCTCTGGACATGAACAGCCTATTCATGGAATGGAGGTGGGGGCAGCCCAAAAAGAGGCAGTAGCTGATCTTACTGATGAGCAAGCTAATTATATTTTTCAAGCAATGCTGGATTTATATAGAAGCAGTAATCTAAGTGAATTTGAGACAGATAATGCTGATATTATCTTTGATCAGGTTTTTCCTCAATGGAGAGAAAAGATGGAAACTGAGGCTCATTTGCCTAATTTTCTTTTACCAGATTGGTTAAAAAATAAAGTAGACGATTATTATAATTGCTTTAATATAGCCTGGCGTGAAATTTATTTTGCAGAACCAATAAGAAAGGCTTTAGAGTTATCCGAAGATATATATGATAAAGCTTAGAGTTTGAAATAAATCTAAAAAAGATGCTAAAGTGATTATTGGATAAGTCTAGTTAATAGCACTATTGTACAATTTTTAAATAAAGGCTAATAGAAAATGAATAAATCTCAGGTAAAGTCTAAACAAACTCTCACAGTTACAGGTGGCACGCCACTTTACGGTAGCGTGCGCTTGGGTGGTGCTAAAAATGCTTCTTATAAATTGATGATTGCTACTTTATTAGGTGATGAAAAATCTAGAATTCTTAATTTACCTGATATTGCTGATGTTAGAATGGTAATGAAGATTATTAATGAATTGGGGGCTAAAGCTTATACTGTAGGTGAAAAAACAATTTTTTTTGATCCTAAAGGTTTAAAATCTCATCAAGTGCCTAAAAAATATGGGGAGGTTTCACGGGCTTCCACATTATTTTTAGCGCCATTTTTAGCTAAATTTGGCAGGGCTGAAGTACCTCTTCCAGGAGGAGATAAAATTGGTAAAAGGCCATTAGAAAGGCATTTAGAAGGTCTGGTAAAAATGGGAGTTAAGTGGACTTTGGAAAATTCAACGCTGAAAGCTCAGACAAAAGGGTTAAGAGGAGTCAGTTATCGTTTTGCTAAAAATACTCATACTGGTACTGAAACTCTAATCATGGCTGCAGTTTTGGCCAAAGGCAAAACAGTGCTAGAAAATGCAGCTGAGGAACCAGAAATTGATGAGTTAATTAATCTACTCAATAAAATGGGGGCTAGGATTCGCCGTCGCTCTTTTAGAGTAATTGAAATCCAAGGTGTGAAAAAATTAAAAGGAGCTATCCACCGAGTGATGCCAGACAGAAATGAAGCTGTGAGTTACGCAGTAGCAGCCTTGGCCACCAAAGGCGATATTGTGATTGAAAATGCGCGATACAATCATTTACAATCGTTTTTAGATAAAGTTGATGAAGCAGGCGGTGGAGTTGAAATTGGTGACTATGGAATTAGATTTTTTTATAAAGCTCCTCTTAGAGGAACTGATATAGTTACCCAAATTCATCCAGGTTTTATGACAGATTGGCAACCGCTGTGGGCTATTTTGATGTGTACAGCCAAAGGGAAAAGCACGATTCATGAAACAGTAATGCAGAATCGCTTTCAATATGTTGGGACTTTGAGAAAGATGGGAGCTAAAATTGATTTGTTTAATCCAAAAATAACTGATCCCGAAAAAATTTATAATTTTAATTGGCAGGATAGAAAAAAAACTGATCAACATGCTATTAGAATCACAGGGCCGACTAAGTTTAAAGGCGGTGAATTTGAAATTCATGATTTGCGAGCTGGTGCTACTACTTTATTAGCTGCTATTGTTGGTTCTGGAAAAACAGTTTTGCATAATGTTGAACAAATTGATCGTGGGTATGAAAAGATTGATCAAAAACTAGCTTCGATGGGAGCAAAAATTATTAGAACTTAATATTAGAATTAGAAAAATTTTTTATGAACGCTTCAGCTTTATTATTAGGATTATTGATATTTTCCTTTATTATTACCAGCATTGCTATTATTCCTTTTATCAATGCTTTGTATACTCTTAAATTTCAACGTTTGAAACAAGAAACAAAAGATGTCTTTGGTAAACTAACTCCGGTTTTTAATAAATTTCATAAAGGTAAAGTAGGAGTGCCAGTAGGAGGAGGCTTGTTAATTATTTTGGTAGTTTCTTTATTGTTTGCAGTAATTTTACCAGTGCTTGATTTTTTTGGGATTGAAATTACTAGTGTTTATTCTGAGCACCAAGCTGAGGTTAATATTCTCTTTTTTACTTTTTTGTCATTTGCAGTTTTAGGTTTGTATGATGATGTCAAAAAGTTTTTTGGTTTTGAAAAAAGTGGCTTTTTTGGTCTGAGAATGAAACATAAATTTCTTTTTCAAATTGCTTTAGCTTTGATCATTTCTTTAATGCTTTATTTTAATTTAGGAATTTCGATTCTTAATATTCCTTTTATTGGAATTTTTGATCTGGGTTTACTTTATATTCCGTTTGCTACTTTTGTGATCGTGGCTTTTACCAATGCTATTAATATCACTGATGGCTTAGATGGTCTAGCTTCTGGTTCTTTAATGATTTCTTTGTTTGGGCTTTGGATTTTATCTACTTCTATTCTAGATGTTCCTTTGTCAGTTTTTATTGCTTTATGGATTGGTTCTTTGATTAGTTTTCTTTATTTCAATGTTTACCCAGCCAGAATTTTTATGGGAGATGTTGGAGCTCTCTCTTTTGGCGCTACACTAGCTGTTGTGGGTTTATTATTGGGTAAAATACTAGCTCTAGTGGTTATTGGTTTTATTTTTGTTTTTGAGATTTCTAGTTCTCTTCTTCAACTTTTTTCAAAGAAATTTTTAGGCAAAAAATTAATGCCAGCAGCACCCTTTCATTTGACTCTTCAAAATTATGGTTGGGAAGAACCAAAAATTGTGCAAAGAGCATGGTTAGTACAAATTATGTTAACTTTATTTGGAGTTTGGTTAGCAGTGGTTTAATTTCAAAGTAAAGAATAATGAGAAAAAAGAAAAAAACAACTGTTTCTTATCAACAGATTTTTTTAAGCTTGCTCACAGTGCTACTTTCTTTGATTGGTTTGTTTTTTGTTTTTGAAAGTTCTGTAGCCGAAAGTTTTGCTAAATACTCTCATCCTTATCATTTCTTAAGACAGCAATCTATGTGGTTTATGATAGGGGTAGCCTTGATGTTTTTTACTTCATTAATTCCAAGCAAACTCTGGTTAAAAACAGCTCCACTTTGGTATATTTTTAGTTTAATTTTATTAGTTTTAGTTTTTATCCCGGGAATAGGTTTGGAGATCAATGGCGCCCATAGGTGGATTAAGATCGGTCCAGCAAATGGACAACCAATTGAGTTCGTCAAATTTGCTTTAGTTATTTTTTATGCCTCTTGGATGAGCAAGCATCAACGTTTAACGCCATTCCTTTTTTTAACAGCAATCCCCGTGCTTCTCTTATTACTCCAACCTGATATGGGGTCTCTTTTAATTCTTTTATCAATTGCTTTTGGTATGTATTACTTGTCGGGGGGAGATTTTAAAAAAATTTTAGCTGTTAGTTTAGCTGGTGTTTTTTTTCTAGCTTTAATGATCCTAACCTCTTCTTATAGATTGAGAAGATTAAAAACTTTTCTTAATCCCGAAGCTGATCCTTTGGGAGCAAGCTTTCATATTAGGCAAATTACTCTAGCTTTGGGCAGTGGCGGTTGGCTTGGACAGGGCTTAGGTAATTCTAAACAAAAATTTTATTATATTCCTGAAGCAAGTAGTGATTCTATTTTTGCGATTATTGGGGAAGAAATTGGTTTTTTAGGTTCGATGCTTTTATTATTATTGTTTATTTCATACTTTAATTTGATTTATGAAATTGCGCTCAAAGCCAAAAATAGATCATTTGCGCAACTAGTGGCTTTTGGCGTTTTACTTTGGGTGAGTAGTCAGACTTTACTAAATTTAGCTGCGGTAGTAGCTTTGGTCCCTTTGACCGGTTTACCTCTCCCCTTTTTTTCTTATGGAGGGTCTTCATTAGTAATGGTTTTTTTAGCTACCGGGGTGGTTTTGCGAATAGCCAAAGAGAATCGCGCTTAGTTTTGACATTATAAACCCCTGATTCCGAAATAGCAGCTTATATATTACAATTGTCTCAAGATTTATTTCTAAATTGGGGCTTGTTACTTTATGAAGATATTAATTTCTGGCGGCCATCTGACTCCAGCCCTGGCTTTTGTTGATTATGTGCAAGCTAGTCAATCTAACAATGAATTAGTTTTTGTAGGTCGAGAATATAGTCAAAAAAAGTTAAAACAAAAAGCAGTGGAAGAACAAGAAATTAAAAAAAGGAATCTAAGTTTTATTCCTTTTTCAGCTATTAGATTTGATGGTAATCTTTTTGTTAAATTTAAGAAATTTTTTCTCTTGATTATTTCAGTCAAGAGAGCATGCAAAGTTTTAGATCAAATAAAGCCCGATATCTTTCTTTCATTTGGGGGTTACTTAGCAGTGCCAATAGCAATTGCTGCTTATTTGAAAAAAATTCCTATACTTACTCACGAACAAACAAGAACCATTGGTATGGCCAATGCTATTATTGCCAAATTAGCAACTGTGCTGGCTGTTTCATTTGGAGAAACAGTCAAAAGTTTTGCCGATAAAAAGGGAATTTATCGTAAAAAGGTTTATTTAACTGGCAATCCAATCCGCGCAGAGATTGTCAAAAAGCAAAAACAAAGTCCCAGTTGGATGAAAAACAAAAAGTTGGATAAACCTTTGGTCTTAATTACTGGCGGTAATCAAGGTTCAAAGGTGATTAATCAAGTAGTAAAAGAGAATTTAGCTGATTTATTAAGTAATTATTCACTGCTGCATATTTGTGGTCGACCAACTTTAGCAAATAATTATTTAAAAGAACTAAAGACGACAGCCGCCCAATTAAATTCAGAATTGCAATCAAGATATTTTGTAAAAGAATGGTTGGGTGAAAAAGATTTAGCTTGGATTTATCAAAATGCCAGATTAGCAATTAGCCGTTCTGGAGCTAATACCGTCTTGGAATTGGCTATCAGCAATTTACCAAGTATTTTAATCCCTTTACCTTTTGCTTACAAAGATGAACAAAAGTTGAATGCACAGTGGCTTTCAGATCAAAAAGCAGCTCTTTTACTAGAACAAAAATATTTGGATAGAGATTCACTTTTGCAGGCAATAGCTAATTTGGAAGATAAGTATCAAGAATTAAAAGAGAATTTAAAGAAAATTAGACCTAAGCTAGATGCTAGTGAAAAAATTTTTAATATTTTGAAGGAAATTGAAAAAAACAGAAGTTAAAGAACATGAAATTTTTTTTAAAGTTATTTTTTACCGCTACGATTATTGTCAGTTCGTTTTTTTTCTTAAAGCATTTCATGCTTGTAACTAATGTCAACTGTATACATGATGACACAAAGAAGCTGGTAAATTGCCAAGAGTTTGAATCACTCAAAGGTAAGTCTTTATTTTTTACTGATTTTGAAGCAGAGCCAAATCTGAAACGTGTTTTCAAATTAGATTCGGGAAATGATTTTTTTCAAGTTAAAAAGATCAAAAAAAAGTTACCTAATACTTTAATTATATTTTTAAGCCAGGAGACTCCTTTATATCGTTTATCTTTCACAGAACAGCAGTCTTATTTAGTCTCTCAGGAGGGAGAAATAAAACTGGATGATTCAGGCATTTCTCTTTATACCATAGAAGCAGGAAAGGATTTGTGGGATACTTTAATTCTTAATAAGAAAGTTAAAGCTAGTTTTCACCAATTTGTTAAAGAGTTGTTGGCGGTAAAAATGGATTTTGATTTTCAAAAGATTCAATACTTAAATAAATTTAGAACAGAAATTATTATTGATGAACAGCTGAAAGTTATTTTGGAAGAAAAAAAAGATCCTAGAGAAGATATTAGAAAATTGAATTTGATACTGGATCAACTTGATTTGAATAGCATTGATTTGGCAATCAAAGAAATTGACTTAAGATTCAATTATCCAGTACTACGTACAAAGTCTTCCAATTACTAAGTTAAAGATTTATTACAAAAAAGTTAATTAATAAGTAACTTTAAATTCTCGACATTTATAGCAAAATTTTGCTATGATGAAATGACTTCAAAAATATGAGTAGAGAAAAAATAATTACAGCTATCGACTTGGGGACGGAAAAATGTATCACTCTAGTGGCTTCACATAGTGATGAAGATAGACAACTTAAAGTTCTAGGCATTTCAGTAGTTGCCTCTCGTGGAGTTAAAAAAAGTATGATCATTGATCTCGAAGAAGCACTCTCCAGTATTAGTGAGAGTTTAGACGCAGTTGAAAGAATGGCTGGTTTTGACATTAACAGTGCTTATGTAGCTATTTCTGGCTCGCACATTCAATCTAGAAATTCAAAAGGAGTGGTGGCGGTAGCTAATCCCCATCAAGAAATCATCCCTGAAGATGTAGAAAGAGTAATTGAGGCAGCTAGAGCTATTTCCTTACCTTCCGGAAGACAAGTGCTTCATGTAATTCCTAGATATTTTAAAGTTGATTCGCAAGAAGGAATTAAAGATCCAGTTGGTATGACTGGAGTTAGACTTGAATCAGAGGCACATATTATTACTGGTATGACGACTTCTTTGAAAAATGTTGAGAAATGTTTAAATGATTTGGGTTTGACTGTAGATGGTTTTGTTTTTTCAAGTATTGCCTCCTCCGAAGTGGTTTTGTCAGAAACGGAAAAAGAATTGGGAGTAGTTTTAATTGAGATTGGAGCTGGTTCAAGTAATTTTTGTGTTTTTGTTGAGGGTTCAATGGAATTCTCTGGTTCTTTGCCAATTGGAGCGCGACATATTACTCAGGATATTGCTCTAGGTTGTCGAATCAGTATCCAAGCTGCAGAAAAGATTAAATTAGCTCTTTCTTCTGAAAAATTTGCAACAATTAAGGCTCGTCCAGGTGAGTCTAAAGATGATTTAAATAAGAGACGAAAAAAAGCAGATAAGATAGATTTAGAAGCTTTGGGTATTTATGAAACTGATGACAAGCTTTCCAAAAAAGTTTTACTTGAGGGAATTATGGTGCCAAGGATGAAGGAAATTTTACAGATGATTGCTCAGGAATTAAATAAGAAAAATTTGTTAACTCAAATTCCAGCAGGAGTGGTCTTGACTGGTGGTGGAGCTGAAACAGTGGGGATTGTGGATGTTGCTAAAAAAGTTTTCCGTTTGCCAGCTAGAGTTGGTCAGCCAAAACAACTGGCTGGTTTGACCACTGACATCCTAAGTCCAGCTTATACCACTGCTGTTGGACTTTTAGTTTATGGTTTAGCTCATGGTGGTGGTGCTCAGGCTAAAAGAGGTATTAATTTTAACTTAGATTTTTTAAAGAGCTTACCTTTGAAATCTGCTGCTAAAGGCATTGGAGACCTAATAAAAAAATTGTTACCTTAAATTTTTATTTCATATCTACTCTCAGCACTAATGATGCCAAAATTTTCTAGAGAAGAAGCCAGTCATTCTTTAAAAGCCATTAAAGAGAAAGCTAGTTCATTAAAACATTTTTTAAAGGAAAAAGTAAAAAATTTTGAAACAGAACCTTTTTGGAATAAGGCTGCTTTTAACCGATTTTTACTTCTTTTTAAAGATATGCTAATTGCCTACTTAGATTTAGAGCATCCAGAGTTAGTTTTTGATGAAGAGCTTGAAACTTTAAGCACAATTCCCAAACAAGATATAAAAAAAGAAGCTCGTAAAAGAGAGCGTTCTTTTATAACCCTAGTTTTATTATTCATGATCTTATTTACATTTGTTGGAGATATACGGGCAAAAGGTGAGTTACCAAGATGGATGGTAGAACTAACAATGGATCAAATAGTACCTCATTTTGATCCTTTATGTCAGGTAACTTTATATTCTAGTCATCACGATTTAGAGAATGGCAATTATGGAGAGGCTTTGGAAAAAATAGCAGTTTCTTTTCAAGGAGAACAAGCTTGCTCAGAATATTTAGGCTTAGAGACTGCAGAAAATAACTTGTTATTGAAATCATTAGGACAAACAGTCGAAGCTGGAGAGAGTTTTCAAGCAGGAAAGTTTTTTGATAGGTATTCCACAGGCGATGAGTTCAGATACGTTGTTAGAGATATTCCTACGAAGTCTGGGCACATTGAAGTTCAAAAAATGGAAAATTTAATCTTTGGTAGACCTGCTAAAAGTGAGCATGAAGATGCTTTTCGTATCAAATTTATTGATCCTGAAGAAGCAAAATTAGTATTAAAAGGTGATATTAAAACTATTTCTGAGATTTTGCCTGATCTTTATGAAAAGAGTAATTTGGCATATCTGGGTATGGCATTTGATGAAGGAATGAAGTTGAATGGAGAAGAAACAGCTCATTTTAGAGAAGTTATTAATTTTGAAGGAACAGTTTGGTTGACTATAGATCAAAGAGGACAATCTCAATTAGTCTATGGTCCTAACCCTGAAGTACTCATGGAAGTTGATACAGCTATTAGATTACTTTGGCCTTGGGATATAGCTAATTATGACTTTAAAGAAGTTGTAGAACATGGTCTACCAGGATATGATTCAGGTCAATTCTTAAAATATATAGAATACCATGGAGGAGAAGAAAAAATTATGGAGGAAAGAAAAGAAATGATTGATAACAAATTAAGAGCAATTGGTCAAAGAAGAGATGGAAAATTAATTCTTTTGGAAATACCCATAAATTTTATCTATTATCCAGAATTACAGCAGATATTGGCGGATGAATTAATATCTTTGGGAATAAATCCTAAAGTTGGTTTTCTTGATCCGGTAATACAATCTGGTTATCAATCTATTGTCGCTAATAAAGGTCTGATTTCTACTATAAGTGATGAAGAAAGCGTTCCTTCAATTTTGCTTGTTTACTGAAGAATCTAATTTTTTGATAAGATTAAATTTTAGAAATTTATTAAATTCTCAAATAATCACTCTTTCTTTTACTGACAAACTTTGATATAAAAAGAGTAGTTTTGCGTGTAAGCAAAAAATTACTTTTTACTGTAAAATAAACAAACATGGGACTTGTAAAACCTTCAAATACAACTTTCGCAAAGATTAAAGTGATTGGCGTCGGTGGTGGCGGTGGTAATGCCGTCAATTCTATGATTAGTTCTGAGCAAATTCAAGGAGTTGAGTTCATTTCTGTTAACACTGATGCTCAAGCCTTATTAACTTCTAAATCAGAAACTAAAGTTCAGATTGGCAGTAATTTCACTAGAGGCCTGGGTGCTGGAGCTGATCCTGAAGTTGGACGCGCGGCTGCAGAAGAAAGCCGTGAAAAACTGAAAGATTTATTGTTTGATAGTGATATGGTTTTTATTACTGCAGGCATGGGCGGTGGCACTGGCACAGGAGCTTCTTCTATCATTGCTGAGATTGCCAAAGAATCTGGTGCTTTGACAGTAGCAGTAGTGACTAAACCTTTTGCTTTTGAAGGCATTAGACGTATGCAAACTGCCGAAGAAGGCATTGATATTCTGAAAGATCAGGTGGACACTTTGATTGTTATCCCAAACCAACGGTTGATGGAAGTGGTGGATAAAAAGATGACGCTTTTGGATGCTTTCAGATTAGCAGACAATGTTTTAGGACAAGGTGTGAAAGGAATTTCTGATTTAATTACAGTGCCAGGATTGATTAATGTTGATTTTGCTGATGTCAAAACAATCATGCTTGATAGTGGGAGTGCTTTAATGGGTATTGGTGAAGCTTCAGGTGAGGATAGAGCTGTGACAGCAGCCAGAATGGCTATTTCTTCTCCCCTTTTAGAGGTTTCTATTGATGGAGCTAAAGGTATTCTTTATAACGTTATTGGTGGCTCTGATATGACTATGACTGAGGTCAGTGATGCTTCTGCTATTATTGCCAATGCAGCAGATCCAGATGCCAATATCATATTTGGAGCTACTTTAGATGAAGAAATGGGGAGTAAGATTAAGATCAGTGTGATTGCTACTGGTTTTGATGAAAGAGGCATGGGTTATGCTTCTCCAGGTAGAGGGATGTTTGGTGCCTTTGGTAGAGATTCAAATAGAAGATTGTCTATGAATTCAGCAACATCTACCGATAAAGTTAAAGAAGAGCCTAAGATTGATCGAGCACCTGGTGGTTTTACCCAGCCTAAGACTGTTTCGGATCTATCTAGTGGTGGAGTGACAAGTAAAGCCCAACCTTTTGTTAAATCTCAAGCTTTTGGTGATGATGTTAAACAAAGTCAAAAACAAGATCCCCAGCAAGATAATAATGATCAGAGCGCTGATGATACAGATTCAGCCTTTGAAGATGAATTTGAAATCCCAGCATTTCTGAGACAGAAGTAAGTTTTTTTACTTGATCTATGTGTTACAATTAAATATTAATTTTAAATCCCTTGTAATTGTGCAATCACACAATGAGTAGTTTTTACTACAGGGTGCTTAAAGAAATTTTGTTTTAAATAAAAGATTAGACTAAGCCGGGTAAGCCCGTAATCGCTGGAATTAAGTAGTGGCAGAGTGATTTTGCTCACAAAAGGTTGGTACCTTTTTCTAAAATTCAGGGCTATATGCCGAATTAAATAGAAAAGCCTTTTTGTTTCATTAGTGATAGTGAAGCAAAAAGGCTTTTTTTAAATTTATTTAAGTAACAAAGGAATTAACAATGCCAAAAGTAAAAAATTTTAGACAAACTCCAAATTTACCAAAACTTGAAGAAGAAGTATTAGAGTTTTGGCAAAAAAATAAAATATTTGAAAAATCTGTTAAAAATAGAAGTAAAGATAATGTTTATGTTTTTTATGATGGCCCACCATTTGCTACGGGTTTGCCTCACTATGGTCATTTATTAGGTTCTACTTCCAAAGATGTAATTCCTCGTTATCAAACAATGAAAGGCAAACGAGTGGAACGTGTTTGGGGGTGGGATTGTCATGGTTTACCAATTGAAAATATGATTGAAAAAAAATTAGACATCAAAGGTGGTAAAAAAGGTATTGAAGAGCTTGGAATTGATAAATTTAATGATACTTGTAGAAAAGAAGTGCTTCGACTGGATAAAGAATGGGAAAAAATCATTGGTAGACTGGGCAGATGGGTTGATTTTAAGAATAACTATAAAACAATGGATCTCTCTTATATGGAGTCTGTTTGGTGGGGCTTTAAACAGTTAGTTGATAAAGGCCTGGTTTATGAAGGTAGAAAAGTAATTCTCTATTGTCCTCGTTGTGCTACGCCACTGTCTAATTTTGAAATAGCCATGGATAATAGTTATGAGGATGTTACAGAGGCATCTAATATTTATAAATACAAAGTTTTTAGTCAAGATAATACTTATCTATTGGCTTGGTCGACTACTCCTTGGAATAAGTTAGCCACTCCTGCTTTAGCCGTTAATCCAGATTTAACTTATGTGAAAGTTAAACAAAAAAGTGACGATGCTAAGGAAGAATTTTATATTTTAGCTGAATCTACAATTAAGATTTTAAAAGCAAAACCTTATGAAATAGTTGAAAGATATAAAGGTCGTGAGCTAGAAGATTTAGAATTTGAACTTCATTATGATTTTTATCCAAAGAGAAAGAAAAATGAAAGAGCCGGAGTAGTAATTACTGCTGATTTTGTCACAGATGATGAAGGAACAGGGGTAGTTACCTTAGCTATCTATGGTGAAGATGACTATCGGGTGATGAAAGCTCACAAGATTCAGTTAGTTGAACATGTCGATGAAGAAGGTAAACTTAAAAAAGAAGTTAAGCCTTGGGCAGGGATGGATATTTTAAAAGCCAATCCTCTAGTTAATGAGGATTTGAAAAAAAGGAATTTAATTTATCGTGAAGATACATATCATCACAATGTGCCTACTTGTTATCGTTGTGCTACTCGTTTGTACTATGCTCCACTGCCAGCTTGGTTTATTGATGTGCAAAAAATTAAAGCAGATTTAATTAAAGAAAATGAAAAAATCAATTGGTATCCAGCTCATTTGAAACACGGCCGTTTTTTAAAAGGACTTGAGAATGCTCCTGACTGGAATATTTCTAGATCTCGTTATTGGGGTACACCCATGCCAATTTGGAAAAGTAAAGACGGAAAGAAAATGAGAGTAATTGGTTCTGTGGATGAACTTAAACAACGGGCGGTTGATCCTCAACAGATGACAGGATTAAAAGATTTACATAGAGAATTTTTAGATGATGTTGAAGTTTGGCTTGATGATAAGAAAAAAGTAAAAGGTAAAAGAGTTTCTGAGGTTTTTGATTGCTGGGTTGAATCTGGATCAATGCCTTTTGCTTCAGTTCATTATCCTTTTGAAAATAAAGAATTTTTTGAAAAGAATTATCCTGCGCAGTTTGTCAGTGAGTATATTGCTCAAACTAGGGCTTGGTTTTATACAATGCATGTGATGGGAGTGGGTGTTTTTGGACAGCCCTCATTTGAAAATGTCTTGAATACAGGGACTATTTTGGCAGCAGATGGTTCCAAGATGAGTAAGTCTAAGAAAAACTATCCAGATCCAATGCTATTGATTGATCAATATGGCGTGGATAGTTTAAGGCTTTATTTGATGAGTTCCAATGTGATGAAATCTGAAAATATTAATTTTAATAAAAAAGAAGTTGCTGATTTACGGCGAAAAGTTTTTATTATTTGGTGGAATGTTTTAGCTTTTTACAAAACTTTTGCTAAGCAAAATATGAGTTTAGATCTTAAAGGTTTGGATTATCAAAAATTAGATGTGATGGATCGCTGGATTTTGAGTAAAACGCAAAGTTTAATTAAAAATGTTACTAAACAAATGGATGCTTATGATGTAGTCCGTGCTAGCAGAGCTTTGATCAGTTTTGTAAATGATCTTTCTACCTGGTATTTAAGATTAAGCAGGAATAGAATTAAGGCTGAAGACAATAAAGAAGTTAGTCAAGTATTTGGCTATGTTTTATACAGCTTAGCTCAGCTCTATGCTCCGCTTTGTCCATTTTTCGCTGAATTAATTCAGCACAATTTGTTGGATGACAAAAGCTCAATTCACTTAACTGATTGGCCAAAAGTGCAAAAAGAATTTTTGGATGAGAAGTTGGAAGGAGAAATGAAGTTAGTTAGACAAGTAGTGGAACAAGCTCACGCTACTAGAAAAGAAAATAGAGTTAAGCTGCGACAGCCATTAGCTGGTTTAACAGTTAAAGCTGTGCAAAAACTGAGCATGGAAAACGACTTATTGCCTTTGATTGAACAAGAAGTTAATGTCAAAAAAGTCAAATGGCAAAAAGATGCTGAAACATCAGTAGAGTTTGATTTTAAACTTACAGCTGCTCTAAAAGAAGAAGGCGAGGCTCGTGAATTGATTAGAAAAGTACAAAATATGCGTCGCAAAGCTGGTCTGAAATTAGACGCTCTTGCTAAAGTGCAGTTGTCAAATTGGCCAAGTGCTTGGCAGGCTGAAATTGAAAAAAAGACTAACTGCAAACTAATCAAAGGCGACGGAAATAAGTTGTTGCTTGACTAATGCTTAGCTTTTCTTTAAAACTGTTTCTATGAAACAGGTCTTTCTTCCTTTATGGGCAGCAATTTTAGCTGTGATTAGTTTGCTAACTATAAAAAGCGTATCGCCAAATCTAGTGTGGCGGCAAACTCTTTATTTTGTATTGGGTTTTGTTCTTTTTTTTATTGTTTCTAAAATTTCATATAAAAAAATTGAAAAGTATTCATTTGTTTTTTATTTATCTTTGTCTGTTTTATTATTGATTTTGTTATTAATAGGTAAAACAACTCGAGGAGTAGTCTCATGGATTAACTTGCCAGGAGGATTCAAGTTTCAACCTTCACAATTAGCTATTCCTGCTACTGCACTTCATTTATTATCTTGGCTTGAGCAAAATAAAATTAGAAATTTTAAAAAATTTTTGGAATTACTTTTCATTATTATAATTCCTGCTTTATTAATTTTTTTACAACCAGATATGGGCACAGCTGCTATTTATTTATTCACTGTTGGGACGATACTTTTATTAATTAAACTGGATTTTAAATATATTCTTTTTTTGTTACTAAGTTCATTACTAACTGTCATCATGGCTTGGAATTTTCTGCTAAAAGATTATCAAAAACAAAGATTTTTAACTTTTTCTAGTGGTTATAGTGAAGAAGATGATTCTGCTTACAATGCTAGACAATCTTTAATTGCAGTTGGTTCAGGTAAGATCTTGGGAAGAGGTATTGGTTTTGGAGTACAATCTCACCTTAAATTTTTACCAGAACGTCAAACTGATTTTATTTTTGCTTCTTTTGCAGAAGAATGGGGGTTTATGGGATCTAGTTTTTTATTATTACTTTATACTAGCCTCACATTGTTTTTTGTTTATTTGGGTTTCAAATTTGAGAACCCTAAGTTTCAGTTATATTTTTTAATGATTGCTACGATGTTACTTTTACAGACAGGTATAAATATCGGTATGAATATAGGTCTCTTACCTATTACTGGAATTACTTTACCCCTGCTCTCTTACGGTGGCAGTAGTGTTTTGACGATTTTTTTAATTTTTGCTTTAGCACAAAGAATGATCAGATCGCAAAAAAAGGATATAACTCTTAGTGTTAGTTAAAAAATCTATGTTATAATTACTTCTCGTTATGAAAAAATACGCTATTATTCAACTCCAAGGAAAACAATACAAAGTTTCGGAAGGTGATAAGCTAGTAATTGATAGATTGGAAACTAAGGAAGGTAACGAATTGGAAGTGAATGAAGTTTTATTGCTAAATGATGGTAAAACAGTGAAGATTGGCACACCTTTGCTCAAAGGTGCTAAACTCAAGTTTAAGGTTTTATCTCATGACAAAGCAAAGAAGATTAGAGTGGCAAAATTTAAAGCTAAATCTCGATATAGGAAGGTTAAAGGACATAGGCAAGCACAAAGTACTCTTGAGTTATTGAAAATTGTTTGAAGCTCCATTTAAAAATGCCTAATTATTTTTTCTTTTTAGGGAATACCCCTACTCTATCTAAAGCTGAAATACAGTCAGTTCTTCCTCATAAAAAACAAGGAGAGATTTTTAACGATCTAATTAGTTTGGAGCTTGATAATGATGAAGAAGCTCGTTTACTGATGACTATTTTAGGAGGAGTAGTAAAGATTCTTAAACTAGAGAAAAAAATAGAAGCAGTTTCACCAGAGACAGTCTCAGAAGCGATTGCTGATGCGCTCTTAATAGTAAGTTCAAGCAAAGTAAAATTTGCTCTTAATGTTTTATCACCTCTTAATTTTCAACTTGAAGCGAGTGATATAAAAAAGATTTTAAGATTAAAGCAAATTAAATCGAAATATTTTGATGTTAAAGATAGGTCTGGTTTATCTGCTGCAATTTTATTACACCAGCGCGATGTACAAGAGATCAGTCTTTTTGTAAAAGATGACGCTATTTTTTTAAGTAGAACAATTGCAATTCAAAATATCGACGACTGGACTAAAAGAGACAGAGAAAAGCCATATTTTGATCGTAAGAAAGGAATGTTGCCTCCTAAAGTAGCTAGGATTTTAGTGAACTTGGGTTTAGGAAAATTTCAAGAAAATACAAGACTTTATGATCCTTTTTGTGGCACTGGCACAATTTTAATGGAGGCCGCTTTAAGAGGTTGTCAGCTACTAGGTTCTGATTTTGATTATCAGGCTGTGATCGGCACTAAAAGGAATTTAGACTGGCTGGAGAAAGAATATACTTTAACTGAAAACTTTAAGCAATCCCCTCCCAAGGTTTTCCAAGCAGATGTTAGTAAAGTATCAGCCGCTAATTTAGAAGGAAAAATTGATTTAATTATCACAGAACCTTTTTTGGGTAAACCGAGGCCTCAAGAAAAGCAATTAGCAGGTATTTTCAAAGGTCTTGAGAAGTTATATCTAGGAGCATTTAAACAATGGACAAAATTACTTAAAGATAATGCAAAAGTGTTAATTATTTTTCCATTAGTTAGGAGTAAAAATAAAGTTTATTCTCTGAAGAAATTGATTGACAAATTAAGAATTTGGGGATATACTCTTGAGATTGAACCTTTGTTATACAGACGGAAACAAGCAATAGTAGAAAGAGAAATTTTAATTTTTAGTTATAAATCTAAATAGAAAAAAGGGATAATTAATATGGCACATGTTAAAGGCTCTGGTAGTGTTAAGCAACACGCTCAGGGTAAACGCCATGGTAAAAGATTAGGTGTCAAAAAGTATGCTGGTGAAAAAGTAAAAGCCGGTAATATTATTTTACGACAAAAGGGAGCTGTTTATAAGCTCGGTAAAGGCGTGGGTATGGGTAAAGATCATACAATTTTTGCTATGATTGAAGGCGTGGTGAACTTTGGTAAAAGATTTGGTAAAACAGTGGTAAATGTTAGTTTATAAATAAATTTAAATTTCCTCTTTTATTAGTTATAGTTTTTTTTGTATACTGAGGTTATGACTCAAAATAACCCTACTACTCTGTCGGTCTCACAACTACAACCGAATCCTTTTCAGCCAAGAGAGAAAATCAAAAAAGAAGATTTGGATGAGTTAGTACAATCTATTAAAACTTATGGTATTTTGGAGCCTCTGGTGATTGCTCAGACACCAGCAGGTTATCAGATTATTGCTGGTGAAAGACGCTGGAGAGCTTCAAAATTAGCTGGCTTAAAAGAAGTGCCTGTTTATATAAAAAAAACCACACCTCGTGGGATGCTAGAGATGGCTCTAGTAGAAAATGTGCAACGACTTGATTTGAATGCAATTGAGCGAGCTCAAGCTTTTCAGCAACTGATGAGAGATTTTAGGTTATCTGCCACTGATTTAGCTAAACGCATTGGAAAATCTCCTGCTTACATTAGTAATAGTCTTAAGCTTCTTAAATTACCAGATGCAATTAAAGATGGTCTGATTGGTAAGCAGATTACTGAAGGACATGCCAGGGCTTTATCAGGGATTGAAGATGAAAAGCTAATGGTTAATTGTTATAAATTGGTGCTCAAAGAAGGAGCTTCAGTCAGACGAGCAGAGGAGTTATCCAGGCGTTTTAAGGAGAGTGTTAATCAGAAAACTAAGGCTGGTAGGCCAACACAAAAAAATGACGAAGTAATTAATAAATGGCAAAGAAACTCCAAAGCATTTTTCAATGTTCCAGCTAAAATGAGATTAAGTCGTTCTAAGAGCCAGACTAAAGTGACTATTATTCTTAAAGGTTCTTTAGAGGCTACTCAGGATGATTTAGAGAAGATTATGAAGCTAACCAATGAGAGTTAGTGCTTTTTTTTATTTCACGATAAATCTAATTTTGCAATTCTTGATAGATTATGATTTAATGTTTTTGAAGATATTTTATTAGATGATTGATGAAAGGTATGAAGAATGGGATCAATCAAAGTCTGGACAAGAGTAACTACTGAAGGAGAAAAAGCAGGGAGGCCAACTATAATTGAAAGAGATTGATTTGATTTGACAAGGAATGACAGATTAGAAGTTTTGGGACAATTAAATGGAAATACAAATTCAGAGTTAAGAATTGAGATTCCTTGGTCTTTGGTGAAGGATGTAAGAGTTGATTCTTCTGGAAGGCCTGTAGAAAAAGGTGGTTATAAGCTTTTTAACTTAGGATTTTTGCAAGGATTATCAGACTATATTTCAGTAGCAAGATTGATTAATACAGCTGAAGGTCCTGATGGACTTGAAGTAGAACTTCTCGTTGAGGTTGACGGAGAAGAAATAAAGCGTAAGACATTAGTTAAACAAAG
Source organism: Candidatus Woesebacteria bacterium (assembly GCA_050123235.1). Taxonomy (GTDB): domain Bacteria; phylum Patescibacteriota; class Microgenomatia; order UBA1400; family PJMF01; genus JASFHL01. The sequence goes on along the minus strand of JASFHL010000002.1, from coordinate 18,590 downwards.
AGATTTTAATGATTGGTTACTAAACATCGAACTTCTGAGAGAATTATCTTAAACTTTATTTATCTGACGGTATATTCATCAATAAAAACACTTTATCAGCCACTTTGTACCACAACGGAGCCGCAGTTTCGGCCGCCCAGGGGCTAGTTTTAGGGTTTATTAATTTTACTAACATAATAAAGCGAGGATCATCAGCTGGCGCAAAACCAACAAAACTGGCAATGGTTTTGTCTTCTTCGTAACCACCCTTGGTAGCAATCTGAGAGGTACCAGTTTTACCAGCAACGGTATGTCTAGCAGATGCTGTCCATTGCGCCTCTCCTTTTTCAGCAGCATTGACCATCATCTTTGTTACTTTTTGCGCGCTTTCTTGACTAATTACTTGTCTTTCTAAGATAGCTTGACTAATAATTTCTTTATTTTGAATTGGATCAAATGCTTTTTCTACAATTAAAGGTTTCATCATTTTTCCTTGATTAGCAATAGTAGCAATAGCACGAATTAGCTGGAGGCTGGTAGTACTAATTCCCTGTCCAAAAGAAACAGTGGCTAATTCAACAGGTCCTAGTTTTTGGGGAAAGGGGCTGTCTGTATCTTCTTGAAGGTCTAAGCCTATTTTTTGACCAATGCCGAAATTTTTTAAGTATTCAAGAAATTTTTCTCGGCCTATTTTCTCAGCCACAAAGATCATGGCAATATTATCTGATTTAGCCAAAGCTTCAGTGATATTAATGTTTGGGTGATATTCTTCATTCCAGGTTTTAATAGTATATTTATCAATTTTTCTAGGGCCACTGCAGCGAGTACAGACAGTTTCTGGCGTGATCACTTGAGAGTCAAGACCTGCAGCTACGGTAAGGGTTTTAAAAGTACTACCTGGCTCATAAACGTGAGTTAAGCTAGGATTTTTGAATTGCTTAGTTTTGTAATCTGAGAAATAACTTTGTTCATAACCAGGCCAGGTAGCTAGACTTAGAATTTTGCCAGTCTTTGGTTCCATGATAATGATTTCGCCAGCATCTGCTTCATACTTTTGAATGCCTGCTCTTAACATTTGCTCAGTAGTAAACTGTAAATCTCTTCTGATTGTGAGAGTAATATTTCGTCCATCCATAGAATTAGTAAATAGCTCCTGTCCTCCCAATTTAAGACCTAAAGCATCAGTATTAAGTAATGAAGTGCTAGTTTTGCCTGCCAATTCCTTATCTAAAGCACCTTCAATGCCGAAGTAGCCTACTTTCTCTCCTTCATCATTCTCTGCTACAAAACCAGTGATATGAGCAGCCATTGATGCTTCAGGATAAAAGCGATCATAAAACGCTTCAAACTCCAAGGATGATAAATTAAGTTCCTCTATTTTTTCTTTTGTTTCCTTTGATATTTTTTTATCTAGGCTAATCCAACTGCCATCTCTATTCATTTTTTTAGTCAAAGTTTCGATTAATTCTTCTTCAAGAATTTTTTGTTCTTTTTTATCTTGAGCTTTTTGATAAAGATGATTATTTCTTAAAAGAATATCTTTTATTTGATTGATGATTTCTTGATTACTTAATTCTTGTTTTTTTTTGTTGAAAAAGAGTTCAAAATACTCTTTGTTAACAACTAATAAAAACCCATCTGAAGTAGAAATTTCTCCTCTCTTGCCTTTAATTTCGACTACTTTCTGAGATTGTTTCTTAGCTTGAGTTTCCAAGGATGGACCTTTGATAATTTGCCAATAAAAAAGTCTCAATTGCACTAATATTAAGAGTGTATAAATAATAAATAAGAGTAATCTAGGCCTTGATATGAGAATATTTTTTCTTTTAGGCATAGCTTAAAATGAGAGTTAGTTGTTGCTGGCCAATTTTTTGTCTGTATTAATCAAAATAACTTGTCCAATGATTTGATAATCATTCTCTTCTTCATTTTGATTTTTAGCTAAGGAGATTTTTTGGCTTAATTCTAGTTTAAGCTCGTTTTCTTTTTTAGCTAAAGATTCTTTTTCTTGTTCTAAAGCAGCTAGCGTGGAAGAACTGATAATAGTTTGACTTAATCTGAAAACAGAAGATAAGATTTGCAATAGGGTAGCGCCTAATAGAATTAAATAGTAGCTGCTGATAGTTAACTGTTTAATTTTCATTTTTTATGCTCTTCTAAAGACTCTCATTTTGGCGCTTCTAGACCTAGGATTTGCCTTTATTTCTTCTGCAGTAGGCAGTATGGCTTTTTTATTTAGCATCTGACCTAGATTTTGTCGTTGCCATTGTTTAAATAAGCGTTTAACTATTCTGTCTTCTCCTTCATGAAAAGAAATACAGATAATTTTTCCTTGATTATTAATAATTTTTAATGCCTGATCTAATGCTTTTTGAATTGAACTTAATTCATCATTAACAGCAATTCTCAAAGCTTGAAAAACTTTAGTCGCTGGGTGTAAGCGTTTTCGTTTTTCTTTTTTTATTTTTAAAATTAGCTCAACTAGTTCACCCACTGTATCAAATTGATTAAGCCCTTTACTGCGGCTTTCAACCACTGCCTTAGCAATTTTTCTAGCTTCTCTTTCACCGCCATAAATTAAAAAGATTTTACTTAACTGTTTTTCTGGTAAAACTCTAAGTAAATCTTGAGCTTTAACAGCTAATCTAGAATCCATACGCATATCAAGTGCTGCTTCAGAATGATCAAAGCTGAAGCCTCTAGTTGTTGATTTGAGTTGATCAACACTAGTACCGAAATCAAATAAAATTCCATCAATTTTTTCTATTTTGCGCTGTTTTTTTACTGATTCTAATGTTGCTGCTAGCTGATCAAAGTTTTCTCTGACTAAAATTAGATTCTTTTCAGCTATTTCTGTTAGGAACTCCTTTTTAGCATAATTAATTGCCTCTAAATCACAATCAAAAGCAATTACTTTACCTTTCTTCTTTAAGATTTCTCTACTATGTCCACCTCTCCCAAAAGTAGCATCAAGATAAAAATGATCAGGCTGAATATCAAGTTGAGTCATTACTTCATTTAATAAAACTGGCCGGTGTAATGCATTTTTAGTCATATTTAATTTGCAATTGATTCAGCGATTTTTTCAGCCTCATTCTCTATTTGATCCATATATTGGTGGTAGCTAGAACGATCCCAGATTTCTATTCTTGCGTAACTACCAATTATTACGATTTCTTTTTTAAGCTGAGCAAAGTTAATCAAATATTCAGGAATTTTTAATCGTCCATGCTTATCAGCATTAACATTTTCTGCTTCATTAGCCATCAGTCTTGCTAGATCTCGTTGAGCTTTTTTTGTAAAGGTGCCATCTGAGAGTTTAGATAGTTGTTTTTGAAATTCTTCTATTTTAAATAAAAAGAGACAACCATCTAAACCTCTTGTGATTACCCAATTTTTTGCTTTTTGTCTAAATTTTTTTGGTAAGATTAACCTCCCTTTTTCCTCTAAATTATGATAAAACTTGCCAATTAGCATTGAGCATATCTTTCTTATAATTAAACATGATATTTAACTATAGGATAATCTACCACTTATTACCACTAATTCAATTTAGCATAAAAAAATTAAGCTGCAAAGAAGTAAAAAAGATGGGTGATAAATAAAATTCAATTACATTTACTACAGATAAACATTGGAACATTAAAATGAGGTCTGAGTTTCAGAGGAGGAGCTTTGTCAATGATGATTTAGCATCTAGGCAATGGCGACTATGTCTTATTTTAAGAAATAGTAAGTAAATAAGTGATGATTTTATTTTTTTACTACCAGATATAACTCCATTAGTTCTACTTCAGCTTTTGCCATTTTTTTATCTTCGCTATCTATTTCTGTTTCAAATTCTACCCATTTTTTACCATCCCAACCCATAATCATTAATTCGCCCTCTTCTTGTGCCCTAATAGATAAATCAGCCTTACCGCTAAGATCAGCAGAAGTAGCCAATGAATAAGGATCAGAAACAAGGATATACTCCAGTTCTTCTGGATAACCTGCTGAATTAAAGATCACAATATACCTTTGTTTTGCTAAAGCTTTAGATGAGATTTGAAATTTAGCATCTTTGGAACTAAAATCAGTTTCTCCACTGGTGTTTTCAAAATATTTCCACTGTGATTTGAGAGCATATTTCTCGTCACCTCCCTTGAAACTAGTTAAAATACTGCCGCCTTTGATATCAGTGTGATAAGAGCATTTACCACCTGTACTGCAAGTCCCAAATAAAATTTCGGCCTTGCTGGGCAGTTCGTCAAGCGTTATTTCATCTAAAGCCAATTGAACCAAGGAGCCAGAAAGATACTCTAATTCATACTCAACACTAGTGGCAGGTTTTTTTAAACTCTTGATAATTAAATTAATATATCTGCCATCTGCTAAAGGAGAAATTTGTATATAAGGACGATCTTTGACATCAATAACATTTACTGGCTCAGTAATTCTGGCCTTTTTAGGTTTTTCTTCAACTTGCTTTTCAGCTGGTTTTCTCATTTTTAAACCTAACAACACTCCCCCTAGAACTAGCGCAACCACTAAAACAATGGCAGCAATGATTTTTTTATTTTTCATAATTCCGCTTTCTATATGACACAAGTAAAAATACTTTACTTAACTAATAGATTCTACCTCAATTTAACATAGTTTGAAAATAGCTCTCAACTTTATCTAAATTGATTCTTTCCTGTTTAGTTGTATCCCTATTTCTGATAGTAATGCTGTCATCTTCTAAAGTTTGGAAATCAATGGTGATACAGTAAGGAGTACCCATTTCATCTTGATAAAGATAACGCTTACCAATATTACCTCTGTCATCCCAGGTACTATGATATTTCTCTTTTAGAGAGTCAAAAACAGCCTGAGCCTTAGCCACGAGCTTCTTTTTATTGCGAAGTAGTGGAAAAACAGCTAGTTTGTATGGAGCTAAACTAGGTTTTAGCTTAAGGAGAGTACGCTTATTTTTTTTATCTTCAAGATATGCATCACTTAATACCATCAGAAAAATTCTATTTATCCCGACTGCTGGTTCAATCACATGAGGTACAAACTTTTTCTGAGTATAAGGATCTGTGTACTTAAGTGTTTGTTTGGAATATTTAATATGTTGTTTTAAGTCATAATCAGTACGATAAGCTAGCCCCCAGAGTTCACTCCAGCCAAAAGGATATTGATAATCTAGATCATAAGTATCTTTACTGTAGTGGCTTCTTTCCTTATCTGTATGACGGCGCCAACGCAGTTTTTTTTCGTTGACACCCAAAGTTTGATTAACAAATTGCCACATGTCTTCTTGCCATTGTTTAAATAGGTCTTGCCACTTTTCTTTATCTGGATCAAAAAAGTATTCGATCTCTGCCTGTTCAAACTCTAGAGTTCTAAAAACAAATTGGCCAGTGGTAATTTCATTTCTGAAACTTTTTCCAATTTGTCCGATACCAAAGGGTAACTTGGCTCTGTTGCTATCTAAGACTTGTTTAAAATTAGTGAAAATACCTTGAGCTGTTTCACCTCTAAGGTAGACTTTTGATTTTTCTCCAGCCACTGAACCAATAGCAGTTTCAAAAAGAAGTCTAAAATCTTTTGGTTCAGTTACTTCATTTCCATCAGGGCTTTTGATCTTATATTTTTGAATCAGTTCAGCCATGTCTTGAGTGCTCAAGTCTTCAATCACCATGTTTTGTAATTTCTGATCATCTTGAGTTTTGACCCAGGCTGCGATTAAGTGATCTGCTCGATATCTCTTATGAGTGACTTTATCTTCAACCAGAGGATCAGTAAAAGAACTGACATGCCCTGAGGCTACCCAAGTTTGAGGGTGAAGCATGATTTGACTATCTAGTCCAAGCATATCTTGCCTATTAGTAACAAATTCTTTCCACCAGAGGTTCCTGATGTTTCTTAGTAATTCTGTTCCTAGAGGCCCGTAGTCATAGCAATTAGCTAAACCACCATAGATTTCGCTACTAGGATAAACAAAACCACGTCGTTTAGCCAGAGAAATAATTTGTTCTAGGGTTGGGTTTTGTTTTTTCATAATTCCCTTTTCTCTGCTTTGTTTCTGAGTTGATAAAAAAATCGTCCTCACAAAGCACTTAATTTGTACTTTGTAGGGACGATTTTTTTTACCGCGGTTCCACCCTACTTAGTAAGTTATGATAACCCAATCAACTTACTCTCTTATTTTATTTTTAATAGCTCCTGGTTGCCAAGCCGATCTTTGCTATTTTTATTTAAATATTGACCTATAATTAAAATTATATTATAATTTTTTTTATAAGTTAAGAAATTATAGCCTTAATAAGGCTAAAGGTCAAGGAAACTTATGAAAGAAAGACAAGATAAGAGGACAATAAATAAAAATGTTTTTACTCCTGATTTTTTTGATCAGTATGAAGTTACTGGGGTAATTGAAGCTCTACAATCAGATGATGATCAGTTATCATTTGATATATTAGAAACCTTTATTGCTCATCTTGCTAAAAAATTAGAAATAGATCTTGATCAAGGAAGCATGAATGATTTCTTTCTCTTTTCAAGAGTTTTTGATAATAAAACTGAATTTTATCAAGCAATTGAAGAGGCTAAACTTGATTGTGAATTTATTAACCCAGCTGTCGAAAGAGGTGAAGGCAGGATTGCTTTATTTGAAGATCGAGAGACAGATAAAAGATTTGTTTATATCTATGCCGGCAATCAAGATGATGCAATATCTACAGCTGAGTATCACTTACAACAATTATGGAGAGTAGCTGAAACTTTCTTGGGGATAGAAGATGACAGCTTGAATTATAATGAATTGGGAAAAGATTGTATTAAAAGTATGGCTGTTTTCCTTCCTTTATGTCTGTTATTAGATCATTTTGATTGGCTAGGAGTAGAAAAACTGCCATACGTTTATATGATTTTTTTACTCTCAGTATTCATAATTGCTTTTATTTCTTATGAAAAAGTTGAATTTTATCAAGCAACTCAATTGGAAAAAAGAGCTTGGAAAGCGGCTCAAGGCACGCTTAAAGGCTAGAGGTACATCAAGCAATTTACAAAACAGTCAAATAATCAAAGCTTTTACATTTTCTTTCTGTAATCATTGAAACATAATCAAGAATTGATTTATATTTTGTTTCTTGCGGATCTTGGTAGCCAAGTTGGACTATCAACCCAGACAAGTTATTTTTAAAATCTTGTATGGAGAACTGTTCAGCTAATAGTAATTCTCTCAATTTCAAACTCTTTTCAAATAAATTTGTCTCAATTTCTTCTTCAACAAAAAGTTGGTCAAAAATTTCCAATAATTGGCTTAATTGCCGAATTTTATTCAAATTCTTACGAAGTTTTGCAGAGTCACTAATCAATTCAGCTTGAGTTAGTAAAGGTAGAGATTTGGTTTTAATAAAAAAGGCTTTTACCAAATTACCTGGCTCTAAATAGGCTCTTTTACTGGAATTAATTTTCCTTACTCCTTTGGCAATGGCCATTAATCTGCCTTTTTTTTCAGTAAGAACTGTCACTAGCCGGTCAGTTTCGCCAATGTTTTTTCTTTTCAAGACAATAGCAGCGGTAGAAAATGATTTTTGCGGCATCTATTTACTATAACTCTAAGCTTTGATTAGAACTCAACTTCATAATTAGTATCTTTCTCAACTAGAATTTCTTCTTGTCCTCCAGTAACTTCCATCATGGTTGTAAATGGATTTACACCACCCTGTTTCCAGAGCCTAATTCGATAACTTGTCTCATCACTATAAGGAACTGTATAAGTTATCACCAGCTTGGCTGCCTTAAGTGGTTCCAACTTGAAAAAGCCGTCAATTACAGTAAAGCCTTCTTCTTCATATTCTTTAGGATCACTATCAAAGCCTTGAGCCTTGACAAGTTTAGCCCCTTTAGGCAAATATAATCTGGTCCAATCTTGGAGAGTGGAGTTCAAACAGAGCTCACCAGCTTCTAGATTACAATTATCTGCCTTACGACTATTTTTATAAGTAATTTCTACAGTTTTTTCGATTTGACCATTTTCTGGAGCTGATACTACTTGTTTAACTTCATAAGAAATAAATAAGTTAGATTTGGCACCTCCTAAGTTAGCATTAATGATAGCCAAAAAGTCAGTTTCTTCTGCAGGAGGCATCAATCTACCAGCACCATTGACAGCTTCTGCTGCTTGTTGAGCTTTTTCATCCAAAAAGTACATTTGTAAATATCTGGCTTCCATTGAACCCCAAGCGAACTGAAACAGAGAGGGCCATTGTTGTTTGGGAGCATCATAAGCTTTTTGTAAAATAGCTTGCATCAGAGGACCTAAGATTCCTTTTCTATCTTCTCGTAAGTATGGTGTGGGTTTGGTAATAATTTCACTTAAAGCATAAACTACTTGTGGACAATCACAACGTGGATCATTTTCGGCACTGAAAGTACCTCCTCCAGGAATTTCAACAGGTCCCAGAATCTGCAATAGCCCGGTTAAAACATTGGTATCTACGGCCATAATGCCGTCTATGTTTTCAGGTTCGCCTTTGACAGTTTGATAATGTTCAAAGAATTGATCCATTGAGAGCTTAAAATCAGGAGAAATATTCATGTCTCGTAAATTCCAATATTTTTCAGTAATTAAATATCTACCTAAAGCTTCAGGAATATCAATTTTTTTTCTAAACTTTTTATCAAGTTCATAAATATCATCAGATTTTTCTGGTGTAACTTTGCCGTCTTCGATAAAAACCACTGCATAAGCTGTCAGGAATCCACCGGTAGGCCTTAATTCATTATCATTTTGGAAGAGAATTAAATATTTTTTGCGCTCACCTTTGCCACCAGCAATGCTTGGGAGTTGTTCCAAAACAGGTCTAAAGTCAGTGATTGTCTTCACAGCCTCTTTTACACTTTCCTGGGTTTGAACTAATCTAGGCCGGATGACAATACCTTTTATAGTCTCTGGATAACGATTGGCATCAATCATTGCTAATTCTTGCTCAGCTTTAGAAAAATCTCCGATAATTTCATCAAAAGAAGGCATAATTTTATCAAGAGTTTCTATCATCATCTTGATTCTATTTTCAGCTGTTCCTCCTTCAAATGAACCTTCTCCTTCAAAACCTAAAACATCAGCATAAGGAGCAATGGCTGCGACCGCCTTACTGCCTCCATTAAGAGCATGTTCGGCCGCTTTTAGGCCATGTTCACCATCTTCAAAATACTTATTGGCAACAGGGATTTTTTTATAAAAAGCTAGCTTGTAATAAGTGCTTTTAATTTCTTCTAATTTAACCTTTAAATCAGCGACTTTTTTCTCAACTTCAGGTAGGTTTTGAGCTTTAAACAAATCATAGGCTTCTTTAGCAATAATTTTAGCTTCAGCAGCCTGATGTTTCATCTCCATGGCGGTGCTATAACTGTAGTAAGCTAGCACTGAAGCAGTAGCTCCTAACATTAAAAAGATAAGCAAAAAGACTAATAGAATTTTTTTTGCTTTACTGAGTTTTCTTTTTTTCTTGGGTTTGTCATCTTTACTGGTGGTTTTGGCTGTTTTTTCTGATCTCTTGAGGAATTTTTTTAACCTTGCCTTGAACCCTAATTTTTTAATTGTTTCCTTTTCCTTATAATTAGAAACATTAGATTCTATCTTTTTTGAATCCTCCTTAGTTTTGTCAAGAGTCTCAACAGTTACTGTTGGAGACTCGACTTTTTTTTCTTCAGTTTCTGGATTTAGGGCAGTTTTTTTATCTGGCATGTTATTTAGTATAGCAAAAATTAAGGAAATTGCCTATTTACCACTTTGACAGCATGGCTTTGGGCGTTTTTAAGAGAATTTCAATATCCTTTTTAATTGATCTTTGTTTGGCATAGTTAGAGTCAATCTGGGCTCTTTGCTTAAATGGAATCTCATTTCTGCCGCTGGTTTGCCAAACTCCAGTGATGCCTGGTTTAACAGATAAAATATCTTTGCGATATTTTCTGGTAGATTTATATTTTTTCGTTTGCTCCTCTAATTCTTTTTTAAGATAAGCTCTAGGACCAACCATGCTCATTTCTCCTCTAAGAACATTAATTATCTGTGGAAACTCATCGATAGTTAGAGCTCTCAAGATTCTACCAAGCTTAGTGATTCTAGGATCCTCTTGGGCTCTGACTTTCCAGTCACCTTCTTTAAATTTCTCTAATAATTGTTTGTTTTGTTCATGCAAAATTTTATCAGCATCTTTTACCATTGAACGAAATTTATACAAATCAAATTCTTTGCCATTTTCACCTAGTCTTTTATGTTTAAAAAAAATTGGAAAACCTGATTCTAAAGCAATCAAAATTGGCACCAAGATCCAAAAGGGTAAAAAAGCAATTAATAAGCAAGATGCCACAATAATGTCTAGAATTCTTTTTTCTTGTTCGTAGCTCATAGATAGTCTAATTTTTCTTCTTCTTTCAATCTTTCAACTAATTTTTTAACTTCTTGGCTACGATTCTTAGGACAAACTAATAAGATTTCATCAGTATCGACCACGATCATGTCATCCACGCCTAAGAGAGCAACTAGACGATTATTAGTTTGAATAAGGTTGTTTTGGGAGCTAATGGTGAGAGTATGGACATTTTCATTTTCGCCAATAATAACATTGCCAGCGAGATCTTTTTTACCAAGATCATAAACTACTTTCCATTCTCCAATATCATCCCAACCAAAGTCACCAGGGATTAATACTAAATTGTCAGCTTTTTCTGAGATGGCGTAATCAATCGAAATAGATTCTGCTTTTTTGTAAATTTTTGCTAAAGATTGATGGAATTCTCTAGCTGAAAGCTTGTCCAAGCCTTTAGTAAGCTTATACATCTTGGGCATATACTTTTTAAAAGCTAATTCCAAAGTTTTAACTGACCAGACATACATATTGGCATTCCAAAAATATTTACCAGTTGAAATATATGCAGCAGCGCTAGCAAAATTTGGTTTCTCAGTAAAATTTTCAACCTTGAATAATGAAAGACCTTTCCCTACTTTTTTAAGATCCTCTCCAATTTTAATGTAGCCAAAAGCACTACTAGGATAGCCTGGAGTAATGCCAACGGTAACTAAGTTTTTTTCTTTTGCAGCTACATTAATTGCAGCTTTCATGACACGTATAAATTCTTTTTCATTTTTGAGGGTGTGATCAGAGGCAGCATTAAAAACTACTGCATCTGAATCCTTTGATTTGGCATATAAAGAGCCGATAAGCATTGCTAATGCAGTGTCTCTTTTGGCTGGTTCTGCAATAATGTTTTCTTCCAAAACTTCTGGAAGAAGCTCCTTAACCTTATCAACATAAATTTTATTAGTAACTACTATAATATGATTCCAATTAACCAATTTATTGATTCTATTAGCTGTAACCTGCAACATAGTTTCTTTACCAGTTAATTTCAAAAATTGTTTAGGAGTTTTTTTTCGTGATTTTGGCCACAAACGAGTCCCACCTCCACCAGCTAAGATGACGGCATAGGTATGATTTTTGTAGTCTTTCATGGCTTATTCTCCTTTGTTTTTGTTTTTTTTCTGCCAAGCTAGCTTGACAAATTTTCGAAATCTACGGATAAAGATAGTTGTACCATATTTTGCTGCATTTTTCTTTAATTCTTTTGTATTAAAGCTATATTTTTCAATATTTTTTAGGCAAGAGATGAGTTCTTGACTTGTTTCTTTTTTTAAATGCAGACCATGTTTTTTATTTAAAATTAGCTCTGCGGCTCCACTCTCTTGGTTGATAATCACTGGTTTTCCATAAGCATTTGCTTCTAAAGCAGTAATGCCAAAGTCTTCAATACCTGGCATAAGCAAAGCTTGACAGTATTGAAAGAGCAAAGCAATGTCTTTTTGTTTTGTGTGACCTAAAAAGATAATTTTTGCTCCATGCTGAACATTGCCACTTTCTTGATATTGCTTAACAATTTTTTCTAAATTGTTTTTTTCTGGACCATCACCTACAATGATTAAATTCTTTTTTAATTCAAGACATGCTTTGATAGCTAAATCAATTTTTTTATATGGCACTAAGCGAGAAAGCACTAAAAAATATTGGAAGTTAGTAATATTTAATTTGCTTTTTAATCTAGCTGATAAGAGTTTTTTTAAAGCCTGGGCTTGCTTTTTTTTGTTTTTAGCACTATTTGAGATTAAATCTTTTTTATTTATTCCCACTGGCGGATAAATTAGCTTTTCAGCTTGGCGCCGGTAGTATTTCTTGCACCTTTTAGCAATCAAATTTGAGATAGGAATAATTAGATCTGGCTTAGAGCTTGCTACTTGGTCCCAAGTGTTCAAATAGTCAAGTATTTTTTTTGCTAAAAACCTAATGGTTTTAATTTTAAAAATTTTTTTTGAATCTAAATATTGTTGACGATGGCTATATAAATAACGAGTAGGAGTAAGTAAATAGCAAATGTGTAGTTGTTTGGAATTAGTGATAACTCCTTTAGCTTCCGCACTAGTGATGCTAATCACAACATCAAAGTTAGATAAGTCAAGACTTTCAAATGCTAGCGGCATAAAGGCTACACAGCAGCGGTGGTATTTTTTAGCAAAGCTAAATTTTTGTAAGAAACTAGTCCTGACATCAAAATTTTTAGCCCAAAAAGCTCTTTTTTTATGATAGACTGAAGTATAGAGAGGAGCTTGAGGAAAGGCCTTTTGCAAAGCTAATAAAACTTTTTCTGCTCCACCATAGGCTGTGTTGACACGGTCATAGACAAGGGCAATTTTGGGGGAAAGTTCTTGGCTGTTTGCTTGAGAATTCATGAATCTAATAATTATATCAAAATAATATTAGAGAAAGCTTAAGAAGTAAGCTTCTTTTTTAAAAATTCTGTTTATAAACTCGAATACTCTTTCTCACCATTTTATCCCAGTTGTATTGGGAGGCTAAATCTCGTCCTTTTTTAATGATAGTGCTGCGCTCATCCTCTTCTAATTCTTTAACAGCCTCTACAAAAGAATTAACTGATTTGGGGTTAAAGTAAACTGGGCTATCTTGATAAATTTCTTTAAAAACATCTATATTAGAAGCTAAAACTGGTAAAGCACAAGCCATGGCCTCAACTCCAGTTAGACCAAAACCTTCAGACAGTGAGGGTTGAACTAAGGCAAACGAGCGATGGAATTCTCTTAGCAATTCTTGATCTGTGAGATAGCCAGCAAAGCTGACTTGTTTTTCTAATTTAAGCTCTTTGATAAAAGCTTTGATTTGATCTTGAAAAACATTTCTAGCGCCAATAATTTTTAGTCTATATTCAGGTAGCAGTTCTAAGGCTTTAATCACTAATTTTATATTTTTATGCGGATAGAGAGAACCTAGATAAATTAATTGTTTTAATTGTTTATCGTTTAATTTAGGAGAGATACTATGTTTAATGTTTTTAACTAAATCTTTTTGAAAAATTTCACTAATCCCCTCTTTAGTGACGATAATTTTATTTTCTACATAAGGATAGAAATGAATAATTTCTTGTTTTACAGTTTCTGCTGGGACTAAAATACTATTAGCTTTTTGAATTGCTTTGCTACTAATAAACCTATAAGCTGCGTATTTAAAATAATATTGCCAGGGAGCTAAGGTTGTGACTTCCAATCCTCGTTGTTTATGCCAAAGTAAATCATGGATAGTGACTACAAATTTTCCTTGGTAAAGTAGTGGTACATTAAAGTGAGGCACGTGGAGTAAATCTAATTTGGCTTTTTGAAAGATTTGAGGAAGTTTGATTTGTTCAGCCAGTGAATAATGTCTGATAGGCGTGTAAATGATCTCTAATTTTAAATTTTTTGTTTGTTTTCTGCTAATTTTTTTTAAAATTGGTTCAGCTTGTTTTTTGTCATAGAAAAAATAAACCCAATTAATTTCTGGGGCTAATAAAGGCAATCTGCTAATTAAATTTTCAATATATCTACCTATACCTGCGTGTTTTTTACCAGCTAGTCTGCAATCTAAGCCAATCTTCATCTTACCAGCCTCCTCTCTTGATAAATAAAAAAACTCTCAAAAGCCAACGGTAAATACGTGGATAATTGTGACGATGATGTTTATCATAATAATCCATCATGGTATTGTAAAAATGTGCTCTAACTTTTTGTGAGGTTCTATCAGACTCACTTTTAATCCCTGATTTATATTTATGATGCATAATCTGTACTTGAGGTAGATAAACTATACTGAAACCCATCTCTCGAAATCTCTTACACCAATCTAAATCTTCTGCATACATAAAAAATCTTTCATCTAATAAACCAACTTTTTTCATGGCACTAGTCCTGACCAACATAGCGGCTCCGCTACAGGCATCTATTAAATGGGGTTTGTCAAAATCTTTATAACTCTGATGATACTGGCCGAATATTTTCTTTTTAGGAAAAAGTTTTTCCAATTTAATAAAATAAGTAAAAGAAGCCCAGGGAGTTGGTTCTCCCCGATGGCAGGCTTGATCTAGTTGACCATTGCTTAAAAGTAACTTGGGTGTTACTATGCCTGCCTTTGGATTGTTGTCCATGAATTCCAATAAAGGATCCAAGTTAGATTTTTCTGTGAATTCAATATCATTATTCAGCAACATCAAATATTTAGATTTTATTTTCTTTAAAGCTACGTTGTTGCCAGCAGAGAAACCAATATTTTCCTCTAGCTCTATTAGTTCAACCCATTTGAATTCCTTTTTAAGCATTGCCACGGAATCATCACTACTATTGTTATCGACTATAATAGTTTTGACTTCACGTTTTGTTTGATCAAGGTAATGTTCTTTAAGGCTACTGAGAAGTTTTTTTAGCCAGAATTGACTATTATAGTTAAGAATAACTAAAGTCAGCTCAATATTGTTTTTTTTCTTAGACATAATAATTTTTAGACTTTACTTTCTCCTATTTCTTTATAAATTTTATCAAGTTTTTTAGAAATTAACTCCCAATCATAATGCTTTTTAACAAATTCAGCTCCATTTTTTGCTAACTTATGCCAAAGCTTCTCATCATTAAGGAGTTTAATAGTCAGTTTTGCCAGATTTTCCGCACTATTACTAGTTAGAACTTGTTGTCCATGTTTAACTCCCAAACCTTCTACAGCAGTCTTAGTTCCTACCACCGGAGTTCCGCTAGCCATGGCTTCCAGAATTTTATATCTAGTTCCTTTGCCACTGAAAACTGGTGCAATTAATACATGAGCTTGTTTGAAAGCGTCTCTAATGTCAGGAATACTACCAGAAACAGTAATAGAGGGATCCTGATTTTGATAAGACTCAATCTTTTCAGTGGGTGCGTTACCTACAATCCAAAGCTGACTATTCTTTAGTTTAGATTTAATTTTTGGCCAAATTTTGGTGACTAAAAAGTTTACAGCTTCTACATTCGGTAGCCATTTAAAAGTACCAACAAATAAAATAGTTGGATTTTTAGGTAATTTTCTCTTTTTTTGGTTAAACCATTGTGTATCGACACCATTAGAGACGACTTCGATTTTAGCAGGCTGATGAATTTTTTTAGTGATAAATTCCTTATCATCATCACTCATCACAATCAATTTGTCACATTCTTTCCAATAATGTTTTTCCCAATGCTTAATTTTTTTAATATCTTTATTTAATAAGGCTTTAAGAAAAAAAGGAGCTTTTTTGGCATAAGATTCATAGCCTAAATATTCAATAGTTTGCTCTACCAGAATAGTCGGGATACTGGTTTCTGGGAGGTGAGGCATCATATAGAAAGTCTCAGCGTGAATTAGATCATATTTCTTACTGCTTAATTCTTTTTTGATGGCTTTGATGGTTTTAGGAGCATGATTTCTGATTACTAAAAAAGGGTAAGTAGAGACAGCTGTTCTAAGAATATTATTAATAGTAAAAGGTTTCTCACTTCTTTTAAAAACTCTAACTTCAGTAGCATATTTAGCAATCTCAGGAACATACTGTCTTTCTTCATTGTGTTTAATGAGTGCAAATAAGGTGATCTCATGTTTTTTAGCTAATTTTTTAAGTAGATTATAAGTACGGATTTGACCACCTGAAAGTAATGGATAGGGCAGATAGGGAGTGAGCATTAAAATTCGCATTGTTTAAGATTATTCTACTATTTCTTGAGTTAAATCTAAGATTAAATATTCTTTAGTTTTGCTTACTGTCAGATATTGTTTTTCAAGTTCTTGAGCTTCTCCATCATAGCTGGTAGTTAGATAATAGTTAGCACCCATTTTGATTTTTTCTTCTATATCAAAACCAATTGGCCAACCTCGACGATTAGTTTGAAATAAAAATTGTGTATCACCCATAGCATGAGCAATGACCTTAGCATCTTTGGGTAAAATTTCATCAGCCACTAAACCGGTACGATAATATTCCCAATGGTTAACATTATAATAGCCTTTTACTTCTCTCCAGGCAAAAGTTAAACTTAGCATATAGAGAACAAGAATGCTAATATTAGCTATTTTCTGATGAATATTTTGAGCTAAATTAATTTTGTTAAATTTTTCTTTCAGCTCTATGTTTTTTAAATAATTAGCAATTAATTTTCTAAGAACTACAACTCCTCTTGCCACAGAAATGCAAATGATAGGAATAGTTAAAACTTGATAGTAATCATGTCTGATATTACCAGTAGAGACGATTGCAAAATAAGCCATAATCCCTAACCACCAAGCTCCATACACTAAAATATCTTTTTCCTTATTTAAGAAATTAAAAGGTAAGAAAATAGTTCCAAAGAATCCTAAGATTAATTTACTGATTCTTTCATAAAAAAGCCATCTAAACCAAGCTCCCTTAAATCTGAGATGATCACTATTAAACAACCAATCAGAGGCAGGGATACCTTCAGGGAATTTTACAATCCAATAACGCCAGAGAAAGAATGGAATGACTGATAAAATAGCAAATAGATAAAATTTAAAACGCAAAAAAGTTTTAAATTTGTATTTATTCCAAGTCAAGGCAAAATAAACAGGAGCTAAAAAAGCTACAAATGGTTTGAGTAATAAGCTTAAAGCAAGGCTGATTAAAGAAATTAAGAAGAATTTAAATCTTGCTTTTTCTAGGAATTTAGCAAAAGTAAATAAAGAAAAGCAGCTAAAAAATAAAAAAGCTGGTTCTGGCAAAACTACTCGTGAATAAAAAATACTGTATGGTAAAAGCACAAAACTTAGAGATGTTAAGTAGGCTGTTGTTTTACCTGAAAGCATTTTTACTAAAAAAAATAAAGAGAATAAAGTTCCTAAAGAAAATAAGACAGAAACAAAGCGACTAGTGGGTACTAGAGGCAAACTGGTAAGTTTTAAAATAAAAGCAATCCCCGCATTAATAAAAGGAAATTCAACCATCCGATAGCCATTTGGATTATCAAAACCAGATTGGATATTAGAAAGGTCATGATACTTTGGCTCAAGTAAATTAATTCCTTGTTTCAGAAACTCTCTGGTCACTGAAGCAGTATCAGCTTGTCTAAAAGCATGCCAATCCAAGACAGGATTAGTAATTTTATATAGCCGTAAGATTAAGGCTAATAAAAAAATTATTAGTAAAAATTTTTTTTCCGAAAAACTAATCGCAATTCTCTTTTTTTTAACTTTTACTTTTTCTGACATCTCTAACAATTGATTTTCTAATTTTTTGAATAAATTTTATAAATTTATTTTTTTCTAGATCTCTTTTATTACTGCCTAAATAACAGTAAGCCATAGTAAGCCCTACTAAAGTCCAGTAAGTATAAGCTACCTTTGAAGCAGCATAAACATCAATATAAATAGCATTGACTAAAAGACTGATTGAGGCCACTATAAAAGCAATACTAACAGCACTTAATAATGTTTTCTTGTGATTCACAAATTGAGCAGCAATATAGATAGCAAGTAAAATTACTCCGTAGAAACTTAAAAAACCTAATAGTCCTGTTTCTCCCAAGGTTCTTAAGAAATTATTATCAGTGCTTTCAGCTTCAGTAAAGTGAGTTGAACCTTCTTTGTTTAAAGTGGCATAACCACTGCCCAATAAAGGATTTCTCATAAATCCTTGAATAGCTCGGGGCCAAAGTTCATCTAATCTGATAGCCAATGATAAACCATGTTTAATAGCATTAGCTGACCAAGTTCTCTCTCGTGCTTCAATAATGGTAGTTTCTTTTCCTTCTGCACTGATAGTAGCGACTTCAACGTAATCAGGCACATCTACGTAAACATCACTAGGTTTTTGAGGTACTGGCCTTTGATCTGATTCTACTAGGACATTTTCCAATTTTTGAGCCTCTTCAAGAGAGATAGCATTTTTAGGAATTTCTGCTTTAAAATATTTTTCTTCAAGTTTGAGTTGTACTTTGATCCAAGTAACTAAGTTTTTTCTTTTTGCATTAAGCTGATGATAACTGTAATTAATCTTTGGATAACTTCCTAGAGTTTGTAAAAACCTCTCATACATGTCAGTACCAAATTTCAGCATCATCACTGAAATTAAGAAAGCTAAGATTAAACTACGACTTAAGCCCCATTTTATTCTTTTTGTCCAATCCTTTTTTTGCCAGGAAATGATTAAAATAATTAGCACTAAGCCAAATAAATAAGAAATAAATGAAGTACGAGAAGCACTGACCACCATCAACCAAAGACCAGCCAGATGAACTAAGTGTA
>JASFHL010000001.1:0-187795 GCA_050123235.1 Candidatus Woesebacteria bacterium | reverse complement strand
ACACTACTGGTTTTCCATTTGTTGGTCCAGGAGTTGCTATCAACACTCATCAGGATGAAGGAGCCGGTGACGAGCCTGGCTACGTGCACGTGCCTGACTCTAGAGAAGGTGATAATGCTGATAATGCTTATGCTATCGGTCTTTACCTTGATCCTCAAGATTATCAAGACTACGCTTATTTTAATAACAGATTTGGTAACAGCGCCGATGTCATTACTAGTGAAATGAGCACAGGCAACCCAAGTAAACCAAGTACTTCAGGCATTCATAAAGTCACTGGTGATGTCACCATTGATGAAACAGATAACTGGAGTGTTGGCAGTGGAGAATCATTTGTTGTTTTAATTGATGGTAATCTCACTATCGAAGATACCACTGGTGGCAACCAACAAATCATTACTGTGGCCGAAGGTGGTTATGTAGCTTTTATTGTTAATGGCAATATTACCATTGCAGATAGCGTAGGTTATGACAGCAGTCATGCAAATTTCCAATCCTCTGATCCTGATGATGCTGTAGTACAAGGAGTTTTTGTCACCAGTAGAACTGGAGACTTGATTATCGATACTGATGGCGATGATAACACTCAAGATTTGAAATTTATGGGGGCAGGTACTTTTGTTGGTTGGGGTGGGGTGAGTCTAAGTAGAACTTATTTTGATAGTGCTTTAGGCTCGATGCTGAATCGTACTAATCCCACAGAGATCTTTATTTTCCGTCCAGACTTTGTTGAGAATACACCAGCCGTGATGCAAGCATCAGAAAAAACTCAACGTCAGGTAGCTCCTCATTTAGACTAATGCCAAAAAGCAAGCTTCAAAATACCAATCAATCACAGGCCGGTTTCACTTTAGTAGAATTATTAGTTGTTACTTCTCTCACTGTTCTACTAACTCTAGCTGCCACTGCCATCTTTCTGACTTCAATTATCACCAATACTAAAATCAGAATGGAACAAAAAATTAAAGCTGAAGGCAATCAGGCTCTTTCTCAAATAAAAACTTTAATCAGAAACTCTGCCAGAGTAAATAGTAGTCAATGTAGCGCTGGCGGCCAAACAAATACTAGCCTAGTGATAGAAAATCTAGACCAGGGGACCACCACTCTCACTCTAGATGGCAATCGCGTAGCTTCCCAAAGCGCTTTTCTTGGTGGTGCTAATACTACTTATTACCTGACAACTGACCATAACAACAGTCCCAGCTTAACTTTTACCTGCACTTCAGGTGCTAACAATTCTTTTTATATTGATATTTCTCTTACTCTTCAACAGGGGACAGGAGCTACTTCAGGCAGGGAAACAGTGATTGAAACTTTTAATGGAGGAGTGGCTGTCAGGAATCAACTTTAAATAGAGTTATTGCAAAGTAAGAATTTACTTACCAATCTCTAAATTCCTTTGTCACTGTAACATGATGATTTTCCCAAGTCACAGTTAAAGTTATCACTACTTTATCAGGATCAGTATTATCTACTTGAGCTTGGCGGGTAAAATCCATTTTGGAGAGGGTAATCCTTTGCGCTGCAGTGCAAGCTCCACTGACAATGTCATTAGCTCCAGTAAGACAGTAAGTACCAGCTAAAGTATGAAAATCAGTCCAACCTTGAATTACTCTTTCTTTATTAAAAAGCTCCATACCTTCTTCTGCTTGCTTGGCAGCTATAGAGCGATACTTTGCTTCAGAACTAGTTTTGACTGAAAAGGTCAAACCTAAAGCCATGGCTGTTAAAACTACCCCTACCACTCCAGCGGCAATTAATACTTCAATTAAACTAGAACCTGTCTGTAATTTTTTAAAAATATTTGTCATTAGAAAAGCTACTTTGCTGCAGCGAACGACTTTAATATTTATTCATATTATAAACTGCTGTAGTCCCAAACTAAGGCACATCTGTAATACTCCCTCCACGATCAAGAGTAAAACTCCTAGTTGAACCTTGATAAGTCACCGTAATTGTTAATTCTGTTGTCCCAGCTCCAAAATCAAAACCACCTTGTAAAGGTTTAGCAATAATATTAACTGCTGTTACTGTTACCCCAGCAGGCAAATCATAACTTTTTAAATTCACATAGGTATTAGTTGCTCCAGATTCGCAATAAGCATCTAGTCTAATACTAGTCACATTGCCAGCTACTTGCGTAGTTACTCGATAACCACCAAAAATTGCCGGAGTGGGTGGAACACTAGGTACACAAGTATTATCTGGTATATAACCACTTTGTGCTTTTTGTTTAGCCAAACGCAAATAGGTCTTGAACTCATCTACAGCCGCTGAAATCGTCTGATTTTGGTTAAAATTTCTATAGCTAGCAAAACCAAAAGTACTAATTATAATGATAATCCCAATCACTACCAATAACTCAATCAAAGTAAAACCTGCTTCTTGATTAGAAAATCTTTTTTTTAGTTTAGGCAGCTTTAAGATGAATTTTTTCATCATAGTTTAAGGATTAGTTACCGTGCAAGAAACCGTAGGATCAACTTCAAAAGTACAGTCTAGAGTAAAAGCACTACCATCTGCTGAAGTATAAGTATAAAAATACGGAGCATTATTTTTAGGATCATCAATCACTGGTTCGCTAATATAACTGGACATACTGTAGCCACCAGCAGAGTAGTTTAATAGGCAAGCAGAAAGACCACTGTTACAAGTAACTACCGGATAAGTACCAGCATCAGCGCGATACATGACTAGGGCTTGCCTAACTGTTTGCAAATCAACTCGTCTTTTTGAATCTCGACTCTTTTTACCTGAATTAGAAAAAGTCACTAGCGCAAAAGCAGCTAAAAAAGCAATAATTCCTACTACTACCACTAATTCAATCAATGTAAAGCCTAATCTGCTAGTTTTTTTACTTAAAATTTTGGAAAAATTTGGCATAAATAATGGTCTTTCTAAATTTCTTCTAATGATTTTAATTATTTACATTGCATTTTGTTGACAAAAGTGATCTTGACTAGCTGCGTTAAAATCACAATTAGCTCCAGAATTGCCATTAGCAATCTCTAGCTCAGCACACAAGCAATACCTTTCAATCCCAGCATTATAAGAATATGTATAATTCAAAAGGCCTGGGTCTTCCACTTCTGATAATCTGGTCAAATAACGATTAGTTAACAAAGTTCTTAAAGTATTGAAATTGCTCACCCCATCGCCTGTCCAAGGATAGTGTCTTTCATCAGTATAAAATTGTTCAATATAATTTCTAACTAACTTCATATCTGCCCTGCGTTCTCCATCTCTAGCTTTTTTAAAATGGGTAGCAATATATCTAAAACTGATCACTGCAATTAGACCAACCACTGTCACCACAATTAGAGTTTCAATCAGAGTAAAACCGCTAGTTGATAATTTTCTTTTCATTTTATTGTAAGTTTTTAGCGCAAAAGCGAGTTGGGTTGGTGGTAGTAAAAGCACAAACTCCACCTGCTGCTCCAGTACAATTGGCATCAGTATCCTGATTTAAAGTATCAGTGGTAAAAACACAATAAACACTATTAGCTGCGTTTTCCTGCACCGTGATATTAGCCGGAAAAACTGCCTTTTCAAATGAAGCTGCAGCATCTGTACTATCATAAGTAGCTGAAGACATACTAAAAGTTTGTTCCATGGCTTTTTGTGCAGCCTTAACATTGGAGATTGCTTCTGCATCTTCAGCCCTTCTTCTGGCATTCATAAAAGTAGCTAAACCAACAGCTGATAAAATACCAATGATGGTAATCACTACTAAAAGTTCGATTAAAGTTAAACCAAGACTTTTTGCTTGAAGTAAATGATTTGTTCTTTTCATAAAAATGCTCTTTCTAATTACTTATAGCAAGTCATTGAGTCATCCACATTTACTACAGATAAATTTTAAGACTTCGCAATAACTCTATTCATTCTATACTTAGTTATCACTAATTAACAACCACCTCTATATTTGACAGCACAGTGTCTGCTGCTTTCAGATTTCCTTTTCTGACATGCAGTTTGGCATAATAAACACAATTACCAGTGTTGCAACGATAAATATGTTCCGTTAGACCTTGTAATTTTTGAAAAAAATCATTAGTTCCGTCTCCAAAATCCAATGTTACTTGCAATTCTTCTTCCTCATCTAACTCCGGAGAGCTTTTTTTAGCAATACTTTTCATAAAAGCAGCAATTTCTGTTAGTAAATTGCTTGTTTCTTCTGTTTCTTGAGAAAAAATTTTATCATCAGTGCTAAAATCATCACTCACTAAATAAGAAAAGGTGATACTTTGACCAGATTTAATCCTGACTCGACGAGTGCCTGTATCAAAAAAGGGATTAGTGTTAAAAGATAAAATTACTGGTTTTTCCAGACACTTAGAATAACAAGATTTTGGACAATCTGTCACACCTGTCATTTTATCCCCACTACCGCTTTGGGTATCATCATTGCAACATTGGAAACCATAAGCAATACAGCTAGCCAAGGGACCAGAATCAAAATCAATTGAAACTTCTCCTAAACTACTAAAAATTTCTTTGTTTTCAACATAAACAGCTGCTTGTTCGCCATAAACGTCTAGTTTAATACCACTTAAGCCTTCACCCCAAATAATACCAGATTGACCAGCTACTTTTTTCACCATAAGTGGTAATTCACTTTCACCTATTTGAATAGGGGTAAGGGTTGATTGACCACATAAAACTTCAAGCACATAATCTTTATCAGAAATAAATCTTAATTGAATTTTATAATTCTGATCATTCCCACTTAAATCAGCACCTCTGGAAACACATTCACTAATAAAATGACCCTTGCGTTCAACATTTTGCATTTCCTTGAGGGAATCCTTGATTCTAGTAGTAGCGATATATAGCAAAGCTTGCCGACCAACAAATAAATTAAAAACAATGAAAATTGAAACAAAGATAGTAAAGATAAATAAAAACTTTAGAACACGCATGGATTCCGCCTTAGCTCAATTTAGATAAAAAGCCAATAAGCCCAAATAGTTTTACCCCAGATTATACCGATTATCGTAGCTACAATTAAAAATGGGCCAAATGGTATGACTTGTCCAAATTTCTTTTTACCAGTAATTAATAAAATTATGGCAGCAATAGATCCTAAAATAAAGGCGAAAAAAATACCAATCACTACTTGAGGAAAGCCTAATAATAGAACTAGAGGTACGGCTAGTTTAACATCACCAAAACCAAAACCCCTGCCTTTTGTGAAAAACCACAAGGAAAAAAAGAATAAAACTACTACCAGCATGGAAAGTAGAGTTAAAAGAAAATCATTAAACTCCATTAAGCCTAATTTAATTAAGGCAAAGCGATAGGCTAAGACCAAAATACTGAGAATCACAACGGCAAAGTCTGGAATAAAAAAATATAGAATATCAGCAATTAGAATCACCCACAGTAAAATTGCCACTAAAAGCCAAAAAAATGCTTGTAAAAATTGCCAAGGGTGTTGCAAATCAAAATAAAAAAAAACTAACCAACCCCAAGCAATAAAAAGCAGCGCTGTGCCAAATTCAACCAATGGGTGAACTAAACTAATAACTTTTTTACAATGACGACATCTGCCTTTTAATAAATAAAAAGAGAGTAGAGGAATGTTATCACGCCAGGCAATTTTCTTATGACAAGATTCACACCTAGAACGACCTCTTAGCCATGATTGACCTCTAGCAGTGCGATAAACTACTACATTAAGGAAACTGGCAATCACTGCTCCCATCACAAATAAAAAAATAGCAATGAAAAAAAAGGGAATTAAAGACATATATCCCGTTATGGCAGACAAATCATATCCACAGTACCGCCATCTCTAGCTGCGCAAACTGAATCTGTATTAGTATTACCATCTGTAGTATTAGGCAAAGGGAAATCTGCAGGCACACTCGCTGTATCTGTACAACGATCATTAGCTTCTTTTCTAAATGCCCCAGATAAGGGAATAAAGCAAACATAAGTGCTATCACCAGCATTACCCCTGTTGTAAACAAATAATTTTCTAGGTTCAGCAAAATTTTGGATTCTACTAATAAAGGTCAGTTTTAATTCCTCAGTGCCAATACAATCTGTTACTGCTCCTGTATAAGTACTTAATCTGTCTCCTACACCACAAGCACCACCACCAGCTCCAGGAAGAGTAACAATTAAGTTAACATCAAAAGGGGTTAAAAGAATTCCAGTGCCTGTAGTACCGGCACCACTCACATCACCATCATCGATCAACCAAGGATAATGCCCATTAAAAGCATAGTAACGTTGAATAGCGCTAATCAGTTGTTCAGAATCTGATCTTTTGCTAGTATCTCGACCTCGATTGATCTGTTCAATAGGATTGATGGCAGATAAAACAGCCACCGCTAAAATACCCAAAATTGTAATAATAATGAGAAGTTCAATCATTGTAAAGCCAGCTTTTCTGCGCATGGCTTTAAAAAGATTTAATTGTTTCATAAGAACTCCTTTACTTCTGAAAACAAGCTTCTCTTTCACTTTATAACAAATACTTATTCTCTTGCAAGAGTTAAAACTGACTCGTTAGATTGTAAATTGGCATAATAATTGCCATCACCATAATACCTACTCCAATTGCCAAAACAATCATAATCATTGGTTCCATAGCTGTTGTCAGATTCTTGACTGCATGTTCACTCTCAGACTCAAAATAAACAGATAATTTCATCAAGACATCATCAATCTTACCAGTTTCTTCTCCCACAGACATCATTTGATGCAGAATTGGTGGAAAAATATCTTGACCAGAAATTGCTTGTGATAGAGAACTGCCTTTTTCTACCTGTTTGGTAGCTTTTTTAAAAGACTTTCTATAAATAATACTTGGCATCGCTTCTGCCACAATGTCTAGAGCCTCTAATAAAGATACTCCTGTGCCTAGTAGCAAGGCTAATGTCCTAGCAAAATCAGTTAAAATAATTTTCTTTCTTAAATCACCTACAATCGGCACTTTAAAAATCAAACGATCTATGTTTAATTCACCTTTTTCTGTTTTGTAATAAGCACGCAAGCCGCTACCACCACCCACGAAAAGCAAGATTATTAACCACCAAAACTTAACCATAAAATCAGAGGTCCACATTAATAACTTGGTGGCAAGAGGTAGCTCACCGCCAAATTCTCGGTACATATCTACCATCTTGGGTACTACAAAAATCATCATAATAAAAGCCACTACCACCATTGCAATCAAAACAATCACCGGGTAAATCATGGCACCTTTAGTTTTTGCTTTAAATTCTTTCTCTTTTTCCATGGTCTCAGCTAGGCGATTTAAAACTTTATCCAGCACACCACCAATTTCACCCGCGCGAACCAATTGAATATACACTCTGGAAAAAGCATGAGCATTTTTTTGCAAAGCTTTGGAAAAAGTATTACCATCTTCAATTTCTTTGAGTAACGAAGCCACCATGCGAGCCATGGCTTCTTTACTAGACTCTTCCAGAATAGACAGACAAGTAGCCAAGGGCAAACCAGCATTAATCATTGTAGCTAACTGTCTGGTGAAACTCACTAGATCAGTATATTTCACTCCTCCAAAAAAACTCTTCAGCGAAGCAAAAGAACCATCTTCGGTTGCTACTATCTTAATAACCAACAAGCCTTTATCACGCAAAATATTAGAAGCAGTTTCTTGATCACTAGCTTCAACTTTACCTTTGATATTTTGGCCACTTTCATTCTTGACTAGGTAATTAAAAATTGCCATTTTTATTCTCCAAGTAATCTAGACATTTCATTTGCTCGAAAAGCCCATTGCATGGCTGACTCTTTAGTAATTTCTCCTCGATCCACCAGTTGTTTCAAATGAGTTTCAATTAACATCATGCCTGATTCAGCAGATGTTTGAATCACATTATCCAACTGATGAGTTTTTGCCTCCCTAATTAAATTTCTAATCGCACTATTAGCAATCATCAGTTCAAAAGCAGCCACACGCCCTCCTCCCACTTTAGGCAAAAGTCGCTGTGAGGCAATGACAATTATAGTGGCTGCTAGTTGCTGCCTAACTTGGGCTTGTTGGTGAGCTGGAAAAACATCAATTATTCTGTCAATTGTTTGTGCAGCAGTGGCAGTATGCAAAGTAGCAAATACTAAATGCCCTGTCTCGGCAATGGTAATGGCACTAGAAATAGTCTCAAAGTCACGCATTTCTCCGACTAAGACTACATCTGGATCCTCACGCAAAGCAGATCTTAGAGAAATTTCCCAACCATTAGTGTCATGATTAATTTCACGTTGAGAAATAAGACTCTTTTTTGGTTCATAAACAAACTCAACTGGATCTTCAATAGTTAGAATATGCTCTGCCCTTAACTTGTTAATTTCATCAATCAAGGCAGCTAAAGTAGTAGATTTACCTTCACCAGTTGGACCAGTTAACAAGAAAAGACCTTGCTTAAAATCAGTAAAAGAATTAAAAATTTCTGGTAAATTTAAATCAGTCAAACTTCTAATTTTGGCTGGAATCAATCTTAAAGCAGAAGCTAAATTACCCAAACTATGATAAACATTGATCCTGAAACGACCTTTATCTTGAAATTGATAACCAAAATCTAATTCTTTATTAACCTTAACATAATCACGCTGGGCGTCTGTCATCAGAGGATTGATTAAAGCTTCTGCTTGTTCAGCATTAAGTACGGGAGCCCCGTCAACTGGAGCCAGATGACCATCAACTCTTAGCATCGGTGGAGAACCGACCAAAATATGAATATCAGATCCTTGTTGATCTACTAATAATTGAAGAATGTCGTATATGTTCATAGTTTTTTTTGACGCTTAAGCAAAGTTACTCAGCGAATAAATTAATTTTCGATTAATTAAATTTCTGCTACTCGCAAAACCTCCTCTATGGTCGTAATTCCCTCAAGTGCCTTAATATAACCATCTTGTTTCATCAATAACATTCCATTTTTAATTCCTGATTGTTCCAGATCAGAAGCAGGTCGCCTTTCCAAAATAAGTCTCGAGACTTCTTCTGTAACCATCAGCACTTCAAAAATACCAATTCTACCTCGATATTCTGGTTCATTATGAGGACGTTCAGCTACTGGTCTAAACAGGGTCACTTGATCAACCGTCTTATTTTTTTGTTTTAACCAATAGTCAAAGTGAGGTCCCAAAACATTTTTAATATCCTCTATAATTTGAGGCTCTGGTTTGTATTCTTCTTTATAAGATTCATTCAACCTTCTCACTACTCTCTGAGCCATCACCATGGTGACAGTAGAAGCTAAAAGAAAAGGCTCAGCTCCCATATCTAACATACGCGGGATAGCTCCAGCAGCGCTAGAAGTATGCAGCGTAGAGAAGACTAAGTGGCCAGTAAGCGAAGCTTGAATGGCTAGTTCAGCAGTTTCACTATCTCTAATCTCACCAACCATGATAATATCTGGATCCTGTCTAAGAAAAGAACGTAAACCACTTGCAAAAGTCAAGCCAGCCTTAGGATTGGTTTGAACTTGAGTAATACCTTTCATCTCATACTCAACTGGATCTTCCAAAGTCATAATATTAACTTTGGGAGTGTTGATAATATTTAAAATAGAGTAGAGAGTAGTAGTCTTACCAGATCCAGTGGGTCCAGTTACTAAGCTGATGCCATGAGGAACAGAAATTGCTTGTTTAACATTAAGTAAAGCCATACCACTCATGCCTAAACCCTCTAATTCAGGAACATCTCCACCTTTTTTTAATAAACGCATCACCACTTTTTCACCATGAACGCTAGGACAAGTTGAAACACGTAAATCAACTTCTTTGGCTAAAGCAGTGGAAGAATAGGTAAAACGACCATCTTGAGGGATTCTTTTTTCATCAATTTTTAAATCAGCTAAAATTTTAACTCTAGACACAACAGCGCTGTGCACAGTTTTTGGCAAAATTAATTTTTCTACCAAAATACCATCAATACGATACCTTACTCGAGTGCGTTCTTCTTGTGGCTCAATATGTACGTCAGAAGCCTCTGCTCTCATGGCATATTCCAGCACAGTATCAACAATTCTATTAATAGGCGCATCTCTCATCACACTACTAGCCAAAGAAGATAAATCTGCTTGCTGTTGTTTCTGCTCTGCAACTTGAGTGCTTTCTGCTAACGCTTGGGTAACATCTGATGAAAGATCTTGGGAATACCTTTCTGCGATAGCTCTATCTAATTCTGACTTAGTAGCATAATGGGGGATAAGTTTGAAAGAAGTTTTTTGCTCAACAAAATTAATCGCCATTAAATCAAGTGGATCTTCCATTGCCACTGACAACTCATTTTTACTTTTATCAATGGCAAAAGGCAAAATTTTGTATCTCAAAGCAATGCTTTCATCAATTTTGTCAATTGCTTCAGGAGACACACCTGTATCGGCAATCTTAAGATAAGGGATATTATTTAACTTAGCCTTAGCTCTAACAAAGTCTTCCTCAGAAGCTAATTGCTTGCTTTTTAGTAAACTTTCTAAGTCCTTGCCCGTAGACACTTGATCTTGACCTAGTTGTTTAGCTTGATCTTGATTAATTACTCCCTCTTGCACTAAGATATCAAGCAGACTAGATTTACTTATGTTTTGGGGTGAAGCTAGCACAGCTGGCTTCTGCGAAGAGCTAGCAGCAGACTGAGTATCTTTAACACCAGCTTGCTGGACCGACGGGATATTAGCGGCAGGAATTTGGACAGGCTCATTCATAAATATCTATAATAATCATGCCACATCTTAGAGTAATATTAAAGAAGCAATGACTCAATTTAAGCCATCAATTTTACTACTTTTAAACAAAAAAAATGATCATCAAGCATCAGTAATAGATTTCTTGGAAAAAAAAGAAAAAATCAATTTAAAAAATTTACATTTTTTCAATCAAGAGCAAGAAAGCCTTAAAATTGAAACCATTAGGCAGCTCAATAGTTTACTTGCCTATGCTAGAAGTCACAAAGAAACTTCTTATTTTGTACTCCTGCATGCTGATTTAGCTACCCTGGCAGCTCAAAATGCTATGTTAAAACTTCTTGAAGAACCACCTACTCAAGTGCAAATTATTCTGACTGCTAATCATTTATCCAAAATCTTAGGCACTATTCAATCACGCTGCCTGATTAAACAGAAAAAAACAAACGCTATCTCTACAGACGCAAGTGAAAACGATCAAATAGGGCAAGTTAATTATCAAAATCTTTGTGAAAAACTTAAGTCTTATTCAGCTTTAATAGACTTGGCAGAACAGTATAAAGATAGAAAAACAGCACAAAATTTCATTTTGGACATATTGGAGTTTTTAAAATCTGAAAAAAAGACAGAGAGAAATGTTTTAGCTAGCAAACATCTACTAGCAGCCTACCAACAATTAGAACAAAATGCTAATGTGAGACTAGCATTAGAGAATTGTTTCTTTACAATTAAGGACAGTAAAAAACTCTGAAATCAATTTGCTAAACTCTGAAAACTATGGTACAAAAATAGTTCTGGAAACTAATTTATGCCGAAGCAAAATAATCAAGATTACCAAGCTAAACATATTAAAGTTCTTGAAGGTTTAGAGCCTGTTCGTAAAAGACCTGGTATGTATATTGGCTCCACTGACAGCAAAGGTTTACACCATTTAGCCAAAGAGATTCTAGACAATGCTGTGGATGAGGCCATTGCTGGTCATGGTAAAGTTATCAAGCTTTTCCGCCTAATCACCAATGAAAATGAAATGAAACTGGCTAAGAGTAAAGATCTAGCCCAACAATCAATCACTGTGGTTGATAATGGCCGTGGAATTCCAGTAGAAAAGCATAAATCAGGTATTTCAGCCCTAGAAGTAGTAATGACCAAACTACATGCTGGTGGAAAGTTTGAAGAAACAGCCTATCAAGCTTCAGGAGGCTTGCACGGAGTTGGTTCTTCAGCAGTCAACGCCCTTTCTAGCTTAATGCAAGTGATAGTCAAACGAGATAAGAAATATTACTATCAATACTACTCAAAAGGTATTCCTCAAATAAAAGTTACGGAAATTGATAAAAGCAAAGTTTTAGAACTTTTCCCAGAAGAGAGTAAAGAGTTCATCAACTATCAATCGGGCACAATTGTCCAATTTATTCCTGATACTAGTATTTTTTCCACTACTAAATTCAGTCACAAAACCTTGATTCAAGTCTTAAAAGATCGTGCTTATTTAATGGCTGGCATTAGCTTTGAGTTTATTGATCAGATTGATAAGTCCAGACAACATTTTTACTTTGAAGGCGGTATCCGTTCGCTAGTTGAACATATCAATCTTAATAAAAAGGCCTTGCATAAAGTTTTTTATGCTGAAGATACTTGGCAAGACGAAGAGACAGGTAAAAAAATAGGGATCGAGCTTGCCATGCAATACAATGATTCCTATAGTGAAAAACTAGAAAGTTATGTCAATGTAATTCACACTCCAGATGGAGGAACTCATGTCAATGGTTTTAGAATGGCTCTTGGTAATGTTCTAAGGAGTTACGCCAATACACACAAACTACTCAAAGAAAAAGAATCCTTTGTGGTTGATGATCTCCGAGAAGGTTTGACTGCTGTAGTTTTTGTAAAAATGCCAGCTAATGATCTGCAGTTTGAATCCCAAACCAAGGCTAAACTCAACAACAACGAAGCACAGCCAGCAGTTTATCAAGTTTTTAAAGATAAACTTAGCACTTTTTTGGAAGAACATCCTAAAATTGGCAAAACTATCATTGAAAAAATTATGCTTTCAGCTCGGGCGAGGCTTGCAGCTAGAGCTGCTAAAGATGCAGTGATTAGAAAGGGATTGCTTGAAGGTAGTTCTTTACCAGGTAAACTAGCTGATTGTCAGAGCCGTGTTCCTGAAGAGTCAGAAATTTACATCGTAGAGGGAGACAGTGCTGGTGGTAGTGCTAAACAAGGACGCGACCGTAAGTTCCAAGCAATTTTTCCTCTCCGTGGCAAAATTTTAAATACTGAAAGAGCCAGATTAGATAAAGTAGTTGCTTTTGAAGAACTGAAAAATCTAGTGATTGCTTTGGGGGCTGGCATTGGTGAGACTTTCAATCCAGAAAAACTTAGATACCACCGTATTATTCTCATGAATGATGCTGATGTTGATGGCGAGCATATTACTACCTTAGGTCTCACTTTCTTTTTCAGACATTTACCAGATATTGTCAAACAAGGTTATCTTTACGTGGCCATGCCTCCTTTACATAAGGTAACAGCTAATAAAGTCACCAATTATGTTTATTCAGACCAAGAAAGAGATGAATTAATTGAAGAAATTAAAAAAGAAAGTCCCAAAGCTAAAATTGTCACTCAACGTTATAAGGGGTTAGGTGAAATGAACCCAGAGCAACTTTGGGACACTACCATGAACCCAAAAACCAGAATTTTGAAAAAAATCACTATTGATGATGCTGAAAAAGCAGATCTAACTTTTGATATCTTAATGGGAGATCATGTACCACCAAGAAAAAAATTTATCCAAACTCATGCCCAACTTGCAGAACTAGATATTTAGTAAAAAAATAAGGAAATTATGCCGACAATTTACATTATTGGTCACCGCAAACCAGACACAGACAGTGTGGTCAGCGCTATGGCTTTAGAATTTCTTTATAAAGCAAAATCCTGTTTTGGTTACAAAAATCCTCAAGCTGCCATTGTAGATCCACTTAATCCAGAAACTAAATATTTATTTGAAAAATTTGGAATCGAAGCTCCCAAACAAATTACTGCGGCTGATATCAAAGCTGACGATCAAGTAGTACTAGTTGATCACAATGAGGAATCACAGCGTTTGGAAGGCCTAAATCCAGAACAAATTGTAGAGATTGTAGACCACCATAAGGTCAATCTTAATCTTTCTAAGCCGATTTTCATGACTTTTAAAACTTGGGGTTCTTCATCTGCCATCATTTACTTTATAATGAAACAATATAGTCAAGATAAAGTAAAACCAGATAAAACTCTGGCAGCTTTGATGTTGGCTGCTATTCTGAGCGACACTGTAGGTTTTAAATCAGCTACTAGCACTGACAAAGACAAAAAATTCGGCCATGAATTAGCAAAAATAGCAGAGATTGATGATCTCGATGCCTTTACTTTAGAAATTTTTAAGGCTAAATCTAATGTAGCAGACTTAAGTGACTCTGAATTAGTTAAAAATGATTACAAAATCTTTGACTTTACTAAAAAGACCTTCATTGGCCAAGTAGAAACAGTTGAACAAGTGGCTATTCTGAATAAACGTAAGAATTCTTTACTCAAGGCTATGGAAAAAATCAAAGCAGAGGAAGGAGTTGAGCTTTTATTTCTAGTCATCACTGATGTACTTAAAGTTAATAGCAAAATCATTATCCTTGGTGAAGAAGAAAAAGCAGTGGCAAAAAAAGCTTTTGGAGGCAGAGTAGAGGACAATATTTTAGATATCGGTCCCAAGATGTCACGAAAGAAAGAAATTGCACCAGTCATTGAAAAGACTGTTAAAGAATAAAAAATGACAGACAATCAAGAAAATAAAAACAACGAAACTAAGAACGCAGATAATCAAAGCAATGAAAACCATCAGCTTAATGGTAATGGTAATTCTATGATTGGCAAAATTAGCGAAAGTAGATATGGCAAACTCAAACATACTTCAATTGTGAGCGAGATGGAAAAATCCTATCTCGACTATGCCATGAGCGTAATTGTTACTCGGGCTCTACCTGACGTTAGAGATGGTTTAAAACCAGTTCACCGCCGCATTCTTTACTCAATGTACAAGAGTGGTATTCATCACAACAGTGCTTACAAAAAATCAGCTCGTATTGTCGGTGATGTCTTAGGCAAATATCATCCTCATGGTGACGTGCCTGTGTACATGGCACTTGTACGCTTGGCTCAAGATTTTAGTATGCGTTACCCGCTCATTGATGGCCAAGGTAACTTCGGCTCTGTAGATGGTGACAGCCCAGCTGCCATGAGGTACACCGAAGCTCGTTTAGCTAAAATTTCCAAAGAAATTCTGGCTGACATTGGCAAGAAGACCGTTAAGTTCGCTGATAACTTTGATGGCTCTCTCCAAGAACCACTAGTTTTACCAACTAGGATACCTAATTTGCTCTTAGCTGGTTCAGAAGGTATTGCTGTAGGTATGGCCACCAAGATTCCACCTCATAATCTAAATGAAATTTGCCAAACAATTGTAGCCATGATTCAAAAAGGAGAAGCAAGTAATCAACTTTATCTCTCTCCTAAATCCTCTCAAGTAAAAAAACAGTCTCCAAGCACTGCCAAAAAACAAAGAAAAGCTATTGAATACGATCCACAATTGGCTGATGCTTTACTCGAAGCCGATGCTAAAGCTTTAGCTGGCCAATTTAATAGTGATATCACTTTTGACGAAATTATGAGCTACATTAAAGGTCCTGATTTCCCAACCGGAGGTATTATCTACGACTTCAATGCCATTAAAAAAGGCTATGAAACTGGTAAAGGCAGAATTGTGATTCGTTCTAAGGCTAGTATCGAAGAAGATAAAAAGGGTAAATTGCAAATTGTAGTTAAGGAAATACCTTATCAAGTGAATAAAGCTAGGCTTCTGGAAAAAATTGCACTCTTGGTCCGCAATAAAAAAATAGTTGGTATTAAAAATTTGCGCGATGATTCAGATAGAAAAGGTTTGCAAATTACTATTGAATTGAAAAGAGATGCCAGACCCAAGGTAGTTTTAAATAAGCTATTCAAGTACTCCAACTTACAAACCAGTTTTTCCATGAATATGGTGGCGCTTAATAGCGAGGGCACACCTCAGCTAATGAATATTCGCCAAGTGCTCAAAGAATATATTGCTCACAGACAGCAAGTGATAGTCAAACGCAGTCAATATGAACTCAAAGAAGCTAGAGACCGAGCCCATATTTTGGAAGGATTACTAATTGCCTTGGACAACCTTGATGAAGTTATTGAAACTATTCGTCGCTCCAAGGATACAGAAACAGCTCACCAAGCTTTGATGAAAAAATTTGGCCTGACTGATGTTCAAGCGACTGCTATTTTAGAAATGCAACTCAAACGTTTAGCTGCTTTAGAAAGACAAAAAATTGAAGATGAATACAAAGATATCCAAAAGACCATTAATCAATTGATTACTTTATTGACCCATCCCAAACAGGTTTTGGATGTGATTATTGATGAAACAGAAGAAATGATGAATCTCTATAGTGATGAACGTAGAACTAAGCTAATTAAAGGTAAAATTGGCGAATTTAATGAGGAAGACCTAGTTGCTAATGAAATGGCAGTCATCACTATGACAGAAAGCGGCTATATTAAGCGCCTCAGTCCATCTTCATTCCGCTCGCAATCTAGAGGTGGTAAAGGCAGCATTGGCCTGACGATGAAAGAAGAAGATGTGGTCAAGTTCATGCTCAGCGCCCAAACTCACGATTCACTCTTATTTTTCACTAATCAAGGTAGAGTTTTTAAACAAAAAGCATTTGAAATTCCAGAATCCAAACGACAAGCTAAAGGTACAGCCATTGTTAATATCTTAAATTTGAAAGCAAATGAAAAAGTACAATCAATTCTCATCTTAGATGAAGAAAATAATAAAAATCACTTTATTACTTTAGCTACTCGTAAGGGCTTAGTCAAGAAAACTGCTGTTAAGCTTTATAAAAACATCCGTCAAAACGGCATTGTTGCTATCACTCTTAATAAAGAAGATGAACTAGTTTGGGGTAAAATCACTTCTGGCAATGACCATATCATGCTCATTACTTATCATGGCAAATCTATTCGTTTTAGTGAAAAAGAAGTTAAATCTTCCCAACGAGACACCAAAGGAGTTAAAGGGATTACTTTAAAAGCTGATGATTATGTGGTTGGAGTTGAATCATTTCCCAAAGAATTAGAAGAAAATAAAAAAGCAGCTATTCTGGTAGTAGCTGAAAATGGTTTAGGTAAACGTAGTAGACTCAAACAATATCCCTTACAAAAACGCTCTGGATTAGGAGTCAAAGTAGCAGACATCACCAAAAAAACCGGAAATGTAGCCTCTGCTCAGCTTATAATTGAAGATCATAAAGAGATTGTTATTTCAACCAAAAATGGACAAACAATTAAACTTCCTCTAACTGGTAGAAGTATTCCTTTCCTCACTAGACCAACCCAAGGGGTTATTTTAATGAAATTGAAATCAAGAGATAGAGTAGTGGCAGTGGCTTTAACCAGTGAAATTGAAACTAAGGCAGATGAGAAGAAGGTTAAAGCCTGATGTGGACTCAGCGGGGCTCGAACCCGCGACCTCCTGCATGCCATGCAGGCGCTCTAGCCAACTGAGCCATGAGCCCTTAAAACAGAATTATTTTACCACGTCTTGAGTCTGGTTTCACTTACTACCTTTTTAAAATAAGGGACAGTCGCGCCAAATCTGGGTAATATTATCACCTACAAGGCTCCTTCTCTGAAGCTCAGTCCTAACAAAAATATTATTCTAAACTTTTATGACTTCGCTTCAAGGCTCTTATTTTAAGAAGATAGTAAGTGAATACCAGAAGAACTTCAATAAACTATTCCCGCATGATTAACGTAAATAATTCTATTTTAAATAAAAAACTCCCATAACATTGAGATCCCACCAGAGAAGTAGGGGAGTATTAATCGCTCGAAAAATAAAAGCAATAAAATTATAAAGTAAAATTAGCATCCCGTTATACAAATAATCTTTTTTATATAAGACGATACTATTTGAATAATTAATTTATAATTAAATTGATTTTGATAGGGCTTTATAAAATAAAAAAACAGCCTTTCAACTTAAAAAGTTATATCTTTCTATAACAAATATTAATCAGAAAGTTAAAAATAGAGAAAATTTTAAAAAATTAGACTAATTTTTTAAAAAAAATGCAGTTAATCTAAATAATCAGTATTTTAAATTAAATCTATCCACCTTTTCTTAACAAAAATTAATTATTTCTAAGTTTTCAACTCGATATAAATTATCAAATTAAATAATTTTAAATAAATATTGGAACAGAAAACTATAATTTTTAAAAAGTATTATTATAATATAGTTTGATGCTTATTGAGATACTAAAATATAATTATTTTTTACTTGATACATCAATTAAAAAATTTAAAAATCAATTTTAGCAGTCTAATATTAACTCTGCTAATTTTTAAACTATTACCCCTGGAAAAACTATTTAAAGTATTTAAAAAGAGCTTAAAATTTCATTTATCAACAGTTTTATTAGCTTTAGAATGAAATTTTTGATGAATTTTTTTAAGTTGTGGTCTAGTTACATGGGTATAAATCTGGGTAGTGGCAATACTTTTATGCCCCAACATCTCTTGAACATCCCTTAAACCAGCTCCATTATACAATAAATCAGTGGCAAAACTATGTCTAATGCCATGAGGACTCAATTTTATACTTAATTTTGCCTTCCTGGAGTAATGATCAACTATTCGTTGAATACTTCTGGTGGTAAGTCTCATTTCTTCACCATCAGATAAAATATCAGGCTTTTTGCCTGCAAAACGTATAAAAACTGGCTTCCAATTATCATCCCTTGATTTTAGCCATTTATCAAGCCAAACAGTAGCTCTATCGCTTAAAAATACTACTCGAGGCCTGCGTCCCTTGCCAATGACACCAAACTCTCCTCTTGAAGTGTCTATCTGGTCTCTATTAAGAGAAACTAACTCGCTTACCCGCAAACCAGTAGAAAAAAGAATCTCTAAAATAGCCTTATCTCTCAAGCCTTTTTTTGCTGAAACCAGAGGTTGGGACAATAATCTTTCTACTTTTTCAATAGGCAAAAACTTCATATGACTTGACTCTGCCTTAGGTAAATCAATTTTCTCTGGATGAATAACCTTTGCATCATTTTTTATCAACCATTTTAGCCAAGATCGCAGAGCAATGATATAATAACTCTGAGTTTTTTTAGATAAAGTCTGGTTTTTATCATTGATATATCTGGCTAGATATACTCGATATTTTCTGATTATTTCTTGATTAAGCTTTTTTAGATCAGAAAAGCCTTGCTCTTTAAACCATTCCATAAATATCTTGAGGTAATGACTATAATTACGAATTGTTAATTTACTAACATTACGTTCAACTTCAAGATATTCCAAAAAGTTAATAAAAGCTGACTGGGGTAGAGTAGAAATAGCCATTTATCAATCTAAAATAATTTTTTAAAATTAAAATTAAGAACATTATACCTCTAAATTTCCTCGAAAAAAACTATATTTCTAAATATTATAAGTCATTAGCAGAGTAACTAATTATCTGCTAAAAAATCATTCTGAAAAAAAATATTGATATATCAATTTAAAATAATTGATATATTTTGATATTAAAAGTACCAAATGAAAAATAAATATGTAAAAAAAAGGATCTTTAAAGTGCTTATTGACTTTTTTTAATTGTTTTTTCACTAAAATTAAGCAATAAACTAGTATAAAAAATATCAAAACGTCTTTTAATTACTCTAATAATATCTTTTATAATCATTTCTCTATTTTTATCAAGAAATTAATCAAAAATTAAAAATCTCGAACACTATATTTATTCATATTAAATACCTTTACTTGATATAAAAATATAAATTAATATAAATATTTTCTTAAATTATATCTGGTAAGCCTTTTAATTACTTTAAAAACGGCTTTTCTCTTTCTCAAACGATTCATTACTCATGATATTTATACTATTTTTTGCAAAAAACAATTTTTTAGTTAAAAAAATATAATTGAAAGAATAATAATTGCTAAATACTAATGACTTAAATGAAAAAATAATAGTTATAGAGAAAACTAGGGTAAAAAAAGAATCAATTTACAAGAATACTACAAAAAATATAATATTTTGCCAACAAATAGTAATTTAAATAATAAAAATTCTTAAAAATTAATAAATTAATTTTATTTTTAAGAATATGTCGTAAAAGTTATATTGTGCGACATAAAAGATATCAAATAAATCAAAGTTTTGGTGAGAGAAGAGCGCATCTATATAAACTCTTACTCTCTCCTCTAAACGGCAATTAATAAAAATCCTATTTACCAGATAAAATTACCTCCTTCGAGGCTATGTTTTTAAAATCTTTTTTCAATCTAATTCTAGATAAAAAAAAGATGCATTCGGGTTTTTTACAAACCCTCCCCACAAAGGCTTAAATTAGTTAAATAATTCTTGCTTTTAATAAAGGAGTAATTGGTTTCTTTTGCTCTACTCGAGGGAAACTCAAGTAAATTAGACTAAATTTTATTCTATTGATCAAATAATATGTCAGAAAAAACAAAAAAAGGATAGTTATTGAGAAAAAAATCCTATAATATATTAGTTTTTCCACATTTTTTAACTATATCAAACTATATCACCATACTCTATCAAAACATATCATTCTTCTCTATTTTCTTTTTACTACCAGGCTAATTCTCTATTTTTTTTTACTTTAAAGAGAAAAAATTGTTTTAATTAATTTAACAGGTATAAGAATAGTTTACTTTAAAAATAAAATACTTGACTAAAAATTCCTTTAACCAGGCTAAAACTGATAAACTGAAAAATTAAGGATTATTTTCTATTATTGCATTATTCCCGCAAAAAAACATATTTATATTTCTCAAACTATAAATTACTTGAATTAATTTATAAGTTTCTCTCTCACTTTAAAGGAAATAAAAGCAAAAATAAAAAAGCAATAAAAATAGCCACCAGAAAGTACTCTTGAGTAGTATTCCTAAACAATCTACCCCTTAAAAAACTATGTAAAATCCCCAAAGCAATGTATAAAAAACCCATCATGAACAAAGAGCTGTACCAAACAGGAAAAGGCAATAAAGATAAAATCGTAGTTAACTCAACAATCAAGAAAGTTAATAAAACTGTATAAGCCAGCAATTCTTTATTAATTGTCGATTCTAGATTAATTGACCATAAAGACATGAAAATCAGAGGAGCATGAACTAAAGCCATCAGAATAATATTAAAATAAAAAGGCAGTCTCAATGAAAAAATACTATTAGTGAATAATAAGGAAGTTAGCAGAGTGAATAGTAGACCGACAGCATGAGCTGCATACAGTAATTGGATGGTTCTTCCTTTGGCTACGCTATAGATATTGGAGGTAAGAAACAAGGCATAAATACCTACGCCAAAAATAGATAGAATAAAAAATTTACTCAAAATATTTCCTGGTAATAGAAAATAAAACAAAGCTACACTGCCAGCATACATGGCTGGCATGGGTAAAATGGTCAGGCATTCATAACGTTGGAGGTCATCTGATAAGGCCCAGGCAGAAGCCAAGTATGAAATGATCATAAAAATGGCAATCGCTAAATAACGCCAGTCTAAACTAATATATTGCACTGCCAGCAAACCAATACTGAGTAAAATGGAAAAAATGACAAATTTTTCTCTTCTTCTCATATTTCAACTGCTGAGTAAACATCTTCGACATCGTCGTGTTCTCTCAGTTGCTCAATTAATTTTTCTAGTTGAACCCTGTCTTTTTTATCTGCTAACCCAAAAGGCATAGTACAGATATAATTATAATCATTGCCTTCTCCCCTTTTAAACATATACATCACACTGCCAGGTGATCCTAAAGAACCATTAAATTTACTAAATAAATATTTTAATTCTGAGCTAGTCCGATTAGGATTATCTGTAAAAGAAACCACCAGCAAGGCAGCGCCTCCTGGACCAAAACCTTCATAAATGTTCTCTTTTACTTGCCTACCATCTGAGCTTTTCCCTAAGGCACAATCAATTGCCTTCTGAATCTTCTTAGTTGGCATATTAGCAGCTCTAGCCTTTTCAATCAAAAGTTTTAGACTAGGATTAATTTTGGGATCACCTGAACCAGCTTCTTTGACTGAAATCCTAATTTTCTTGATAATTTGACTAAAAACCTTTCCTCTCTTGGCATCAACAGCTGCTTTGCGATTTTTAATATTACTCCATTTACTGTGTCCAGCCATTTATCACTCCTTTAATAATTTTGAGATATCATTATGATACCGTTAATCGTTAAATAAATTAAGCAGAAAAATACTTGTGATTGACTTTTTCGTCAAGACAGATTATCCTTGCACATTAGACTTGTCGCGAAATAAAACCAGTCTATTAATTATCAGCAAGAAAAAATCGAAATGCAAAAACTATCTGCACTCAGAATTCAAGCCATTCAGGCTGCCAAATGTCTAGATTGGGAAAAAGCAATAGAGATCAATCAGGAAATTTTAGAACAAAATGAAAATGACTTAGAAGCATTAAATAGATTGGGCTTAGCCTATTTACAGAGCAAACAAGTGAAAAAAGCAAAAAAAACTTTTTTAAAGGTCTTAAAGCTCGATAAAACCAATAAAATTGCTAAAAAACATCTAAAAAAGATTAAAAATAAACAAATTAATAATATTACTCAATTTTCTACTAATGAATTTATCGAAAACCCTGGAAAATCAAAAAACATTCCCCTGCATCGTCTAGCTAATAAGCAGATACTTGAATCACTCAGTATTGGTCAAACTTGTAGGCTAGTGCCAAAAAGCAGATATATATCCGTAGAAACTGAAGATAAAACCTATATCGGAGCTTTACCAGAAGATTTATCATTTAGATTAACCAAGCTAATCCAGAGTGGTAATCACTATTTATGTAGCATCAGTTGTTTTTCAGCCAAGCAATGCATTATTCACATTCAAGAAGTTGAAACATCCAAAGAAAACTCGCATATTAGTTCTTTTCCTGTCAAAAAAGTTAATTACTCCAAGGAAGACAAGATCAGATCTGATTTCGTGATAGGAAATGATATTCCTGTTCAAAGTTCTCTCGAAGATGAAGAAGGAGAACACAATCAGAAAGTTGAAGAAACTTTGAAGAAAATTAATTCTGCTTAGTTGTCAGATCCTTAGCCAAAATAATCAATAAATCTGCCCTGAATTCCTGAACTAAGCTAGTATTTTCCTCCAATTTACTTTCTTTTGAAAAAAAACTAAGTACTTTTTTAAGTACTAGTTCACAAGGTTTATTAATTTGGCCATGGTAAATTGTTGTTCGTGACAGTTTTTCACTATAACTTCCCTCTCTGATTACCAAAAAGCCATTTTTTTCTAGAATCGTAGAGATATTATTAGCTAGGCCGTTCACTTCAGTACTATTTAGTACAGCAATACTACACTGTTGATAAGTTTTATCAATAAATCGTAAATAATCACTACTTGAAGAAGTATTGTTTTCTGTTTGCAAAACCACTGCAGAATTCTTACTAAAAAGATATAGTCTTAAGATATCAGAAAAACTGGATTTAGACATCGTTCCCTTAGCAAACTTTAGTCGTTGCCATATCAAATCTCTGACTTGTTTTAAATTATTAAGATCTAGATTCTGCTCAACTAAGCAAATATCGTCGATCACTGTTTCCAAAGCCAAAGCTAAATCTGCTTTATCTAATGCTTGTTCATCATCCTCTAAAACTCTTTTAACTAAGTCCCTTGTTTTGATTTTTTTTTGGTTTATGAAAGTTAGCTCTTCTGCTAAATCAAACTCTTTAAGCACGATCGTATGACTTGATTTAAAAAAATGTGCCAGATAAATTTTATTTATTTCAGAGTCCGTTCCCTTAGATATGAATAATATATGTCTGTCTGAATTTAGCTCAATCAGCTGTGGTAAAAAAAGCATAAAAAAGACGTAGAGGCTGATAAATAAAAAAATTAACGCAAAAAATGCAATAAAAAAATGTTGAATCATGTATTTTATTTTAAATAGAAAATTATTCCCGCAACGCTTCTTTGTCTTTCCTGCAATATTCTTGTAATGCTTTTTTTTAGGATTAATATAATCTCGCATATAAAACTCTTGTTTGTTGATTAAATTATTTGTATTCTCAGTAGAATGATATTCTAAAGATTCACCCACTCTCGCCAGAATGTTCTTCTGCTGTGCAGAAACTCTGGCTATCGTCAAGGCTTCGCTTTTAGAATATCATTCTACTAAACATAAGTAATTGCATTTTCACTAGCACAAAGCATCATATGCTTAATATAAATCAATTTAACTACCATTTAAAGGAAAATTTAATTGCTCAGAAGCCAATTTACCCACGAGATAGTAGTCGTTTATTGAAACTAGATAAAGAAAGCGGTCAAATCAAGCATTATTCTTTTGCTGATTTAGCTGAGCTACTCGATGAAAATGTTGTTTTGGTAAGAAATAACAGCAAAGTTATTCCTGCTCGTATCTTTGGCCAAAAAGCTAGTGGTGCTAAGGTGGAGATCTTACTTTTGAAAAAAATCGAGATTGAGAAAAATCTAAGCTCCGAACTTGATAAGCAAGCTA
Source organism: Candidatus Woesebacteria bacterium (assembly GCA_050123235.1). GTDB lineage: Bacteria > Patescibacteriota > Microgenomatia > UBA1400 > PJMF01 > JASFHL01. The sequence goes on along the minus strand of JASFHL010000001.1, from coordinate 163,468 downwards.
ATTTTAAAAACTCCAAACGGCAAGAATTCTGGGAATGTCTGACTAAACCAGGACTAAAGCAATCACAAATTGTTCATTTTACTGATAGTGAGCTAGAAGCCAAATGCTTAGCTATTGAGGGCTACACTAGACTGATTGCTTTTAATAAAACAGGAGTTGATTTTTTTGAGGAATTAGAAAAAATTGGTAAGACACCAATCCCTCCATATATTAAATGGCATGAATCAGATGAGGCAAAATTAAAAGAACAATATCAAACCACTTATGCTCAAATCAGTGGTTCAGTGGCTGCTCCAACCGCAGGCTTACATTTCACTAAAAAACTCGATGAGAAATTAAAAGCAAGAGGAGTTCAAATCGAGACTGTGACTTTGCATGTAGGCTTGGGCACTTTTCAACCAGTTAAAACAAAAAATATTGCTCAGCATCAGATGCATAGTGAAGTTTTTAGTATCCAGCCAGCAGTTATTGAACGACTTAAACAAGCTAAGCAAAAAGGAAAAAAGATTATTGCTGTGGGAACTACTACTACACGGGTGCTGGAAACAGTGGCTAAGAATGATCTTGAGGGAAATAAATTAAGAAGAATGACAACTGTCAATCAAAATATTCTCAAAAAGTTTAGCGAGCAGCAACAATTAGGAGAATTTTTAACTAGCGAAACTGATATTTTTATCTATCCACCTTACCAATTCAAACTGGTTGATGCTTTGATTACTAATTTTCATTTGCCAAAATCTACTTTACTAATGCTGGTCTCAGCTATGGTTAGTCAGCCTAATACCGATGATCAGTTTACTCATTTTAAAAAAACAAAGATTGGAAAAGCTTACCAAGAAGCAATTAAGAATCATTATCGTTTTTATAGCTTTGGGGATGCGATGTTGATTATTTAAGGAAGTGAGCATTGATGCTCGCTTTGTTTACTTGCCTACCTCATATCTCACAAATCTACTAATCACCATCTTTTCACCAATCTTACCGCTAACAGACTTCAAGATTGTTTCTATTTTCTTAGCAGGCTCTTTGATAAATTCCTGAGCTAACAAATCTTTAACATTCTCTGGATTCATGGCTACCACTTGCATGGCGATATCCTTAGCCATGGCTCTGAATTCTTCATTCTGGGCAACAAAATCTGTCTCACATTGAATTTCTACTAAAGCTGCCACCAAACCATTGTTATGCACATAGCTGGCAATATATCCTGATTTAGTTTCACGATCACTCTTCTTCTCTGCTCTTGCTAAACCTTTTTCTTCTACTATTTTAATTGCCTTTTTGAAATCACCTTTACTTTCTTCAAGTGCTTTTTTGCAATCCATGATGCGAGCACCTGTCTCTTCTCTTAGTTTTTTGACATCCTTCATAGTGTATGACATAAAAATCCTTTTTTAATTTACTTTTTTGCTGCTTTTTTACCTTCTTGATAGGCCTTAGATATTTCATTAACAATCAACTCAATACTCTTTTGCGTATCATCATTAGCTGGAATAGCTAAATTAACCAAACTTGGGTCAGCGTTACTATCAGTGATAGCGATCACTGGCACAGATATAGTTGATGCCTCAGTGACAGCAATTTTTTCTCGATGAGCATCAACCACAAAGATACAATCTGGTTTGCTGCGTAATTGCTTTATCCCCATGAAAAATCTATTTAGTCTAGATACTTCCTTTTCTAATTGAACTTTTTCAAACTTAGTATAATTTTTGAATTTATCTGTTTTAAGACCCTCTTCGATATCTACCATTTTTTTGAGTGAGCGATAAATCTGTTCCCAGTTGGTCAAAAATCCACCCAGCCATCTAGAAACAATATACATTGCGCCAGCTTCTTCAGCAGCCTTTTTTACTACTTCCCTAGCTTGGTGTTTAGTAGCCACAAAAATCAGGGTTTTGCCCTCTTTACCGAGGCTGTAAACATAATTATATGCCAGTTGTAGTTGCTCAACAGTCTTAGCTAAATCAAAAATATGTACCCCGTTTTTTTCAGTATAAATAAACTCAGCCATCTTAGGATGCCACTTGCGTTTTTGGTGACCAAAATGGCAACCAGCATCAAACAATGCCTGTAAATCATAATCAGGAGCTTTATTAGCAAGTTTAGAAAAATCTATCATCATTGTCCTTATTTTTTTCTTGAGTTTTATAATGGTTCAAGAAAACGCCAACTAGCTTCTTAATTCAGGACTTAGTAAAAAAAGCTAATTAGCCTAATTTATATTTAAGATTTGTAGTATAACATAAAACAGCTAGAAACAAAATTCCCCGCGACTGCGGGGAATTGAGGTTTAAAACTTAAAAAGATTAACTCATGCCCATAAATTGTCTTTGAAAATCAAGCTGAGCATTTCTCATATCAGCTAGGGCATTAATCATGACTGTATCTCTGGAAGCAATGGCTGTATCCTCCAATTGTTTAACTTCATCAAATAAATATTCATCTATTTCAGCTGCTGTTTCAAGATCAAGCTTGCCATCTTTTATACCATCAAAAAATTGAAGGTATTTTGTTTTTTGTTCTTCATCAATTAACCTTGAAGTTTTGATGAATTGTTTTAAAGATTGAGTGCTCATTTTAATCTCCTTTTTATTTAATTTATTCTAAAAGTTCTTTTTTAGTAGCCCTATTTTTACTTTCCTTATCCTGGGAGTACTGCTCTACCAGCACCTGCTCTAGCTGCGATAGCACTTCCAGCACGAGCTGTAACATCACCTACAGCAGCACGAGGTTTATCTAGTAACATAGCTAAACCACTAGATACAGCTGCAACTTTAGCAAACACCAAAATAGTATTCCCTGCAGTTCTCCATGATTCTGCCTCTCGAGCACCAGTCTCCATCATTTCCCTTAATGCCAATTTATCAGCTGCAATATCTGCAGCTCCAGCACTTAAGACCTCCTTTTGTTCGGCAACTGTACGAGCTACTGCATCTACTCCCCCTCTTACTGCCGATTCTAATTCAGTTTGTTTGATGCCCAACTCGGCTGTCACTTCACTCAGCTGTGCCTGTAAAGCGTCAATCTTTTCTGGAGCTTCTGCTATATCTGTCATAATAGCATTTGCCTTGTCAATCGAGAGATGACCTGCAATGCTCAGTGCCGCTAAAACAACAGCTGCTAGCATTAAAGCTTCGGTCACTTTAACAGTATTCTCAGCTAAACTCGTCTTGATTTCTCCTGTCCTCACACCACCCCAGAATCTAGCACCATTGATCCTGGCATCAGCCATTTTCAATAGGGATTGCTCTAAATCATAGTTTTCCTGTAAAGCTGCTGTAATTGCTCTAACTTCAGTTAAATCCTTAGGATCAAGCTTTTTGAGCTCAGCTCTTAAAACTTGCTCCACCGCAGCACATTCAGCCAGTTCTCTAAAAAGAGATGCTTCAAAAGCTTCTTGATCTACTGACAATGTGAAATCAACGTTTCTTTGATCACCTTCTCTGGAAACTCTCACTTGGCAACCCAAGAGAGTATCCACTGACTGTCTATTAACACGATTGAAAGCAGCTCTTCTAAAAGGATCTTTGAAACTTCCTGCACGCTCTTTTTCATATGCAGCCAAAGCATCAGCCGTTAAACAATGGTCAGGTAATTGTCTCTTAAGACGCCCTTGTTGTTCTACCAAAAATCTCATCTTATCACCTGCAGCTTTAATGGCTGCTGGTGGAATTGTCTCTACTTCTTTTCTAGCTGCTTCCAATGATTCTCTTTTCCTGTCATCTACTAACAGTGCCTCTCTAGCATGCTCACCTTCAACTACAGCAGCAAAGTTACCACCTCGTGATTCTCTCTGTTGAGTTAATTTTTCTTTAGTTGATCGACTAATTACTCTAGAATTCACAGCCTTATCAACAGCCACTGCTAGCTTAGCAGTAGCATCCTCAACTTTCTTCAGTAAAGCTGAAAACTCTTCCATTCTTTTCAATACTCCTTCTGGTAACGGACCATCAGCTTGAGCAATAATTCTATCAGCAGTGGCTACCAGAGCAGCATTGAGTAAAGGCAAATCATTTTCAGCCTTTATAATTGCCTCTAAGGCTGCTTTTAACTTTTTTGCTTCTGCTTTTTCTCCTGCATGACCAATAGTTTCACCTGGAACACGGAGAGTAGCTCTCCAAACTGCAGTATTTTTCCAGGCTTTCTTGGCGGCATCAAGGCGAGCTTCAGCCGCTGTTACAGCTTTCTTTTGTGCTTCAATCGCAGTAGCAAACATTTCGTTTTGAGTTGTATTAGCTGAAACAAATTGATTTTCTTCTTCTTGAGAATCTGCTACATGAGGAGCCCAAGCACCAGTGCCTTCTGATACAGCTTTTGCACTCTCTAATTGATCTAAATACTCTCTTTGGGCTTTTCTTTCTTTCCTTGCCCCTCCACGGATAACCCATTCTCGTCCTTCTTTTGTATGCTCCCGAAGATTGTTCACCCAGCTATGAATTGGACCCTGCATATCAGTCTCTAAATCTGCTAATAACGTTTCCAATTGCTCACTTGCTGTTGTAAAATGCTTTGCTACAGCTGATTCTAAATATAAATTCACTCCGACATCCTCTCGCCTTCTTATCTCAGTTTCATTCATTACTCCTCTTAGCTCCTTAGGAAGCATCTTAGTCTGTTGTTCAGCTGTTCTTAGTTCTTCTGACATACTTTTTCCTTTATGACTAATTTACGTTAAGTTAACAAGTGGACTGAAACCACTCAAATAAATTACTAATTTTTAATAAAATTTCTCAACTAAGCAGTATCATAGCACAATTTTAAATTCTATTAAAATAAGCAGTTATTAAACTTTCAGCAATTTCAAACAATTCTTGAGTAAAGAAACAATAGTCATTGGCCCTACTCCACCCGGTACAGGCGTCAAAAAGACAGCTTTTTTTGCCAAAGAGTTAAAATTTAAGTCAGGTCGAGGTTCACCTACATCAATCATAATTACAGCATTTTTAACCATCTTGCCACTGATTAACTGCTGTTTACCTGTGGCGCTAATAATAATATCGGCATCTTTAAGATAAAGCTTTTGCTCAATTCTTTGTTGTAATTCTTTTTTACCAAGCAACTCTACATTTTTATTTTGATTGGAAAGTTGGTAATAAAGCGGCAAACCTAGGATATCTGAACGACCGATGATGATAATTTTTTTACTAGCGACTGCAACCTTACTTTTTGCTGAAACTAGTGGCTCAGCAGGCTTGGAGCTGCCATGGCCAACTGAACCAAGTAATTTTTCTGCCTCTGCCAGAATATCCAACACTGCTTGGCAGGTAGCAGGTAGAACTTTTCCTTTTTTCTGCCAATTTCCTTTTTTGATAGCTTTTAAAGTATTAGGATGCAGACCATCAACATCCTTCTTTTCATCGATTGCTGACACTAAACTCTGCCACCAGTGTCTAAAATTAGTTTTTCGCTTAGTAAGCTGATTTTGACCATCACTTTCTTTTTCAACGCCTTCTGTCACTACCCTTTCCCAAACTCTTTTACTAGGTTTTTGAATGATAATGCCAGTTACTGATTGGTCTTGATTTAATTCTTTTATTTTAGTCAAAACTAACTCAAAATCATCCAGAATTGAAAACACAAACACTTGATAATCAATCCCCACTCTCTGGGCAGCTTGTGATTTTAGCTCTGTATAAAGTTGGCTAGCTGGATCTTCTGTAAAAAGAATGGCAGCAATTTTTGGAAAAACTTGCCGTTCTTTCAAAGCAAGAACTTGCTTCTTTAAAACTGCCTCCTTTTTAGCAGCAAAGGCGTAGCCGTCGAAAATGATTGTTTGAAGGGTGACTCGACTGCTTTTCATAACTTTATTTTACCAAGTAAAAAGTGGAAACTTCTTAGTCAAAGCTTTCACTTCCTTTCTGATCTGTTTCAATTCCTTAAAATTCAAAGCTTCTTTTTTGAATTTTTTAATAAATTTTGATCTTTCTTTTTTATCTGCTGGCAATTGGTAATCCTTGACCCGCTCGATCACTCTAACAATCCAACGAGCAATTTGTTTCATTTCTTTTTCTTTCATTCCCCTAGTAGTTAGCAACGGCGTACCAATTCTCACCCCTGATGGATAAAATGGCGATCCTTGCTCATTAGGAATGGTGTTGAAATTGGCATAAATACCAGCTACATCTAAGGCAAAGGCCACTTGCTTACCCAAGCTGATACTAAAAGGACTTAGGTCGATCACCATTAAATGAGTATCTGTGCCATCCCCTACTAGTTTAATGCCTTCTTTCTTTAAAGCTTGTGCCAAGGTGTCAGCGTTTTTTCTAATTTGCTGAGCATATTTTTTAAACTTGCTAGTCATCGCTTCTTTGGCGGCAACAGCAATAGCTGCTGTGTTAGTATTGTGTGGACCTCCTTGGAGACCAGGAAAAACTGCTTTGTCTATCTTGGCAGCTAAATTTGCATCTTTTTTTAAACCTTTCTTTGTCACCAGAATCATTGCCCCTCTTGGCCCTCGGAAAGTTTTGTGAGTAGTTGACATGAGCACATCTACGTGAGGGACTGGAGAAGGATGCTCGCCCCCAATCACTAAACCTGTGATATGAGAAATGTCTGCCACTAGGTAAGCTCCGACTTCCTGGGCTATTTTTGCAAATTTTTTGAAATCCAAAATAAAAGGATAGGCTGTAGTCCCTACCACCATGACTTTAGGTTGATGTTTTAAAGCCAATTGACGAACTTGTTTTAAATCAATCTTGGCTTGTTTATTTAAAGCGTATGGAACTGATTTAAAATATTTTCCTGCAAAAGTCACCTTAGGATGACCATGAGTTAGATGACCGCCGCTAGATAAAGCTAAACCCATCAAAGTATCCCCTGCTTCCATGAGCGCAAAATAGATGGCAGCATTGGCCGGCGAACCAGAATAGGGTTGGACGTTGGCATGAGGTACCTTGAACAGTTTTTTGACTCTTTCAATAGCTAAAGTTTCGATTTCATCAATTACTTGGTTACCTTCATAGTACCTTCTATATGGATAGCCTTCTGAATATTTGCTAGATAAACAAGAACTTAGTGTTTTTGATACTGCTGGTGAAATATGATTTTCTGATGGAATGAGACCAATCATTTCTTGTTGGCGTTTTTTTTCTTTGTTGATAAGTTGAAAAATTTGATCTGTCATTTTTTTCCTTTCTAAAATAGGGAAATTTGCCTGCTGCTTATAGTTTAGCAGAAGTTTGCGTTTACCCTACTTTAATTTAAAAATATAAAATTTAACTAAGCGGATAATTCTAGGAAAAACTGATTTCAAGAAGTTGAATAATGGCCGAGGAAATACAAACGAGCTTTGATCATGATTTAAATATAGCAGGTTTTAGAAAAAATAACTGAACTAAAATGATAAAATTAATTAAATCATGCAAAAAAACTCAAACCTCATTTCCCCTATTATCGAACGTACTTTGAGACAAATCATTCTCAAGGATTTAGCAAATAAAGGTAGGAAAAACTTTGATAAAAATCATACTTTGGCTGTGGTTTATTGGACCAAGCAATTATTAAAAATAATTAATTCAAAACAAAATGGTAAACAGAACAAAACAAAAATTGACAAAAAACTTAATTCCAAAATTTTAATCACAGCGGCTTATGCTCATGACTGGGGTTATGCCAGCTTATTTCAGAATTCAGATAGTGATGACTATGCAGCTATCCAAGCACAAAAACAGCTTCACATGTGGCAAGGAGCTATTAAAATAGAGCGACTCTTATATCAACGCTTATCTTCACATTTTTCAGAAGCAGAAATTATAAGAGTAGCCCATCTAGTCTATATCCACGATCAATTGGATAAACTCAAAGACGAAGATGAAGTTTTATTGATGGAGGCTGATACTCTTGGAGCTTTAGATACCGATCGGATGAAACCTACTTTTAGTAAAAAAGATCATCATCGTTTTATCCAAGAAGTGAGAAAAAAACGTCTGGCAGGTTTTGTTCATTCTCAAGCTAGTAAATTGGGAAAAGAGTTAATCAAAAAACGCATTGCTTTTTATGAGTAAAAAATAGCTAAAACTTTTTTCAGATCTGGCCAAAGCTCTGCTTTAAAAGTCTTAGCCTGCTTAGTTCTAGGATGAGTAAAACTTAATTGCTCAGCATGTAAAAAATGTCTAGGGCACCAAAGCCTATCTAGCTTAGAACGTTTCTTGCCAGTATAGGTTTTATCGCCCACCAAGGGATGCTGTAAGTGTTTTAAATGAACTCTGATTTGGTGAGTTCTTCCAGTTTTAGGACTGCAATGAAGCAAAGAAAAACCTTGCTCATAAACTTTAATATTTTTTTTGAAAAATTTAATTTTGTCTAGACTGAGAGAGATAGTTGTTTTTGACTTACCTTGAACTTGTGTTTTTAAATTGCTCACTAATTCTTTTAATTTATCTGAAGAAAAATATTTATCAACTTTATAATCTGTCACTGCCTCTCTTCCCTCAGCATTGACTGCAAATTTTTTCTTATCTTTTCTAGCCCTACCCAAAGGCGCTCTAATCAGCCCAGTTTCAAGCTTAAAGCGGCCATGGCTCAAACAGAAATATGTCTTGCTGACTTTTCTTTTTTTAAATTGACTTAATAAATTGACTAAACTCCCAGGATTTTTGGCTAATAATAAAATGCCACTGGTATCTTTATCTAAGCGATGCACTATGCCCATGCGCTGAGTGAAGATTTCTTCAGGGCTGCCATAGCTTAAGTCAAAATCTGGAGGAATTAGAGCTTGCCAGGCAGTTCTATTTGCAAAAATTTGATCTAAAACCTGATCCACTGTCAATTTTTTGCCTTTTTTCGAAAAATCAACCAGCAATTTTTGAACCGTCCAATCTTGCACTGTTTCAGCAGCCACTGTTTGGGCCCTGTTAACTACCAAATCTGGTGGCTTATTAATAAGCAGAATATCTTGATCTTCATAGATGATTTTGATTTGGGAGAGCATGATTTGATTATACAAGACAAAAAAAACAGGGGGAAAGCTTTATTTTTTTTGGGACTCCCTCAGGGAGTCCACTACTAAGCCTCCCAGCTCAGCAAAAACGTAGCCAAGCAGGAAGACCAACAAAATGACAATGATTTGTTCCCAGGTATCGAGACCCAGGAACGTTTGGATCAATTCGAAAAATATCGTCAAGCTTTTCATATTTTCACCTCCTTGACGATTTAGCTTAGCTCTCCCCCTTTCTCTGCTGCTGATTGTTCTAATTTTTGAACGCTTGAGCAAAAGCCCAGCCCAAAAAGCAAAGCCAATAGCAGCTACTTTATATATTATAACTCTAGCTACTTTTGCCTTACTCCGCCGAATCCCTTCCCATGCTTCCCCACCATAAGGCTAAACCTAGCACAATAAAATAATCTGCTAGATTGTTTTTTAAATTGAAAAAAGGCACTGGTAAAAAATCTCGTACTCCAGAGAAAAACACTCTGTCAATTAGATTAGAAATAGCTCCTGCTAAAAAAAGCACTGCTGCTAGCTTAATCATTGTGCTAGTAAGTTTGGACTTCTGATTAGCTTGAACAGTAGAACGAAATGCAAGTTTTTTAAAAAAAATAAAAAATCCAACTATCAATACCATAATCAAACTAAAAAGTAGCCAACGATCATTAAAAAAATTAAAACCAAATGCTACCCCTTGATTAATACTAGTCATTCTTAGCCTGTTGGCAAAAAATTTAGTGATCTGATCCAAAAAAACTAAAAAGAAAAATAGAATAAAATAAAATAAATTCTCCCTAGAAAAACCCTGTCTCTGACTGCAAATTAAATTTTTTGTCTTTTTGCCCATATGCGAGTTTTTCTAGATGGAAGCAATGACCTACCAGACCTAAACCAAAGTAAAATTAATGCCAAAATTAAAAAGACAATATAAATAATTCTCTCTACTGCAAAGTCATTAATCACAATTTCTGGTAAACGCAAAAAGCTCATGCCAAAATGTACAATGGCATTGACAATAATAAAATTACAAAATAGGAAACCAGTCTGAGCACTTTTTTTACCAAAACGATACCATTCAAAAGTTCGATAATGAAATTCAAGCCAAGATAGATAAATAAACAAGAGTAAATAAAATAAAGCTAAATATAACTGTACAGGGTGTTGTTTTTCCAAAACACCTTTGGCCATAACACCAATTGGCAAACTAGTAACATTACCAAAGAATGAAGCATCAAAAAAATAGCCTAGATAAACAAAAATCAAACCTAAAGATACTGCCTGCGTCCAAAAATCTAAAATCTCAAAAATGTCCCATTTTTTCTTTCTAGCAAAACGATATAAAGCTAAAGACATGGCCATTAAACCAAATGATAGTTTGCTACCAGGATGAGAAATAAAATCGATCCATTTGATAAAATCAAAATTAAAATTAGAAAAATTCAATAAAATATAAGCTATCCTTGATACAAAGAGAGCAAAAATAAAAGAAAATAAAAAACTATCAAAAATCTCCATCTCGTTATAATGCTCTTCTTTTCCTCTTTTCCAGAAAATAAAACCCATACTCAAAAATGAAAAAATCAAAAATACAGTCATTGTTTTTAGAGAAAATGGACCATAGGAGAAAAGCACTGGATACATGGCTTCTATCTTACCATTAATTTGCATGATAGAATATTTGAAATTTAAGAAAGGAGAAATATGCCTATACAAAATAAAAAAATAAAAATGCTAGCTTTATCACTAATACTTTTGATGACAGTCTCTGTCACTACTGCCTGTGTCAAGCAAGAAGCTAAAGATAGTGAGTCTGCTGTAAAAACAGAGGAGGAAGCAGCCACCACTAATATAGAAGAAAAAACTGCTGAAGAAACTGAGACTGCAACAAGTGAAAAAAAAGCTATGGAAGGCTTTCTGGTCTATGAAAACGATGAAGCTAAAATCAGCATTCAGTATCCTAGCACTTGGGAAACAATGGAAGGGTTTATGGGTTCAGTAGCCCTATTTCGTGCTCCCAAAGAATCTAGTCAGGATATGTTTCAAGAACACGTTAATATTTTGCTACAAGATCTAAGTACACAACAAGACATGACTCTAGAGGATTTTACTGACTTATCTAGGAAACAATTAGAAACTTTGGTCACTGATTTTAAAGTGGTAGAAAAACTAAGTAAAACTACTCTATCAGGAGTACCTGCTCAAGAGATCACTTATACAGCTAAACAAGGACAAATTGATATGAAGCTCTATCAGATCTGGGCTGTCAAAGAAGAAAAAGCATATATTATCACTTATACTGCTGCTCCTGATGGTTTTGATAAAGAATGGGAAAATGTTCAGAAAATAGTTGATTCTTTTGAGATAGAATAAATTTAAATTTAACAAATAAAAAAACACCCTATGAAATGGGGTGTTTTTTATTATCTCTTTAGTGGCGGAACTCTGCTGCTACTTTTATTGTGCCGAGAGAGGGAATCGAACCCTCACGGAGTAAACTCCATTGGTTTTTGAGACCAACCTGTCTACCAGTTCCAGCATCTCGGCTTTTGTTTAAAATCATAGAGATGTTTTAATCTTTATACTTATGAATCTTAGAGTCGTTCGCTACAACAATATAATTTTTTTTAGATACAAGGCTCACTCGGTGAAGCTCGGCAGTAAATCTACTGCCAAATCGACCTTGGCCAGACCTCGCTTCAACGCTCTAAGATTCATAAGTATAAAGATTAAACAATCCCTACAATTTTAACTCATCTTGCAATTTTGGACAAATTTATTCATATTAAAAGTATGGAGTTCCTTCAACAACTACTTCAAAAGGCTTTTGTGATTGATAGTATCTGGTCAATTATCATTAGGGGTATTATCTGGTTAGTAATTGCTATTGTCATCTTAGTTAGTGTTGATAATCCTGACGAAAGGATGACTAGCGAAAAGCTAAAATCAAACTTGGGTTTTTTATTAATTTTTATGTTGGTATCTGGAGGTTTAATTTATCTACTTTTTAGCTTCAATAGTACTGCAGGCTAAATATAGTGGAATTCTCTGTCTTATTCCCATCGTTCGGCCAACGACATCAGCTTGTAGCACATACTAAAATATAAAAATTTTCTCCGCTCATCAACGCTTCAAATTCTTTTCCATACCAAAAAACTTAATCCTATCACCTTTAAAGAATAACTCAAGTTCCCCCAAAGGACCATTCCTATGCTTAGCTACTTTTAAAGTCACTGATTCTCTAATATCATCATCTTTTCGATAAAGAAACATCACTACATCAGCATCTTGTTCTATAGAACCAGATTCTCTTAAATCTGACAATTGCGGATTTTTCTCTCCCCTGCTCTCAATAGCTCTAGATAGCTGCGACAAAGCTAAAACTGGCACTCTAAGCTCTCTAGCAATATTTTTTAATCCTTGAGAAATTTCTGCTACTTCCTGGACACGATTATCTTTAGTTCTACCATGCGCTAGTTGTAAATAATCAACTACCAAAAGATCTACATTGTATTCACTCATTAATCTTCTAGCTTTGGTTCTCATTTCAAAAATACTTAAGCCTGGCGTGTCATCAATGTAAAGCTCAGCTTCTGCTAGTACTCCCATAGCATCTGATAGCTTCAAAAAATCTTGTTGATCTAAACGGCCAGTTTTTAGTTTCCAGGCGTCAATATCAGCCTGACCAACTAACAAACGATCGACCAATTCTTCCCTACTCATTTCTAAAGAGAAAAAACCCACCTTTTTCTTAGCTTGAACCACCATGTTTTGGGTAATATTCAAAGAAAAGGCAGTCTTACCCATCCCAGGTCTAGCCGCCAAAATTAATAAATTAGATTTCTGCATCCCAGCCAAAAGCCGATCTAGATCATTGAAACCAGTAGGCACACCTCTCAGATCACTGCCTGTTTTTTGTAATTCATCAATTCTCTCAAAACTTTCCACTAGAGTATCCCGCAGAGGGATAAAATTACGTTTACTTTCAGCTTGGGAAATTGCATAAATTTTCTGTTCAACTTCATTGATAATTTCCTTAGCTTCACCACTCTCATTTAAAGCAGCTTCACTCATTTCCCCAGCTAAACTAATCAGCTGCCGACGCACAGCATGGCCCTTAACCAGACGAGCATGACTTTTGACATTGGCAGAAGTGGAGACAATGTTGGAAAGTTTAGCAATTTTGGAAGCACCTCCTACGGCAGTTAGCTTTCTTTTCTTTTTTAGATGATTAGTGAGAGTAACTACATCAATGGGCTCTCTTTTTTCATAAAGTTCAATCATTGCTTGATAAATCAAGCGGTGACTTTTGTCATAAAAACAATCGTCTGTAAGAAAATCACTCACTTTAATTAATGCCTCTGAGTCAATGAGAATAGAGCTGAGCACTACCTGTTCTAGCTCAATATCATGTGGTGGTAACTTTGCCTTTTGTGGCATATTTTAAATATAAATAAAAGCTTATCTACGTTTTTGTTCTAGTTTTCGTTGTACTAAGTCATCTACAATAGTTCTTAGGTTTAGATGCCTATTAAATTCTGGAACTATACCGCCAAGTAACCTGGGGATAAATCTCAAAATATCTTCATATTCAGTGTACAAATCCCCTTTTGCATCCCTCAACTCTCCACCTGTTAATAGAGTTTGAACAACCATTTTCATATTACCAACTGAAATCATTATCTTCTTATCAGCCTCAAGTTGCGCTTCATTATATGCATCCATTCTTTGGTAAAGAGCTTTCAGAGCCTGATCAGGATCTGGAATAGTAAGCACTGTCTTAAAATATTCAGCCGCAAATACTGGTCTTTCATCAGTTCTTTTATCATACCCTGCTTTTTGTTCTGAATACTGTCCCATATGCTAACTCCTTTCTAAAACTACTAACTCCATTTCTTCTGGCAGGCGATCTTTTTCCACATTCAACTTTTTTTCAACTCCTGGCTGGCTATCATAAACTTTAATAAAATCTTCCAAGGTGGCTAAATCTGCAAACACCTTTTCATCATGGGCTGGGGTTTTAAAATGCATTGGGATCACAATCCCCGGCTCAAGAAACTTGGCTACCTTGACAGCTTGCTCAGGGTCGATGGTGTAAACCCCGCCAACTGGTAAAAATAAAACATCAACCATCCCAATCTGAGCTGCTTCTTCCTGGCTTAATAAGTGACCCAAATCACCTAAATGACAAACTCTCACACCATCAATAATAATAGTGAAAATGTTATTCTTTCCTCTTTCTACTCCGCCATGAACATCATGATAAGTGCTCACTCCAAAAACTGATATTCCTCCCACTTCATACTCTCCTGGATGATTAATCACAAAAACTTTTTCACGTCTATCACTAGGCTTAACTCTTTCTATTTTATTATGGTCTTTATGATCATGAGACACTGTCACTATATCTGCAGTCAAATTAGGCATTTTCAAACCAATATAATCATCATAAGGATCTGTGACTACCACTCCTTTTTTGCCCTTTAATCTAAAACATGAATGTCCATGATAAGTAATAGTCATAATTGCCTTTCTTAATATCCATTTACTAGAGCTAATAAAGCTCCCTTTGCTTTCAAAGATTACATTTAAGCTCAAAACTTTTCAAGTCCTATTTACTTTTGACTTAGTTTATAATAGAACAATCAAATAGTGAACTATATGCGAAAAGAAGTTGTTATTTCTATTCTTATTGGTATCATACTAGGTCTAATAATTACCTATGGGGTGTATTTAACCCGAAAGTCTGGCCCTATTGATACTCCGACTATTGATGTAGATCAGCTTTCACCTACGCCTGATTCATCTAATCCCAATCAGTTGATGCTAAGTAGTCCCGAAGATGAAATTGTTCAAGAAGAACAAACAACAACTGTATCTGGTACTACCTTAGCAAATAACTTTGTGGTCATCTTTGTAGGCAATCAGGAAACAATAGTTACTTCAGATGAAAGTGGTAACTTCTCTACTGAACTTGAATTAGAAGCAGGTAGCAATGTCATCACTGTTTATGCCATTGATGAAGATGGAAAAAAATCAAGTATCGAACGAACAATTATTGTTACTAGTCAACTGCTACTGGAAGAGAGCGAAGTAGAAGCCAGTAAATCGGCAGAGAAAGAAGAATAAGATGATAAAAAAACTAATTACTATACTAATTATAATTTCGGTTATCTTTCTAAATAGCCAGCTTGTCAAAGCTGAGCAAGATAATACTGATTCTGCTACTACGGAAACCAGTGAAGCTAGCCCCAGTGCTGAGGCTAATGAAAATCTCAAAGATAGAATTGAAAAAATTGTGGAAGAAAAAAAAGACAAAATTGAAAATACTCTCGAAGACCTAAGTAAAAATAAAAAAGGATTCATCGGTGAAGTTACTCGTGTTAGCGAAGAAACTATCACTATCTCCACTACTAAAGGTACCAATATCATTCCTCTTACCGAAGACTTAGTGCTGGTTAAAAAACAAAAAAAGATTGCTGTTGATGAGGTTATAGTTGGTGATTGGTTGATTGTGATGGGTTTTATTGAAGATGATTCTTTTGTTCCCAAAAGAATAGTTGTTTCTGCTGAAAGTCTTAGACCTAAAGAACATATAGTGCTCTTGGGTACTATTAAATCAATTCAAAGAAATAAAATTGATTTTAAACCTCGTTCTGATGAAGAAACTCTGACTTTGGATTTAAACAAAAAAACTAAATTTCAAGATAACCAAGGGGAAGAAGCTAAGCAAGCTGATTTTATTGAAGATTTACAATGTTTATTAATCGGCTATAAAGATGAGGACGAAGCCGTAGTGACTACTATTCAAGCTCTCGCCCCTTTATCTTTAGATAATAAAAATGAAGAATAATGAAATCTTACTCGTTCCGCATCTCCTCCCTGCAAGAGAAAATCAAAACCCATCAGGCAATTCTATTAGCTTCAGCCAGTGATAATTTTTATTTTACTGGTTTTGAACAACTAACCAATAATGAAAGAGAGGCTTTTACCATTATTAGTAAAAAACAGGCTTTTTTGATTCATAATAGCTTTTCCCCCACCCCAAGTGACAATAAAAAACTAATTAAAATTCCTGGTTGCCAATTAAAAAATCTTACTGAGCAAGTCACTAAAATTGTTCAAAATGAAAAAATCACAGAATTACTCATAGACGAAGATCATGTCTCTGTAGCCGAATATAAAGCTTTGGCTAAAATTAAAAAATTAAAACTGCTCGAGCTAGATAAAAATTTAACTTGGCAACTACGCATGGTTAAGGATGAACAAGAAATTAAAAAGATGATCAAGGCTGCTCAGATTGCTAACAAAGTAATGGTCAGCATAGAAAAAAAATTTAAAGTTGGTATCTCAGAAAAAAAACTTGCTCTAATTTTGGAAGAACGAATGAGAAAATTAGGTTCAGAAAAACGGGCCTTTCCTACTATTGTGGCTTTTGGGACAAACTCTGCTCTACCACATCATCAACCTACTGGCAAAAAGCTTAAAAAAAATATGGCGATTTTAATTGATATGGGAGCAGTTTTTGAAAACTACTGTAGTGATATGACTAGAACATTCTGGTTTGCTAAAAAAGCACCGGCAGAATTTAACAAAATAGAAAAAACAGTAAAAAAAGCTTATCAAGGCGCAATTAGTTTTCTTAATCAAAAATTGAAACAATTTAAAACTGAAATCATTACTGATGCTAAAAGCATAGACCAGACAGCTCGTTCAATTATAGAAAAAGCTGGTTTCAAAGATTACTTTATTCATACCACCGGGCATGGTTTAGGCTTAGACATCCATGAACCTCCTTCTCTGTCTTGGAAAAATGAACAAGCAATTAAAAAAAATATGATCATTACTATTGAGCCAGGAATTTATTTGAAAGATAAATTTGGCTATAGGTATGAGAATACAATTTGGGTGGGTGAAAATGGGATTGAGGAGTTAACGCTGAGCTGCTAACCCTTCTTTTAAGGTGGATACAAAAGCCATCGTTGTTGTGGCTATTTTCATATAGGCAGGGTCTGCCGATTCTAATTCCTCCAAAAACAACAAGACAGTGGGATTCCAATATACAAAGATATCCGCCAAACTAACTCGACTAGGACCTTGTCGACTAAATACAGATTCTATCTCTCGGCCATCAAATTTGTGTGGTCTTCCACAGTAGCAAACAAATATTTTTTCACCATTCTTTTGTAATATTAGTGGTAAATCCTTTAATCTAGGATCTGCCAGTGAAACTAATTCTATCCTTCTTGGCATAATTTTAAAAAATTTATATTAAAAAGATACTCTCATAATACCCAAGAGTATTTATCAACTCTAATATAAACAATTATATCAATACTGCAACTAATATTCAATTATTTTCCATTTATGATCAATTACGCTTTCCTTAAATTTTATTTTCTTTAAAAGAAAATCTAACTGCTCGTAGCTTTGCATCTTATTCCTATGTGGACCAACCGGGAATCGAACCCGGACTTCAGCAATGCGACTGCTGTGTAATACCGTTTTACTATTGGCCCGTTATTTATTAACTTAATTATATCGCCAAAATTACAGCTATGTTAAAATGATTATTAATATGAATTCCAAAACAAAAAGCCAAGCTCAGCAAAGCCAGAAATCAACAATCAATGGAATCATTAAGGAAAATCCTAATGAAGTTTCCTTAGAGTTTGATGACCAAGCCATGCAAGAATTACAGGAGATAGCCAGACAGCTAGAAACTGATCCTTCCGGAGTGCTTTTGCAAGCTTACCAAATGTTTCGTTTAGTTCAAGGTAGAACCGTAGTCTTAAAACAAAAAAGATCTGGAACTAGTCTCTTGATTAAAGATTTTGCTAACAAAGTTCAACGTGTTAAATAGCACAAGAGAAATTATAATTAATTTCAAATAATTTCATTTATTAACACTTAGCTCATAAAACTCTATAAACATATAAATTGCCCAACATCTTTCTTATGCCAGATAAATCAAAAGCCAAACCGCCAATAAAAAGCAGCATTAATAAAGTTGAACCCCCTACTCTTAAAAGCCCAAGTGTCTTCACTTTCTCTCAACCAAAATTTACCAGAAAGGTGGAGTCTGAAAACACCCAATTAACTTTTAGTGTAGCTAAATCACAAGAAAGTACCCGCGCTAAAATTGCCAAAACTTTTACTTTTTTCTTTTTATTTATGGTTTTTTTGTCACTAGTAGGACCGTTTATTTTAGATATCTTGAATCCAGGTACTTTTACTGATCCACTTGAGTCTGCCAAAACTATCACTACCACTGTAGCTGGTGTATTAGGCGGGCCTTTTGGTTTTATTGTTGGCTTTTATTTCAAGCAAACTAATGATGAAGGATAAAGGGCCATGCCGGTATTGACTTTAGCTGTCGGGCCGCTGAAAACTAATTGTTATCTTTTTTATCATCAAAAAAATAAAAACGCTTTGATTATCGACCCTGGTGATGATGCTGACTTAATCATTGAACAAATTAAAAAACTCAAATTAAAACCCCAAGGCATTCTGGCTACTCACGGCCATTTTGACCATATTCTAGCTATCAATGAGCTAAAAAAAAAATTTACGAATCTCCCCTTTTACTTAAACAAAAAAGACAGCTTTATTTTAAATAGCGCTCCTGCTATGGCAAAATTTTTTATTAAAAAAGAAATTAAAACTCTGCCTAAAGTAAATCATTTTTTAAAAAATGACCAATCTTTAAACATATCAGGACTTTCTTTAAAAATTATAGAAACTCCAGGCCATACTCCGGGGAGTGTTGTTCTCTATTCTGAAAAAGAACAATTAGCCTTTACTGGAGATACTATTTTTGCAGATGGCTATTATGGAAGAACAGACTTAGAAGGTAGTGATGCTAAAATACTCAAACAATCTTTAGGAAAAATTTTCAAGTTGCCAAAAAACACTGTTCTTTATCCAGGTCATGGAGCTTCTACTACAGTTAAAGAGGCTTTGGAATATTTTTGATCCAAAATTTAGATCTATAACTGCCTCATATAATAGCTCTTTTTATCTAAACTTGCTTGAATTTATCCAAATAAATCTGCGGCTAAGATTGCCAAACAGGATAAAATAAGACAAGAAAACATTTTAAAATGAAAAAATATGAAAATTCACAAAATAATTTCAGCTGATCAAAGTTTGCTGCGCTTACAAACAGCAGAATTAAGATTAGGTCAAAAAATTCTCAAAAATAACCTTAATTTCCAAAAGAATGATAATGTCCTAATTGTCACAGACATCAGATTTTATAAAAAAGAGGCTGCCATTTGGTTCGAGACTGCCAAAACCCTCACTGATAAAGTGCAGATGATAGTCTTGGCTGGTATGACTCACAGTGGCCAAGAACCACCTGATGAGGTAGTTCAGGCTTGCGCGCAGGCAAACATTACGATCCTCCATACAAAATTCTCCCTTACCCACAGCAAAGCTGGCAAAGCAGTGGTAAGAAACAATCATCGTGGTGCTAGTTTGCCAGGAGTTAATTACAAAATCATGCGTCGCACTCTGACAACTGACTATCATAAAATTAAAAAACTAGGCGAGGAAATAAAAGCCAAACTCCAAAAAGCAAACACTATTCATATTAGTTCTCCATCAGAGACAAACTTCAGTGCAGCTATTCGCCAAAAAGCTATTTTCAATGATGGCGGAATTCTAAAAAATGGCGAACTTGGTAATCTTCCCGCAGGTGAAGTTTTCTTTGCCCCAATTAAAGGCAGCTCTCAAGGAACTTGGATAATCAATGGCGCTTTAGCTGATTTTAAACTCAAAAAACCAATCAAGGTGACTATTAAAAATGGCTTAGCTGTCAAATTTGAAAGCGAGTCAAACAATCATCAACTTGCTCAGGCCTTAGAAGAGAAACTCAAAAAAATCGGCCCAGATGCGTTTAACATTGCTGAGATCGGGATTGGTACCAACCCCAAGACTAATCCTTTAGGCAAAATGATCGAAGCTGAAAAGGCTTTAAAAACTGCTCATATTGCTTTTGGAAATAGTAGTTGTATTGGTGGTGAAGTTGATGTGCCAATCCATTTAGATGCTCTAACATTGAAGCCAATAATCAAGATTGATGGGAAAAAATTGGCTTTGTAGAAAAGTCGCTAAAAGTTGACACACAACAAAACTTATATATAATAATCATTTATGAAAACACAAAACATGAGTCAATTAGCTCATCATCACCATACCACCTAAAAGGGGGTTAGTGATTTTTGTGTGAAATTAATCCGGACCCAAAGCCGGATTTTTTAGTTAAATAAACACTTTTCACTCCCCCCAGCCGGGGGGTTTTTTGTGCTTATTATTAATATAAACGAGCCGCACAAAATTAAAAAATTGGAAACTGCTTATTTAAAACATCTGATAGGGTTTAGAGATTTAAGGAAATCTGAAAATCAAACCCTAGTAAAAATTAAAGATGGTGGCTGTAGCTCAGTTAGTTAGAGCGTCGCTCTGTGAAAGCGAAGGCCGCGGGTGCGAATCCCGTCAGTCACCCAAAAATTAGAAAATTTAGAACTTGGCTTAGCCTGGCAACAAAAAATCGCCTCGGCGTTGCTAAAGTCTTAAAAATTATTCAAAACCGTAGAATTTAATTCTGCAAAATGCTATATGACAAAACTAAATAACAATAAAATTAAACTAGCTATCCAAAAATCTGGCCGCCTCACTGATGAGACAGTAGCTTTTTTAAAGTTGGCGGGCTTGGAATTCGAAACTTACAATCGTAAGTTGTTTTCTAATTGCCGTAATTTCCCTTTAGAAATTATCTATAGCAGAGACGATGACATTACTGATTATGTTTCTACGGGAATAGTGGATTTAGGTATTATTGGCCAAAATGTAGTTAATGAAAAAAGAAAAAAGATCAAAAAGTTACTTAATTTGAGATTTAGTTTTTGTTCATTAGTAGTAGCTGTAGCAAAAGATTCTAAAATTAAGAAACTCTCAGATTTGCAAGGTCTTAAAATAGCAAGCTCATATCCCAAAAGCGCGAAAAAATTTTTTAAAGAAAAAAATATAAAAATCAAATTAATTGAAATCAGTGGATCAGTAGAAGCTGCTCCTCTTCTAGGAATAGCAGATGCTATTGTTGATTTAGTTTCTACTGGTAGCACTTTAGCGCAAAATGATTTACGCATTTTAGAAACTATCTATAAATCAGAAGCAGTTTTAATTGCCAATCCAGACTCACTAAAAGATGAAAAAAAGGCAAAAATTATCAAACAACTATTAACCAGATTTAAAGGAGTTTTATCTGCCCAAAGATATAAATATATCATGATGAATGCGCCAGAAGACATCTTACCTAAATTGAAAAAAATCATTCCTGGACTCAAATCTCCTACTCTTTCACTTTTAGCCAAAAAACCTTGGGTTAGCGTTCAATCTGTAATTAAAGAAGATGTCTTTTGGGAAACAGTTGAAAGATTAAAAAAAGTAGGGGCTGAAGGAATTATTGTTTTACCAATTGAAAAAATGATTTTGTAAAAAAAAGGAAAAAATGCCAATCAAAATCTATACAACAAAAACTATCAGTAAGAAACAATTAAAGCAAGTCTTTGAAAGATCATCTGCTGATTACTGGCAAATAATAGCACAAATTCGTCCCAAAGTGGCAAGCGTTCGACAAGAAGGCGATCAAGCTATTCTAAAAAAATACCAACAAAGACAAATTCCAATTAACGATCTTCTATTAAGTAAAAGTGAAATTAAAGAAGCTTACCAACAAATAGATAAAAATTTTATACCTGCCCTTAACCAAGCAATAAAAAACATTCAAAAAGTTCACCAAGCTCAAAAAAGTAAACTAATTAAAGAAAAAAAAGTTTTAGTCATGCAACGAGATATACAAGTCTGGCGTTCCTGGCAAGCGATAGAAAGAGTGGGTCTCTATGTGCCAGGCGGTAAAGCTAATTACCCTTCATCCTTACTAATGACTGCTATTCCAGCTCAAATTGCTGGCTGCAATGACATTATTGTTTGTGTACCACCAAATCAACAAGGTAGATTGCCGCCGGAAGTAATTATAACTGCGAATAAACTTGGTATTAAAAAAGTTTTTAAAGTTGGCGGTGCCCAGGCGATTGCTGCCATGGCTTACGGAACAGAATCAATTCCCAAAGTCTATAAAATTGTTGGCCCAGGTAATCAATATGTTACTGCTGCTAAATTATTACTCTTCCCTACTATTGATATTGATATGCCTGCTGGTCCTTCAGAAAATTTAATTATTGCAGATGAGTCTGCCAATAATAGATTTGTTGCTGCTGATTTAATTACTGATGCCGAACATGGTGATGATTCAACTGCTATTTTACTTATTACCTCTATGAAACAAGCTGAGTCAGTTAAAAAAGAAATTGCAAGAATTTTGCCAACACTAGCTAGTGAAAATACTATTCGCTCTGCTCTTAAAAATTATGGAGCCATTATCGTTACTGATAATCTTGAAGCAAGCATTGATTTGAGCAATCAATATGCTCCAGAACACTTACAGATTATGACTAAGAATGCCCTACAAATAGCTAAACAAATTACTAATGCTGGTTCTATTTTTATTGGTAATTGGACTTGCAAAGCTAGTGGTGATTATGCCACAGGAGCTAACCACGTCTTACCTACTGGTCAAAGCGCCAAGATGTTTGGCCCACTAAGTGTAGAAAGCTTTGGTCGCCTGATTCAATTTCAGAAAGCTAGTAAAAAGGGGTTAAAAGACATCAAAAATACTATCAACACTTTTGCCCAAGTAGAAGCATTACCAGCTCACGCTTATTCATGCCAAGTAAGATTTGAAAAATAAAGAATAAATATGAAAAATATTAATTTTTTACTCAGAGACCAGTTAAAAAATTTTAAACCCTATGTATGGGAGCTTGAAGAAGAAAAATATGGTCAAAAATATCAATTAAAAAAAATTGTTAGATTTGATACTGCCACTCCAGCTCAAATTCCGAATATTTGGCCTGATTTTATACAAATCATAGATCAAGAAAGAGCAGTTAATGATTATAAAGATCCTGGCTATTTTAGACTTAAAAAAGCCGTCACCCAATACGAGCAATTACCCAAAAACATGGTCACTCTCACCAATAGTGGTGATGAAGCTATTGATGTGATTTGTAAAACTTTTTTAAATCAAAATGATAATGTTATTATTTGTCCTCCCACCTATGGTATGTATAAAGTGCAAACTGCAATTAATGGTGGTGAGGTGCTTGAAGTGCCACTGAAAAAAAACTGGCAACTTGATACTCAAAAAATCATTAATACAGCTAAAAAACACAAAACAAAAATCATTTTTCTTTGTTCACCTAATAATCCTACTGGTACTAGTTTAGACAAATTGGATATTGAATATCTTGCCCAAAAAACTAACTCTATTATTCTCATTGATGAAGCTTACAGAGAATTTTGTGAAGATAATTTCAACGATTTGGCTCTCAAATATAACAATGTTGTAATTCTCAGAAGTTTTTCAAAATTTGCTTGTATTGCCGGAGCTAGAGTTGGTTACTTAATTGCTAATAAACAGCTGACTAAAATATTTGATTCCATTAGATTTCCAATGGGAGTTAGTTATTTCTCTCAAGAGATTGCCCTATCAGTTTTAACTACCAAAGGTTTGAAATTTATTGAGAAATTTACTAATAAAATTAAACAAGAACGCTCTAGAGTAACTAAAAAATATCTTGAAAATAATTTTAATGTTATCCCCAGTGAAGCTAACTTCTTTTGTCTTTATCTACCAGGTAAAACAGCTGAGTTAGTAGAACAATTAAAAAGAGAGGGTTTGTTTATTAAAAATGTAAGTGGCAAAAAAAATCTTAACAGTGCTGTTCGTATTGGTATTCGAGCAGAAAAAGACAACGATTTATTATTTGAAAAAATTAAAAATTTCTATGCAGAAAATTAACTTTGACCAACTAGATGGATTAATCTGGGACATGGATGGTGTACTGATTGATGTTAGTAAGTCATATCGTCTTTGTATCTTAAAAACTGTCCAATACTTTTGTCCTGATAAAACAGTGACAGAGTTAGATGTCTTAGCAATCAAACAAGTTGTGGGTTTAAATAACGATTGGGATGCTAGTTATGCTTTGATTTTAAAAAAACAAAATTCAAAATTTGATATACCAGAGTTTATTAGTAATTTAGAAAAGTATCGCAAGGACAAACTATACCAAAATATAGTTGCTGTATTCCAAAGTTATTATCTAGGTTCAAGTTTATATCAAAAATGTTATAGCAAAAAAGCTCCTGTTAAAAAAATAGAGAGCCTAATTAACACAGAAAAATTGTTAATTCCAAAATCAGTTCTTGATAATCTTAAAAAGAAATATAAAAAAATGGGAATCGCTACTGGCAGACCAAAGTTTGAAGCCATTTATGCCTTAAAAAATAACAATATCCTTGATTTGTTTAATACTGTTATTGCTATGGAAGATTATAAAAACGGAAAACCAGAGCCAGAGCCATTGTTGATGGTATCTGAAAAATTAGCTCTCAAAAATACAATCTATATTGGTGATAGTTCTAGTGATGTTGAAGCTGCTAAAAGAGCACAAATGCCTTGTATTTATATAGGAGAAAAAAAACTAGGGAATATTCAAATTATTAATATAGAAACCTTATGGGAACTACTCTTATGAAAAAAAGACAATCTACAATCTCTAGAAAGACAAAAAAAACTTAAATAAACATCTCATTGAAACTATGATCACCATCATCAACTACAAATCCGGCAACATAGGTTCAGTAACAAATGCTTTAGACAAAATTGGAGCTAAATACATTGTGACAGCTGATCCTACTATGATTAAAAAAGCCAGCAAAGTTATCTTCCCTGGTGTAGGTCGTGCTGGTCAGGCGATGCCAGAACTTAAAAAACTCAAGCTTGAGCAGCTAATTCAAGATATAAGAGCCCCTTTTTTAGGTATTTGTCTTGGCATGCAACTTTTACTTTCTTATTCTGAGGAAGATAACACAAAGTGTTTGGATATTATTGATGGCAAGGTAAAAAAATTTCCTAAAAAAAATAACTTAGTGGTGCCGCAGATTGGTTGGAACCAAGTTAAGCAAATAAAAAATGAGCCTTTGTTTAAAAATATTCCCAACAATAGTTATTTTTACTTTGTGAATTCTTACTATTGTGATCCTCTAAAAAAAAATATCATTGGGCAAACACAATATGGTAGCAACTTTGCTTCAGTAATTAAAAAAAATAATTTTTATGGCGTGCAATTTCACCCAGAAAAATCAGGAGAACTGGGTCAAAAAATGTTAAAAAATTTTTGTGACATTGAAGCACTAGAAAATTCTGCCACCATCCCTTCTGAACGAAAAGCAAGTCCGATCAGATTTGAGCAAGAACTAACTGCTTTAAAATCAGCCAAATCCTTACTTGCCAAAAGAATCATTGCTTGCATGGATATTAAAAATAATAAAGTAGTCAAAGGTACTAATTACAAACAGCTTAAAGATGCTGGAGATCCAGTAAAACTTGCCCAGCTTTATGACAAAATGGGTATTGATGAATTAATGTTTCTTGATATTACTGCCACTATTGAAAAACGTAGACTACTTTACAAACTAGTAGAAAAAATTGCTAAAAATATCACTATCCCCTTTTCTGTGGGTGGCGGTATCAAAACTTTAAATGATATTTATCAGTTGCTTTTATCAGGCGCTGATAAGGTCTCAATTGGTTCTGCTGCTGTCACTAATCCTGATCTGGTCAAAAAAGCTGCGCAACGTTTTGGTTCACAGTGCATTGTCATTTCACTTGATCCTAAAAAAAATAGAAACAGCTGGGAAATATATATCAATAGTGGTAAAAAAGCGACTGGCATTGATGCTCTTAAATTTGCTAAAAAAATGGAAACGCTAGGTGCTGGCGAATTATTAGTCAACTCCATAGATCGAGATGGGACTAAAAAGGGTTATGATTTGGACTTACTACGCAACATAGCTAAAAAAGTTAACATTCCCATTATTGCTTCCAGTGGAGCTGGTAAGAAAAAAGACTTTCTTGACGCTTTAACTAAAGGCCAAGCTGATGCTGCATTGGCTGCTACTTTATTTCACAAGCAAAAATTGAAAATTACTGATCTTAAAAATTATTTAAAAAATCATGGAATTTCAATCAGATGATAAATTTAACTAAAATCATACCAGCAATTGATATCCAAAATGGTAACTGCGTGAGATTAAAACAAGGTGATTTCAGCAAAAAAACTGTCTATGCCAGCGATCCAGTATTAGTCGCAAAACAGTGGCAAGATCAAGGTGCGAAAAGCTTACACATCGTGGATCTTGACGGGGCCAAAGTCGGAAAAGTTCAAAACTTAAAAATCATCAAAAATATCATCAAAACTGTATCTATTCCCACTCAAGTCGGTGGTGGTATTCGTGATTTCAAGACCGTTAAAAAACTAATTCAACTCGGTGTTAATCGAATCATTTTAGGTAGCATTGCTTTAGAAAATATTGAGTTATTAAAAAAAATATTAGCTGTTTTCCCTGATCAAATCATTGTTTCTCTAGATGCCAAAAACAGTAAGTTGATGTCAAAAGGCTGGTTAAAAAACACACAATTGAATCTCATAGAAACAGCTCAAAAATTAGAAAAACTAACTGTCAAAAGATTAATTTACACTGATACTTTAAGAGATGGCACTGAGACAGGGCCAAATTTAAAAATCATTAAAAAACTAATTAATAGTATCAATATGCCTGTCATCATGGCAGGTGGTATAGCTTCTAAAGAAGATATCAAGCAGTTAATAGATCTTGGTGCTGAGGCGGTAATTGTTGGCAAAGCTCTCTATGACGGGCTTTTTTATCTTAATGATCAAGATAGTGTTGATTTTGAAAAACAAGGAGGCTTGGTTCCTGCCATTGTTCAAGAAGAATCAAGCAAGGAAATATTAATGCTAGCTTATATGAATAAACGAGCTCTTAAAAAGACACTCAAAACTGGATATGCTTGGTTTTGGAGTCGATCAAAAAAAAAACTATGGATGAAAGGTGAAACATCTGGTAATAAATTGAAAGTTAATAAGATAGTTTTGGATTGTGATAATGATACATTATTAATACAAAGCAAAATCATTGGTAAAAATATCTGTCATACCAATAATAAAAGTTGCTTTTTTAAACAAATATTATGATTCTAAAAAAATTAACTACCATTATTAAACAAAGACAAAAGACTATGCCTAAAGGTTCTTATGTCTCTTCCCTTTTTGCTAGAGGAATTGATGCAATTGCTCAAAAAGTTGGTGAAGAAGCTACAGAAGTTGTAATTGCTAGTAAGAATCAATCAAAGCAAAGATTAATTGAAGAAACAGCGGATTTATGGTTTCACAGCTTAGTGCTACTCACAGCAAAAAACATTGAATTTGAGGAAGTATTAACAGAATTAAAAAAAAGACAAAAGGAGTAAGCTAACGGTTATGTTGAAACTTAGCTTATAAAGCAAAAAATCACTCTTACGAGCGATTTTTCTCTAACTACAGGAGTTTTAAATCTTGCAGTAATAGATCCGTCAATTAAAAATAATTTAACAAATAATTAAAGCAAAATCAACAGCAAAAAAATGTGGAGGCGAGGGGATTCGAACCCCTGTAATTAGATTTGACGGATCCATTACTGACCAACACGCCCCCACATTTTGAATAATAAACGCTAACAGTTACATAAACTGTAACGTATAATAAAATTATTGCGAAAAAGGAACTTATGACAAAACAAACTAAACAATCCGTTCAAACATTAAAAGGTTTTCGTGATTTTTTGCCTGCAGAAAAACGCAAACGCGATTATGTGATCAAAAAAGTAATCGAAACTTTTGAAAACTTTGGCTTTGAGCCTTTGGAAACGCCTACTTTAGAGTATGCTTCTTTATTATTGGGCAAATACGGTGAAGAAGCAGACAAACTGGTTTATACTTTCGAAGACAGAGGGGGGCGAAAAATTGGTCTAAGATATGATCAAACAGTGCCGACTGCTCGCGTTTTAGCCCAATATCAAAATGAATTACCTAAGTATTTTAGACGCTATGAAATCCAAAATGTGTTCCGTGCTGACAAACCTCAAAAAGGTAGATATCGTGAATTTACCCAATGTGACATTGACATTTTTGGCAGTAGTTCCCCATTGGCAGATGCGGAAATCCTAGCTTGTACTTATGAAGCTTTTAAAAATGTAGGTTTTAAAAACATCAAACTTAAAATTAATGATCGACAAACTTTGATGGCTACTTTAAAGCCGTTTGCTATAGACAGAATCAATGTCTTTTCTATTATCCAATCAATTGATAAATTAGATAAATTAAAACCTCAACAAGTAATTGAAGAGTTAGTTAAAAAAGGTTTAACAGAAAATAGCGCCAAGCAAGTTTTAACAACTGTGGATAAAGCTCAAATGTCAGACAATTTAAGACAAATTATAGAAAGTGCCGTTAATCTTGGGGTTAAAAAAGAAGATCTGGAATTTACTCCTAGTTTGGCTCGCGGCTTAGATTACTACACTGGCATGATTTTTGAAGTAATCTTGCCTGATTATCCAGTCGGTTCGTGTGGAGGTGGTGGCCGCTATGACAATTTAATCAACGAGCTGGGTGGTGTTGATATGCCAGCTACTGGAATTGCCTTTGGATTTGACCGCATGGTCGAGGCTGCTGAAAAACTAGATTTGATTCCTGCTGATACAAATGCCGTCCAAGCTCTTATCACTATTTTTGATGAAAAAAGCCAAGCTGCTTCTTTGAAACTTGCTAATCAGCTTCGCCAAGCCGGCATTAACACTGAAGTCTACCCTGCTCTCGATAAACTTAGCAAACAATTTAAACTCGCCGACAAAAAAAATATCCCTTGGGTAGTAATCATTGGTGAAGAAGAAGCTGAGAAAGATTTGCTGAGCTTAAAAAATATGACTAGTGGTAAACAAAAACAACTATCTGTGGAAGAAGCGATTGAGATGATGAAAGATAAATAGTTATCATATAGTTAAATGAAAAAGTATTGAGCTGCAACAATCAGCTTTTAACTTCTAGTTTCTGCTCCTCTCTTCTATAAAAAAATGCTATTCTATTTATTGTGGCAAAAATTAAATTAGGGAAACGTCCACTGGCTTATTTACTACTCAGCATTAATACCCTTACATGGGGTGCGGCTTTAGTGATTGTCAAACCTGCCTTTGCAGCCACCACTCCTTTTCGTTTTCTTTTTTACCGTTATTTATTTGCTAGTTTTTTCTCTATCCCGATCCTCTTTTATTACTGGTCAAAAATTAAACATAGCTTAAGGCAATTTCTTAAAATTATTGCTCTCGAATTAGTAGGTACAGTCTTAGCGTTAACTTTTCTTTATCTAGGTCTGGAGAGAACTTCTGCTATAGAAGCGAGCTTGCTAGCTAACACTACTCCAATTTTCATTATCATTGCTGGGATTTTATTCTTAAAAGAAAAAGAAGAAAAACATGAATGGTTGGGATTAATTTTCACCTTAGCTGGCACTTTAATTTTATCTGCTGTACCACTTCTTAATCATGCGACAGGCGTTCAACAACTATCTGTCACTGGCAATCTACTAGTCATTGGCCACAATATTAGCACTACCTTGTACTTTATTTTCGCCAAAAAACATTATAAAAAATTACCCAAATTTTTTGTAACCACTATTAGTTTTTATCTGGGAACAATTTGTTTTTTTATTTTGAGCTTCCTAGAAAGCGGTTTAACAACTACAAACTTATTCAATAATATCCTCCAAGATACAAGTCATTACTCTGTCTGGATCGCCAGTCTTTATATGGCTATTTTTGGTTCAATTATTGGTCTTACTGCCTATATTAAAGGTCAAGATAATATTGAAGCTTCTGAAGCAAGTTTATTCTGGTATTTACAACCTTTAGTTTATCTTCCCTTAGCTTATTTCTGGCTTGGAGAGACTCTGAGCTATTGGCAAATTGCTGCTATGATAATAATTTTGGTTGGAGTAATTTTAGCTGAAAAAAGATTTAAATTAAGAAAGATAAAAAAACGCTAAGCTATCTTCTTCAGGGCTGCTACCACTTCAGCGTAATATTTTGACTCTGTGCCGTTCTTCTTAAGATCAGCCGCCATTCGCCTATAATAATCAGCTTTGACTAATCTAAGACGGTCTAGAGTTTTGCCTTGCTTAATCGTGGCTAAAATTTGAGGATTTTTTGCTGATTCATCACGAGCCTCCCAACCCCCTTCTAAATCATCCATGGCAGCACGCAATAAATCGTGCTTCAGTGTTCTGGATTGTGCGTCATCCAACTCATCTATCTGCTCTCTATAATCTTCAACGGGAATTTCCCACAACTTCAAAAATTCCTCCATGCTAAAAGCATCAACTGCCGCAGGCAAATCCGGTAAATCTGGAAAAGTATAATTTTCCATATATTTAACCTGGCCTTCTAGATATTCAATCACAGGCTCTAAATTGTCTAGTTTATGCCCCCCTTCTGCAGCTTTAGCAACTGATCCTTTCTTTCTTAAATCAAAAAACTCAATTGCATATCTGAGTGACAGTTCTAATGTTTCATCTACTGGTGAAAGAGCAAAATACGCCAAATCAGCAGTGCAGACTAGTTGAGCCAGTCTATCCTTAGCAGTATCTGGATGAACTTTGGAAAACTGGACTATAGTTTGTTGATGGATAGCTTGATCTAGATCAATGGCTGTAGCTTCAATTGCTCTACGCAATCTCGTGAATAGATCAACATGGAAGAAATAAAACTGTTGATATTCCTCTCCATACTCTTGAGATATTAATTCTTGCTTATCTAATTTAGTCACTTTTGGTTTTTCTATCTGGTCATCTTTAATTGATCTGAGGATTAAATCTTTTAAAAACAAATAACTATTGAATTCTGGGCTAATACTAGCTCCTTTTGCTGCCTCTCCTGGATTCATAATCGCATCATGATAGGTCACGCATATCTCCACGATATCCAAGACATCCTGATGTTCTGTTGGTTCCAGTCCCTCTGCTTTCAACATTTCCTCTGTGAGCTTCAAAATCTGCTTAACTGCCAGTTCTGTATGCCTGGTCTGATGATATTCTTTGGCTTGATCATAATCTGTTTTGATTTTTTCTTTAGCTAGGGAAACAATTTGCTCTTTATTTTGTAATAAAAAATCAATTATTTCTTTATTACGTGGCAAATGTAGCCATTCAAAACCTGATAAAGTTTTTTTCTTCTCTTGCTCTTGGGCTTCAGAAGGAACTGCTGGTGGTCTGGCATCTATCATAGACTGCTTTATTTAAGATAATTTTTAATAATTTTCGTGCTATAATACTTTTCTTATGAAACAAAACTTACATCCTAGTTGGCACGACGATTGTGTTGTTACTTGTACCTGTGGTAATCAGTTTACTACTGGTTCGAGTCTCAAATCAATACATGTTGATATTTGTAGTAACTGTCATCCGTTCTTTACTGGAGAAATGAAATTTGTTGATAGACAAGGTCGAGTTGATAAATTTATGAAAAAAATGAAAATAGCTCAAACAAAAAAACAATCAGATGCTCAAGCTAAAAAGAAAAAGAAAGCTAAAAAACAAGAAGACGATTCAAAATCTTATCAAGAAATTCTCAGAGAACAAAAACAAGCAGTCAAGGCTGCTAATAAAACAAAGAGTACAGAGGATAAAAAATAAAGATTACTCTAAATTTTTAAGACTTCGCCTCCAGGTTTTTATTTTATATCAATAGTAAGTGAGTAAAGTATCTACCTCTGATCTTTCCAAACCTCATTTCAACGCTCCAATGTTTATCCGTAGTAGTGGTAAAATTATCAATAAAGCAAATTATGTCTCAAATAAAAAATCCTTATCAAGCTCAAATAGATGAAATTGAAAACAAAATAAAAGAATCAGAAAAATTATTAGCTGATCCTGAGTTTAGTGCTTTAGCTCAAGAAGAAATTAATCAGTTAAAAATTCAAAAACAAAGTCTAGAGCAAGCTGCTGCAGAGTTTGGAGAATCAACTAGTGCTGGCCCAGGGACTCACCAAACCAGCAAATCTAAAGCTATTATTGAAATTAGAGCCGGAGCTGGTGGCGATGAAGCTAAGATTTGGGCTAATGACTTGTTGCGCATGTATTTAAGATTTTGTGAAAGCAAAGGTTTAAATGTAAGCTATATTGATGATCTAGTAATTAAAGTCAGTGGCAAAACAGAAATTAAAACTGTTGAAAAAAAATCTTCAGAAGAAAATTCTGACCTAGCTATAAATTCTAATTCGATGACAAATGGTCAAGAAATTATCTATCCTTTTGAATTGTTTAAATATGAAACTGGTGTCCACCGAGTACAACGCATCCCCGTGACGGAATCTCAAGGTAGAATTCATACTTCAACTGCTTCGGTAGCAGTTTTACCAGAAGTCCCATCCACAGCCATCACTATCAAAGATGAAGATCTTGATTGGCAATTTATGCGATCTAGCGGCGCTGGTGGTCAATCAGTCAATAAAACTAGCAGTGCTGTGCGCCTTACTCATAACCCAACTGGCATTGTAGTAGTAGCCCGCCAAGAACGTAAACAAGCTCAAAACCGCTTAATTGCTCTAGAGCTGCTTAGATCACAACTATGGGAAATTGAAGAAGAAAAAAAGATGAAAGAAATCGGTCAAGCTAGAAGTGGGATCGGCCGTAATATGCGAGCAGAAAAAATTCGAACTTATAACTTCCCTCAAAATAGAGTCACTGATCATCGAATCAATAAGAGCTGGTACAAACTTGAAACAATTTTAGAGGGAGACTTGGAGGAGGTAGTTGCTACTCTTAGAGCTGAATTGGAGAAACAAGGAGAGTGAATTCTTACTAAATGGTTCTAAGGCTCACAGTTAAGTGGCAGGGTTTAACGACTCAGTTTCTCTAAAACCCCCACTTCTCTCTCTAAACTATCATCGCCAATTGCCTCAATTTCAGCTATAAAATATCCTCTAAATTCTTTAAACAGCTCTCGATACTGTCCTGAAACTCTGAGTGTCATTGACTGACGTTCCCATTGTCCCAATTGATCAATCGGTTCTGGCAAAGCTATTCCCTTTTCCATACTCACAGAATAATCAACTATCATTCTATTTCTACCAGCTTTTCTTTCATCATTAATCCAATTTTTGATTAGATTGGCATATCTAGCAAGCAAGACTCCCTTTCTCATACCAGTATTATCAAAAAATTCTGCCGATTGATTAGATAACTCAGCTGTTACTTCCTCTCCTCCTGTTTTGTCACTACGATCTTGATAACTTACTTTTAATTTAACTACTGAATCTGTTGCACTAGGTTTTTTCTTTAACTTTAATAAGACCAAACCTCCTTTAGTTTCGCCACCTTCCTTACTAGACGGAAAGAGCGTATTGATTTTCATGATTTCTCCAGTAGCCTCATTAGCTTCTGGCGAACCGTAAACCTTTTCAATTTCATAAGCGGCTGATTCTAGTTCTAATTTAAGATCAAAAACCAAGGGTGTAACCATATATTCAAATTCGTCATCCATTCTTTTTTGAAAATCAGCTGCAGAGTGAACACTATAATAATTAGCACCCTTGATCTTAGTAATATATTCAATTAGCTCAGTATTAAAATCAACCCCAATGCCAATAAAAGTACTATAAATCTTATTTGCTGCATTGCTTTTACTCATACCCAAGAGACCATCTTCACTAGTCTCACCAGTATTGGGCATGGCATCTGTGAGAAAAATAATTCTGTTTTCATATTCATCTTGATCCACATCCTTAAATTCTTCTAAAAGTTTTAAACCTTCTTTCATGCCTGCGGCCATATTAGTACCACCCTGTGGCTTAATTTCCAAAATATGTTTTTTAAGACTGTCCATCCTTGTTTCCCCTATATAACGCAGCGGTTTTGCTAAATAAGCTGTGTTATCAAACAGCACCATGCCAAAACGATCATCTGGTTCAAGGTGATCTAACAAAGCTACGATCGATTCGTTGGCTACTTCCATTTTGCTTTTAGCTTCCTCTTCATCTTCTGGGATAGGAGTAATTGTCAATCTTCTACTGCCAGTACTTTGGTCATAATAGTATTTTTTAAATGAAGAACTCATTGAACCGGAAATATCCAAAACCACTACTAAATTTAATTTTTTTCTTTCAAAATTAGTTTCCTTCATCCCTGAATTTAAGCCCACTGCTAAATAATGTTCTTCCTGACCTGAGAAAGGATCTTTTGTCACCGCCATATTATAAGAAGGGCAAAATAGCTGTTCACACTCATAACTCTCACCTGTGTCAAAAAAATAATCGTAAAATAGACCTTCATAAGTGATATCTGTGGGCAAAGGTAAATAATTATTTTCAATATTTTCTCTGAAATTATTGATGTCTTTGGCTCCACCAGTAGACAGGCCAATACTCTCATCAGCAAAATCAGCAGCCGGAGCTGCCATCTCTACTGCAGTTTTTGACGTAGAAAAAACTCCCCCCATCCTGCCATTAGTTTCTTCTTTTTGCGCTTCAAACTGCCAATCATCAATTTTTTCTCCAAATTTAAGTCCATCAGTCAATCTAGAGATATCAAGTTTTTTAGGAATAATAAAGGCTAAAATTAAAAGAATAGGAAATAAAACAGCAGCTAAAATCAGCTTTTTTTTCCAAGTTAGATGTTCTTCTTTTGCGGAATTATTTAAATCAGAATTAAATGAAGAGCGGGATGCTGTATCCAACTCTTGTTTGGGTAAGTCAGTTTTCATCTTGCTCCTTTTATTACAACTCTTCAATCCCTTTTAATAGAACTTCATCTGCTTCGGTATCAAGATTATCTTTTACTTCCACATTAACTGGAATTCCTTCTTCATGAATCCATTCACCTTTGGGTAACATCCATCTCCCAATAGTAATATGAACTCCTCCACCATTAGACAGCACTCGTCTGTCTTGAACAGTGCCTTTTCCAAAAGTTCTTTCACCCACTAATTTAACTTCTAAGTTATCTCTCAAAGCACCAGCTACAATTTCAGAGGCACTAGCACTACCCCTATTAACCAAAACTACCAAAGGTAAATCAGCTAAATTGCTTTGACCTTTCCGATAAAAATCTTTTGATCGATATTTTCCTTTTTGACTAACCACAACTCCTTTTTTGATAAAGTCACTAGCAATATCAATTGAGACGTCAAAATAACCACCAGGATTGTTTCTCATATCCAAAACAATTCCGGAAATAGAATTTCTTTGTGCTAAAATTTGAGCCACTGCTTCTGCCCATTCAGCTTCAGTTCTTTCACCAAAACGAGATAATTTAAGATAGGCCACTCGCTTGCCAGCATGTTCAACAAAATCTAAAGTCACTGACTTGACAATGATCTCACCACGAGTAATGGCCAAATCAAAAGGTTTATCTTGCCCTTCTCTAAATAAAGTTAAAATTACATCTGTTCCTTTGCGACCACGAATCTTCTCCACTGCTTGAGTCAATGACCAGCCTGCAGTATCTTCATCAATGCCTCTATCTAAATCTTTGACATGCAAAATTAAGTCTCCTGCCTGAACACCAGCTAACTTAGCCGGAGTTCCATCTAAAGGGGAAACAACTGCCAAAATATTATTTTTATAACCCAATTCAATCCCAACACCATAAAAACTACCTGCTAAATCCTCGCCACTGCGCTGATTAGCCTCAGGAGCGAGATAAACAGTATACGGATCACCCAACGAGGAAGTCATACCATAGACTGCTCCGTTGACCATTTTTTCAGCATCTATTTTTGTTGAATCTAGATATTCTCTCTCTAAGAGCGACCAAACCTCCCAAAAAACAGCAAAGTTAACTTCAGAATTTTCTATTGGAGCTTCTTTTCCTAGTACCTTGCTTAAGGGACTAGTTTCTGAGCCAATGGCAGAAACAAAGGGTAGTTTTAAACCCAATGGTAAGGAACCTGTTTGTGCATAGCGAAATCCCAAGATACCGCCTAGAATCACCAACAAGAAGGAAACAATTGTATTTCTTATGGTGGATAATTTAATCTTCATAAAATTTATTAGAGTGATTGTGAGATAGAGATATAAAAGACCTTTTTTTATTTCACAATCATTTTATTATAAGGGAAAAGGCAAAAAAAACTAAGTGGAAACAGATATTAGACTTGTCGCGAAATAAGTGAAGAATCTATTTAGCCACTAGTTTTAGAGTGTCTGAGTAAATGGTAACAAAGCTAAATGTCTGGCTCTTTTGATAGCTAAAGCTAGTTGTTTCTGTTTTTTCTGTGATAAACCAGTTCTTACTCTAGAAGCAATCATCCCTTGAGAGGAAATAAATTTAAATAAATCGTCATACTTCTTATAAGAAAAAGTAATGCTTTTATCCAACTTCATAGGTTTAATTTGAATCCTTGGCTTTCGCTTTTGTTTCTTTTTCATAATTATAAATTTGTGATCACTAATAACTATCTAAGCCTTAAAATGGAATGTCATCAGCTATATCTTCCTCCTCTACTTTTTTTTTCTTAGTTTTTTTTTGACCTTTTTTACTTGATGTATCATCATCACTGGCAGTGCTATCGTCAGCAGCACTATCATCAACTACATCATCAGCTACGCTATCGTCTGCTGTATCATCAGCTTGATATCCAGCCCTACTTCTAGATGAACTGAGTAACATCATGTTATCAATCACAATTTCAGTAACTCTTCTATCTTCACCAGCCTCAGTTTTCCAATCACGAGTTTGAATTCTACCTTCAACATAAACTTTATCACCTTTATGTAGTAACTGACCACAGATCTCAGCCAATTTAGACCAAGCAACAATATTATGAAAATCTACCCGTTCTTGTCTTTCCCCACCATCACTAGGAGTCCAAGATCGATTAGTGGCTAAACCAAAAGAACAAACCGCTGTGTTACTAGGGGTATAACGAAGATTCGGATCTCTTGTTAAATTACCAATAAGCATTACTTTGTTAAGTGACCTGACTGACATAGTCTTCAATCCTTTCTGAGAGTTAAAATTTATACTAACCCTTATTCTACTTATTATTTCTTACATTAAGTGTAACATGAATTAAATTGCTAGCAAAATTTTTAAAAACTGACATAGCAATCAATTTTACATGAACCTAGTTAAATTCTATTTTTCTTCTTCCTTAACTATTAATAAATGTCTAATTACATGGTGATTTAGATATAAAAATTTTTCAAATTCTTGCACTTTATTACTTTCAAATTTTAATAGCCAATGAAAGTAAAAGGCAGCATCATAAGTTTTACCTTCTTTTTTAATTTTATAAGCTAGGCTTTTCTTACCCCATTCTGCTTGTTCTAAAATCTTACCTTTATATTTTTTAACCAAAGCTTCCAGCTCTTTTTTTGTATCAGCCAATTCCGCTGCTGTATAGCTTGCTGGAATCAAAAAAGTTAATTCATACTGTCTTTTAATCAGTTCTTTGACAATCTTCATAAAAAATCCTGTTATTTTTAATTAGTCGAGCAGATATTGTAACATATTAAAAAATAGATTTCCTGCGGAATAACTCCACTATTTCCCCACCATAAATTCTACAACATCACCTTCCTGCATCACATAATCTCTGCCTTCCAACCTTAGTTTACCTTTGGCTTTCGCTCCAGGCCAGCCACCTAAGGAAACAAAGTCATCAAAACTAACTACCTTAGCTTTGATAAAATTTTTTTCAAAATCATTGTGAATCACAGCTGCAGCTTGAACAGCCGTACTGCCTTTTTTAATAGTCCAGGCTCTAACTTCTTTTTCACCAGCTGTGAGAAAGCTCTGCAAAGCTAATGTCTGATAAGCCACCTTAGCCAATCTTTCCAAACCACTCTCTTTTAAACCTAAGTCTTGGAGATAAAGCAGTTGATCTTCTTCTGCTAAAACTGCCAATTCACTTTCTATTTTGGCACTGACCACTACTATTTGTGCTGCTCTGACATCTAACTCTTCGACATACTGCTTAATAATGGCTGCTTGATTCTTAAGTTCTTCCTCATCTACATTGATCACAAAAATTTCTTTTTTGGCAGTGAGCAAGCAAAGTTCTTTAGCTAAGTTCGCTTCCTCTTCGCTAAGATTTTGAGATGATTGCTCTGAAATAATATTTATTCCTTTTTCTAGTTTTTCTTTGAATTTTTGAATAATTTGCCAACGCATTTTTTCTTCTTTACCAGCAGCTCCTTTGGGTTCCTTTTGTTTGTCTAAAGTAGCTAAATCTGCCAGCTGTAGTTCGGTGCGGATAGTAGCTAGATCTTCTTTTGGACTGATCGAACCTTCTCGCAAAATTGATTCATCGCTAAAAGCTCGCAGTACATGACAAATGGAATTTGTTTCTCTAATATGCGCCAAAAATTGATTACCTAGCCCTTCTCCTTTGCTAGCCCCGCGTACCAAGCCAGCTACATCTACGAATTCAACTACTGCTGGTTTAATGGGAGGAAAATTATTATCTTTAGCTTGGGAAGATGGTGACGAGGCAGTTGCATTTGAAAGATTAGCTGCTGGACTAATTTCTGCCTTTGCTACTATTTGGGCTAAGACCGCTAGCCTTTCATCTGGCACTTCAGCTACACCTACATTGGGCTCGATAGTGGCAAAGGGATAATTTGCCGCTAAAGCCAATTGTTTTTTAAGTAAAGCGTTGAATAAAGTAGATTTACCAACGTTTGGTAAGCCGACAATGGCGCAACTAAGCATAGATAGCTATTTTATTATAGTTAAATGATTTTAGCATCTGGCAGCCTAGCGCGCCCTAAGCGAGGGCGCTAATGGCAAATCACGACGGCGATTGTGTTTCGTTTTAAGCAACAAAATCATTTTGTTTTTCAAAACGGAAATCAAGACGGAAATTCTGCTGTAGCAATGGTTTGCAAACGCCAAAACCTACTATACAAACTATCTTTTCTAGTCAACAAGTCTCTGTGAGAACCTATTTCTTTAATACTCCCTTCTTCCATGACCACAATTTTCTCTGCTTTGACAATCGAAGATAAACGATGCGCAATAATCAAGGTAGTTTTATTTTTAGCTGCCTTCCAAAAAGCATCCTGAATCTTCTTTTCTGACTCAGAATCAAGCTGCGAAGTAGCTTCATCAAAAATAATAATGTCTGGATTTGACAAAATCATCCTGGCAATAGCTAGGCGTTGTTTTTGCCCACCAGATAGCTTGACTCCTCTTTCCCCCACCTGGGTTTCATATTTTTTAGGCAAAGTTTCGATAAAATCATTCAAATTTGCCATCTTAGTGGCAGCAATCAATTCCTCTTGCGTCACATTATCTGCGCCATAAGCAATATTAAAAGCAATCGTGTTATTAAATAAAATTGGATCCTGAGGTACTACGCCCATAAAAGAACGCAGCCTGTCTTTAGTAAAATCTTTAATATTAATGCCATCTAGATAAATCGCACCTTGCTCTGGATCATAAAAACGCATTAAAAGTTTGGCAATTGTAGTCTTTCCTACTCCTGAATGCCCTACAAAAGCCACTGATTGGCCCTGACGAATATGTAAATTAATATTGTTCAAAGCATCTTGTTTACCTTCAGGATAGGAAAAAGAAACATTTCTGAATTCAATCTCCCCTTTAACACTCGCCTTCTCTACCGGCTGAGCTGGATCATTAACTAAAGTCTTCTTGTTTAAAACAGAAAAATATTTTTGAATATCAACCTGATGTTTAGCTAGATTTCTTACTTCATAAATTAATTCAAAAAATCTAGGATAAAAAGTGCTGATAAAACCTAGAATCATAATATATTCTCCTGGAGTAAATCTTAAAGCTGCCATTTCTTTCAAAGAAAAAAGCAAAATAAAAAATAAAGCCAGATTACCTATACCACCTACTGACACATCAATAAAGCGAAAAGAATTAGCATAACTCCATAATCTAGCCAACCAATTTTCAAATTGCTTTTTGAGACGTTTCAACTCCAAATCTTCTTTGGCAAATAACTTCACAGTTTCAAAATTAAGCAAATTATCAACTATAATGGCTGAAATTTTGTCTTCTGCTCTATTAAACTCTTTTCTAGCTTTGATATTCTTCTTAACTAAAAAATAGGCTACAAGCAAGTTAACAACAAAAGAAAGCAACATTAGTAAGGCCACAGTCCAGTGAATCTGACTAAAAAAAATTAAAATTACTAAAAAACTAATCGCTATTTTACTAATCCGAATATTTATCACATGATGAATACTAAAAAAAGCCAGGTCACCTCTCTTGATGGCACTAATCAGTGAGCCAGTGCTCTTAGTAAGATGAAAAGCAAAATCTAAATCTTGGATTTTTTTAAATACCGCCAACCTAGCATCACGCGCAGCTGGCAGCAGAAAGCAATCCCCCCACCAACGAGTAAAAACATCAGATACTAGCTCCAATATCCTGACTAGAATATAAATAGCTAAAATTTGAAACAAGCGCTGATAGTTGGCACTAGGGATGGCATCAATAAAAAGTTTATAAAAATAGGGCTGAATGCTTTGAAAAATACTAAAAGAGACCAACGCTATCAAAAAAAGAAAAAACTGCTTTTTATAGTGTAATAGGAATCGGTAATAGATTTTATAAATTTTAAACATCTTAAAATCTGATGGACAAGTCAATTTATGTTTTCGAATCATCTGCCACAGTCTGTGCCCAGCTCAAAAAGGAGTGGATAACTACCATCGATCTTTCAGGTCTTGTTTCTATCAAATAGTTTTTATTTTACTCTAAAAAAATTTTCTTCAACTTCTTCATCGCCTCCTCATCATCTCTCATCCGTAAAATTTTTAAAGCCACTTCACTATCTCTAAAACTCTTATCTCCCATTAACTTTAAAAACTGCTCAAAAGCAAAAAACTTCAACTCTATCTTTTCTCCACCATCTAAATTTAAATCTGCCACCCGTTCACAGCCCTTAGCAATAAAAGTGTAAACCGCCCAATCAATTTTACTATAAGGCTGAATAGCATCCCAAAGTAAAAACCTCTGTGCCTGATGACCAGTTTCTTCTAATAACTCTCTCTCAGCAGCTGCTAAAGGAGCTTCACCAGGGTCGATCACCCCACCAGGCAAACCATAAAATGCTTTATATCCTGGTTGTTCTTGATAAGTAACAATAATTTTTTTATCTTGAGTAACTGGAATAATATTAACACCATCGTGAGCTTTTTTTAGTTTTTCAAAAGTTTTAAATTTTCCATCATATAGTTTTTGCTGCCAGTGATAGACATCATAAATAACGCCTTTAAAAACTCGCTCTGCACTAGCAGGCATTTTTTGTTTAATTGGCGGGCGAATAATTTTCATAAACTTTTGATTAATGCAATCCCTGCAATAGATTACATTGGAATCAACCAAGAGGCTATTTCTGAATTAGAGTTATTATACTGCAGCAAGTTGCAAACCTTTGATAAATCGAAAATGCTTTTTGTTATGAGTAATTAAAGTTAAATTATATTCCAGGGCAGTAGCAGCAATTAAAGCATCGAAAAAACCAATACCATGAGTTAAAAAGTGTCTTTCAATTAATTTTAATGCTCTTTTTTCTAGGCTTGTTGAACCCCAGAGAATAGTAAATAGCTTTGTCAATTTTTTTATTTTCCTTAACTCTTTTTTATTACGTACACCTTGTAGTAACTCACCAACTACAACATATGATAAATAAAGATCTTTTTCTCTTTCAAAAAAAACAATTTCCTTTTTTGAGGAGCGTAAAAGATTAATTAACAGACTAGTATCAACTAGATATTTCATATCTTGGTCTTCTGAGATTAGATAACCATTTATCACTGTCTTTCATATCTTTTCTATTCTGCCAAATACCAGTTACTTCATCTAAGATAGCCTTTCTTTTTTTGTCAGAAATGGGCTTTTGTTCAGTAATGGGCACAATCATCGCTTTCACTTTGCCAAATTTAGTCACCACAAATCTTTCTCCAGCAATAGCTACTTTGTTGATTATTTCAGCTAAATTGTCTCTAGTTTGTTGAATGCTTACAGTTTGATACATAATATTTTTATATTAACACAAAAATTAAGATTTGTCAATTTTGTAAGGTTTGTAATATTTTAATCAGTTACTATCTTTTTAAGATGGAAATCTCCAAGTGTTAAATATTTAATGTTACAATCATGCAAATGAAAAATTTTTATCTACCAGGCATCACTATTAAAAATAAAACTTATCAATTCCCTATTTACTTACCTGATGCCACTTTGGGCGTGGTGCGCAATCTTAGTAGCTTTGATCTAGTTCAAGCTGGCATTGAAGGTGTAGTCATTAATACTTATCACCTGAGACAAAATCCAGGTTATGATGTGCTGGAAAAAGCCAAAGGTATCAAAAACTTTATGAACTGGTCAGGCCTAACTGCTTCTGATTCGGGTGGCTTTCAGCTTTTTTCACTCATTAACAAAAACCCAAAACTTGGCAAAGTTACTGACAAAGGCGTCATTATTTACTCTGGTACAAAACAACGAAAAAAAGAACTTTTCACTGCAGAGAAATCAATCCAAGTCCAATTTGCAATTGATAGCGATATTATGATCTGCCTGGACGACTTTACCCCACCCGAAGCTGATAAAAAAAGACTCAAAGCTAGTGTGGGTCGCACCATTGAGTGGGCTAAGAGAAGTAAGGCTGAGTTTGAAAAACAAATTAAAAAACGCAAGCTAAGTGATAAAAATAGGCCACTATTATTTGCAGTGATCCAAGGCTACAGAGATCAAGCTTTGCGTAAATACTGTGCTCAAAAACTTTTACAAATTGGTTTTGATGGCTATGGGCTTGGTGGTTGGCCTTTTGATGAAGCAGGCAACTTTGATTATGAAACTTGTGAATTGAATGCCAAGCTAAGTCCGGATGATCTACCTCGTTTTGCACTTGGGGTGGGTAGCCCTGAAAACATCCGAAGATTAGTCAGCATGGGCTATCATATTTTTGATTGTGTCTTGCCAACTAGAGATGCTCGTCATGGCCGTCTTTATAGTTTTAGCGAAAATCCGAAAAAAATCAATATCAATAATGATGAGCATTTTTACCAATATCTTTATATTAATCGCGGAAAATACGCCCAAGATTTCAGCCCCATCAGTGACTTCTGTGATTGTCCCGCCTGCCAATACTCTAAAGCATATCTTCATC
Organism: Candidatus Woesebacteria bacterium; assembly: GCA_050123235.1. Lineage (GTDB taxonomy): Bacteria > Patescibacteriota > Microgenomatia > UBA1400 > PJMF01 > JASFHL01. Next base: position 120,378 of record JASFHL010000001.1, on the reverse strand, counting down.
ACCTTTTTAAAATCCAAGATGGTTTGGGTTGGCATCTAGCTACTATGCACAATTTGCATTTTTATAGTCGCTTGATTAGGATGTTGAGGGAGAAGGTGATTAAAAAAAAATAAACTCTAATAGGCATCTAATAAATAATTTAAAACCCCAGCATTCTTCGCGCTTTATCTAAAATCTTTTCTAAATTACTTGGCGTCACATCTTCTATGGTGATAGTGATATCAACTTCGTCAGTCAGCTTCATTACTAATTTAGGACCTGAAATAATTCTTATTTGATCAATCAAATCATCCCCGGCTGCATCACCAGGTTTTGGAGTTTGATCTTCATCAAAGAGCAATGATATATGAATGACTTCACTTTTATCTGGATCAGCGAGTTTTAAAACTTGACCTTTACTTTCAAGCTGAGGAGCTGGCTCTTCTTCTCCTTGTTCAAAATCTTCTGCAAATAATATTGGATCAGTTGCTAGAGGAAACTCATATGCTTGCAAAGAATCTAGCCCCAAAAAATGTTCTGGCACTCCCACTTGATTTCCTAAGCCAACAGAAGCCCTTGTACCATTATCTGTAATAGTTGCAAGCTGTCTATTTTCACCCTGTGAAATGCTCTTTCTTATTAATTCAATATCTATGGACCCAGAATGATTTAATAAATCATTGCCAACTACTAAGCCATACCAACCACTAACATTTGTTCTATGGACAGATCTATCCATATCAGATTCAAAAGCTACTCCAGGATGACAATGTATCCATAACGGTAGCCCTAATCTAATATTAGAAAGATCATGCTGCATTTGCAGCCGATCCATTGCTCTACACATGCTAGACCATCCTGTAGGAGTAAAAGTGATGGCTGCTGAATTTCTATTTATATCCAAACCGCTATCAATAGGAAGTGGTAGATAAGTAAAAGCAACAGCGTAACTAAAATCTCCATTAACACATCTAAGACCTATTGCCGTGCCTCCAGTTTCTCGGAATTCACCCGATGAATATGCCTGAGCTTTCATACTCTTAAGACTCTCTTCCAATATGCCTTCTCTCAACAATATTCCCTGCTTAGTAGTCTCCGGTGAAACATCCCAAACACAGCTTGCAGGCGGAGCTATTTCATACGCATTTAAGCTAGCATTGAACATCATGCCTGTTTCTATATGTCTACCTTCTGAATCTATACTTGTTCCAGCTACTACATTAAAACCATTTTTAGTAGCCCAAAAAGAAAAAACTTCATTTAATTCTTGTTTTCTCTCAGCTTCTGAACTCAGCTGAAATGTTTCTGATATCATTCAAACCTTAATTCAAATTAATAAGCTTAATCACAAAATGAATCTTACTTTACTCTACACCAGCTCTAAAACCATTTCCACCTGGTCATCATACTCCCCTTGCCATTTAATACTCTTTTCTTTTACTCCACAGGTTTTGAAAGCGAATTTTTTGTAAAACTGCAAGGCATTGTGATTATTGGCATTACATGATAAAAAAACTCTCTCAACTTTAGTTTCTGTTCTTAATTTAGCTAAAACTTCTTTTAACAAGCGGCTGGCAATACCTTGTTTTCTAAAAGCTGGATCAAGATAAAGGTTATAAATGAAAGCGAGATGAGCTTGTTTTGCCAGATATGATTTTGCTAGTTGAACATAAGCAATCAGTTGCTTGTTTTCAAATACGCCCCAATAAGCAAAAACTGGAGGAAAAATGGCTAAGTCTAACTCTCTGGCAAAAAAAGAATCTAAATTATTTTTCTCAGCTTGATAAGTAGATAAAAAACTTTTGGGATCAGTTTGTAAAGCTTTGAGTCGCAAATCTCGATAAAATAAAGCATCTTGACCATTAAGGAGACGAATTTTAAGCATTTTTTCGGCTTTTTTGCAAAATTTTTTTAATTTCGCTAAGTTCTTTTTCTATTGTTCTAATTTTGATCTCTAAATCAAGTTCTTCGGCTTCTTTGTCATCCAAAAAATAACTAATAGGTTTATCTGTAATTTTACTAATACTTTTTAAAGTTTTTAAGCTGGGTGAAGATCTACCCACCTCATAAGCACTAATTGCTTTATCTGATAATTTTAGAGCTTTAGCCAATTCTTTTTGAGATAAAGCACTATCTTTTCTGGCTTGTTTTATTTTTTTAGCTAAAGTTAATATTTTTTTAATATTTGACATACTTTATCTATTCTGAGTAGAATTAAATCTATAGAACATAGATTATATTCTATTAATTTTAAAAACTGTCCTATCTTCTATTTTAATGTATAAAAAACGCAAATATACTGCCTTAATTATTGAACCCAGAGCAGAACTTGAAATTCCTTATCGTTATTTAGCTAATTATAAGTTTAATTTAATCAGATTTACTACCCTGCAAAGAGCTAGTCTAGAATTAAAACAAACACTACCTGATTTAGTTCTTCTGAGTACTAGTTTTTCAATTTCTAAATTGGTTAACTTTTTAGAACTACTTAAAAATACTTGTACTATCAAACTTATTCCTCTAATATTCGTAATTGATTTAAAAAAACCAATTTCTAAAATTCCTGGCACTACTTGGGGCAAAAAAATCGTTATTGCCCATTCACTTTTCTCCCCTAAGGAAATGCTTATCTCTTTAGATAAGCTCATGAAACCTTAATGTAATACTAGTTCATTATACTAGAATCATGACTAAGGGTCTAAATAAAAACTTTATAAAAAGTTTGCCTGAATTTAAGAGGCCCAGGGAAAGATTAAAAAATTTAGGAGTAGCTAATCTAACTGATATCGAACTCTTGGCCATTATTTTAAGCACTGGTAATAAAAAATATTCTGTAATCGGCCTAGCTAAAAAGCTAATTAAAAAATTTCCTTTGAGATTTTTTTCTCAGTTGAATATGAAAAAACTAACTAGTATCCACGGTATTGGCCCGGCATTGGCATCCAAAATATTAGCCAGTGTTGAGTTAGGAAAAAGAATTTCTCAAGGATCAGTGTTATCAAGAGTAAATAGCCCCACTAAAATCTTTCAATTATTAGGAGAAATTAAAAATAAGAAGCAAGAACACGCTCTTGCTTTGTATATCAATGCACGTCAGGAACTAATTCATAAACAAACCGTAGCAGTAGGTGGACTAAATTACAATTTGCTAGAAGCAAGGGATGTATTTTTACCTGCTATCACTTTACCTAGTGCTTATGTGGTTTTGGCCCACAACCACCCTTCTGGTGATTGCAGCCCGAGTGAAGATGATTTACTGGTCACTAAAAGATTAAGCAAAGCCGCCGAGTTGCTAGGTATTAGCTTTCTAGATCATTTAATTGTTACTGAAAAAAATTATTTTTCGTTTAGGGAGGCAGGAATTATTTAGGAGATTAACTAATAAAAAATAATTAACCTTTTAAAAATCTAGCTACCAAGGTTTATGATCTGAACTCTCCCCTCTAATTAGTTTATAGTCCCCTCCAGCCTTATCTAGCAACTCATAGCCTTCTCTCTCAATTTCAGCTCTCAACTCATCTGCTCTCTGCCAATCTTTTTTCTTTCTAGCAGTTTCTCTTTGTTTAATTAATTTTTTAATTTTAGCTGGGATGTCTTTTTCGGCCAAGTCCTTTTGATCACTGCCTTCTGCTTCAATATTTGCTAAACCCAAACCCAAAACTTGATCAAATTCAAGCAATAAATTATATTTATCATTACTAGGCAATTCTTCAGACTTAAGTAGTTCCCACATTGCTGCCACTGCTTCAGGAGTTTTTAAATCATCTTGCATCAAAGTAAAGAATTCTTGCTTATATTTTTGTAATTTTTTGGCAGAAGCGGCCGGCTCAGAATTAACTCTAGGATCTGATTTCCCCCTCTGAGCAGTAGTTGAACCAATGTCACTGCTACCTTGGACTTTTCCACAATGAGCAAACTTAGGACAAGCCATGCAAGGATAGAAAAATTCCTCTTCACCACCACTACTTACCGGTTTTGCCAATTCTTTAGTGGCATCTCCTTTTTTTAGTTCAAGCACCTTTGTCTTCAGACGCTGCCAACTTTTTTCAGCAGCTTTGAGACTGTCCCAAGTGAAATTCTGTTCACTTCGATAGTGCGTTCCTAAAAATAATAGTCTCAATGCTTGAGGAGAAAAACCTTTTTTCAAAATATCATCAATGGTATAAAAATTTCCCAAAGATTTACTCATTTTTTCACCATCTACTAAAAGAAAGTTATGATGTACCCAATATTTAACAAAGGGGGTTTTACCTGTGGCTGCTTCTGATTGAGCAATTTCATTAGTGTGATGAATAGGAATATGGTCAATCCCACCCGTGTGGATTTCAAACTTGGTGCCTAGATATTTCATGCTCATGGCACTACATTCAATATGCCAACCAGGAAAACCCCGTTTATTCCAGGGACTTTCCCAAACCATGGCTCTATTTTCTCCAGGTCGTTCAAACTTCCATAAAGCAAAATCCGTGGGATTTTTCTTACCCTTAACTTTAGCTACTCTAGCACCTTCCTTGACTTTCTTAGGATCGAGGCGAGCTAATTTGCCATAATCTTTAAATTTACTAGTATCAAAATAGACACCATCCCCCTTGATAATATAAGTAAAACCTTTTTCCTCCAATTTTTTTACTAAAAAAATCTGTTCTGGGATATGATCAGTAGCTCGACAGCTAAAATCTGGGCGTAAATTACCCATCAAATCCATTGATTTGAAGAAAGATTTCTCAAACTTTTTTGCTAATTCCCAAACTGTTTGCTTGTATTTCTTTGCTCCTTTTTCTAGTTTATCTTGACCAGTATCAGCATCAGATTCCAAATGTCCTACATCAGTAATATTTTGTACATGCTTGACTTTATATCCAGCATGCTTAAGAGTCCTGATTAAAACATCATCCATAGTGTATTTGCGCAAATGGCCAAGATGGGCATAATCATAAACCGTGGGACCGCAAGCATAAACCCGCATTCGAGGAGGGCACGCTGCCTTGACTTTCTGGATTCTACGAGTGAGAGTGTTGTAAAGTTTCATTTGCTCTTTATTAGAGGCTATTGTAACAGATTTGTTAAGAGAATTATTAGTAACTATGACTAAATAATAGCTCTATTTAGAGATTAATTAGCTCCTTGTACTGTGCTAATAGTTGTCCGGCTTTGCTGTAGTCTCTGCATAGCCATATCTTTACCACTCTTTTTCTTTTTTCCTCCCGGACCAATCGGACCTTTACTGGGGCTAGTAGGCATCTGAATTGATTGAGCTTTTTTCTGTTCTTCCATCTGTTTCTTCATCCTCTTGTCTTCTTCTTCTTGTTTTTCTCTTTGTATTTTTTCTTGATATTTCTGTTGAACTATTTGTTTTTCATCATCAGTCATGCTTTGAAAATTAGCATGCATTTTTCGTTTTCTTTCTGTAAGATTAGGATCTTCGTCTGGTTTGATTCCCAAAATGTCAGGAATATCTACTAAACTTTTCAAGCCTGTTTTAATATCTTGCCCCATATATTTAAGATGATCTAAAGGGCTACTCATCGGTCTGGGCTTTTGGCTAGTTTTGGCTTGCTTGGCAGCTGCTTGTTTGCCTCCCACTGTTTGTAAACCAGATGCACCAACTTTACTGGCAGCTTGTTGGCTCATAGCCTTAGTGCCCATAACTTGCTTCATGGCATTCTGTTCCATATGGCCTTCATTGAATTGGCCAAAACCTCCTGGTTTCATGCCACCTGATGGTCTAGGAGCTGCTCCTGGCATAAATTATTCCTGAATTTTTGTATGCTCGATTTGTCTAATTTTATATTCTTCTCTTTCACTAGCCTTTTGCTCATCCTTAACTTTTTTTTCTTGATCCTGGGAAATTCTAGCTTGAGCCTGTGGAGATTGAGTGGCTTCGTATTGAAGATCTTTAAGCCCCTCTGCTATCCTAACTTGATCTTCCTGTTTTTTCTGTTCTTCCAATTTAGCAACTTCTGCCAGTTGTTCTTCACTTGAGCGGCTGTCAGTTTCCTCCTCTTCACTACCTTTTTCAAATCCAACAGCATCGGGGGTCGCTCCACCTAATGCAGCTAAACTAGGAGCTGCTCCAACAGCACCTTTGTTTTTTTGTGCATCTTTTAATAAATCTTCTAATGCATCTAAAGGACTTCTCTTAGCAGCCCCAGGATCTGTAGCGGTATTTTGTTGGTCATCAGTCATGCTATTAGCATACTAGAGTCAGTTAACAATAATCAACTCTTTTTTTATATGAAACTTGGAGCAAGTGTCCAGAATTTTACTACAGATAAATATTGGAGCGTTGAAGCGAGGTCTGGCTAGGATCGATTTGGCAGTAGATTTACTACCGAGCTTCACCGAGTGAGCCTCGTATTTTAAAAAATAAAAAAATACTGTAGTGAACGACTCTAGTATTAACTTATTAGTAAATTATAAAATTGTTGTTCTAGTTTACTGCCCCTCCATCTCAACAGGCAATCTAGTTTTCGCCATTCTTTTTTCCTTATTTTTCCTTACCTTCCTAACCATAGTATCAGTAGCAGTTACAATTGCTTGATAAAGATTCTTAGCTCTACTTTTTACCACTATATCTTTACCTGGCAATTCTACCTTATATCTAACAACTGCCCTTTTGGGATCACCATTCTTTCTGGAAATATGCTCGAAATAAACTCTAACTTGATTAATTCTCTGAGAAATTTTTGAAAGTTTACGATTTACTTGATCCTTAGTAAAATTACGCAAAGCTTTAGTAACTGCCAAGTCTTTACCTTGTACTAAAATTCTCATGAGATTCCTTTCTTCCCTCTTCAAGAGGTCAATTAAAAAAACCGACTTTGGTTTCAGATGAAACCTACCATCGGTCAGTTTGATACGAGCTGTATCTCATTAAAACCTAATTTAACAGAAAAATAAAGGTTGAGCAATGGGTTTTATTTACGTAATTATCAATTAAATCTTTCTTCTTCCTTCCAGTGCTCTGGCAATGGTTACCCGATCTGCATATTCAATATCTGCACCGATCGGTAAACCATGCCCAATACGCGTAATTCTCAAAGTCTGAGGATCAAAATCAGCTTGTTGCTGGATCATCTCTGTAATGTATAAAGCTGTAGCTTCGCCTTCCATTGTAGGATTAGTAGCTAAGATTAACTCTTTGACACCCTCCAATCTATCTACAATGTCACGCAAAAATAGTTGTTCTGGCCCAATATTATTCAAAGGTGCAATCGCCCCATGTAGCACATGATATCTCCCAGTAAATTTATCAGACCTTTCTATGGCCAAAAGATCCAGAGGCTGTTCGACTACCATCAACAAGTTTTGATCACGATTTTTGTCATCACAGATTGAACAAGGGTCATTTTCAGCCACATTGTGACAAATGGAACACATCACAGTTTCTTTTTTTAAAGCTAATAAACGATTAGCGAAATCCTCAAGCTGATGTTCCGGATTATGCAAGAGATAAAAAACTAACCTTTGGGCTGATTTCGGGCCAATTCCAGGTAATCGTTCAAACTTTTCAATCAAGCGACGTACTGCTCGCGGAAGTTTTTGCATAAAAATAAAAAGAGTTTTATAAATTAGCTAATTTTTAATTTCTTTTTAACCACTTCCCAAATTTCTTTTTCATTTTCAGCCATGCTTTTTTCAGCATCTATAATCACCCAGCGTTTTTTTTTATTCTTTTTTGCTAACTTTAAATAGGCTTTTCTGACTTTATTGTGGAAATTTTTATTTTCCATATCCAAACGATTAACTTTATTCGTTCCTTTTCTCCTAGTAAGCCCTGTTTTTACAGAAACATCCAAGAGTAAAGTTAAATCAGGATAAGTCTTTTTTGTAGAAATATCATTTAGTTGTTCAATCAAATCCTCACCAAAACCTCGTACAATACCTTGATAAACTACGCTACTATCTCTAGATCTATCCATCATCACTATCTTACCTGCTTTTAAAGAAGGAATAACCACCTCCCTATAAATCTGAGCTCTAGCTGCCTGGAAAAGTAGAACTTCTGTGGTAAAAGCTATACCAGTATTCTTAGAAGATAGTACTACTTCTCTAATTTGTTCACTGATGGCTGTACCACCTGGTTCGCGCAGCAAAACCACATCTTTACCTGCTTTAGTTAAATTATCACGTAATCTCACACTTTGAGTAGTTTTACCTCCACCTTCCCCTCCCTCAAGAGTGATCAAAAAACCTGCTGCTTTACCAACCATAATTTCTTTCTAATTCAAATAGAATATTAAAATAATCCTGTACAAGTCTAATCGATAATTCTCAGCTCTTCAATGGCTTCTTCTATCGCATACCAGGGACTACCCGTAATAGCACAAACCAATGCCCACTTTATAACTCTATTATCCTTTAGTCTAGCAGCTTGCTCATTCCCCATAATTCCCCTAATCATTTCAATATTATCCCAATCTATAAGCTGCTGAGGAACACCACCTCCACCGCAATCCCTATGAACTATTAATCCTTCACTGTTATCTTCTGTAATAATAGTGTGATGGCAAACTTCTCCTCTATGTTCTCCCCTTGGTATAAAATCATCATCTCCCTCTTGACCTCTTCCAGTTCTAATAGCTGCTACTGCATTAATATTAACTACTCTAGAACCTACTGGATATTGATCTCGTATATATTGTTCTGGGTCAAAAGCATCAGCATCATAACCAGGCATATTCATTGGCTTACCTAAATGTCTTCTTTGATCACTACCATCATCTGCATAAGAGACTGCATCAGTAGCCACGATAATTATATCCTTATTTAGCTGATCATATTTAGAAGCCAATGCTCTAATTTTATTAAAGGCCTCATCAAGTGGCTCATTACTGTCACCTTCTCCATCAGTGGGTTCAGCATAAACAGGTATTCCTTGGAAATAAGCAACTAGAGTCTTTTCTTGGAGTTTACCATCACCATTAGGCATATGTTTTGGAAAAAATATATCTTGAAATTCAGGTGGGGAATCAGTGTAAATCAAATCCCAATTAAGCATCGCTTGGTCTTGCTCTGACAAGCTTCCATTTCCGCTAGCTTTTTCTTTAACTCTTTCATAAGAAAGCGGGAAAACAAAGCCTTCCATTTGATAAAGCATCATGAAAATTTTCCTCAAGCTGCCAGTAGCTAAAATAATCTCCTCAGGTGGTCTTTGCTGCCAAAAATCTAGCTCTTTAGGAGAAATATAAGGAGCTATTTCTTTGGGAATTAATGGCTGGGAAACTTCAGTATAAGGACTGTTAACCTTAGCAAGGGTTTGCTCATTTTTCTCAGCTTCGGAAACCCTTCTTCTTTGTACAGTAAAAAAATCCTCAAGAGAATAGGATCGCCGTTCTGCCATATTTCTAAATCCTTTTTGTTTGATAAATAAAAAAACCCTCGGTGAGGGTTTAGTAACTGCAAACAGTATTAAGCATAAATTAATTGTCTAAAAATCTGAAACTGATACTTTATATCTTGCATAAAATGCTAGTTCTTGTAGTTAAATTAAAAAATAACTACATTTTCATAACATAATTAATACATAAGAATTGAGTTATAGACAATAGGCAAAATAAGTTTTCTGTAGCTAATCGTTGGAAATTAAGGACTTAAAAATTTTAGACCGACCCAGTGCTGCCAAAACCACCTCTGTCATTTGTTGAGAAACTATCTTTTTCAAAAAAATCAATTTTCTCTCTTTGTAAAATAATCATCTGTACAATCCGCTCTACTTTTTTGATTGTCACATCTTTTTCAGTGAAATTATAAACAGCTGCCTTGTATTCATCACCATCGCCTCTGTAATCCCAATCTCCTACCCCAATCCCGTTTGCCAAGATCAAACCTTTTTTATGCAGCGAGCTTCGAGCTGATAGTAAAACCCAATAATTTTTTGGCAACTGAAGAGCGATATTCAACGGCACATAGGCCACTGTTTTGGCTTTAACCAAAGTATCCTCTCTAGCATAGAGATCCAAAGCAGCAGCGCCCTCAGTTTTATATTCAGGTAGAGGTAGAGATTTATCAAAACGTTTGATTATGATCTTCATGATGGTCTTAAGCTCCTTTCACATCATATTCCAGCAAAACTGCACCTTCATCACCTAGTTTTTTAACTGCTACTAATTGCAGAGCTTGAAAATCTTTATTCTTCGCAGTGGCAGTAGCCGTTGTAGCCGACCCAAGTAAAGCTGCTGGCGACAAACTTTGATTAAAAAGTTTTAAACCACTTCCAAACAAAACCGGCTCTACAGTTAAATAAATTTTATTAACCACTCCGGCCTGCATAAATTTAGTATAAATTGAAACGCCGCCACAAATCGCTACTTCTTTGATATTTTTTTTCTTTAAACTACTGATCAAATTTTTCGGATTATCTTGAGTGACGTAAAATTGAGTTGGTTGGGCCAGCCAACCTTCTTTAACAGTCTGTTCTAAGAATAACTTTTCATCATCTCTCAGCCAGCTATCATCGCGGCTATAAACAATATTCAAACGATTTTTGAATGGTCGATATTTTGGCTTGATAGTTTGATAAGTCTTCCGCCCCATCACCACTACAGCTGCTTTTTTTGTTCTTTCAACGAAAAATTTAGTGTCAGCCTTAGTAGTCCAATTGAGAGAACTTTGCTCTTTATCTTGGGCAATAAAGCCATCTGCAGAGATGGCAGCAATGATAAAAACATTCATGCCTTAATCTTAACATAAAAATTTAGTACAATTTGACTAATGCATTGGATTATTTTCGCTACCATTAGCCTTGGCACCTAAGCTATTAAAGATTAACTTCTCTTTAAAAATCTTGCCTTTTGGCTAGCAACATGCTTAACTAATCTTTATCATGTCAGAAAATGTAGCAACTAAGGGTTTATTAGAGCGACTGAATACAGCTAATCCAGCAGCAATTCGACCAGTAAAAACAACGCCAGTAGAAAGGAGTGATCTTCATAAGAAACAAGATAAAGGGGAGGCAGACTCACAGTTCAGACTCTCTTCCACGCAGCACCCTGATGGCCTTACTAATGCAACTCACCCTTTGCTTACAGAGCAAGAAGCAGCTGAAACAGGACAAATTACAGAAGCTCAAATAAAAGCTATCGAACAGTACAACAGAGAGATCCAAAGAAAAACTATCCAAAAATTTGCTGAAACATTTGAAATGACAATAATGGAAGTTGAAGAATTAATTAGCAAATTAGAAGAACAAGGATATGACAGAAAACATATCTTGGATGCTATGTACCAAAAACTAAATTTAGATTCTTCCGCTAATGCAGAAAAAAATAAATCTAAGGTAAAATAAACTAGACAGGTAAAAATAATTTGGCTGTACTTAAGCCGTTTTCAGCTAGTAAACTTTTAAAGCCACGAAGACAATTTTTCTCATGTGCTTGTACGCTGTAACAATTAGAACCAATAACTTCTAATACCTAGCAAAAAGCTGCACACAATAAGCTTCCCTACAACGCAAACAAGCATGAGTGAAATCAGCTTCTAAGTTAGCCAAATGACTAGTAGATTCTAACCAAGCCGCTAGTACTTGCTCCTCTTTTCCTAACTGAGTTCCTTGGGCTAAATTCTCAGCAAAGCTAGTAAATTTAGTCTGGCTTGACATTTCTTCTGCCAATTTAAAAAAATCATCATGGCTTAAATCAGCATCAAGCTCACTTAATCGTTGAATGGCAAAGGTACAAAGTGATTGATCAAAATAAAATGGCTTTAAATTCTGAGCCAGGCGCCATTCAGCAACTAGATTCCATAAATTGTCCTCTATCACTCTCTCAGTTTCTAAACTAGAACTAACTGTCATTTTGCTAACAAGTTCTGACTTAGGCCTAACGAGAGGTCGATTGATTTTCTCTCGTACAAACAAGGCCAGTGCAGTCACTGCCAATAAGATGGCGCCAAAATAAGCAAAATTAATTTTTTTATTCATCAGATCAGTATAAAAAATATGCTTACCTAACTGCAAGCCCTGTCAAGCTTTTTTCTCCAACAGGCTAGCCACCCCTTTTTCCAGTTAACACTATTCAAAACAGGCCCATAAATGTCATCCTCCAATTCAATCACTAAATCAGCTAGTTCTTTATCAGTTGGTGCTCTATCTTGAAATTTCGCCAAACTTACTCCCTCGACTAAGCAAAGTGGTTGCTGTTCATTGGTTTCTCCCATTTCCAAGACAGCAGCCACGGCTACGGCTTCTGCTACATTGATCTGGGTCATCTTCATTTTTCTGCCAAACAGATCTTCTTTACCAATAAAATCTCTAAGAGCTTGAAAACCACAATGAGCAATAGCTGTCCCAATCACTCCCCACCTCAGAGGCATGGTTTTGCTATCAGTCATGATCACTCCTACTTCTTTAACTTGATACTCTTTACGCAAAAAATGCCAGATTTCATTCACAGTTTGCTGCGGCTTTCTTGGCCACAAAATATATTGATCATCCACTGAATTAGACTCATCAATACCCGAGCTGACAGCCAATAGATGATTTTTGATGGTCAACATCACATCATACTTGGACTCACTCGGGTCAAGATAAAGATCAGCTTCTTTTCGCACTAAAGCATGTTTTTCTTCTCTGGAACCGTCTTTTTTTTCTTGTAGACGGCCCTGACAATAACTGACAATCTTAGAGCTAATCACCAGAAAACCTTTTTCTGGAATTTTTTTGACAGAACCTTTGATAAAGGCAAACAAATCATCATGCACTTTGACGATTGCTGTTTTGATTGGCGTGACTTTCATAAGGGGGATTGTATAATAACTCGTCTTCTAAAGCATTCATCAGTTTGTATAAAACACTTTTAAACTTAGATGGCAGCCAACTCCATGCTTTACTTCCGATACTTCTTCACCGTACTATATTTGCTCTCACCTCTTTTTGTGCTTTCAAAATCATCGTCTGCTCTGACCTGCACTATTTCAACTCCTTGGCTTTTCAAAACTCGCTCGCCATCTAGAACACCATAGCCTTCAGCATAATAAAGTTTTTTAAAACCAGCAGCAGCAATCTGTTTAGCACAGACCGGACAAGGAAAAGTACTGACATAAATCTCCGCTCCCACTAATTTAAGGCCTCTCTTGGCAGCTTTAGCAATCAAGCCAGCTTCTGCATGTAAAGAAGTTGATAATTCCAGCTTAACTCCTTTATGAAAATTATCACGAGGATCACCGTCAATGTAGGGCTGTTGAGCTGAGGGTAGATGACGATTGTGGGCACTGAGCAATACTTTGCCATCCTTGATAATCACTGCTCCCACATGACGCCAGCAATCAGAACTTTTGTTTGCTTCTTCAAAAGCCAGATTCATCATTTTTCGATCAAAGTTCCTCTCAGAAATCAAAGCATCTGCTTTTACTGCTCGTTTTTTGGCTACTTGATGCTTATCCCAACGCAAAAAGATTGCATCAAAAGTCACTTTATAGTTTTTGAAATATTTTTTAGCCAAAGTCTGCATGATCTCCTCGTTGGGCATGATCAACTCGATTCTTGCTTGACTGCGATCTTTTGTGGGCGAAAAAACTTTCCCGGCTTTTAAAAGTTTTTTATCAATTATTTCAATCTCATCAAAAATCTGCCAACTTGCTAGAGCTTTTTTGATTAAATTTGGCTCTAGGGCTCGAATATCTTTGTATAATTGAGGAAAGTCTTTTATAAAATCTCGACCCAAAAGAAAAACTTTTTTTACCTGAGGATATTTTGAAAAAAATTGACGATATCCTTCATGTAGAACTGGAATATAGGCGATTATGATTTGTTTCATAGTTGATTATTGATGCATAAGATATCTTAATAGTCTGTTTTAAAAAAATCTAGTGTTTAGAACATTAATATCTATAAATCTTGGACACGCTCGCTATTATATTTTTTTTATAAGATACAAGGCTCACTAGGTGAAGCTCGGTAATATATTGATTGCTAACTCAAGCCTAACCAGGCCTCGCTTCAACGCTCCAGATTTATAGATATTAATTGTTCTAAGCATCTCAATAACTCTAAAAAAATATGCATCAATAAAAACTATTAAACATTATCTTTAAGCTCTTTAAGCACATCTTCCATCGCTCCAATTAGCTTGGTTTTTAAAGTTGACTCAATTCTTCTGGCTGTTCCAATCTGTACTCGTCTGATTTTAGCGCTAGTCGAAGTAGTGGCCATAGGCGCCAATACCAACACTCTGCCACAATATTCTTTTAGTTGCTCTAGCTCTTCATCACTATATGTCTCTCTTGTCGCTACCAACACATCTGGCTTAATAATTCTAATTAAATGCCATCTAGGATAATTAAATTTTTTCAAAACTATCACGTCAACTGAACTGAGATAAGTTAACATCTCTAGTCTTTCTTCTTGAGGTACTACTGGCCTATCTGGACCTTTACGATGCCTGATTTTTTCATCATCATCAACCCCCACGATCAGAACATCTCCCTGTTTTTTAGCCGCCTCAAAGTAGCGAGCATGACCTATATGCACCATGTCAAAAGAACCTTGAGTTAAGACAATTTTCTTGCCAATCTTTTTAAGCTTACTGACCTTGGATTTCTCTTTATCTAGATCAAGGATGATTTTGTGGCCGTTGTTTTTTTTCATAGGTATTCCAATACCATCGCTATCTTAGATAAAAGAAAAAAATAAATCAATTATCAACCTTAACATTCCTCAAAATGGCAGGAGAACAAATATTAAAAATTTGAGAACAAAAAAAGTATCTAATTCTTGCTATAATTTAAATAAATCATTCATCATGCTAAGAAAAAAAAGACACTCCAAACAAAAAATAAAAACTATTTTTGCTGGATTTTTTCTTTTAATATTCACAGTTGTAATTTTAATTGGAGTTTCTCAACTTAAAATAGTAAGAGAGTTCCTTGGTAAAGCACTTGGTGTGCCGGCTAATTTACTAGTTGATACCCAGGGAGTGATTGGCTCCATACCTAGACCTTGGCGTTATCTAGCTCAAGGTGGTGAAGATCATGACTGGCGAATAGAACCAATATCGAGCCAAGTTAAAAGCCTTAATCCCCAATATATTCGCATCGATCATATTTATGACTTCTATGATATTGTCAAGGGTAGCCCGGGTAATCTTCAATTTGATTTTTCAAAGTTTAACCTTATCTTGGATGACATTTTGGCTACTGGAGCCAAACCCTATATTGCTCTTAGCTACATGCCTCCTGCTATTGCCAGCGGAGATATTGTTTCTAAACCAGTTAATTGGGCTGATTGGCAATTAACAATTCAGAAAACTATTGAACATGTTTCTGGAACTAAACAAATTGACAATGTCTATTATGAAGTCTGGAATGAACCGGATCTATTTGGCAGTTGGAAATATTATGGTGATAAAAACTACCTTGACCTTTATACCTATGCTGTGAGAGGAGCTAATAACGCTCAAGGTGTAAAACCATTTAAAATTGGTGGCCCAGCCATCACTGCTTTATACAAAAACTGGTTTGACGCCATGGCGAAACATGCTGTTAAAAACAACTTACGTTATGATTTCTTTTCTTGGCATAGATATAGCAATGATCTTGATCAGTATGTCAAAGATATGGGTAATGTGAAAAATTGGATCTTGAAATATCCTAAATTAGAACCATCTTTAGAATTTCATATTACTGAATGGGGTCATAATAGTGAAATTGATCCTGGCTATGATAATAATTATGCAGCAGCTCATACTGTAGCTGGACTAATTGTCATGCTTGACAGTATTCAAAAAGCATTTGTGTTTGAAATTCAAGATGGGAAAGGCGCAGAAGGTCAGGAATATTGGGGGCGTTGGGGAATGTTTACTCATCGAGACTTTGCTTCTAAAGCTAAACCACGCTACCAAGCTCTAAAGATGCTAGATCGCATTGCTGATCAAAGATTGCAAATTACTGGCAATGGGTCTTGGGTTAAAGCTTTAGCTGCTAAAGATAAAAATAATAATACTCAATTAGTAATTGCCAACTTTGACAAAAAAGGTCAGCACGCTGAATTTGTGCCAATTACTTTTTATAATATCAACCCAGGTAGTTACACACTTTCTATCCAGATGATTGGCGGAGTTAATAATGTTCAAAAACTAGCTACTAGTGCAGCAGTGCTAAAAACCCATGTCAATATGCCAGCTAACAGTGTAGGTTTTTTGGAGTTGCATAAGGATTAATATAATTACTTTTTTACCTTAACTCCCACAAGATCTATAAACTCAAACTCTTTTCGGGCATGATTCCAAAACTTTTCTGACAGCTGGTAAGAATATTGACTATATTGCCCTTTACCCATGGCACTGCAAAGACGGCGATCCCAATCGCGAATCACATCTCTCACTTTTTGTCCGATTCGATTAAACTCTGCTTGATGCTTTGAACGCTCACTTTTGAATTTATCATGAATGTTTTTAAACTCAAAAAAGAGATTTCTGTTCTCTTCGATCATTTTTGTGTAATATTGTTTATATTTTGCCATATTGCTTCTCCTTTTTTAATGCAAAAAAAGCGAAGGCCAAAAAATGCCTTCATTATTAGCTAGTTTTATACAACTTGTGTTTTTTAATATATTTTTCAACTTTTGCATTAATCATACCAGTAATACTTTTACCTTCCTTAACTCGCTGCCTAATCTCTGTGGAAGATACATCTACTGCTTTCATTTTCCTTAATGGGATCATATTTTGGTAAAGTGGTTCAAAAGGATAATCAGTGCGCGGATAAACATAAAAACGATACTTTCTTAACATCTCCTCATAGTTATACCAAAGATGAAATTTAGCCAAATTATCACTGCCAATCACCCAAAAAAAATCTTTTTCTGGATAGCGAGCTGACAATTCTTCTAAAGTATCAAAAGTATGACTAACCCCTTCTCTTTCAATCTCACAAAACTCAATTCTAATTTTTCCTTTCAGATCTAAAGCCGAATTCTGGCGTTGAGCCAAATCATACCGATTCTCTTTTGATAGCGAGATTTCACCTTCCAAATCATCATTCAAAATCAACTCTAACATTGCCACTCGATGTTCAACCGCTGTCATATTTTTTTGAAAATCATGAACGCCAGCGGGCACATAGCAAAGTTGATCAGCGATTCCAGCTTCCAACAAGGCACGGCTGACCTGGCTGTGTCCAAGATGTGGTGGATCAAAAGCCCCGCCAAAAAGGGCTATTTTTTCTTCTTTCTTTTTGCCCATTTTCCTTTTTTTCCTTTTCTTTTGGCTGCTCTTTCTTGACGTGCTCTTTTAATTTCTTCCCATTTTCTTTGAGTAATAGTTTCTCCTTTTTCTGGCTTTTTCCAACTAGCCCAATCACAATCTGGATAACGACTACAACCATAAAAAGGCTTTCCCCAACGAGTTTTCTTAACAATAACTTCCCCTTTTTTACATAAAGGGCAAGTCATACCTTCGAGTTTTTCAACCAGGTTCTCGCTGTACTTACAATCTGGATAACGACTACAACTCTTAAATTTACCAAAACGACCCGTACGGATTACTATCTCACCTTTGTCAGTTTTACCGCAGTCAGGACAGGGTTTTCCAGTTTTTTCTACTGGGATCTGAACTCTAGCAGCTTTCTCCACTACTTGATGAATAATTTTTGCTAAAGGCCGCCAAAAAATTTTAACAATATTTTTCCACTCTTTTTCACCCCTGGCTATGCGATCTAAATCCTCCTCCATTTCAGCAGTAAAATCATAATCCATGATGTCTGAAAAATTTTTGAGTAAAAAATCAGAAACTGTGATTCCTACTGACGTAGCAAAGAACTTCTTTTCTGTTTTTTCAACATAGGCTCTATCTTGAATAACTGAAATGATGCTGGCATAAGTGCTTGGTCTACCAATGCCTCTTTTTTCTAATTCTTTGACAAGCGAAGCATCGTTGTACCTAGCAGGTGGCTGAGTATATTTTTGTAAAGGATTAATGTCTAGATAATTCAAATCCTGACCTACTTCACAAGCCGGCAAAGTTTTATCACCGGGGTTTTTAAATAACTTAGTCCAACCATCAAACTTCATGATTGAGCCAGTGGCTTTCAATAAGTAGGGCACAGTTTTGCTAGACCCAACTTTGCTACCCTTTGGCCAGGCCTCAACTAAAATCGTAGTTTGATCATAAATGGCAGCTTTCATCTGGCTAGCTAAAAAACGTCGCCAAATTAAAGCATAGAGTTTAAGATGACGTTCTGTGAATTTTTTTGATTTAGTTCTAATCTCATCGGTCAATAAACTAACTTTAGTTACCCTAATGGCTTCGTGAGCTTCCTGGGCGCTTTTGGAACGACTTTTGAAAATTCTTGGAGCAGATGGCAGATATTGACTACCATATTGATCTTGAATAAAATCTCTTGCCATTTTGATAGCCGACTGGGACAAATTAAAAGAATCAGTACGATGATAAGTAATCAGACCTTCTTCATAAAGTTGCTGAGCCAAACGCATGGTTTGCCTGGCAGAAAAGCCAAACTTGCTAGCAGCATTTTGTTGCAAAAGTGAAGTGGTAAAAGGCGGCAAGCTGTTTCTAACTCTTTCTTTTCGTTCGACGTCTTGCACTAAATACTTGGCTGTTTTCAAATCTTTGACCACTGGTTTAGCGTGCTTTTCAGTAAAAACAGGATCACCAAATTTCTTACCTTTAATTTTATCTAAAGAAACAATCAGCACATCTTGTGGTAAATTTTCGACGGCCTTTCCTTCTTTAAAAATTTCTGATTTCTCAGCTTCAGCTACTGACAGAGCTACATCGATCTCCCAATATTCTTTAGCTTTAAAAGCTTTGATTTCTCTTTCCCGTTCAACAATTAATCTCAGTGCCACAGATTGAACTCTGCCAGCAGATAAGCCTCTTCTCACTTTTTTCCACAAAACTGGCGAAACTTTATAACCCACCAAACGATCAACTACTCGCCTAGCCTGTTGAGCATCCACTAAATCCATCCTAATTTTACCCGGCTTATCAATTGCCTTTAAAACTGCTCGTTTTGTAATTTCATGAAAAGTTGAACGTAGAAACTCAGCTTTCACTTTAGTTTTTTGCTTTTTTTGAGCCTCCTTTAAAAGATATCGTATATGCCAAGCTATAGCCTCACCTTCTCTGTCAGGATCCATGGCCAAATAGACTTTATTTGCTTTTTTGGCTAAAGTTTGCAGATGCTTGACTACTTTAGTCTTTTCTTCGTCAACTTCATAAGTCAAAGCAAAATCTTTTTCAAGATCGATGCCTAGTTTTTTTTTGGGCAAATCTCGCACATGCCCTACTGAAGCTTCGATTTTAAAATCTTTTCCCAAATAAGCACTGAGCTTACGAGCTTTAGTTGGTGATTCAACAATGACTAAATTCATAATTTTAAAAAATTAATTTTAATAATTTAGTCGCTAAATAAAAAAAATCAATATCTCTGATTTAGCAACACGTCTAAATATATCTTAGCAAATAATTTAAAACAAATGGAAAATTATGCAGAATAGTTTTTAATTTTTAATAAAATACTAACTCATTACATAAAATATACGTATGCTAAAAAAAATAATGTATCATATAATCCTTAAAAACCGCCTGGTGTTTGTGAAGGGTCAAAGGCGACCCTGACACGAGCACCGTTCCAAAAAAAGAGGAGGCAAAATGGCCTTCGAATTTTTTCTAAAATTGGCCAAGTTTTTACTTGGCCTGATGGTGGGGATAGGCATTGCTCTGTTCTTGAACGGGGTGTTGCCTTGGATTCTCCTAGCCGCAATAGCCCTGTGGCTAGGAGTAGATCTGGTTGCTTGGGTTTATCTCAGGCACTCAGACCGTATCACACCCACCGCGCCAATCTACGGATTGGCGATAGGGATGCTAGCAGGCATCCTAAAAAAACTGCTATTCTAGTGCCTCCTGGGCTATCCGAAAGGAGGAGGCACTCCTTTCTTTTTTTTAAAAAATCAGAGCATCACCGCCGCACCCACCCTTCAGCCGTTTTTTCAATCAAGCCTCTCAACTCTAAGAAAGTTAAAACTATATTTAATTTAGCAACTTTTATCTCAAACAATTTAGCTAAATCATCAGTATTCAAAACTCTAGTTTTTAGACTCAGTAAAATATCTTTTTCCAATTGCTTTTGAGATTTGATTTTATTTTTATGGCCAGCCTGAATCATTCTCATCTGTGAGTGTTTTATTTTAGAAAAATCTATCGCAGCATCCTTGGAAACAAAGCTTACTTTTTTAGCCTGGTTTTTCTTTACACTTTTTAAAGTAAAATCAGCCAATCGCCTTTGATAACGATCAAAAAAATAAACACTGCTTAGTTCTTTGATCAGCTCTTTTCCGCTGCTAATAAGCGTTGCCCCATCATTGATTAATTTCTTTGTACCTTCGCTATAAGGGCTAGTGATTGGACCAGGCACAGTGAAAACATCTCTGCCATAATCCAAAGCAGCTTGAACTGTGATCAAACTACCACTTTTGAGTGCAGCTTCAGTCACCAACGTGGCTAAAGACATGCCAGCAATAATGCGATTACGTACTGGAAACTGACCAAACTTAGGTCTCACATGTGGCGCATATTCAGTGACAAAAATCGCTCCTTGTTCAAGCATTTGCTCAAAAAGCCTTTTTTGAGAGCGAGGATACATATAATCAAAACCAAAACCTAAAATACCAACTGTCCTCCTAGACCATTTAAAAGCAGTTTTTTGAGCAAGCAAGTCTACACCATACATAAAACCAGAAATAATAGTGGCTCCTAGTAAAGCTAGCTCTTTGCTGATTTTCTCCGTTACCTGCCGGCCATAGACAGTTATCTTACGACTACCCACAATTGCAACTGGCAATTGATCCCAATAATAAGCTGTTGAGTTATTTTTTGTCTTTGTTAAAAAATTATTTGTCTTAGTTTTGATAAATAAAAGCACTGGTTTATCATCTATTTGTTGGAGCAAACTAGGATAGCTCGCGTCTTTATAAGTTAAAACCGAAATCTTCTTTTCCAAAAGACTTTGATAATATGAAGAAATGCTATGTTCTTTTTTAAACTTTTTAATTGATTTTTGCTGCTTTTCATTTAGTGAGCAATGTTGCCAGATGGAATTCCTCCCTACCCAAAACTCTTCCCAAGATATTTGGTGTTTTATTAGGGCATTGTAGCAATTAAAAAATGTTTTTTTACCAATGCCATTAATTGACAAAAGTGCCAACCAATTTTGTTTTTCTATACTGAGCATTGAGCTATTTTAGCGGTATTGGATTACAGGAAGTGTAATAAATTAGAATTTCTTCTACAAGCTGATAGCTGAGCTAATAAACTAAAAAGTGTATAATAAGTAGCCATTTAAAAATAAAAATTCAAAGATATGTCAGAGAGAAAACGTCGAAAAGAACCGCATTATTATCTCAGGGAACAAAGAACACCTCTTAGCCAAATACCACAGGAATATCAAATGACAGCTACATTACCTGGAGGTGACATACAAATTGTAGATACAAGACTATGTTACAATTGGCAACCTAGTCCCAAAGGAAAAGGCAGATTAGTGGAATGTGGCTCCGTAGCAGCTGATGCTGATAAACTAAAGGGGTGAATTACATTCCCCCATTATTTTTTTCAAATCTAGTAAAAAGCTGAAAAATGAACTTATTTTTAATACCTATTAACTACATACGTTATAATAAATTAATATTTTTATTGACAGGAATTTTAAGATTTAATCCAGAAACAGGTAGATATGACGAAGAAAATGAGGTTCCAATTCAATATAGAGATGACTAAACAAATTCCTTATTTTTTTTTATTTTTTAACTAGCACTTCCTCACAATTTTAATCTCAAAAGAATTAACTTTATATATTAAGCTTGCCTAGAATCCCTTCCTTTCTCCTTTATGCTATAATACACGCTTGTGTGTTTTAAAAATATTATAAACAGATTAATTTAATTATTTACATATCAAAAATATAAAAAATCTAAACTAATAACTTAAAAAATTTTAAACTCGCTACAAGATAAAACATTTTTTAATCTAAATTGAGGCTTTATTTCGCAGCAAGTTTATTAGAAAATATAATTAAGCCTAAAAATGGTCGATACTAAAGAAAGACCAAGAACTGACGACGGCATCGTTGTTGCAACACCTGAAGATGGCAATGGCAGAGGTGATGGATATTCTTCCCTTCCTGACCGAGAAATTGAGTCACTAACAATCGCCGCAATAAACCTTGAATCATCACAAAATCTCTTACCTGCAAATTTAAGCGAAGGTCTTGACTTCTTTCTACAATATCTAGAAAACCCAGACGAATTCTGTGAAAATTTCGCTGAGAGATATCCTACTTTTATTGCTCTGGTCCAAGAAATGACTACAGAACAAATAGAATGTGTTATTCAATTTGCCAGTAACTTTAGTTTTGATCTTTTCCAAGAGGACAGAATAAAGGATAGACTAAAAATATCTCCTGAGCAAGTGGAATTTCAGCAATGTACTTCACTAGCCTACGGTCTCACTGTAGCTAAACTTTTAGATGAATCAAGTCCATTGCATCCAGCTAGCTCTTCACAAGCAGAAAATATGGCTTATTTAAAAAAAACAGCTGGGGCAGCTGCACAACTTGATAGTCATCTACTTTCAGGCACCTTTCCTTATAAAATACAAATACTACATGCTTTACATCAAGCAAATTTGGCAGATCCTGATACCAGAGCCTATCCTCTTTGGGATATTATTTCTTTAGCTGACCGGGTTGTTTCACTAATAGAGCAAGAACGAAATGTCTGGATTTCTACTACTGGATTAAATGATATTAGTTATGCAGGAGTAAAAAAGAATGATAATGCCCCTATGTATCAATTACCAGCTTTACCTTCCTTAATTCAAGAACTAAATCAAGAACTAAGCCAATTACAAAAACAAAATCTATTCACCACTGTAGCAGAAACTCCTTCTCCTTCTCTCTATAAACGAATCACTACTCTATCGCATTTTTTCTTTGAAGTTCTACCTAGATTAACTGCTGCGCAACTTAGAGAACCAGCAAGTTTCTGCAAAGTATTTCCTCAAGATGGGAGTAAAGGTGCTGCAAATGAATTTGATTCTATGGCTACATTGATCCTTGAGTTAGGACCGGTAAGAAGTACTAGCGAACTTACTCCAAGAGTAAGTTTTGAAGCCATGCTAAATATTTTTACTTCTAGAGACCAAAATGAACAGAATTTTCGAGTGACGATTAAGCAACTAGAAGATCAGCACCCCTTAATTTTTGCTGACCATCAATCTTGCGTCCTATTTTACAACTTAATGAATTCAACAATGGCAGATGGAGGTAACTTTTTAACAAAAATCGAACAATTGATAAAACAGACTGGAGTTATTAGTCTAGCCATAGACATGATGTATAATTCAAAAACTGAACAAATTTGTTTTTGTTTTGATGCTATTCCTATCGTACCCCCTAATCACAAATTGACACAAAAACTAAAAAATTGTCAAAGACCTTGGCAAAGAACGTTAAGTCAGCTAATGGATAATCTTTTAAAGACAAGAGTTCTTCCACCAGAAGAACTTGGAGAGATCCGTCGTCGCATAAAGCATATGCTAGAGCTTAGCTCGGCAGTAAGTGAAGCTCAACAGGGAACATTCTACAGAATTGATGATCTTATGAGAGAAACTAAAAAAAAGAGGAAAAAGGCAAGCCAAGATACAGACTTGTTGGATCCATTTAACTTTTCTGATCCAGAACGTATAGCACTGGCTCTTTTGCAACGAATAAAAAAAAGTCTAGCAGCAAAAGAAAAACCAAGATCAGCAACAAAAGAAGAAGAACAATTTGAAAAATTAGTCAAACCTAAAGAAAAAAAACAATTATTTACTTTTCCTTATTGGAGTAGACCAAATTGGAAACATTTAGCTAATATTAGGAATTGGCTAGCAAGAGATGAAAAAATTAGGCAAAGCCCTACTGTAGAACAAATCATTACTCTCCTCCAAAAATCCAATCCAAAATCTCTTTAACCACTGGGGCCGCATCCTGGGATCCTTCTTTATAAGGATTATCATCATTACTTTCTATTAATGCCACAATCACTAAAGTATCTGGAAAAGCATGTTCCTTAAGCTGAGCCAACCACTTAGCGCGTTTTTCTTTATCAAAAATCTTTTTTCCCATTAAAGCCGCCACAATGCTTTCAGCGCTGCTGCTTACTTCTTCTATGCTCGATTCACTAAGAGTTTGCTCTTCAGTCAATTTTTCTGCTTCTTCTTTCAGCTCCCCTACTCCCACTATGGCCACAAACCAAGCATGAGTTTTTCTATAACCTCTAGCATCAGCAGCTCCAAATTCAGCTGTGCCTGTTTTACAAGCAATTGCTCCATTATTAATTTCTTGAAAAGGGTCAAGTGCTGTTGCTCCTTCTTCAGTTTGAGCTCGTTTTTTTTGATTAAATTTAAAAAAAGGAAAAGCAGTCCCTCCGGAGCTACAAGCATTGAGCATTCCCTTCAAAACTAAATCCAAATTTTCTCTTTTCAAACTTAAACCACTACAACGCTCTGCTTGATTCTTCAACAAAGTCGGACGACAAAGTGTACCTTTATTAGCAAAAGTCTGAACCATTTGTAAAATTTGCACTGGACTGACTAAAAGATCGCCCTGCCCAATGCCAAAATGATAAGTATTACCTAGATACCATCGTTCACCAATTACCTCCTCCTTCCAAGCTGGATCAGGCACTAAGCCATTAGCCTCAGAACCCAACTCAATACCAGTTTTTTGACCAAAACCAAAATCTCTAGCAAAAGCAGCTAGCTTGTCTGGCCCAACCCATTCAGCTGTTTTATAAAAAAAGATGTCATTACTCCTGGAAATCGCCCTAATTAAAGAGATGGAACCTTCTGTCCGACCATACTGGGTGTAATACCAATTGGCATACTCCCAATCACCAACTTTAAGTATTCCTTCATCAACCACTGCTGTGCCTTGATCGATCGATCCTGTTTCTAGACCTGCAATGGCTGTCACTAATTTAAAAACAGAGCCTGGTGGATAAGCAGCTCCCACAGCTCGATTAAAAAAAACTTGATTTTCGTCAGCAAAATATGCCTCTATTCTAGTTTTTCGTTGAGCCTCCTCTACCTCATCAAAAAAATTTTGACTAAAATCATTAAGATCAAAACTTGGGTTACTAACCAGAACTAAAACTTCATTAGTTTTAGCATCAGCTATCAAAATCGCCCCTTTTTCTTGTCCTAAAGCTTTGAAACTAATTTCAGATAAGTATGGATCTAAAGTCGTTTCAATGTTTTGCCCAGTAACTGCCTCTGTTTTTTCCAAAAGTCTTTCTTTCTGACCTAAAGTATTGATTTCAAAAAGCTCTTTGCCTCTCACTCCTCTTAAAGGCCGTTCATATTTTCTTTCCAAAGCTGATTTGCCGATTGAATCACTGATCAATAAATAGTCGTCTGCTAGCAAATCATCAGTACTTACTTTGGCTGTAAAACCTAAAACATGAGCCATACTTTGGGGAAAAAGATAATCTCGATACAATTCATAGCTGACGGAAGCACTATCATTAGCCATATTTAATAATGCTTCTTCTCTTTCTAAAGGCTGTTTGGCAGAAAAAAGTGACTGAGCGTCTTCAAGTTTAAAATATCTCTTTTTATTAAGCACTAAGGGTTTCCCATAACGATCCAAAAAAATACCACGATGAGCAGCAATGGGTAATTCAAAAAAACGATTTTCATTAGCTAATTTGTAAAAATGCTCACCTCTAATAATCTGCAGATCAAATAAACGAATTAGCAGCAAAAAAAAGAAACTACAAATAAAGACTGCCAAGAAACTCAGTTTTAAAAATGAAACTTTTTGCATATATTACGCTGGATTCAAATATTACAAGGAAAAATTCCTTTTGTTTAATATTTTTAAAAAAATCAATAAAAGAATACTAATTGCTATTTGTCCAATTGTTATTAAGCTCAATGCAAACTGCAGCAAAAATGCCGTTGCCAAACTTGAAATTAAACTATAGAACAGCAAACGAAAATTTTTATCTTGCAAAACTGATTCTGACTGAGTAAAAAGTAAAAAAAATCCAGCTATTAAGAAAAAAGCTAAACTAAAATTAAATTGGTAAACAACAGCCAAAAAAAAACTTGTCAATAAAATCAAGATAATTCTCTGTTTGAAAAGCAAACTGTTGAGCCAGATAAATAAAAAGAGAAAAAAGAAGAATGGTAAACCAATCACTCTCTCAAAACAAAGAATAAAAATCAGAGATAAAACTTTTAATAGTGATTTACTTATTTTGATTATCATTTTTAAGCTTGGTCTTTTTCAAAAAACGAAATTTTATTTTTATTTTATTTCAACTATCAGGATAGTATAAAAATTGATATATTGTTCTAAAACAGCAGTCTTAACTGAAGCTGATGGATCAGATTTAATGGCCCTGACTTTACCAATAAAAATATCTTTTTTTATTCCTGCTTGACCAAGAGTGAGCACTCGATCACCAAGATTTATCTCAGCATCAACTGGTAATTCTGTGAGTAAGACATTTTTGCCATCCCCCTTAATCAAACCCTGAATCCCTGATTCTGTCTTAGCTAAAATTGGTTTAAGTTTCTTTTGATATAACAAAGTAATACTGGCGTGATGCTCAAAGCTTTTTTCCACCACAGCCAATAAAGTCCCATGTGAGAGCACCATCATCCCTGCTTCCACTCCTTCTTGTTTACCAGCTGCCACTGCTGGACTAGCGTAAGAAACAATAGGACTAGTCACTATTACCTCAGATAAATCACGATCAGTACTAGCCAAGATCGCTCTCAATTCTTTATTCTCTTCGCGTAAAGCCTCAATTTCACCTAGCATGGCCAAAGTTTCGCTATAGCGTCTTTCCAGATCTTGAATTTTTTTAGCTGATTTGTATGATTTACGTGCTAAGTTGAGAGGTAGATTAGTAAAATAAACAACTTTAGTAGTTAAGATAAGCATGGGATTAATCACTTGCTCACCCACTGCGGTGATGGGTTGAGTCAATCCCAAGCTTTCAAACAAGAATAAGAGTAACAAAATGCTAATTTGTAAAAAAAGTTCTTTGGCTTTTTCTCTTTGATCCCAAACTAAAAATTTCATAATTTGTTTTTTCCTAAAAAAAGCAACCCAAAAATTAAATCAAGATCCATAAATTATCACTCTCTTTTATCACTCCCTAAAACCAGTCCTTTAATCAAATCTAATTCTGGGTTTTCAGAAACAATCACTTCTGATTTTAATTTTTCTCTCAAAAACTTTGCCAAACCTTTCATTTTGCTGCCTCCGCCAGTGAGATAGATTCCTTTATCAAGAGCTGTCAAAACTGTTTCTGAAGGGATGCTAGCCAAGAAGAATTTAATCTCTTCAACAAAATCTCCAGCCAATTTGATAAAAGGCTTAGCAAAATCGCTATTAGTGACAGCCACTGTTTTGACAATGCCTTCTTCTAAATCTTTCCCTCTGACCACTAACTGTCGCTTTTTCTCCGTGGCACTCTTTTCAATAGTTAACTCAGCCAACTCTGCTTTGATTCTTTCAATATCTTTAATGGCTAAATCTAACTGATGAATCTTTTGCAAAGCTGTTTTTAATTCTTGATTAAATGAATCTGAGGCTAATTCAATCTTAGATACTTTAATTAAATTATCATCCAGAAAAAGACTAATTTCTGTGCTAGTTTTACCAACATCAATGATACAAATATCTTTTAATTTATACTTTTTTTTCAAAAAATAATAAATGGCCCATGCTTTTTTAAGCAATAATACTTCTTCAATATTGGCCATACCTAATACTTTTCTCAAAAATGATCTTTCAACTGGCGAAAGTAAGGAAGCATAAGCAACAGTAGCCTTGAGTCTAAAGACTCTATTTTTTTTGGTTAAAATTTTACCAAAAACTGCTTTTAAATATTGTTTGGCCAATTGATTATCAACAATCACTCCATCTTCTAGAGGAGAAAGAACAGTGATATTCTCATTCACTCTAGCTTTAAATGAATTAACCTGATTACCAACAGCTACAGTGGCATTACTAGCTTGATGAACAGCAATCAATGATGGCTGATCAAAAACCACCTTATTATTGATAGCAATTCTGGTTCTAGCTGTTCCCCAGTCAATGAAGAGATGAGCTGTTTTTAAATTTAAAAAATTTTCGAGGTTAGCAAAAAATTTATTAAAACGTTTCATAATTTAAACTTGCAATAAAATAAGGACTACAAGTCTATTATGAGAATAACAGAAGATTGGAAAAATGGAAATCGAACTTAATTTAGACTATTGAGTATCTTGGCCATACTATACCATTTATTTTGTCTAAGCAGTGATTCTGCCTCCAGTACTCTATCAGAACTGGCTTGTTGGCCAGCATAATATTCTTTCATGCCCGCTATTCTTTCTTTAACCAGTTCCTCTTTTAACTCCAAAGCCTTTTCAAGCATGATCTCTTCTAAATCTGGAATCAAGCCTTCCAAAAAACTGAGTACCTCCTCTTGTTTTTCTAAGTCTGTCTTAGCCGGATTAGATAGAATTGTCTCTACTTTTTGATATTCTTCTTCTGTAGTGAGTAAGTTTAGATCATTGTCAAGAAAATCTTCCCAAATTACCTGTTGTAACTCATCTAAAAATTTCTCTTTTTCCTCATCAGTACCATCAGTCACGCCCAAAAGAAAGAAAATATTCTGGTCTTCTAAATCTTCCGAACGACTAGTGTCAATAGCGAAGCTAGAGGGTTGCTTTATTTGTGCTGCTGATTGTTTTGGCAATTGCCTAGGAGCAGTCTTTGCCACATCATCAGACCAAGCTGAACCAGCCCTATTCATTGATCTTGCTGAGGCTGGAATTGGGTCAGAAATAACTGGAGCCGATCCTAGTGAAAAATCACTTTTGCCAGAAAGAAAACTCGATTTTGCTGCAGCACTTGGCTTTGGCGGAGAATAAAGATCAGCGTAAGATGGGATCTTTTGATCACTTTGCTTAGTATTTGATTTATTATGATTGTCTGACATAATGATCTGATTTACTTTTAAAAAAGTATCTAGAGATTATTTAACCTAAAAAAAATTAATAATGGAAGACGAAAAAAGAGCGAACTAGTAATTAAGTCAATATTTTATTAAAATAAGGATGTGCTGATCTTAAAATTTATTATAAGCAAATATTAACTAAAGCTGTTATATGTCAATGTCACAAAAACTAAGACAAATAATTCTCTTCTTCTTCCACTTCTTGCTAATCAGTACACCCTTTATTTTTACTTGGGTCAATGAAGAGCTTTTTGAATTTAATAAAATGCTTTTTGTTTATTTACTGACGACCCTGATTGCCGCTAGCTGGTTGGCGAGAATGATTTTAGAGAAAAGAATCATTTTCAAAAAAAGCCGTTTGGACTTGCCTATCCGCTTCTTTTTACTTTCTCAAATTCTAGCTACCATTTTTTCAATACATCAGCGGACTTCCATCTTTGGCTACTATACTCGTTTTCATGGTGGACTGCTTTCTACTATCAGCTATATTGTTCTCTTTTACGCTTTCATCAGTAATGTGAAAGCAAAAGAACTTAAATCTTTTTTAAAAAGCAGCTTACTGGCAGCATTTTTAATCTCCCTTTATGCTATTCCTGAACACTTTGGCCATTCGCTAAGCTGCATTCCTATCAATTGCAGTTTTACTAGCTGCAGCTCGATTAAACAAATTATCAGTAGTTATGATGTTTCCTGTTGGGTACAAGATGTAAGAAACAGGGTCTATGCTAGCCTTGGCCAACCTAATTGGTTGGCAGCCTATCTTATTACTTTGCTACCACTGTCAATTTCTTTTTTTCTGAAGTCAAAACCGTTGAGTTTGCTAGCTACTCTTAAAAAGAATACAAATTCAGTTTTCAATAAAATTAACAATCTTTTTTATTTTCTCAACCCTTTTTTAATCTTCACTGCCCTACTTTTCACTAAGTCCAGATCTGGTATTTTAGCTTTAGCTTTTGCTTTAGTCATTTATACTCTGGGTATCATTTGGCTTGAAGGAAAAAAACAATTTAATTTCAGACAAATATTCATTAAGCCTCTCTTTAAATCTCTGCTTTTACTTTATACTGTCTTTTTTTTGATTGCCGGAATCTTTGGCACGACCTTCACACCATCATTAAAAGAACTTTGGTATAGTAACAGTTCTCAAACTACAGAAAGTATAAATTCTCCTAAAACTAAAAATATAGAAAAAATACCCAGTGGTGGCACTGAGTCAGGAGATATTCGTAAGGTCGTGTGGAAAGGAGCGATTGGAGTCTGGCTACGCTATCCACTCTTTGGTTCTGGCGTAGAAACTTTTGCCTATAGTTACTACCAAAATCGTCCTCTTGAACACAATTTGCTTTCTGAATGGGACTTTTTATATAACAAAGCTCACAATGAATTTTTAAATTTTTTGGCCACCACTGGCATAGTTGGTTTTATTGCCTACCTTGCTCTTTTAGTTAGCTTTTTCATTGTTGCTAGTAGATCTCTACTCAAAGAAAAGCAAGCAGAGTTTTTTCTAATTACCCTCGGCTTAGTAACTGGCCTTATTGCGCTTTCAATTTCCAATTTTTTCGGCTTTTCTACAGTTATGGTCTCAGTGCTACTCTTTCTTTACCCTGCTTTTGTAATTGTTATTGAAAGCAAAAAACTTAAAGTTACTAAAAAAAGCAGTCAGACAAAACTAAGTCAAAAACAAAGCTTGTTAACTATCAAATCTCAGTTTAAAAAAATTATCTTTGCTATCCCTAGCCCAATTTCGCTTAGCATAGTGGCCCTAGTTATTTTTTATTGCTTAAACAGCATTGCTAATATCTGGCTAGCTGACTTTCATTTTACCCAAGGAAAAGCTTTAGTTCAAAAAGCTAGAGTGACTGAAGGCCTCAGCGAAATAGAGCTTGCTATCAAAAAATCACCTCATGAGGCCTTATTTTATAACAATTTAGCTACTATTTATGCTGACTTAGCCTTAAAACTAAACATGATTGAAGAAAAAGAAGCCAGTCTTGAATTGGCTGAAAATGCTCTTGAACTAAGTAACTATGCTCTATTCTTAAACCCCAGACACTTAATTTTTTACAAAAATAGAATCTATATTCTCAATTCACTAGCTGAACTTAAAAAAGAATATTTACAAGAGGCAGAATTAACTGCCAAACAAGCCCTTCTTCTATCTCCGACCGATGCCAAACTTATGTTCCAACTAAGCCAAATTAAATTCCAATTGGGAGATATTGATGAAGCCTTTCAAGCTCTAGAAGCTAGTATTAAAATGAAAGATAATTATCTGGAAGCTAGGTTCTATCTTGGTCAGAGATATGAAATGCTAAAACTTTACCCAAAAGCAAAAGAACAATATCAATACTTACTAGAGCATTTTTTACCTAATGACCCCAAGATTAAAGAAAGACTGGAAGTAGTGGAAGCTTCGATGAGTGCTGAGGTGAATAATTGATATAGAAAACATTTTTAAGGCTTTACTAAACTCAAAATAAAATTCTAACAATTCTTAACTTAGAGCAAAGCTCATGCTATTTGCCTCTTAAAATACTTTGATATAATACGCTCATATGCCAAGAAACACCAACTCAGTCCAAACCTTTATCAGAACTGCTATTTTCCTAGTTGTCTTAGGAATTTTAGTTCTCGTTTCTCTACCAATAGCTGCCTTGATCTCCATTGCTGAAGCTGGTTCTTTAGTGACTTTTGCTTTTCTAGGAGTTGATATCTGGCTTGCTCTCACAATTTCCAAAATGTTCTATGTACTGCCAGAATGGGAAAGATTAGTCTTACTTAAAATGGGTAAATTTGCTGGTGTCAAAGGTCCAGGCTATTTTCTCATTCCCCCTTTTATTTATTCTGTAGCTGATATTGTTGATACCAGAATCGTTACTCAGCAAGTGGAAGCTACTGCTACTTTAACCAAGGACAATGTTCCTACTAGAGTAACAGCAGCCATTGAGTTTGAAGTTGAAAATCCCCAAAAAGCAGTCATTAATGTCAAAAATTACCTTAGTTCCATTATCTGGTTATCAACTGAAGCTTTAAAAAATACTATCGGTAGTATGGATCTAAAAGACTTACTCAGTAATCGTGATGAAATTGCAAGCCAACTTAAACAACAGATTGACAGTCAAGCTGTAAATTATGGAGTGAATGTTAGAGCTGTGCGCATTACAGATATTGACACTCCACCGGAGTTGGTCGAAGAATTAGCAGTCATTGCTCGTGCTAGAAGAGCCTCTGAAGCTAAACAGATCCAAGCAGAAGCAGAAGTTGCGGTTGCTAAGAAAATGACTGAAGCCAGCCAAATTTTAGCCAAACAAGAAGGAGGTTTCAGGCTTAGAGAAATCCAAAATTTGGCTGAAATGAGTAAAGAAGAATCAGCCATGATCATTGTTTATCCTTATGAAAGCGATACTGGTAAAAGTATTGCCAGTGCTAGCGTAAGTTTGAGAGGCAGAGTAAAGAAAAAATGAAAGTTATCACTGCACCACATCCAACTTTACGCCAAAAGGCTAGGCCAATAACTAAAGCTGATAAAAAGATTATTTCCTTTGTGAAGAACTTAGAGACTACCTTAAGCGGTGCCAGAGATCCTAAAGGAGTTGGCCTAGCTGCACCTCAAGTAAATAAATCATGGAGGATTTTTGCTACCCAACTGAAAAATCAGACAAACAAAGAATCACCAGCCTTGCACGTCTTTATTAATCCAGTCATCAAAAAACACAGCTACAAACAAATTTTTGGACAAAAAAAAGATGAACCACGCTTAGAAGGCTGTCTATCTATCCCTAGTTTTTATGGACCTGTACCCCGCTGGCAATGGATAGAAATTGAGTATCAACAAATTGCTAATGGGAACTTAATTGAACAGAAAGCTAAATTTGAAGATTTTAATGCTAGAGTTATCCAGCACGAATATGACCATCTAGAAGGTATTTTATTCACTGATTATATTTTAGAGTATGACTTGCCAATTTATAAAGAGAATAAAAAGACAAAAAAACTAGAAGAAATCGAGGATAAATCACTGTTGAAGATTTTTTAAAAAACAGGAGTAATGCTTGTTAGCCAGGCAGCAAAATCGTCCGGCAATCCTGGAGCCTGTATAAATTCTGAAAAAATTAAAATTTTGAAATTTGGCAACAATTGCCCTTTTTTAAAAAATTAAAAAAAACTTTCCTGCAATAAAATCACATGAAAGGACAAAGTACAAATACTATAAAAATCGCCATTGCTGGATCTAGCCAAAATAGCTTGACTTGCGCCCAAACAATCGCAGCTGACAAAAGGTTTCAAATCTCCTGGACACTTACTCCTCAGCCTAAAGCCATTGGCCGTAAACAAAAAATTGTCAAAAACCCTTTGCAAAACTTTGCTGAAGAAAAGAACATCCCTGTTATTAATGTAGTTAAAAAAATCGATCAAGAATTAAAAACTAAAATCCAAAAACAGTGCCTAGTGGCAAAAAAGAAAAATAAAAAATTATCATCGGCCACTCTAAAAGACAAAATCTTTAGTTCCCACTCTTCTGAGCTGGATCTCTTACTGGTAGTTGACTTTGGTTATCTCATCCCCAACTGGCTGTTAGAATTGCCTAAAATCGCTCCGCTCAATATTCACCCTTCTGACTTACCCAAGTGGCGAGGTAGCTCTCCTGGTCAATTTGTCCTCTTAACTGCTGAAAAGCAAAGCGCCATTTGCTTGATCAAAATGAATGAGCAACTTGACCAAGGGCCAATCATTTACAAAAAAACTTTCACTGTTCAAAAAAACTGGACGCAGACTGAGTACTATCAGGCTGCTTTTAAATTAATTAATCAAAATTTAGCCCAAGTTATCTTTGACTTTAGCAAACAAAAAATCAAAGCCCAGGCTCAGCCCACAAACTCACCTACTCCAATCGCCCGACGCCTCACTAAAGACGACAGTTTTATCAGCTGGGAAAAACTTAAAATTTATTTAGCAAAAACAAAACCAAGCTTCCTTTCTAAAGAAAAAATCAAAATTGACCAAATTAAAGAACTGAATCTAAGTAGACAAAAAAGGAAAATGCCTCTCCTAAAAACTTGGCTGCAAAAAAACCCTTCCCTTGAAATAATAGAACAAGCCTGTCGAGCTTTTCAACCTTGGCCAGTTCTCTGGACTATTATCCCTACCACAAAAGGCCCTAAGAGAATGAAAATTTGGCAATGTCATTGTAAGGAAGAGACGCTGGTGCTAGATGAAGTGCAAATTGAGGGTAAAAATAAGGCCAGCTGGCATGAAGTCAAGAATGTGCTAAGGGATTAAGCTAAATCTGGAAATAATCTTTTTATTTCAGCCTCAATTGCTGCTGCTTTTTTGAATTCTCTCCTCCCAAAAGCATTAGCATACGCTTGTACTAATGCCTGATAATTCGGGTCAGTTATTCTACGGATTGATCGCTGAGCCCATTTATTATTGGGGTACTTTTTTCTGAGAAAAGCAGCTTGTCTAAGCTGTTCATCAGGATCAGTCATATTATTCAAATCAGTAATCTTTCCAAGTAAAACTTTATCCGTTATTTTTCTAAATTCTCCCATAGTTACTTTCTCTCTGAAGCTCATGGTTCAAAGATTAGTATTCAATTCCTGGCTTAAAAACTCGAAAGTTTCCTTCCAGACGGTATATTTTTATTAGACCATGAAATATAGAAAAAGGCAATCTTGGGGAACTAAGAACTAGCCTCTTTTTTCCAATGAGTGGTCATGCCTGACTTTTTAAGCATTCTCAAAACCTTAGTTGGCACACGGAATTTTTTCTTAGTACCATCTATCTTGAGAGTGACAGTATGTAGATTATATTTAAAAGCCCTTTTTTTTCTATTTTTGGCATGAGAAACTTTATGACCAATATGGGCTACTCTGGGAAATTTAAAAGCAAAACTTTTCATAGAGAGTGATTGTATCATTAATGACCCTAGAGGGCAAATAAAAATTTCATAAAAAAACAACACATCTGGGCAAATTTGGCAATCGATAATATAATAAGCTCGGCTTAAAATAAATAATCAAAACTAAGCATTTTTATGATCAGTTTACTTTTTTCTCAACCACTAGTTTTTTTAGTTTTCTTTCCCGGTTTATTGATGTCAATTGTGATTCATGAGTTCGCCCACAGTTTAGCAGCAGATAAACTCGGTGATCCTACACCCAGAGTCAAGGGTAGGCTAACTCTAGATCCTAGAGTACATCTAGATCCTATCGGCACCATCGCTATCCTCTTAACTAGATTTGGTTGGGGTAAACCAGCTCCTTTTGATCCTTTCAATCTAAAGGAACCTGTGCGCGACACTGCCCTGATTGCTTTAGCAGGCCCAGTCTCAAACTTAGCTGTTGCCTTATTACTCTCTATCGTAATCAAACTCGGGCTAATCCCTTTTATGGTGGTCAACACTGCTTTAATTAGCTTAGTGATTATCAACATCATGTTGGCTGTTTTCAATTTATTGCCAATCTATCCTCTTGATGGTAGTAAAATCCTGACCGCCATCCTACCCAAAACTACTGCCATTGAGTATGAACGTTTCATGGAACGATATGGTACTTTGGTTCTATTGCTTTTAATTTTCCCAATCTTCACCTCAGTCTCACCTGCAGCACGTTTAATTTCGCCAATCATTAATCTCATCGCTGATATTTTGCTGTAAAAATAGTAACTATGCTATACTATTTTTACTATGAAAAAACATACTCCCCTCCTAATCACTATTGCCATTTTAGGACTAATTACTGCCCTGGCTACTCTTTCTGTTAAAGGCAGAATGCCTGATGGTAAACCTCTAAGCTCATTGCTTAAAAGCAGTAAAAAAGCGGCTCTGGTGGATGAAGAAGTATATCCTGCCGCTAGCTTTGACTCTAATGTAGGAGGCTCTTCTCAAGGTCAGGGAGTAGAAACTTTAGAAAGAAAAATCTCTCCTTCTGATATCGAGACTGCCGGTACTCCCTATTACCCCAGTTATCCAGATGATGCACTGGAAGTTGATGAACGTCTTTATGAAAAAAGTTCTTCCCATAATTTAGTAGCTGATGATGTTTCTTCATATATTAGGCAAATCAAAGAATATTTCTTAAGCATTGATGGCCGTATTCTATCTACCGAAACTAGTAGCAATGAAAAATACCAATATGGTCATATTTATGCCAAGATTCCTGTTGAAAAATTTGATGAAGCAACAACTAGAGTAGCCAACGAAGCTAAAAAAGTTATAAGTGAAAACATTACTGCTCAAGATCGCACTGGCCAATTAGTGAATAAAAACGAGGCTATAGAAAAACTTGAAAACCAAAAAGCTCTCAAAGAAATCGAGCTTGAAGAAGCCAAAACCGAGAGTCAAAGGAAAAAAATTCAGTTGGAAATTGACAGATTGGAAAGACAGATTGAAGCTGCTAAGAAAAGCTTAGAAAGCACTGAAACTAGAATTTCATACGCTAGTGTAGTCCTCACCGTCGCTGATAGTGAAGCTTTCTTTAATCCTAGAACTTACAGACCTAGCTTACTGGAAAGTCTCAGAAATGCTTGGGATTCAGCTTCAAGCATACTTTATCTAGTTGCCCAAGTAGCTATCTGGGTGCTAGTTTATGCTGTTATCTGGTTGCCAATAGTCTTAGTACTCAAATGGCTGGGAAGACGCTTGATGGGTAAGAAGAAATAAAATTGACCAGTATTACTCCAATTAAAAATAGAAAAATTATAAAAGCTATGAGCATAGTATATTTCCGCCAGCTTGCTGGTTGATAAAACTTAGCCAACTTTTTGTTGTTCAAAAAATAAACGAGCGGAAAAGCAATGGCCATCACAGCTGCATTTAAAACAGCAGCTGAAATTAACAAAAACATAGCATCGTTCCACAGCAATAAATAAATTGCCATCCCAGCAAAAATCTGCAACCATAAAGCAAGATAAAAACCAAGAGATAAATTGATTTTCTTGCCTTTTCTATAAAACAGTAATGATAAATTTTCGCTTACTATTCTGGATGAAGATTTAAATACTTTTACTTGAGCAAAAAAAAGCATTAATACTACCATTAATAAAAATAAAAGGCTAAGACTAGAACCCAAACGAGCTTGAATCACAGTAAGCTCAGTATAAAAAAAGCCTAAGCCTGCTGTTATTTCTTTGCCAAAAAGCAAAGTTTTTGCCAAGACTGATAATAAAACAATCATCAATAAAGCCAAAACCCAGGAAATAAAAAACTGTCCTTGATTAATTAAATGCCAGCATTTCTGCCATTGTCGGCGATTTCTAGGAGTATCTACAAAACGCCGACCCTCAATTGCCATTGCTTTTGCTCCATCTGCAAACAAAGGCCTTATCTTGCCAGTATATTTGGCCATCCCAAGACCTTTTTCTTTAATATCATAAGATTTACCCAGATTAAAGTTGCCACCACTAGCGCCAGCATAAGCAAAAGCTGCTAAAAAACTAGCCAAACTAATACCTTTAGGAAATAGCCACCAACTCTTTCCTCTAGCTAGCAAGCCCAAAACTGCCTCATTCCAATCTATAGATTTACTTAAAACAAAAGCAAAAAAAACAATCAGGAGCAAAGTTATGAAAATAATTAATTTTTGAAACTTTTCTATAAGCTGATGAATAAGCTGGCCAGCACTCAGCATGATGCCACTCATCACCAAGAAAAAAATCAGCAAAAACTTCTCACTAAAATCAGTTGCAAACTGAGCTAAGATCTGACTAGCTACAGCAGCAAAAGCAGGCAATGACCAAGGTATTAAAGTAGAAATGATAAACCACAAAGGTAAGAAACGGCTCATTTTTCTAAAACCTAAAAAAATAGACTCTCCCCAAGCAAGAGAGTAACGCATCGCCTCTGTGTTGAGAATAAACTGAAAACTAAGAGCAAGCAAAGCTCCCCACAACAAACCTAAACCATAATGAGCTGCTAAATAAGGCCATAAAACCAACTCAGCAGCACTTAAAGATAAACTTAAAAGAATAAAAGAAGGCGTAAAACTTTTTAAAAAACTAGGAGTTGCTGGAAGATTCTTAATCTTACGTTTCATAATATTTTGCATATAACCTGAATCTCGAAATAAACCTTGAGGTAATTATAATATATTTGAGTAATTTTAGCATTTTCAGATGACAATAGTAGCCGTAGCTACTTGAGGAAGAGGAAAATAGCTAAAATTGCCAAATAGAGTGAAATTAGCCAAGGGACTATTTCGAGATTCAGGTTAACATAAAACAAAAGTCAATCAACGAGCTAAAAAAATAAAAAAAGTTGTCCCATGGCGCCAGCGACTAGTAAAAGTGATACTGCCTTCGAAATCGTTTTCAATAATATTTTTGCAAATAAAAAGGCTGATCCCTGATCGCTGTGACTTATATGATCCTGGCTTTTTAATAAGAGCAAATAAATTTGCTTTAGAAAGAATAGGTCCAGTTTTTTTTCCTGCATTAAAAAAAGGATAAAAAATCAAAGCCTGATCTTCTTTTTTGATACCACCACCCCAATCTTGGATGCTAATATTAACTCCATTAGCAACTAAGCTAACAGTGACCTGAATCCGACGTTTAGCTTTAGATTTGGATCTCATTGAAACCTGTTTATAAGCTGCGACCGCATTATCTAGTAAACTAGTAATTACTCTAATTAATTTAAGCTCATCACCATAGAGCCTGATTTGCTCTTGAGCAATAAAACAAATGCCAATCTGCTGCTCTTTTGCCTTTACAGCAATCAATTTTAAGCACTTAGTAATCGCCTGATTGAGAGAAAAATATTTAACTTCACTTTCTTCCACAAAAAGTTTTTTGGCTAAATTAATATTATCAATCATCTTTTGCAAAGAAATCTCTAACTCGGACAAATTTTCTTTTAGACTTGGTAATAAATCGAAATTACCTTCTGCTTTCATTTTTTCCAGAATCAAAATTGTGCTACTGAGTGGATTAACTAAGTCATGCAATAAACTGAGCTGTTGTTTTACTTTTTTTTTCTTCATTAATTAAATAAAACTTTTAGACAAAAACATTAAACAAAGACAAATGTAAAAATAGAATGACCATAAAGTCATCGATTTTGACAATCAAAAACTGATTTTTTCTGTTTAAAGTATATAAAAATCTAATAAGTAAAGATTACTCATTAGAAAAGCGCTAAACATCAATTAAAATATAATTAACAGTGAAGAACCATATCAATCCTTATCTAACTTTTGCTAAACTCTTTAAAAAATATCGTTTGAAATCAGGCTTCGCCACTCTCTCAGAATTCGCTGATACGATGGCAGATGAAGGTTTAATCTATAGCGAAAGCATTTATTCACATTGGCAAAGAGGCGCTAGACTACCCTGTGACCGAGAAACCTTGATTTATATTTTAAAAATTTTTATTGAAAACGAAGGACTTAATACAGCTGATCAAGCTAATCAACTCTGTGAAGCAGCAGGTTATGGTTATCTAACTGAAACAGAAAAAAACTTTCTTTTCCAAAAACAATTGAAAATTAAATTCCAATTGGAAGGACAAATTGAAACTATAGTCAAATTAAGAAAAGTATTAAGCTATTACCTCGACTTTCTAAAACAAGGTAAAAGAGGCAATATCTATTATTACAATGAAATTGAAAGACAACTGGCTGATATTTTGAACACCATTGATAAAAGTCTTAAATTCCACATCTATCAACCAGTAATTGAGATCTGGAACTATTTGGGAATTTTTCTTTGGGATACAGGTAGGTGGGATGATGTAGAGAGGCTGGGGCGGGTGGTATATAACTTGTCCTTAAAATTAAATGATCCTCATCAAAGAGCAGCCTGCTCTATTAGAGAATTATCGTGGTTATATTTCTGGAGAGGTGATCTTAAACAAGCAGAAAAGTATGCTCAAATAGGCCTTTCTATAAGTTCAAACCAACAAACAAAAAAAATTTACGCTCTAGCTAAATTACGTTTAGGAAAAATTTATCAAGCAAAAGAAAAATATCAAAAAGCTATTGATCTTTTTCAACAATCTTTATATGAGCTGAATCATCTAAATGAACTAGAAGAAATAGGAGATACGTTAACTTATTTAGGTGAAACCTACTGGCTAAAGAAGCAATTTAAAAAGGCAAAAAAAATATTAAACCAAGCCCTAAATATTACTATCAAAATCAAAGATTTACCTCAACAATCAATAATTTGTACCAGATTAGGAGGGATTGCCTTACAAGAAAATAATCTTCCACTAGCAGGAAAATATTTCTCCAAAAGCATCAATTTAGAAAACAAAGCACATAGAAGAGCTGGCGCAATGTTATGGAATAACATAGGATTCAGTTTAATATGCCATATTAAAAACAACAAAAATCAAAAAGATAAATATTTTAAAAAAGCAAAAAATGAAAAAATTTTTCTAGGAATGAATGATAATATTCTTAAAACATCTGTCTTCCTTAAAGCCTTAGAAGAATTTTCTATGATCAAAAAATTATAAATTTATTCTTTACTATCCCATTCTTTATAAAATTTTTCTAAAAACTGTAACATAAAATCATGTCTTGACTGTGCTATATTTTTTGCTAAATCAGTATAGAGAGTATTCTTGATATAAAGTAACTTTTCATAAAAATGGTTAATTGTCGTACTTTGCTTTTTTTTATAATCTTCAAAAGAACTATGCTTAACTGGTTTTATCCTAGGATCATGTAGTATTCTAGCCATTCTGCCTCCATAAGCAAAAGTTCTAGCAATTCCTAGGGCTCCAATTGAATCCAAGCGATCAGCATCATGAACAATTTTACCTTCTAGAGTTTCTACTCTTGTTTTTACTTTCAGACCTTTAAAGGAAACACTATCTATTATTTGACAAACATGCTTTATTTTTTTTTCATCCACGCCTAAATTTTGAAGAATCCTTCTAGCTTCCAATAATCCAATTTTTTCATCACCATCAGAAAATTTATAATCAGCTATATCATGTAATAAAGAAGCAGCTTCAAGTACAAAAATATCACTTGGCTTTTCTTCCTCCGAAATCTTTACTGCCATTTGTAACACCCGCTCCATATGAAACCAATCATGCCCCGTCGCCTCATTGATAAATCTTTTCTTTATTATCTTTTTTAATTTTAGTAGTATTTTTTTATCTCTATCGTTCATAATTTCCTTAATCTTCCTTCATCCCCACCACCCTATACCCTCTCCCATGCACCGTCCTTATAAACTTCACCCCAAATCTTCTATCAATTTTTTTTCTTAAAAAACTAATATAAACATCAACTAAGTTACTAGAACTGGAATATGGGTTTGGCCAAACTTGTTCTAAGATCGCCTCCCTACTAAAAATACGCCCAGGGTTTTGCATTAATAATCCCAGAATTAAAAACTCTTTTTTATTCAAAGGTATATCAATATTTTGATATGCTACTTTTCGTTTTTCAAAATCGAGACTTAGTGCTCCTAGAGTCAATTTAGACGACAGCAATTTCGTTTTTCTTCTTAATAAGGCCCTCACCCTGGCCTGTAACTCTAGCAGCTCAAATGGCTTAGTCAAATAATCATCAGCGCCTAGATCTAAACCTCTGACCTTTTCACTTAGTTTACCATGAGCGCTCAGGATCAAAATCGGGCAATCAATCTTTGCTGATCTTAGTTGCTGACAAACAGTAAAACCATCTACATCTGGCAAGCCTATATCCAAGATGATCGCTTGGTAGTCAGTCACGCTAGCTTGGTATAAAGCTTCTTTGCCTGTCTGAGCTAAATCTACTACAAATGATTTTTTAAAAGAATTCTTTACAATTTTTGCCAGCGCAACTTGGTCTTCGACCATCAACAATCTCACAGTTCTCCCAGTTTTTTAAGTAAATTATTTACTTGTTCTTGATCTACCACTTCGTTGCTTTTTTTTTGCAAAGAATTTAAAACTTCGCTTTGTCTTTCTAGTTGTTCAATTGACTGCATTGCTTTTTGATAGGAATCTAAGTATGGCTCTAGTTTAGGCCAAAAGATTGATTTTAAAATCAAAAATAGACAAATTAAAAAAAGCAGATAGATAAAAATCCCTCCTAAAGCTCGGCTCATACCAGCCAAAAAATTACGCCCAAAGATAGTGCTTAAACTCACATCATAAATACTTTGGGTCTGCGCATTGCTTTTTGGAGCTTGTGGTAAATTTTCGTTCATAGTGATCATTTTAATCTTTTTTTAGCTGAGCCACTATAGTCATCTAGTAGCTTTACAAATACCATGGTATAATATAAATATATATTTTTATATATCTGTAATTAGTGCTTGATGCACAGGTGATCACGGTATCAAGCCGATAAGTTCCCATCTTCAACACTACTTTCCAGAGAAAACAGTGATAAATTACACTGTTAAGTTATTAATAATCTTCTCCAAAAAATTGGAGAAAGAAGAAAGACAAGCATGTTCAGTCCAAGTGACACAGCACAACAAAATAAAAGCAAACTTTTTGTAGGTAACCTACCCTTTAGCTTAGGCGAGGATGAACTCACAAATATGTTCAGTGAATATGGTGAATTAGCTTCAGTTAAACTCATCATTGACCGAGCAACTGGTAGATCTAGAGGTTTTGCTTTTGTTGAATTTAAAGAGGAAAAAGATGCTAAAGCAGCTGAGGAGGCTAGCAATGGCATGGAAGTTGAAGGAAGAGAGTTAATTGTTAACATTGCTCGACCTCAAGCTCCTAGAGATTCCAGAGGTCCAAGAGGTCCAAGAAGAGACTTCAGGCCCAGAAGAGATAATTATTCAAGATAAAATTATCTTAAAATTAAGAAAGCTCCTGGTTCATCCGGGAGCTTTTTAGTTGCGTTCTTAAACGGCCTTTGAATATAAGGGCTATTAGCAGCCTCCCAGGCTAAAATCTTAGCTATGGATCAAAGAAATCATAGTTCTTTTTTCAGCAAAGCATAAAACTTAGCTCTTGCTTCTTTCTCGAGCCAGACTGTATGTCCGCATTTTTTTAAAAGGATAAATTTAAAATCTTTTAAAACTTTAGCTAAAGGAACTCTCACCCCTTCAGGTAAATGTGGTTCATAATCGCCATGAATTGCTACCACTGGGCACTGGATCTTTTTGCCCAGCTTCAATAACTTACCAGTCCTTCTTAACTCTGCCGCTTCTGGCCAAACTTTTTCATAAATATCATAGCGACAATTAATCGATTTATTTTTATCAGGCAAAGGATTATATGAATCTGCCTTAGTCATTAATTTACCAAATTGAGCAAAAATTGCATTTTTTTGCTCTGGCTCCGCCCTTTCTAAATCTTTAGACAAAGAATCTACTTCTTTCCTCTCTGCTTTGCTCAAACGGGCCAAGCGAACTTTCATAATATCTTTGGCATATTTTTCCTCAAACGCCCCACTGCCTAGCAAAATTAATTTTTTAACAAATTTAGGATATTGAGCTGCGAAAATAAAAGCTAGCCAAGCTCCCCAAGAATAGCCAATCAATGTGACAGGCAAGTCAGCGTTTGTCTGCAAAATAGCTTTTAGTTCTTCAACTTGACCCTGGATGCTAGTTTTGCTTTGCAATGGTTCTAAAACAGCATGCTCTTTAGATAGCTCCTTGGCCACTGCAGCCATTTCTCCGGCAGCTCCTGGACCGCCATGAAGCAGTGCTAGCTTAAAAGGCTTGGTTCCATATTTTCTGAATTTTTTCATATCTTTTTATTTACCACTATTTCGTAATAATTCTAATAAAGCTATCGCAAATAAAGATGAAGCTAAACCTACCCCTGTGCCTCCTAATTGCTCCCATTGAAATTCCCGACTTAATTTGACTGTTTGACAAAGTTCTACTGTCAATAATAAAACAATATAAACAAAAACAATAATAAAAGACAATTTTCGTCGAGAAAACTCTTGATACTCTTCATCAGAATCTGACTCTATAATAAAAAATTCACATAGGCCATTAGCCAATAATCCCATACAAAAAGCAGTTAAACCATGCTCAATAATACTTCGATGATAATGTCCTCCCACTAACCTTGCTACTAGATTTGATATCTCAGTTTCAGTTCTAGAAAGTAAAAATATAAAACCAGATGAAAAACCTAAAATACATTTATCTAGACCATGACTTAGAATATTTCCGGACTGAGTTTCATTTTTCATAATTAATAATTAAATCAAAAAATTTCACAAATCAAAAAACATCTTATTTTGAGCTAATACATTTCCTTCATCAAGCCTACTAGCCCTTATCAACTCATTACAAACACCCTTGCCATACCTTGAAGAGCTAGTCTCTAGTATTGCCAGTGTTTCAAAAATATCCTCAGTTTTAAATGCATCTAATAATGTTCTCCAGTTTATAACTCTGAAAGCCTTGTAAGCAATATCCTCAAAACGAGGATACTCCATTACTCCTAGTGACTGCAACCGTCCACTCTGGATATCAAGATCGAAAGCCTTTACATCTCCATTTCGTTGAAAAAGCTGCATGCTAATCAACTCCATCAAGCAATGATAAATTTCTGACAACTCAATTACTTCCCTTGGATAAATATCACTAATTGCAAATTGACCTTGAAATAATGTTTCTCGATAGCCTGTTTTTTCAATATGGGTTTGAGCCATTCTCGGACGATGTTTTTTGGTAAATAGAATTTCTAAAAGGGGCCGAATTTTTTTTCTTTGAAAATCAGTATAATTCCCGGGCTGAATAATCATTAGTC
Source organism: Candidatus Woesebacteria bacterium (assembly GCA_050123235.1). Classification (GTDB taxonomy): domain Bacteria; phylum Patescibacteriota; class Microgenomatia; order UBA1400; family PJMF01; genus JASFHL01. The sequence goes on along the minus strand of JASFHL010000001.1, from coordinate 75,709 downwards.
TGTCGCTATTATCAGCTGAGAACTCATGAGCAAGAATCCTTTGCAGTCTCTGTTTTTGAAATGATAATGCCATTGGCCGGATGAATATTTGCCTTGTTTGAGGATCATAATAAGCGATCTTCTTGAAAACAAAAACAGCGCTTGAAGCTTTAAGAGTTCTCAATGTATTCATTTTAAATTGTTTCTTTATCCTAGGATGAAGTTCAAGAGGAGAGCCCAGCCGATCAAAATCTCTTATTCTAATCCCTGGTACTAATGCTCTAACATCAGGCCTATGCTGTCTAGGAAAGTCTTTTGCAGTCCAGACTACTGAGTCGAGTTCTCTAGCCATGTAACATAAATCTTCTAGCTTAAATTCTCCTTCTGGGCTAGTTGCCCTAGCTTGACCTATTCGTTCCCGAATCATAGCTAAATTATACCCCAACTTTAACCAAAACAAGTCATTGACAATTCGGGTTTTTTTCTAATAGCATCAACTTATGGATCTCTATCAAAAAATATCTATTCTTGGTCCGGCTGCTCAATACGATACTTGTGGACCTAGAGATTTTGGTCAAACTACTAAGATTCCTGGTGTTTATCACGCTAAAGTAGCTGGTAATCATGTTTGTCGTTTGTTTAAAGTCTTACAAACTAACGCCTGCCACAATAACTGTCTCTATTGCGCCTTCAGGCGTGATCGTAGTTGCCAACGCACAATCACCAGCCCTGACGAAATGGCTAAAGCCTTTGATTCAGCCCATAGCAGAAAACTGGTTGACGGACTTTTTCTTTCGTCAGGTTTAGTGAATAGCCCTGATCAGACTATGGGAAAAATGCTAGATACCGTCACCATCTTGAGAAAAAAATACCAATATCGAGGTTATGTGCATCTGAAAATCATGCCAGGATCTTCTAATGGTAGCATTCAAGAAGCGATCAAATTGAGTAATCGTTTATCCTTGAATATTGAGTCAGCTACAGAGCAAAGTTTAGCAGAACTAGCTCCTGACAAAAAACTACGATCAGATATTTATCGAAGCTTATCTCTTATTAAAGAAGAAATCAAAAAACTGCGTTATGCTGGCAAAAGAGCAGCTAGTCTTACTAGCCAATTTGTGGTCGGCGCTGCCAGTGAAAATGACAAAGATATTATCCGCAATACTCATTTTCTTTATAAAAACTTTGGACTGAGCAGAGTTTTTTACTCTGCCTTTAGGCCAATTAAAGATACGCCCTTAGCTGGAAGAAAAGCTACTTCTCTAACTAGACAGCATCGTCTTTACCAGGCAGATTTTTTGATGCGTTTCTATCGTTTTAGACCCTATGATATTCCTTTAAATAAAGAGGGGCTTTTATCAGAACTAACTGATCCTAAAATGCTCTGGGCCAAAAATCACCCTCAGTTTTTTCCAGTAAATTTAAATAAAGCTGATTATTGGACCCTGTTAAGGGTACCAGGTATTGGACCAGTGGCTGCTAAAAAAATTATTCAAAGACGACGCCAAAGCCGTATCAAAAATCTTAGTCAAATGACAGGGCAACGTTTACAATTGGAAAAATTAAAAGCTTTTGTTTGCTTTTAGATGATATCAATCTCCTACCAACTCAGCCACTGCCTCAACTACTCCAGCAGCATTAATTACAAAAGAAGAATGAGTTGCTGCAGTTAAGAAAGCTATTAATTCTAGGGCCTCCTCTTCATCAATTTGTAACAGCTCCATAAATTCTTTAACAGAATAAATAACATCATATTCTGGCATCACTGCTTTGATAGTAGCACCTTTCTCTCTCACTCTCCTCAAAGCGCTTGTTACTTCTCCTGTCATCATTTTCTTTAATAGACTAGCAATACCCAATCCTGCTTGAGCCATGACTTTGTACATCTCTATCATTGATTGTGTTGGCTCTTCTTCACCGCCAGTATAAGCTTCAGCAACCGCGTCTTTGATGGCTAAACTTCTTCGACGAAGTAAATTTCTTAAGATTAATTTATTTACTCTACTTGCTTTACGATTGCCACATATCTTGATTTTCTCATCAATCGTTCTCACTTTATCTCTGATTTCGCTTTGACTTCCCTCATCTAAAGTCATGAAAAAACCTTCTTCAGCAAGCATACTTGTCACAGCAGTAGTATTTTTTTGTTCGTAGGGTAAATAGCGTGACTTTTCAGGAAAAAATTCTCTAAGTATTACTTCTAATTCATCATTCGTCATATTCTCAGCTGGGAAAAAATTAAATGATTCCAAACTATATCTAAAACGGGCAAATGGGCCCAACGGTGTTAATGAAGTAAACAAATTAAGTACCTGTAACAAGCGGGGTAATTGCAACCAGCCTTCTATCACTCCATATGGCGAAAGCAAAACAATAGTAATCTTTTCAAAATATTTTTCGTTTTCAGGATCTTTTTCCAATTCTTTAATCAACTCATAGAGTTCCTGCGCGCCAAAAGAATGAGCTACTATGATTACCTCTTTGCCCTTTTCAATTTGCTCTACAATGTCAGCCTTTAATCTCTGGTAGCGCTCAACACTAGTTTTATCACCTGAAATCATAGAATGAACGAATTCATAGTTGCCTTGACCATGTTTCTTCCCTAAAGAACCTTTTATTTGCCCACCAGCCTGTTGGCTTTCTAAAGCACCTGACAGCCAATAGAGTTTTTTGGGAGTTTCTGGAGATTCTTCTGCAGATTCAATAGTAGGGTTTGTTTCGTTCATAAATATTGAATTTCAAAAAAATTATATAGCTAAAACTGTGCAAATTCCTGCGTTAGCTATAACACAAAACTTTTAGGAAAAAAACTACTCTGCCTCCTAAAGTTTACTGCGCGGAAGAGCGTATCTCAAGCTACGATATTTTACTCCTCCTCCATCTCTTACCGGTCTAGTTGTTTCTATCACTACATAAGTGTCCGTGTTATCCATCATAATTATGTGATCTGGTCTAGGATCTGATTCATTAGCAACAGCTACTGGCAGTTTCACCGCTATCGCAAGCACTTGATAAGTACCTAGCGCTATCCTGCTTTGTGGTCTGCTTTTATCAAAAACTCCATAAGGATTGTTTGAAGCGGGACCAAAATATGGTAAAGCAGGAAAATTGTTTTGCGGATTATTTACTCTAAACGATTGCCCTTTACTCTCGGATGTCAAAAATCCTCGCAAAGTTCTGGAATCATTAATTAAGGGCGGTTCAACTTGCTCTTTATCAGGAGCTCTACCTGGTTCAAAATCTCTTGAAATCATATTGAGTATTATAGCAAAACCATTTTTCCTAATGAGAATATAAAAAACACTAAGGTCTATGAAAAGTATGTAGATCTTTATTAGGATCTTGAACCCTTATTGCAGGTTCAAGCTTACTTTTCTTTTTTGTTAGATCTGTATCAGCTGCATCTAAATTAAGCCCAAGTCCCCAATCAAACTCTAATGGACCAGCATAATCACTAGCAAATCTTTCCATGAATTGAGCAAGTTGACTTGGCTGTTTTTCTGAAAAAATCCAAAACTCATCACATCTAGTTCTAAAAACCTTATCCTGAAAAAAACTAGCTTGAAGCTGACCTAAAAAATTAGTTAGTAACGGTTCAATTACTTCCATGGTCCCCTCTTCAGTAATTTTTCTCAAATGACGAATATCAATTACGCAAACACTTTGACTCGCCAACTCAACCCTATTAAATCTATTTTCGGGATGTTGTTGCCAATAATCAAAAACCTCTGCTGTTAGCTCATCAGGAAAACCTGCAACACAGACTAGATGGCCAAGACTTTCCAAACTTTCTTGATATGCTCTCAATATATTAAGTAGTTGTTCATCAGTTAAATGTGTGGACGAAATAACAAAAGTATCTCCACTTATATAAGTTACTGCTACTCGCTGATTGTCAAAAATACTCATCAAAAAGTAAGCAATTCTCCTGAGTTCCCTCTCCAAAACTCGACCACCAAATCTTTGATAGTCGCCATGCATATTTTTCCAATCAATTGAAATCCTACCCTTGACTGAACCAAGCGAGAGAATTAATGATTCTCCGTAAGGAGTTAGAGCTCCTGTCATTGCATCTCGAATAATAGGAGTAGTTTCTTTTAAGAAAATATCACAATAATATCATTAGTATCAAATTATTACAATTATTTAATATCAAAACAAATTAATCATCATCCATAAATCCTTCTGTATGGAGGAGTGTTATAACGCAATCTTCGCTCTAAACTTTTTAGACCATTAGGAAAAGTATCTATCATTTGTTCTTGAAAAGGCAAGAGTCTTAAAATTACCCTTTCTTGATCAGCTAATCGTTTCAAGGTAATTAATGCTTCCGCCTCCCAGGCTCGTGCTCTTCTATTAACTTCTTCACTATTATCTCTTCTAATCTTATTACAGAAAAAATCTCGACACTGACTAGCAGCATATGCTAATATTCCTAATTGAACTTCAGGTGCTAAACCTGTTAAATAAATAAAATTACGAGGCAATAATAAGTGTGGTCTTAGTTCTACTCCACTAGCTACAAGCAAAAAGGCTATAGAAGGAATATTTGGCTCTAATACAATAGGAATATGACCGTCATCAATTAGACGACCCATTAATTTGGCAATTTTATTAATTTCTTTATTTGGGAAAGAACTTCTATTTTTCAAATAATTAAGCAGCAGATGAAAAACCCTTATCATTTCTACTAATTCTTGCTCAGCTCTTTCTGCTCGTGGGAGCTGTTCTAAGCGGCTTATAAATTCTTTTAACATAAGAAAAGCCTATGTGGATGGAATCAAACTTTTTCTGCTCAGACTCTATACATTTATTCTATCATTTATTATGAAGTAAAATAAACCTTTTCCACTAACAAGCCTATCACTGCTTGCCAAGCACCGCCCAATTTGCCACAATAAAGTATGTTTTGTAAAAAATGCGGTGCTATAGTTTTTTTTACTAGTAACTTTTGTCCCCACTGTGGAGCCAAAAATGAAAATAAAATCTCTCCTCGAGTTTTGAAAATTATCATTCTCATTGTTCTGCTTTTGTCAATCATAGTGGTCTCAGCGGCGCTTATCTGGCCAAAACTTAAAAATCTAAGTTTAGTCACCAAAGATAGTGATGTATCTACAACTATTCCTAGTCCTACTCCTGAAATTATCACTCAGTATCCCATGATGAAAGGCATTGAAAGCAAATACTTTTTTGACCGCGCTTTGCCTAAAGCTCAAACTTGGGCTGCTAATGCCTCAATCTGCTACTTTAGAAGTAGTGTTCAAAAGATGGATGATCTCACCCCTGATGTAGAATACCGATTCTGTTCAATTGATAAAGAAAAAATTTTCAAATACAGCCACCCCAGCGTTCGAGTAGAAAAAACTAGTACCATCAACAATTCATATTCTTTGGAAGGAAAAATTGAACCTTGGCCACCAGCAGTCAGCGCTGAGGAAGCCATTGATTTGGCCATCAAAGAATTTACTAGCCAAAAAACTGATGAACAAATAGTTACTTCTTTTGGCATTACCTTAAAACCTGATGAGCCTTGGTCAATACATCTGAAAGTCAAAACAGCAGCTGACTCTTTTTTTGTTCCTTGTTCTGTCTACTTTAACAGAGAAGTTTATTGTCAAAGCATTACTGCTAAACCCATCACTCTTGAGGAGTTATTTAAATTTTATCAAAATGCTGAAACTTTATATCTAGACTCAGCTTGGAAAGCAGCTAAAAATTGGTCAGAACAAGCACAATTAAGGCGATTTTATTTCAGTATTAGCAATCTCAGTGACACTCAACCTTATATTAATTACCAATTTTTTGATGACGAGCAAGATGAAATCTTTTCTTATACTCAAAGTAATACCTTGTATCGACCTGAAACTGAACTCAAAGCTTTAGGGAAATATGACGAAAAAGTTGTCTTAGAGAATTTCCCTCCTAATTTAAGAATGATTGAGGCAGTCAAATTAGCAGTAGCTGAATTTGAAAAAGATAAGCTAGCCGAACAAGAACTCAGCTCATTTAGTATCAGCATTGAGGAGGATAAGCGAGAGTGGTCAATTAATATCAGTGCCGTGAGTAAGAATGCTGAGACTGACAAAAAGGAGTATCAATATTACTACTATTATGTTGACTTTGCAGGACAGATTAAAAAACTAAAGCTATGAACCGCCTTTTATTCATTTTGGCCACTATTTTGCTCATCTTACTAGCTATTTATTTTTATACTCATCACACGCAGCCAAGCTCTCCCCTTGCCAATGAACAAGCAGTTCCTATTGAAAGTTCAGATGAACTCATGAGCTCGCATACTGATTATGAACTTAGAGACAAAAACTTTAAAAAACAATATGATTTACAAAAACTACCACTAATTCAAGTAGATTTATCTTTCTTAGATAGGATTGAAAAACAATATCATTTAAGCTGCCAAGACCTAGCTACTGGGCTAAGACCTGATGCCCAATTGACCAAATTGGAGATTTCTTTCCCTAATTATGAAAATCCAGATCAAGAACCGACCATCAGGTGTTTTTTCTATAGTCCACAGAGCAAAGAACAAATCCAAATTAAACAACAGTCTCTTCTTGACAGTGATATCAGCCAAAAAAAACTGAGCTTAAGTCAACAACCAGCTGAAATCAAACAGTTTTTCCCACCACCAATCAACATGCAGACAGCAGTCACTTTAGCTGTGGCTGCTTTTCACGAAGTGGCAGCAGATAAAACCGTCCAGGGGCTCAGTGCCACCATTGATCATGAATGGCGATACTGGAAGGTAGGCCTCACTGCTTTTAGCGAGCGTGCCTATTACTATAATTTCAAGGTGAGTTTTGATGGTTTGGTAGAGGAGATTTGAACCTATCTAACTTTTTCTAGCATAAACAACATGCCAAACAATATCTTGTCGTGAAGATTTTCTTATAAAAAATTTTACTATTTCAAAATTCAATTCTTCAACTATTTTTCTGAGAACTGCCATATTAAAAAATTGAAAAAAACGTCCTTCTTTAGAATGAGCATCCTTTACCCAGCCAGCTTTTTTCTCTCCCACCCGACTTTGAACACTAAAATATAAAATTCCTTCTTTTTTTAATACTCGTTTAAATTCTTTTAAAGCTTTTTTGAACTGTTCTTTTATTTCCAAATGCACCAGAGAAGAACTCGCCCAAATTCCATCAAAACTCTTATCTTTAAATGGCAAATCTAAAAAATCAGCTTTAACAAATTTAATACCTGGATTTTCCTTTTTCGCTATTTTTAATAATTCTTTAGATAAATCAATCCCCGTCACTTCACAACCCAAATCTTTTAAAACTTTACTATCTCTGCCAGCCGCGCAACCGGCATCTAAAACTTTAGCATTTTTTGGCAAATAATTAAGAAGTTGTTTGATCTCATCTAAATTAATCTTTGATTTAACTTTTGTAGAATAATCATCAGCATGTTCATCATACCAATTAATAGTGGCTTTGAGGTTTTTTGTAGACATGTTTCATAACTCTATAATTTTCCCTTGTTTTGTTTTAAGATCATAAATCGCAATCGTGCCTGCCTTAATATCTGGATTCTCTGAAACACCAGCCACTGAACCAGGATTAATCCAGGTGGTATTTTCTATTTTCTTGATATGCGGCTCGTGAGTGTGACCAGTTAGAACTAAATCATAGTTGCCAGAATCTATTAAATTCTTTGTTATTTCTTGACTATCACCATGAAAAACAGCAATTTTGATACCCGCAAACTTTTCTTCCCAAAAAATTCCTCTAGCTGGATATTCAATATTAGTAATTGAATACTTTTTTAACCTACCAGCAATCCCCCAATGGTCACCTTCATTATTGCCAAAAACTGCTTTAATGGGAAAAGGCCAATCCTTGATAAACTTTAATACAAAAGGAGAAACTAGGTCACCACAGAAGAATGCTTGCTTGATTTCATTCTCCTGAAAAACAGCATCAGCTTTGTTTAAATTTTCAATATTATCGTGAGAATCTGAAAAAATGCCAATTTTCATATTTTCCTTTCATGCTGTAATTGCTATTTAATTTATTATTTATCAAACTCAATAATAATCAACATCATTACTACTTGATCATCCTGATTATATATCGTGGCTTTAAATCGATTTGGCTGAACCTTTACCAGATGCCCAATATATAGCCTTTCTTTAACTATTCTGTACCCATCATACAATCCGTGCACTGCTGCTTGCAAAGCTGCTAAACTGTCAAATTTATTTTTGCTCAAAATGTTAAAAATAAATTGGGCAACCTTGCCATCAACACTTGGGCCGTGATGCATGGAATCAACTTTCAGGGAAGCAGTTCTCCTGCTTTCGGATATCTTTGGCCTGAAGCTGACTGCTTCTAAAAGAAAAGAAACAACAATTTTATTGTTTTCTGTATCCCATAAATCAACACTGGCCTGGCCGTCTATATCATAACTTATACCACGAACAGGCTGACTAACCCTTAAACCATATCTTTGAGCCAAAGCTAATAGCTGATTAAGACTATCAAATTTCTTTCCACCAACTACTTTTACAAAATTCCCAGCTCCCTCATCAAGGGCTCCATATACTACTCCATTAATTTCTAATTTAGTTGGTCCTAAAAATTTTTCTTGTGTAAATTTAAATCCTGTAAAAATTAATACTATTCTTTAATCATTCTTAAATACAGAACTCATTTCATCTAGATAACTTTGTAGCTCTTTATAAGAAACTTCCAGCATATTTGCAGCTGCAATAATCTGACGACGATCCAAAATTAACTTTGAGACCAGAGCACCCTTCGCTAGAGATCTTTATTGCTCAAACTTAATAAACTACTACTCTTAAAAAATCTGTGCATAGCTCTTTTTATCATTTGCAGGGACTAGTGGACGATGTTCGAACCTATTTTGATAACTCAAATTCATTCACCCAAGTAATATAATCATATTTAGAAATTCTTGAACCACTTTGAATTCCGATTTGATATTCATATCTACTTCCCTCGACCATAACAAACCTCACTATAGCAAACTCTCCTTTATATTTTACTCTATCCCCTTGTAAAAATTTCGGTTTATTCACTGAAACTATTTCCAAAGTATTTGAATCTGATACATAGATAAACTTTTCTAATGAAGTAAGTTTCGAAGAATCAATACAAGCTAATAACAAAAGCTTATATCTATTTGTTTCTGACTTCTCATCAACTTGAACGATCTCATATAGACCTTGTTTAAAAAGCACTACATCTCCTAAATGTAAATTAGAATTCATAAAAAAATTATAGCATGCTAATTCATAAAACTTAAAACTCCATTCGAAAAAAGTCTAAGTAAACAACGCTCGAACCTATTAAAAAGGGCTGATAAATGAGAACAAAAACGCAAAAAATTCAATCCAATTCCTTCCGTCTCTTCTATTTTTATAGGATATCTGCTCGAGTAAAAAATGCGCTGCAGGGCTTAGTGGACGATGTTCGAACCTACCTCGAGTGGAGCTTTCTATAATTTACTGTCTTCTTGAAACTTGACCATTTTTTACTTAGACTGATTAAGTGTCAGATGAACAAAAACAAACAGCTGAAATTTTATCTAGAAATGAAAAAATCAGAAAAGCTATTGAAGTTTTAAGACAATTAGTTGAAATTGCCCTTCAAGAAAAACTAGGTGTAGGTGAAAGAGCTTTGGATGGAAGTCTTATATTTAAAAAACAGCTTTCAACAATACCAGAACAAGTCGATTCGGACTACATTGATAGAGATCTACTTTGGTCAAAATGTGATACTTTAAGTTCAGAACTTCAGAGAAATCTTATTGAAATGGGAATTAATATTGATCGTTGCCAAAACGCTATCGTAGATGACATCAGTGATGTTTACAATCCGCACATATTCTTACGTCAATTAATAGTGATAGATGAAGAAGAAGTGGAAATTATTATTGATCCCAGTATTGGTCAATATTTAGTGGGACACAATCATGTTTTTATAGGAACTAGACAACAACTCAAAGAATTAATCGAAACTCAGGCAGGAGAAGGAAAACCATATCAACTCACAGGAATTACCTATCATGATAAAGCCTATGAAGAAATTTATGGAACAGAATCAATTGTAAAACAAACCAGACAACAATATTTAGATCTACAAAAAAGAAGCGATGCAATTGAGGCAAAACAAGCAGCAAGAGATAAGGCAGAAACACAACAGTGGAGAACAAAAATGCAAGCTCAATTAGGTGATGAAATGCCTTCATGGATGAAAAATTTTTAATGACTCACATACTCAAGCGTTAAAAAAAGAGCCATGCATGGCTCTTTTTATCATCTACAGGGCTTAGTGGACGATGTTCGAACCTACCTCGAGTGGAATTTTAATAAAAAATGCAAACACTATTTATAAAGGACTAACGAAGGATGTTGGAGCCTATTTGTATTTATCTCCAAGCAAAATTATGCATTAAATAGATTCCTTCTCCAAAAGTTTTCTCGCTGCAAATCTAGGCCCTTCAGCGACTAATTCTTCACTATCACAAGCTACCCACCGTGCTTCGCCATCAAATTCTTTGTGCCATTGTCCTGAATTTAAAACTAAAGCACCTAACTCTGTTCCTAGTACATCATTTACTGGTAAAGCAATTATGGGTACAAGCCAAGGCACCCCAGATGAAATATCAAGATACATAGTCAATAAACTCGATTTTTCAGCAATATAATTACTTAATCTGTGACTAGATTCTGTAAATACTTGACGTAGAGTAAGATAACTTTCCCGCAAACTTTTGATGTCTGACTCTTGTATTGCCTGACTTTTTGACGGTATAGAAAAACCCACTAATTCTTCTATCATCATTCGAACTAAAGTATGTAAGAAACCCTGAAGAGTATAAGCTCTATTCCACTGTGAGGACATAACCTCACCAGCAAATAACATACTCATTAATTGTCTCTTCAAGAAAACTTCAGCAGGTAACTCTGCTAAGTCATACATGCAGCCTAATAAATCCCAAGACCAATTCTCTAAACCAATTGTTTCTTCTGAAGAAAAATTATAATCTTGCAAATAAGTTAAATTAGGACAAACAATATTCATCGTTTCCGAAGGAATCACCAAACCATTTGGGCTCCATTTGCCTTCTCTTTTCCTTCTTTCACCAACTAAAATTTCAGGATTACCAGACTGACTTTGTCTATAAAATATAGCTCCTACTCCTACATTAAATACTCCATAAGTAGGAGGAACAAAGCTTGATATAGATAAAACTGCATTTTCTGGATCCATAGGAGAACGATCGATTCTATTAGTAACATATGAAACTAAATTTGGCTGAGCTAAGTTAGAAAAACTTCTGTTTTCCATTTCTTTTCTAAAACCAGCAACAAAATAATTTCTTAAAACATGAGTTAAAGCTCTTAACGGTAAATTACTATCTATAAGTCCTCCCAATTTATATTCTTGATCAATCAAATTACAATTTACCTCAGCAACTGAACTATTCGGAGCAAGTGGTTTAAATAAAACCGAGAAAGCATTCCAGATACTCCATTTGTTAGCAACTAAACCTGCTGCTTCTAAATGTTCTCCTATACATAAAGCCTCTTTTCTTGGAATTAATCTAGTTAAATCTTCTTTTTGATGAAGTAATGAAAATAAAATTTTTTTTTGTTGTTCTTTGCCCAAGTGCAACAAACCACATCTATCTACTTCTTTTCCATTCATAAATTAATTATAACAGTAATGATGCAAGAGACATTAGTTTATTAAAAAGAGCCATACATAGCTCTTTTTAATTTGCAGGGCTGGAGGGATTCGAACCCCCACGAGTGGTTTTGGAGACCACCATGCTAGCCATTAACATCACAGCCCTTTATTTTCACTAATTTTAAGTTAAAAGTTTTAATTTATTATTAATTTTATCATAAAGCTTGATTTTACCCGAATAAAAAAGTAGTAATAAAGAGCGTAATTTACTTATGAAACAGGCCATTAGCTCTCCTAAATTCCAGCTTCTAAAAATTCCCACTAGACCTATAAATGCAAAATCTCTAGCATAGATTTATGCGCAAACTTTTTGATCCGCAACTTAGAAAAACTTTCCGTCAAGATAAACGTTATTTAGAGAAGACAGAACTGCCCATCATCACTGTCTCAGCTACCTACAAAGAAGATCTCAAGGGTCTCCATGGTTTACCAGAAGTTGACACTATCCCTGATATTGTTTTTTCTAGGGCTCATTACTCAATGGCTCTAGGGGTTGCTGTCAAGCAATGGGGCAAGCACATCGATCCCAAAAAAGCCTGGGTGGTTGATCCTACAAATTATGTTTGCCAAGCAGATTTACACAATATTCAATTAACTGAGGCAATCGGTAAAACCTTAGCTCGCTATTCCTTTTTGAAAAAAATTAAAGATTTAGTTGATAAATTTGCTAGGCAAAAACTTCCAATCTTAAAAAGCATTACTCCTCCTCTACTTTATTTAAGCGAAAATATCAAGAAACCAATTCTTTCCTTTCACATTGCTGCTGGTAATATTTTAGCTAGCCTTGGTAAAGAAGTTATTCAAGTCATTACTGATCCCCATGTACGAGAAGATTATCTTGTTAATGCAGATCGACCTAATATGAAGTTTGCTGTTTTTGATCAAGATACTAAAAAAGAGTTTTTTGAAAAAGCTGAAAAAATGGGTAAAAAAGTTAAACAAAATCAGGTAATTGTTACTGGTTCACCCATTGATCCTCGCATACTCAAAACCAGAAAAAATAAGCATGCTTGGCGCTGCGGCGTACTTAAACTCTGTATTACTACTGGCGGTTTAGGCACTAATAAATATGAAATTAAAAATCTACTCAAACAATTATTGCCTATCGTCAAAGAGCAAAAAAACTATCGATTAATGGTCTATGCTGGCACCCAAAAAGATATCAAAGAGATGGTATTGAAGCTTGCTAAAAAATATCAGATTGAAATTTACCAACCAGAACCCAAAGATCCAGCTCCATTTGCCCTCAAAGCTAGTTTAATTGATTTAGAAAGCAGCACCCTTGCTCCTTATAAACAAGAGGACGAAAAAAAAGCCTGCCCTCAAAAAAAACTGCTAATTGATCAAGAACAAGCCTTCTTAACCCTACTTTATCATCCTCAAATTGTTGATGCCAATGAATTGTTGATCAAGTTTGCCTTTCCTTGGGCTGATGGCTTTATTACTAAACCTTCTGGTGATATGGCTTATGATGCTGTAGCTAGTGGGAGTTTTCTTTTGACACTAAAAGAATGGGGTGAATGGGAACATAATATTAGAAAAATTTTTGAACAAAAAGAAATTAGCCAAAAAGCTAATGTCAAAAACATTATAGAACAACTAGATGAGATTACTCAAACTAGGGGCCGAGCCCAATCATGGGTAGAAAAAGCTATGCTGAATGCGGTGAGAATTGATCCTCTTTTTCTCAAGGGTGCTCGTAACATTTTGAAAGCGGTAAAAAGTTCTAAGTAAAGCTCTGTCGCTTTAAAGACCGCTAAGGAGATATTTAAAAACTGAGCTTAAAATTTATTTGAGTTTTTTAGCCAGCACATGTTTTGTGCGTTTTTTACAAACTTTATTGCAGTACTTTTTAAGAGGAAAAGTACTTTCACCTGTGGTTTGCTTTTTCAATTGCTCATTATTTTTATTAAATTCAGTAATGTAATTAAAATTGCCACAAACAGTACATTTCAAACCTGCAGCTTGTCTTGGTCCTTTTTTCTTTTTTGCCATGATTTTTCCTTATTCTTTTAAAATTTTTTACTCAAGAGAGATATTTTATCATAAAAATTGTTAAATTCCTGATCCAGTGTAGAAATCTAAAAAATATTGACTGCTAATGCAATCCTAACCAGACATCGCTTTAACGGTCTAAGATTTATTTGCAGTCAATATCTTTACATCCTCTCTACTACTTGGATACCCAATAAACCCAAACCTTTTTTCAAAATCAAAGCTGTTGCCTGAGTCAATTGCAGTCTAAAGAGCTTTTGTTCTTGAGTGGTTGCTTTAATGATCTGATGTTTACTATAAAAACTGCTATAAGATTGAGCTAATTCAAAAAGGTAAGTAGCAAGATGATGAGGAATAAAGTTGCTAGCTGCCTTTAATACCACCTCAGGAAACTGATAGATCACTCTTAGCAAAGCTTTTTCTTCTTGCTTAATATCACTAAACTTAGAAGCTAGTTTTGTCTCTGATTTTAACTTAGCATTTCTCAAAACACTTTGACACCTGGCATAAGTATATTGCAGGTAAGGACCGGAAAAGCCACTAAACTTTAAAGAAGTATCAAAAGCAAAAGCAATGTTTCTACCCAAATCTGTTGAAAGTAAAGCAAACTTGATAGCTGCCTGGCCCACCTTCTCTGCCACATCTTCTTTTTCAGCACTTGGGACTTCTGTCCTTGTTTCATCAAGAATTTTTTTCACCAAATCCTTTGCTTTATCCAGCATCCATTCACCAGTTAGAACCTTGCCAGTCCTACTAGACATTTTACCCTCTGGTAGTCTAACCATGCCGTGAGAGATGTGAACAGTTTTTTTGGCCAGCTCTGGTTTCACTTGCCTTAAGGCAGTTAATAAAACTTTGAAATATTCATCAATTTCATTACCAGTAACAGGAATAGATAAATCATAGGGCCACCTTTTATTCTTCTCTATAGCTAAGCCCAATTCTTTGGCCTCATAAGTAGGTAAGCCCAATGAGTTGATAAACACTCGATTATGTAAAGCATATTTTTCTCCTGGAAAAATAATAGCGCCTTTGCTTTTTTGAAAAATTTTATTTTTGATATTTTCGCGAACTACTTTAATTCCTAACTCTCCCACCAAGCTCTCAAAAAAGTAGTCATCAAACTTAGTACCCAATCTCTGGTAAATACTCTCAAAGTATTCCAGGCTCCAAGCTCTGCCTACTTGGTAGACACGCTTAACTTCTTGGTAATCAAAACCACTCTCTTTGAGATATTGCTTGTAATCAACTTGTGCTTGCCAGTTATTTAATTCTTCTAAATTCTCTTGACCACAGATATATATTAAGTAGTTTAGATTCTTTATTCTTTCTTGGGTCTTTTCATCTCCTTTGTATTCATTAGCACCTAGTGCATAGCTTTGACCCAAAAAATTCACTCTCTTATTAAGCGGCCATTTTTCCAGATCCTGAAGCTCCAACTTTGCTTGATCCATTTTTTTCAACATTCCCCAAACTGACTTAGCTACATGCATACCCACATCACCTTGATAACAAACTCTTTTTACTTTAGCCCCTGTGATTTCAAATAATCTAGCTAAAGACTCTCCCACAATATTGCTATATAAATGACCAATATGAAACTCTTTGAAAGGATTTGGATCAGTAAATTCCACCATCACTCGTTTATTTTTGTTCAATAGAGGAATTAGATCTGCCTTTTGTTTAATAAGCTGCTGCATGGCAGCCAGGAAAAAACTGTCACTAAGTTTGAAATTAATGAAGCCGGGCCCTGCTACAGATACTTCTGCTATCATTGTTTTCTTATCTTTGGCAAGTTGCGCCTGGATTTTATCAGCAATAGCTTGGGCTAAGGCTCTGGGACCGTTATACTGATCTGAATTTGTCTTATTACGGTCCAGCCACTGCATTTTTTTATTAGAAAGCTGTTGGACCCACCGGTTGTAATTTACCATCGCCACATTAGAGCTATAATCACCAAATTTAAGGTCAGCTGGATGCTCAAGCGTGATCTCACTCTGCTCCACTGTAAAACCTAACTCTGTCAGAGCCTGCTGGATTAAATTCTGAATAGTGTTAGTAATGTTCATCATGATGAGCCAATGGTGGGACTCGAACCCACGACCTACGGTTTACAAAACCGTTGCTCTGACCAGCTGAGCTACATTGGCGTGACTATCTGTAGTAAATATTAAAATTCACTTACTGAAGTATTTTACCAGACGAAATAAAAAGTCGCTAAGGGGTAAGAAAAAATATTCTGAATCAAAAAATCCACCTCCTTTATAAAGAAGGCATCATCACTATAGTGATTTATCTACTTTGATTCATTAATTATTAAAATCAAGAAAATGATATCTTTAGCAAGCCATCTTTACCATCAAATTCGCTCGCAGCTGTAAAGACCTCATCCGAATCATTTTTTAGAATTTTGCTCAAAATAGGTTTAATATCATCAAAAATTTTTAATTTATCTAGTTCTGATACTCTCACCCATTCCAGATTTCCTTCACGAGTTTCAATTTCATCAAGAGTTTTGGTGCTAGCCTTGCTAGTAGTAACAAACATCATGATATCTTTGCCAAAAAAATTACTTGCGTGCACAATACCCTTCAATTTAGTTTCAGTCACATCTAACCCTGACTCTTCTTTAATTTCTCTAACTGCATTATCAATAATATCTTCCCCCTTCTCAATATGCCCTCCCAAGGCATTGTAAAATCCTTCCCAATCTTTGCTAGCATTGGCTTTAATTAATAAAAGCTCGTCTTGGTGAAAGACAAAGCATAAAGTTCTAGGAACTACGGTATGACGATGTTTTGACATATTCTATTTTTAATGTTTGCTTCCCTACGACCAACTAACAGAGATTGGCAAATTTACAAATAAATTAAGTAATTGGTCTAGTTTGTAAAATATAGATTTGATCATCTTCCATAGCCCACTCAATATCTTGTACCCCTCCAAATAAATCCTCTACCTGCAAAGACATTTCTGCTAAACGTTCAGCTTCTTCCAAAGTCAATATTGAATCAAGCTGGTTTTTACCTTTCTTATAATTTTGAAATTTTTTTCTTTTTTTAGAAAAAATAAATTTTTCAGAATTAGTTGAGCCATCAACTAACTTCTCAGCTATGCCCTTCACTACTTCAATTATAACTTTATCTTTATCATCATTAAAAACATCCTTTGTAAAAATAACGCCAGCCTTATCAGCTTTGATCATTTTTTGCACAATGACTGCCATTCTAATATCAGCTGGATCAATTTTTTGATACTGACAATAAAGATTCACCTGATCGCTAAAAACTGAATTAAAACAATCCTCAACCGCCTGATAAACTTCTCGGTTTGGTACAGAAAGATAAGAATGAAATTGACCTGCAAAAGAACAATCTTTACTATCTTCTACATTGGCAGATGATCTAACTGCCATTGTTGTACCTTGAAAGTTAATTAAATGATGCCAGATATCTTTTTGCAAATCTAGGGTCAAAGCTTTTTTGTCAAGAAATCTTTTAAAGGCATAATTGCTCACTACAAAAAAGTCTGCTGTTTCTAAGCCGTTCTTAGACAATTCAGCTAAATTGGCAGCTTTGTTTCCTACTAAACTGCTATTATCTAGATTAATTTCTTTTGCTTTAATAATTGTTTTCATATTTCTTTTAAAAAAATAAGTAAAAGCTAAATATCGCTCTCAAAATATGATTTAAAATATAGAAATATCTAGCTATCGTTCATTTCTCAACAAGCTTATTGATACTTCCATCTTTTTCTATTTGAATTTTTTCTCCATCTTGTAATTGAATATCTCTGGCTAAAATAGTAGTTACCTTTGATTCCCTCAACACAGTTGCAGCATGAGCTGTCACAGATCCTTTAGTTAGAATCACAGCTTTGGGACGATGTAGAAAAGCCAATTTATTAATAAAGGAGATGTTTAAATTATTTGTTACCACAATCTTATCTGACAAAGAGGCTGCTTTTGGCATTTTTTTGAGATTAACTACTTCACCTTGAGTGCGTGCCGGAAAAATCACATCTGCTCTTTTAGTAAAACTTATTTTAGTTGACAATTGAAAATCTCGAGTCTCTTGAAAAAGAATTTTGCCTGAATCAAGCACAGCCCATTCCATCTCCTGTGGCCCAAAAGATCTTTCAACTACTTGTGATAATTTGGCGATTCTCTTCACTTGATCATCAGTTAAAACAGCCTTATTTTGTTCAGCTTTTCTTACCCTGACCTTTTTAGTGCCGGCACTCATCTTTTTGATTCTGTGTTCCTTTTTAGCAATTTGTTTTTTAAGAATTTTGTAACTACCTTTTTTGATTTCATAAACATCAGGCTCAATATCCCCTCTAAGTAACAGTTTACTGTGCTGCCCTAAAATAGCTTGAAGATAAATCAAACCTTGACCATTATCTGATAAAACAGAGCCACATTTTTCAGAAGAATAAAAAGATTGGATTAAGTAAGAAAACTCTACTTGGCTTGGATCAATTGCAGTCTTGATTGCCTTTTTAAAACCAAGTAACATCTTCTTTTTAAATTCAGAAAAAGTTTTCAGATTCAGAGAATTGCTAACGCTAAAAGCAATAGCAGGATTTGCATCTTCATAAATGGAATTTCTTAAAGTAATGCTTTCCCCTTGTTTGCGAATAGAATTGAACACGTCCTTTAATTCTCGCAAAGCTGCTGAAGATAGTTTATTTGTCTCTAAAAACTCAAAATAAAGTTTTGTAGAGACAATAAACAAATTTGAAACAGTCGGAATATTTAACTGAGCTAATCTAGCAAGACCCTCTAGTTTCTTAGCTTTTAGGTTAAATTTATATTTTGATAAAGGCTGAATGTAAGTCATAAAATCCTTTCTTAAAAACAAAAAAAGCCCTCATGAAGGGCTTCCCAGGGAAAATAATTCAATTTATTGACTAGAAATTTCTCTAGAGAACAAAAAAAAGCCCTTTTTTTTGGGCTATTTACATTAGCGTGTCAATAATATATTAAAATTCTTGAGATTTGTCAAGAGTAAATCAAAACATATCAAAACATTACAACTATCCCCTTTCTTCACTTTTCTAAGTATGTGCGTATATCTTCTTCTTGATAAAGACTCATAATTTAATTTTCGTTTTAATAAATTGTGCCAGGTGTAGGATTCGAACCTACGTAGGCGAAAGCCAGCAGTTTTACAGACTGCCCTCGTTGACCACTTGAGTAACCTGGCTAAGTAAAGCTATTTGTGCCGAGCTAAAACCCTGAACAACCATCTTGTAATTCATAGCAATTCACTGAGCCTTTGTCGGGAGTCGAACCCGAGACCTCAGTCTTACCAAGACTGCGCTCTAACCGACTGAGCTACAAAGGCATTATCGTTATTACAAAATAAGATCTAATTAGCTACATTTACTACTGATAAGCCTTCTACTCAGACTCTTATTTTGCAATAAACTCTATTATACAAAAAAAAACCCTTAACAACCAATTGTGAGGGGCAGCTGCTTCCCCGAATAATTCAGGTGGGTAGGAAGCCAGTTTTGCCACAGCTTAACCAGACAATCCATAAACCCTTAAGAGAGCTGTTGAGGAAAATTTGCTTTCCCCTCACATTTGGCTGTTAAGGTAACTCTTTACTTTTTTTGGCATTACTTTTTTCAGAGTCAATACCAAACTAATGCTAACTATTTCTTTTTAATTATAAATTATTTTAAGTTTTTATTCATTTACAGAATTCTTTTAACCATCGTTTAACATTTTTGCCATATTTTTCTTCTTCAATCACAAATTTAAGGTGGGCTTTAAAATAATTTTCCGGATCACCTGTAGTCATCCAAGTGCCTTGAGTTTTCTCTACTAACACTTTTTTAGTACGAGCAATTTGAGTAATAGCATCAACTGTCCACAATTCACTATCCTTGCCAATATTGTTAACATCTAAAAATTCAAAGATTGAAGGTTTCAACAAATACCGGCCATAAGAAGCTAAGTTGGACGGGGCCTTATCTAGTTCGGGTTTTTCTACAATATTATCCAATTCATCTTCAGAACCACTGACAAAACTAATAATGCCATATTTATCTACTACTTGAGGATCGACTTCTTGAGCCATAATAATCCCCTCAACATCACTATCTTTCTCATAAGCATCAACTAAAGTTCTAGCGTCACCTTGTTTGCCAAAAACCACATCATCGCTATAAAGCACCAAAAATGCTTCTTCACCTTCGACAAATCTTTGGGCACTAGCTACTGGAGAACCATTACCATATGGTAAAGTTGGATCTTGGGTAATTACTACAATCTTAGGATAATCAAGCACATGCTGGACTGGTTGATAACGATCCTCTTTACCTTGAGCAGCTAGTTGTTTGCGAATCCTGTTGACGCTATTATTAAAATAGTCTTCATAAATCGGCTTTCCTTCGGGTGTAGCTACAATAATAACCTCTTTTATACCAGCCTCCATACACTCCTCAACCATAAATTGCATGATTGGTCTATTGCCTAAAGGCAACATTGCTTTGGGTAAAGTTTTGGTAATTGGCAAATATCTACTAGCAAAGCCAGCATCAGTGATAATCGCCTTTCTGACTTTTTTTTCTGTCATAGAGTCATTCCTTTTATAAAAGCTCAATTATGAAATAGTTCTTTGTTTAATTCCATTCTATTGAGCAATTGAAATTATCATATTTATTCATATATTACCATTAACTAATTGTCCAGAAAAGTTTAGAGTGTGAGAGCAGCTTTTGATTACTCTACCTTAAAACTCCTGCTTGACTAGCAGTTAAAAACCTCTGTATTCTAGATATAGCGTGCAAAAAACAATGCCAAAGTCTTTTAATTCTAAAAATTTTGTAAAATCTTTCAAAAAAGACTTTCTTCGTTACTCAAAAAAATATAGAACCCCTATCAGAAGCTTATCTGCCATATTTTTACTACTACCTTTAGTCTTAGGAATGATAGCTGTAGTAAATTTAGTTCAAAAAAGACAAGAATTAAGAAAAATGGCTCAGGTGGTTCCTACTGCAACTCCTCCTCCAATTCCAACCAGCCCTACTCCTCGCCCCACAGCAGGCTCAGCCAGCCCCAGTCCTACCCAGGAGCCGAGTCCTAGCGTTAGTCCTACAGCAGGCTCAGCCACTCCTACCGTCCGTCCTACAGCACCAGGAGGCACTCCCCCTCCTATAGAAAATCGTCCCCCAGTGGCAGTGGCTATAGCTAATCCTACTTCTGGGGCTGCCCCATTAGCTGTCAATTTTAATGGAGCTGGTTCACATGACCCAGATGACGATCGAATAACTTTTGCTTGGGATTTTGATAATGGCACTATCCTTTATCGTCAAAATGCTAATATCACCTTTGCCGAAGCTGGAGTATATAATGTAACTCTTACTGTCACTGATCCTGATGGAGAAAGTGACACTGATACTGTCAGAATTACTGTCAGTGGTATCACTCCACCAGCCGGAAATCAGGCTCCTGTGGTACAAATTTCCGCCAGTCCTACTTCTGGCAGCGCCCCTTTAACTGTCCAATTTAGCAGTGATGGCTCTTATGATCCTGATGGTGATGATATTACTTATTTATGGCACTATGATGATGGTTTAGAAAATACTGTACAAAATCCTGACCACACCTACCGCGGAAGTGGTACTTACAATGTCACTCTAACCGTCACTGACGAATGGGGTGCTGAGACTACTGCTGCTGTTCAAATTACTGTTGGTGAAGAAGTAGATTGTGATTATCTTACTGCTGACTTCACAGGTGATCGAGTGGTAAACCAAGATGACTATGCTTTTTTGGTAGCTAGATTTTTTTCTAATGATCCAGCCGCAGATATTAGCGGGCCAAATGGAGAAGCAGATGCTACGGTTAATATCTGGGATTATTCAGCATTAGTCAATCAATGGGGACAGAGTTGTATTTCACCTACTTACACTCCACCTCCTTAAATATTAAGATTAAAAAAAGAGATGGAAAATTAATTTAAATTAAGAATAATGAAAAAAAAAGCAAAACAATACTATCAAAAATTTAAAAAAATGAGCTTTAATCAAAAGCTATCTATTTTTGCTGGTCTTTTTACTATCTGTCTATTCATTTTTTTAGCGATTAGTTCTGTCCTTTTACAAAAAAATTTACAAACGAGCCAAGATATTAGAAAAGCAGCCTGGAATCAAGAAGGAGCTGTCAGTATCAGTACCTATCCCGTATCAGGCTATCAATTTCTAAGCGAAGAAAATAACAGTTTAGACATACAAGTTAATACTCATGGTGCAGCCATTGATGGTGTTCAACTTCAATTCTTAGTCCAAGGTGATCTTGGTGATTATCAAGGTCAAATTTTTCCCAATGGGCTTAATTTTCAATCAGCTCCTAACTCTGGTCTAACTATTGTTCAACAAATTATCAATCCTGCTCAATGTAGGGATTGTTATACTGTCCAACTAATGATTATTAGCAATGACCCTAATATTCCTTTTATAAGTACTGATTACAGGACCATTGCTAGACTAGAATTTAATCCACAAACTTCTGGTAATGCTCAGTTTGATTTCCTCTTCTCAGAAGGTATCCATTCTTATGCCCTCAGACATGGTGATGTAAGTGATGAATTAGTGATGCCAGATGATTGGTCATATTATGTAGTGGATCAGCTTGAATGTACTGATTCTGATGGTGGCCGCAATTATGAAGTATTAGGTACTGTTACTGGCAATGGCGCCAACAGTTTTGAAAATAGCTGTCCTAGTGGAAATTGTACTGATTTTTGCTTTAATGACTGGAATACTCTTAATCCAGTTGACCAAGGTGCCAATATTAATGAATGGTTCTGCCTAGATGGTGAACGCATCAGTTATGACAGACGTATTTGTGAACACGGCTGTAGTAATGGAGTTTGTCTTCCAGAACAACCAGCCACTCCTATACCTACAGAACCAACTTTAGCCAGTTGTGTTGCTCCAAGTAATTTCTACCTTTATAGCAACAGCATTACTTGTAGTGGCGATGGACAAACAATGAACTTTGCTGTTAATTGGCCAGCCACAGCTAATGCCAGCGAGTATCTAGTCCAGGCAATCAACGCTGACAATCCCAATGATGTCATCAATAATCGAGTGACTGAACCAGTGGTTTACTTCAATAACGTCCTTGACGGTACTTGGTATCTAAGAGTAGCAGTTAGCGCTGCCGATGCCTGTACCCCTGACCTTAGTAACTGGACTTATCTAGACTTTACTTATGATTGCCAAAATCAACAATATTGCCAATATGACCGCAATGCCATTAGTGAATGTATTGATGGTTATCAGCAATTCCGATATACCTTAACTGCCAATAGTAGTGATACTTGCTCCCCAGCCAGCTATGAGCAATCAGAACCTTGTATGCCTCAGTGCCAATATGATCTCTATAGCTGCAGCGATTGGAGTGAATGTTACAACAACATCCGTAGTAGGACTTGTACTGAAAACCAAGCAGATAATTGTTGGTGGTATGAGTCAGCAGCAAGACCTCATGAATGGGAATATTGTCAAACAAATACTGATTTTTTCCTCTATAACTATGAAAGTTGTTGGTATGCTGATTCAGCTGGAGAATCTCTCTATATTATTTGGGATCGCAATCGATATCCAGATGTAGACTGGATTAACATCAGCCCTTACCTTGACTTCAGAGAATTTGCTCATAAAAATGTCGTGAATGATACTTATTCATATTATGAATATCTAGTTACTCAAGGAAGTGGCTTTTACTGGAACAATGCTGATCAAAATGCTTTTTATTTTTCACCAGATACTGTTTATTACATTAGACTACATTATCGAGATGGCCACAGTGATTATGCAGTCTTTTATATGCCAAGATGTACTGGCCAAGGTGCTTATACTGGTCGACTCTGCAACGAAACTTGTTCCAGCAATCATGACTGTCATGCCAATCTAGCCTGTTATTCCGGTCGCTGTCGTTTACCAAGCAATCCTAATAGCGAAATTTGTGCTAACCCTCCAGACCAAGGGTTGAATAGAAGCTGTAACGAATATTGTGCTGATACCAGTGAATGTGCTGCTGGTTATGAATGCTGGTGGAACCGCTGTCGTAATCCAGAAAATCTAGAAGATATTTATTGTCGAGAACCAGCCACTAGCAATGTAATCTATCAAACTCGCTATCTTGATTATGTGATTGCAGGCAGCTGTAATTCATCTTGCACTTATGATAGTGAATGTGCTTATGCTCTAGAGTGCATCAATAATCAGTGCCGTCATCCAAGTAACCCTGATAATGATGAATGTCTTGCTCTCAGTAAAGGCAGTAGCACTGAAGATGAAGAAGCTTCTCCAACCGCTGAGGTAACTCTGGATCTTTCCCCTTCACCAGAGATCACTCATAAACCTATCAGCACTGGCGTTGAAACCGAAGAAGAGTTAATTGCTGAGCAAACAGCCTTAGAAGCTCTCAAAGAATACTTGGAAGATAGAGGGATCTCCACCAATGTTCTATTAACGACTGGAGCTGTTGGTCTTTTCTTCTTACTCTTGCTTCTTTTCCTATTATCAAGAAAAGGTAAAGCCAAGGCTATTGATCCAAATAAAATTAAAAAGGCTCAACCTTTAACAGGTACTAGACCTAGCCAAAGTACCCAAAGACCTCCAAGCTCAACTGGCCAAAAAATAGGAGTAGGAATGGGCGCTCGATCGCAAGTTAAAACCAGCGCTACCCCAGAACAAGCTGGCCCAATAACAAGGCCTCAAGCCCAACAAACAAAAAGTATCCCAGGAGGTACTCCCCCAGCTCAACCAGGACAAAGTACCGCTAGTAATATGCCTGGAGGTGACGGTGCTTCCAGTATGATGGAAAGAATGAAGAGTAAGGGAGTAAAACCCCCCCAGGGATAGTTTAATTATCATTAAACAGAACAACTAGCATGTTTTGCCAATCCTCAATATAGTTAAAATGAAGACCTCGTCCTGATCCTTCTCTCTACAAGCAATATCTGTTACAATATGCTCTTACGCAAAATATAAAATGAAAAATTTAATTAAATATTTCAAAGAAGTTTTAAGCGAAATAAAAAAAGTTACTTGGCCGAATAAAAAACAGACTATCAATAAAACTTTCCTAGTCATTTTAGTCAGCCTAATTGTAGCCGGCTATATCGGTACTCTTGATTTCGTTTTTCATACAATTATGAAATCTTTAATTAGCAGATAAAGAAATATTATGGCAAAAACAGCAAAAACCCAAGTCTCAGATAAAGTGACTGATCAAGCAATCAGCCCTCCTGAAGTCCAGGAAGTAGAAATTGAAAATCCCAACTTAGTAATCATTTCCAAGGCTAAAAATCCTAAAGCCAAGTGGTATGTAGTCCACGCCTACTCAGGACACGAAAAAAAGGTCGCTGAGACGCTTAAACAAAGAGCAGAAACTCTTAATCTTACTCATAAGATTCTGTCTGTTTTGATTCCTACCAAAGAAAAAATCCAAATTAAAAAAGGCCAACGCAAAACTGTCAATGAAAAAATATTCCCTGGATATATGCTGATTCAAATGGAAATGGCTGATGATTCTTGGTTGGCTGTCAGAACTACTCAAGGGGTGACTGGCTTTGTGGGTATGAGTAGTCGCCCTACCCCATTGCCAAAACATGAAGTTAAGGCTATTCAAAAATATATGGCTCAAGCTACCCCTCAATACAAATCAGACTTCAGTGAGGGTGAAGCTGTTAAAATCACTGATGGACCATTTAATGATTTCTTAGGCACTGTGAAAGCGATTGACGAAGAAAAAGGCAAAATCGAAGTGCTAATTAGCATCTTTGGCCGAGAAACACCTGTGGAATTAGACTTTTTACAAGTCACTAAAGTCTAGAGAACAAAAGCAAGACTTATGTGTTAGAATAACAATCTGAAAAATAAAGAAAACATTATTTATGGCAAAAAAAGTTAAACAAATTCTAAAACTCAATCTACCGGCTGGTTCTGCTACACCAGCTCCTCCTGTTGGACCTATTCTGGGCCAAGCTGGAATCAACATGATGGATTTTCTAAAACAATATAATGATAAAAGCAAAGATAAAAGAGGGCAAATCATTCCAGCTGAGATTACAGTTTATCAAGATCGATCTTTTACTTTTGAACTAAAGTTGCCTCCAGTATCAGCTATGATTAAACAAACTCTAAAATTAAAAAAGGGTAGTCAAAAAACAAAAACTGATGTAGTTGGGAAACTTAGTTCTGCACAATTAAAAGAAATTGCAAAAAAAAAACTCCCTGATCTTAACACTAATGATCTTGATCAGGCAATGAAAATTGTTACAGGTACAGCAAAAAGTATGGGAGTGGAAATAGCTTAAAAAAGGATAATATGGGAAGCAAAAAAAACGTTGACATGTCCAGCTCAAATACTAAAGTTAAGATTGTAAAAGCAAGTGAAGAAAAAAAAGTCGAGAAAAAAAAAGTTATCAAGAAAAAAATCCGTAGTAAAAAATATCAAGCAACTCGTAGTCAGATAGATAAAAGTAAAGCTTATGATCTGGCCACAGCTGTAGAATTGGTCAAAAAACTCTCTTATTCTAAATTTGATGGCACTATCACTGCTGCTTTAGTAGTTAAAAAACCAGGAGAAAAGGCAGAACTAAACTTTCCTCACGCTACTGGCCAAACTGTTAAAGTGGCCATTGTCTCCCCAGCAGTGTTAAAAAAAATCAACGATAATCAAATTGACTTTGACGTACTCTTAGCAACTCCTCAAGATATGCCCAAAATTACCAAATTTGCCAAAATTCTTGGGCCAAAAGGTTTGATGCCCAATCCTAAAAATGGCACTCTCACTCCCAATCCAGAACTGAAGAAAAAAGAATTAGCAGCTGGCAAAATGACTATCAAAACAGAAAAAAAAGCACCACTTATGCATGTCACTGTTGGTAAAGTCTCGATGGACAGCAAAGCTTTGCTAGAAAATGTTCAAGCTTTGATAAAAGCTTTAAAAGGCAAAATTAGCAAAATGTCTCTCGCGGCCAGTATGAGCCCTAGTGTAAAAGTAGCGATTGAGTAAAATTTATAACTGTCTACTTTTTTCCGCCAAGATTTCCCCAAACCTTTAAATTATCAATCTTCTTTTCCTATTTTTTCAATAAATTTATCTAGCACTACTGTTTCTTGTTCCCCACTATCTCTCTCCCTCACATTTACGCTCTTAGACTCAGCTTCCTTATCACCCACAATCAACATGTATGGCACTTGTTCTATTTGAGCACTGCGAATCTTAGCATTTAAAGTCTCTGATCTGTCATCCAGTTCTACCCTAACTTTTTGTTCAATCAACTGTTTCACTACTTCTCTCGCATAATCATGATGTCTATCTGCAATTGGCAAAACTTTGACTTGTACTGGGGCAAACCAAAATGGGAATCTCCCAGCATGATGTTCGATTAAAAATGCAAAAAAACGTTCAAATGAGCCTACCAAAGCCCGGTGGATCACAAAAGGACGCTCTTTCTCACCTTTACTGTTAATGTAATTAAGATCAAACCTTTCTGGTAAATTAAAATCTACTTGAATGGTAGAAATACTATCTTCCTTGCCGAAAACGTTAATCGCTTGGACATCAATCTTTGGCCCATAAAAGGCTGCTTCACCAATAGCCTCTTCATATTCCACCCCTTCATCTTCTAACATCTTTCTAAGTGCAGCTTCTGCCTTAACCCAATCTTCTCTTTTACCACAAACCTTGTATTTATCTTTTTTAGGATCAGATAAAGACAGACGGAAACTATATTTATCAAAGCCCACATCTTTATAAAAGACTTTAAGCATTGCCATTACTTCCTTGAGTTGATTATCCAATTGTTCAGCTGTACAAAAAATATGAGCATCATTCTGCGTAAAACCTCTCACTCTTTGTAAACCATGCAACTCACCAGATTGCTCATAGCGATAAACAGTTCCTAATTCACCCATTTTCATTGGTAAGTCACGATAACTTCTAGGCTTCATTTTATAAACCATCATCCCTGCTGGACAGTTCATGGGTTTGAGATAATAAACTTCATTATCAAACTCTAGAGGTGGATACATTGACTCATCATAAAATCCTAAATGGCCAGAAGTTTCAAATAATTCCTTACGATTAATGTGTGGTGTTAAGATATGAGTATAGCCATAGCTTCTCTCAAGTTGAATCATATAGTCTTCAATGGCCCGACGCATGGCATAACCACGAGGCAACCAAACTGGTAAACCTTGTCCAATTTCTGGAAACACAGCAAATAGTTCTAATTCTTTACCAATACGGCGATGGTTTCTCTTTTCAGCTTCTTCGCGCATTTTTAAATATTCATCCAACTCTGCTTGAGAATTAAAAGCTGTGCCATAAACACGAGTCAGCATTTTATTTTTTTCATCACCGCGCCAGTAAGCCCCAGCAATGGAAAGAAGTTTAATTGCCTTCACTTCTTTAGTAGAAGACACATGGGGACCGCTACAGAGATCGATAAAAGATTTTAGTTCAACTACTTGACCTTGTTGCTTCTTAGCTTTGGCTGAAACTCTTTTACTGGCTTTGACCTTTTTCATATTGTGTGATAATTCATCTAATACTTTCAAATCAGCTGCTAATTGTTCTTTACTACCTGTTAAATACACAGAAGCTTTTTCGTTTTTAGCTTCAATCTCGCTGAGCCATTCTTGTTTGTATTGATTGTCTACAAAAACTTTTTTAGCTACAGCAATATCAAGCTTCATACCATGCATTTGCAAATCAGCTTGAATTAATTTTTTCATCCTTTTCTCAATCTTAGGAAAATCTGCTGCTGTTAATTTAAAATCTGCTGGACTATCAAAATCAAAATAGAAACCATCATCAGTAGCCGGACCCATAGCTGGAAGAATAGTCTCCTTGCCATAGAGTTGCTGCATAGCTATAGTGAGAATATGTTCCGCAGTATGGCGCATAGCGTGCAGATTATCAGCTTGTTTTGGCTTAGGTTTTGACATAATTTTCCTTTTTAATTTTAATTTATTTATCATACTATCTATAAATAGCGTTGACAAAACTTCAATTTATTTATATGTTTCGTATTAGGTCTTAATTCACGGAATTTAATTCCAAGAGAATCGCTTAAATTAAACTTCCAGAATTCCCACTCTCCGCCAGCCACAAAAAAACCTCCGTTTTCGGAGGCTGTTTTTTTTTGTCTTCACCAACAACAACACCCTCCTTATTTGGAGCTGGTAGTAGTTGTGGTGATGACTTGTTTTAATAACATTCGTAATTGATTATACAATTTAATTTGCTTTTTGCAAATTTTTTATTTTTAAATATTTATTTACTTTTTTTACCGTAAAAATAACCTGCACCTCCTCCAGCAAGGAAACCACTGATTATCTGCAAAATATCTTTAATATATTGTCTATCAAAATAGCCAACTAAAGCTATAAATAAAAGCAAAAAAATGCCGGCACCTGTTAATATTTGTTTTTTGTCCCTCTTTCCTTGAAACTCATTATCTAATGCCTTTTGATTATCCTTATGATGATAGGACATCGCCGTCCCTCTTTGTTTAAGAATTGTCGAAATATGTCGTTCGGTAAGTTTAGGTGAATGATCAATCATCTGACCAGCTATCATTTTTAATTCACTGGTCTCTTTTTTAGTAAGCTTTTTAGATGGGATCATTATAATATTCTGTTATCTTTTTATAATTTATACCAAGTAACTTTTGCCTACCATCACTTTGTAGAATTAATTCTTGAAATTGATGTCCATAATGTCTTTGAAAGAGAAATCCTATACTAATCTTCAAAACCTTTTTTGAAATTTTTTTATTTTCATACAAATCAATTAACCAAAATATCTTTTCGTCAAATTCAGTAATGTATGTATTTTTTTTCATTTTTTAATTATTATAAAATTACCAATCATTCTCACATTTTATAACAAAGATTCCATTAGTATGCAATTTATGATTCTTAATTGATCAATATCATTTTCTTTAATACCGATAATGCTCTGGCTTGAATGGCCCCTTGGACCTCAGGCCCAAATAACTAGCCTGATCCTTGCTTAGCTTAGTCAATTTCACCCCAATCTGCTCTAAATGTAGTGCTGCCACTTTCTCGTCAAGCTGTTTAGGTAAGCGATAAACACCCACCTCATAATCATGATTAAAAAGTTCAATCTGGGCCAAAACTTGATTGGAAAATGAATTTGACATCACAAATGAAGGATGACCATTAGCACAACCTAAATTGACCAAGCGACCTTCAGCCAAAAGAATAATTCTTTTGCCATTGGGAAAGGTAAAGACATCAACTTGTGGCTTAATCGTGGTTCTTTTGATTTTAGGATAATCCATCAGTTTTTTAACTTGGATTTCTACATCAAAATGGCCAATATTACAAACAATGGCTGCATCTTTCATTTTCTTCATATGTTTGAGTGTAATCACATCCTTACAACCGGTAGCAGTCACAAAAATATCTACTTCTTCAGCTACATCTTCTATTGTCTTGACTTCAAAACCTTCCATGGCTGCTTGCAAAGCACAAATTGGATCAACTTCTGTCACAATCACTCTCGCTCCAAAACCTCGCATCGATTGAGCGCAACCCTTGCCAACATCACCGTAGCCAGCAACTAAGACCACCTTACCAGCAATCATCACCCCAGTGGCACGCTTGAGACCATCGGCCAGTGATTCCCTACAACCATAAAGATTATCAAACTTTGATTTAGTCACACTGTCATTAACATTCATAGCTGGGATCTTAAGTTCCCCCTTTTTCATCATTTTATATAGTTGATGCACTCCAGTAGTAGTTTCTTCAGAAACACCCTTAATTTGTTTGGCTAACTGTGGATGCTTTTCATGAACCCAATAAGTTATATCTCCACCATCGTCGAGCAACATATTGGGACCGATGATTTTACCTTTTTTGTCTTTAAACTTAAGAGTTTGTTCAGTGCACCACCAATATTCTTTTTCTGTCTCTCCTTTCCAGGCAAAAACTGGCGTACCTGTCTTGGCAATCGCTGCTGCAGCGTGATCTTGAGTGGAAAAAATATTACAGGAAGCCCATCTTACTTTTGCTCCTAATTCTTGGAGAGTTTCAATCAAAACCGCTGTTTGAATAGTCATGTGCAGGGAACCGGCGATGCGGGCGCCTTTGAGTGGCTTTTTTTTGCCAAATTCTTTACGCAATGCCATCAAACCTGGCATTTCTTTTTCTGCTAATTTAATTTCCTCTCGTCCCCATTTCCAGAGAGAAAGGTTTTTTACTTTATAGTCTTTTGGCATAGTATTCCTTTTTTAGAAAGCTGTCTAAAACATTAATCTACAACTAACACCATAACTGTCTTTAAATCTTTTGGCAACTGCTTTTTTAGTAAAGCTATGTTCTTGAGTTCCATGTTTTTCAAGTACAAAACTAGACACCACTGAACCTAAACGGGCACAATCCCTCAAATGCCAATCTCTGATATAGCCATATAAAAAACCAGCTCTGTAAGCATCACCAGCTCCAGTGGGATCAACTGTCTGCTCTAGTTTCACTGCCGGCACTATTATTTTTTTAATGCGACCCTGAGAACTTTTTTTCTTTGCTGTTTTATCACCAGATTTTTTAACTTGTCTATTCTCATAAACTTCCGAACCTTTCCCTCCCAAAGTAACGATCATTATTTTGAGCTGACGAGCAATTTTTTCCAAACTCCAACCAGTCTTTTTACTAATCATGCCCATTTCATAATCATTAGCTACCAAAAAATCAGCCGCCTTAATAGCAATTTTTAAGTCATCACCTGAAAACATCAACACCTGTTGGCCAGGATCAAAAAACAGAGGTAAATTTAGACTTTGACACTCCTTTACCTGTTTGAGCATTGACTGAGGGTCGTGGGGAGAAAGAACTACCAGAAAATCTGATTTCAGTTGACTAGATTTTCTAGAACTCGCCAATCCTATATCAAGCAGTTTTTCATCACTAAAGTGCTCAGTTCCTTTATCTTTCACAGCAACTCCAAATTCCGCCGAGTGTTTAGTCTTATTCTCTCTACTCTTTTGTGTTTCTTTAACCCAATTCTTAAAAAAACGCTCTATGGTCAAATTATCAGCATCACTCATTGCGCCAGGATAAAAACCGCCAACTTGGCAGTCATTTTTGTCAGTCAAAACAGTAAAACTAGCAGTAGCTAGCCTGGAATAACGAACATAGGTAGTATTGATGCCTATCTTTTTTAATCTTCTCAGATGAGTTTTTGCATTTCTCCCAGCTGAAGCATATAAAATAGCTTCTTCACCTAGTAAAGCTAAGGAGTAGGCAATATTGGCGGCAGTACCACCTCTGGTTTCTCTCATTTTATCTACTAAAGGTACTACTGATAAGACATGAAGTTTATCTGGCTGGATCAAATCTTCAAATAAACCATCAAAAACCATAATTCTATCAATCGCAATCGAGCCAATCAGAAGTAGTTTTTTCATGGAATTATTTTTAGTTTTAAGATCTGAAGATGATTATAACAGCAATTATGATATAATATTTTCGTTCCCAAGACAGCGTGGGCCAAAAGCTTGAAAATCACGCCGAGGATAAAACTAATCAGCGCTATTTTTGGTTAAAGAGAAAAGTAGCCGCATCCTCTAAGCATTTCCCACTGTCTTGTTAAATAAAAATAAATTAATAAAACTTGTGTAGATCATTCTAGCAGGCTAGTCTTAGCCAAGTCTAAACTCTGCACTTAGGATCAATATGCCAAACAAACACAATCTTAGTCAAGTTGAAACTTTAAAAGAAAAACTTGCTCGAGCTAAATCAGTGCTAGTTTTTGATTATTCTGGCACCAGCAGTAAAGAACAAGTTGACTTGAGAAATGCTGTCAAAGAAGCTGGCGGAGAAATTTATGTTTGCAAAAACACCCTAATGGATATTGCTGTAGGTAAAGGCAAATTGACCGATTCTCTAACAGGCATGAATGCTGTACTCTTCTCTTATGAAGATGAAGTCTCTGCTCTCAAAAAAGTGTTTGAATTTCATAAAGAAGCAGACAAACTAGAAATCAAGCAAGGCATTATGTCTGCTGGCAAAGAAGGTGTAGAAGATAAAATTTTATCTCCAGAAGAAGCTGAATCTTTAAGTAAGTTACCAAGTAAAAACGAATTAATTGCCACTTTAATTAACAGAATCCAAGGCCCAAGTTATGGCCTAGTCAATGTGCTCAAGGCCGGACAAAGGGATGTAGTTGGAGTACTCAAGGCAATTGTAGATAAAGGATAAAAAATTATTAACTTGTAAAAAATAAAAATCTGAATCTTAAAATAAAATCGGCCCAGAGGTTATTTAGACTCAGATTAAAAAAAGGATCTTATGTCAGATGACAAAAAAAAGACTGCAGAAGCCACCAAGGAAGAAAAAAAAGAAACTAAAAAACTTCCTGCTAAATTACAAAAAATTGTTGACGCAGTCAAGGAACTCTCTTTAATGGAAGTTTCAGAATTGGTCAGCGCTCTTGAAGATACTTTCGGAGTCAGTGCTGCTGCGCCAATGATGATGGGTGCCATGCCAGCTGCCGCTGGCGCTGAAGCCGCTGCTGCTGAAGAAAAGACTGAATTTGATGTGGTACTCAAAGATGCCGGCTCAAATAAAATTGCAGCCATTAAAGCTGTCAGAAAACTCAAGACTGAACTTGGGCTAGGTGAAGCTAAGGCTTTTGTAGAATCAGCCCCTAAGACTGTCTTAGAAGCTGCCAAAAAGGAAGATGCCGAAGCCGCCAAAAAAGAATTGGAGGCTGCAGGCTGTGTGGTTGAGTTAAAATAAAGTTTTGAATTTAAAAATAGATTTAAAAATTAAAACTCTCTTGGCTTTTTAGTCAAGAGAGTTTTTTTGACTTTTCCACAACTTTTTAAACTAAAAATAATATAAGATCTAATTAAAATAATTATAAGATAAAAATGTGAATAACTACTTTTAAAATTAAAAATAACGGAAAAAAAGACGAAAAGTATAAAAATAACTTTTGCTGCTAGTTTGAATATCTCTATTTATATCTGCTGGAATAATATTCTCAAAGACTCACCCACTCTCGCCAGAATGTTCTTCTGCTTTGCAGAAACTCTGGCTACCGTCAAGGGTTCGCTTTTTAGAGTATTATTCCAGCAGATATAATTTAATCAACTAGCACAAAATAACTTTTTCTATTAAAAAACAGGCTTATAAAAAACGACTCCCCGCCGCCGGCATTAGGCCGAGGGCGGGGTTTTTGTGGGAGATTCAGCAACCCCGCAGTAGCAATAGTACAATTGCTAGTACTAAGAGTG
The DNA here is from genome assembly GCA_050123235.1 of Candidatus Woesebacteria bacterium. Classification (GTDB taxonomy): domain Bacteria; phylum Patescibacteriota; class Microgenomatia; order UBA1400; family PJMF01; genus JASFHL01. Next base: position 41,688 of record JASFHL010000001.1, on the reverse strand, counting down.
GCCACCCATAGCTGGTGACCACATCGAACCAGCTTGGTATCCAGGGCCTCATTTCCCAAGCAGGAGGAGGACTCTCATCTCCCCATGCGAGTCTATCCAAAAAATTTTGAAGCTTCTTCTTCCAATCCATCATGCACCTCCTGTGCAAAACTTCTCGCCACCTCCGCGCAGGCGCGCAGTGCACCCTAGGTGGCATCGCGGAACATAGATAACTTTATATTATAACAATATTATAGGATACTGTCAAAATCAAACACCGAGCTTCATACATCAAAATTGCCCCTTGACCTAGTTTTCACTACTCTGCTACTTTTAATATAGTTAAAGTTTAACTTTGACATATTTAATTATTTTAAGCCAATTAACAAGTATTTTTCAGAAAGGCCCCTGCAATGATGGCAGACACCCAATCCAGCTCCAACAAACCCTTAACCAACTCTCAAGCTTCTGACCAACAAGCTGCCAGTGTTTTATCAGATAGTGATAAGAAAAAAACTGGTCGGGCTAATGACGCAGCTAAACTAGATATAAGCAACTTACCTGACCTACTCACAGTCAGAGAAGTAGCTGACTTACTCAGGGTCTCTCCCCTAACTATCAAACGTTGGGGTAAGAGAGGTAAACTACCTGCTATCAGAATCAACTCTAGAGGTGATAGACGCTACAAAAAAGAAGCAGTCCTCTGGTTACTAGGCATCAACCCTGATGACGAAGAGTAAAGAAGAGAAATAAGTAAACTAAATTGATAAAAACTCCCTACAAATAAATATTAGAGTTTTGAAGCGAGGTCTGGTTCGGTCTTGAGCTAGCAATCGACTTACTACCGAGCTTCACCAAGTGAGCCTTGTACTTTTAAAAAAGATATCATGTAGTAGCGAACTACTCTAATATTTATTTGTAGGGAGTTTTGAATACCTGATTAATTTATTTCTTCTTCTTGATCTCTTTCGTCAGCAACTCCAAAAAATCTAACAACCTGAGTTGTCTTTTCCATCGCCAGGGCTCCTTGATCAGGCGATAAAGCCACTCTAGCCCTAAAAACCTCATCAGCTTTGGTGCTCTGGGAATCTTGCCTAAAATCACATCAAAAGCCCCGCCTACTACCATCACAATCTTAGCTCCTGAACTCTCTAGTAAGCGCTTATGCTTTACTACCCACTTTTCTTGCTCAGCTGCTCCAAAAGCCACCAGCACTATTGCTGGCCTAAGTTTTTTGATTGATTTTTGCAAAGCTTGTTCTTCTTGCTCTTTTACTTGCTTAACATTTTGGTAAGCCTCTGTCCAAAAAATATTATCTCCAAACTTAGCCTGCAGCTCTTTTTTGTCATACCCCCTACCCCCTACCAGTAATACCTTCAGTTTCTTCTCTTGTGCTACTTCTAATAGATCCATTGCCAAATCAATTCCGGTGATTCTTTCCTTAATTTTTTTGGCTTTGCCCAGCGAAGCTAGAATTATAGAAGCCCATACCAAACCAACTCCATCAGGAATTAAAATATTTGCTTCTTGTAAAGCTTTAAGAAATGATTTATCTTTGGAAGACTGCACAAGCTGTTCTGGGTTGGGAGTGAAGATATACTGAGTTTTAGCTTGTTTTAAACCCTTCTTCAAAAGCTTTAGCAAATCCTCCTTAGAACTGCTAAAAAACTTCATGCCAAAAAGAAGTGCCTGTGAGTCAATCTTTTTCATAAATTTTACTAAAAAATTATACAGCTAAAAAGCTGAAACCAGCCCAAAAAAGATTAGGCCTTATATTTAATTTTAACAGTTCTCAATAAAAAATAATTAAGCAAAATTAATGAAATTACGATTTTTTCGTATTTTTTATGGGTAAAAACAATAATTTTTCGTTTTTACTGAAAAAAATACGAAAACTACTCAATCAAAAAGAACACAAGATTCATCATAAGATATACTCACTAGCAAAACCCTCTTTTCACTTTTTTGTAATTTTGAACACTTTTTAACTAGAGTAAATATTTAAAAAATTATAAATCTTCAAAAATTAAAATCTTGTATTAAACTTCTATCTTTTCTTTCAAGAAATCCCAGCCTAACTTAACACTGTCAAATTAAAAAATAATAACTTATAATATTGTAAATGAACATTCAAACACTTAGAAAAAAACACCCTCAATTAATCTACCAAAATTTTTCTTATAAATTTGTCAAAAATCAATTGCAAATAGAATTTGATTTTTTGCTAAAACCAAGCATTAAATTTAAACCTACTCTCACAATTGAAGGCATAAATGAGGATGATCTAGCAGCGATTGATCCCAAAATACTGGATAAGCTAATCTTTCACTTAGGTTTAGCAGAAATCCCTAGTTATTGGAAAGCTAGTTGCTCACCTCAGATTATCATCCAAGCTGGCCAGCTAAATCCAGATCAAATAGCCTGGTGGAAGGATCTGATTATCAAAGGCCTTGGAGAATTCTTTTATCAGAATCAGATTGATTTTACTGCTCAGGATTTTATTAAAATTAAGGCTGAGGCAAGTAAAAACAGAAAAAAAACTGAGATCACAGCTCAATCCAGTCAAACAGTCACAGGTTCCGCCAGCAACAAGATTTCAGAAGTTCAAAAAACTCAAAAACAAATTAAGGCAACTGGCTTTAAAGCAAGAAAAAAATATTTGATTCCTGCCGCTGGTGGTAAAGACTCTTCTCTAACTCTGGGTATTTTTGACAAACACAAATTAAAATATGGCTGTTTATTGTTACATCCACAAAGTCCTGCTTCAGGAACTGCTATTCAAAAAAGCCATTGCCAAGAAACTATTAAAATTAACCGCCGTATAGATCAAAAACTGCTTGATCTTAACCGACAAGGTTATCTGAATGGTCATACTCCTTATAGCGCCTATTTGGCCTTCTTGAGTAGCGTTTTGGCATATATTTCTGCTTACCAATACGTTGTCCTGGCTAACGAACGCTCAGCTAATGAAGAAAATTTAATTTTCCATGGCCAGCAAATTAATCACCAGTACTCGAAAACCTTTGACTTTGAAACAAAATTTAGAGATTATGCTAAGCGTTACTTGTTTCAAAATGACTTGCTTGGTTCCGGGCAAGGTGGCAGCAAAGAAATAAACTTAATAAGAAATCGAAATTTGCCCTCTCACCCACTCTATTTTTCTTTTCTTCGCCCAGTTTATGAATTGCAAATCGCCAAACTTTTTGCCGCTTACCCTCAATATCATCCTAGCTTCCGCAGTTGCAATGTTGGGCAACGCAGTAATCACTGGTGTCATCATTGCCCCAAGTGTTTGTTTGTCTTTACTATTCTCTTCCCTTTTGTTGATAAAAAAGAACTATGTAACGATATTTTCTCAGAAAATTTATTTGAAAAAGCAGAACTCTTAGACATAGCTTGGGAATTGATTGGCTTTGGCACTCAAAAACCATTTGAATGTGTAGGTACTCATGAAGAAACCTTGATTGCCTTTTATCTGAGTGTTAAAAAATATGAACAATCATCAGAACCATTGCCCATTGTCTTAAAAGCAGTTAAAAACAAAATCTTAGCGCAAGAAAAAAACTTAGAAAAAAGAACATCAAAAGTCTTAAAATCTTGGAATAATAAGCATTACTTGCCGGCTGACTTAGCAAAAATTCTTAAACAAGAGCTGCTGGAGGCTGAAATGCTTGCCAGTGCAAAACTTAAATAAATTAGCCAAAAACAATCTTTGAATTAAGGTCCTAATGAGAACTTCAAAAAAAATTCTAAAAAAACTGGCAAATAAATCAATCCTGATTCTAGGTTTTGGCCGTGAAGGCCAATCAACTTATCAGTTTTTAAGAAAACATTTTCCCAAAAAAACATTAACTATAGCTGATCAGAGATCTTTAAACAAAATAGATCAAAAGGTTAAACAAATTATAAAAAAAGATCAGTTTTTAAAACTAAACTTAGGTCAAAATTACCTTCAAAATATAGAAAAATTTGATTTGATTTTTAAAACTCCAGGTATACCTGGACATCTCAAAGAATTACAAACAGCCAAGAAGAACAAGGCTCTTATCAGCTCTAACACTCAACTTTTTTTTGAAATTATTAAAGCAGCCAATCAAGAAAAACTAGCTTCTCGGCCAGCACTCAAGGCTAAGCAAAAAAAATTTCCAGCTTTGATCGAAGCAAAAAATATTATCACAATCGGCATCACTGGCACTAAAGGCAAAAGCACCACTTCTTCGCTTGTTCATCATCTTCTAAAAGTTGCTGGACTTGATGCTGTTTTATTAGGTAATATTGGTTCTCCTCCGCTTTCTAAGCTAGATCAAATTAAATCAAAAAGTATAGTAATAATAGAACTTTCAAGTCATCAACTAGCTGATTTAAACATTAGCCCCCAGATAGCAATCATCCAAAATATCAGCTCTGAACACCTAGATTACTATAATAGTACTGAAGAATATGTAGCTGCTAAATCGTCTATCACAAAATATCAAAAAGATAGAAAATATAAAGTAATATGTAATGATTCTTTTCCTAAAACAAAGAAAATAGCTAAGTTAAGCCAAGGACAACATTTTAAATTTGCTTTAAAAGCTAAAAATGATTCCATTGTTTATATTAAAGATAATTTTGTAATAGTAAATAAAAAAATCTTAAAAATAGTTCAAACTAAGCAATCAATTCCATCCCAAACTCCAGCTCCTTGCAAAGAGGAAGTAAAAATTATCGCCATCAAAGATATTCCTTTAATTGGTAAACACAATCTACAGAATGTCATGCCGGCAGTGCTAGTAGCCAGACTTTTTGGAATCAGTAAGCAGCAAATTGCCCAAGGCATTAAAAGTTTCAAATCACTGGCTCATCGTCTGCAACTAGTGGCTGAAATTAAAGGCGTTAAATATTACAACGATTCCCTGGCTACCATGCCTGATGCTACCATCTCGGCTTTGCAGGGTTTTGACAGCGGAAAAATAATTCTCCTGGCAGGTGGATATGAACGAAAACAGGATTTTCATGATTTAGCCAAAGAAATACTCAAACGAAAAGTAAAAAGCCTAATTCTCTTCCCTACAACTGGCAAAAGAATCTGGCAGGCAGTCAAAGAACAAGCCAGCACAATTCAAAAAAAACCTGGAAAGAGTCAAAAGCTCCAAACCTTGTCTTTACCAAAAGTTAATTTTGTTAAAGACATGAGACAAGCTATCAAAATAGCCCACAGCCAAGCAAAAACAGGAGATGTAGTGCTGCTCAGCCCCGCTAGTGCTAGTTTTGGCATGTTTATAGATTACCGTGACCGGGGTGAACAATTTGCAAGCCAAGCTAAAAACTTGAGCTGAACTAACTGCTCACTCTCTGAAGTAAATTCTTTTATTCCTGATAAAACTTGTTTCAAAGGTTTCAAAAAATGCTTGACGACCCATCAAAGCTGGGATTTCTGCCTTTAAAAAACCAACTGGAATAATACGCTCAAAGTTTGCTACTCTAACCCTTAGCCGAGGATAAAAATAGACAGGAGTTTTACCACCCACCCCTATAGTCAGTAATCGCTCACAGTCTTTTTGCAGATCAATTCCCAGCTGCAAGGCCAAAAATTCAGGTAAAATTGTATAATCAGCCCCTGTATCGATCACGATTGGCGTCTTTATCCAATCTTCTCCTCTCCTGGACCAGAGTAAAATATCAATCGTGGGTGAATAAATCTGACCAAATAAAGCTGAAGGTTCTAATTTAAAAGAAAAAGCAACTTCTTTGCTTTTATTCCAAAAAAAAAATTTTTCTTTAATTGTTTGCAAAAATTGATTCATGTTCAAAAAATAAATAGCTAAGTTCGGCCTTGATAAGCAATCTAAAATTCTCTACTTATCTCTGATCAAGAGCTTTTTCACTAATTACTTTTTACTCGCTAAAGTAGGAATTAACATTTGATCTTTTTTGGGTAAATAAGTAATAGTCGGCACTTCTGATGGATACTTTCTTTTCAAACGCTCAACAATCTTCACTGCTCGCTCAGCACTTTTAGTGCCAAAAACTTGACCTCCAGAGGCCACCACAATCTTACCTCGATAACGATAATTAAACCTTGCTTCATCAATACTTGCTGGGGGTTTGTAATTACTATTTTTCTTTGTTTTTGACTTATTCATAAAAAATTAAAGACAAATTCCTAGATCTAATATAACAAAAAAATATTGAGAAATCAAAGAAATTATTGCTGATAACCCAAACTTTCTTTAAACTCATCCAAATTTTCCAAAACTGTAGCAATACCATTGATCACTGCCAGCTTAGGATTATCAATTACTGAAACTGGTACCCCAAGAGTTGCTACTAAATGCTCTTCCAAACCATCAAGTTTAGCTAAACCTCCAGACAATAACATCCCCTTGTTAATTACATCAACTATCAATTCTGGGGGAGCTTTGGATAACAATGTTTTTAATAAATTAATATAAACAAGTAAAATTTTTTCAAAGGCTGGCATTAAATCCCCAGAGTTGATACTTAACTCTTTAGGTGAAGACTGAGCAATATCCTTGCCCATCACCAAAACCTCTTTCTTGTCGATTGCTGAAATTGAGGCTATCTTGACTTTTAATTTTTCAGCTGCCTCTTGACTAATAAGTAATTGCTTATTTTTTCTGACCGCATAAATGATCCGTTGATCTAAAAAATTCCCGGCTTGAAAACTAGATTGATAGTCAATTAGGCTACCCAAAGAAATAATCGCTCCCTCTACTATGCCTGCTCCCATTTGTAAAATAAAGCAGGCTGAAGCATCTGAAATTGGTACTCCAGCTCCGATAGCAGCTACCAATGGTTCTCTGATGGTGAAAACTTGATTAGCTCCAAGAGAATAAAATAGATCAGCAGTCAACCTTTCAGCATTTTTACTTACCAAAGCTGGAACACTGACCATCATATTGGGATTAAAAAAATAAGTACTTTTTAAAATTTTTTGTAAAAAAACTCTCAACATTGCTCTAGCTAAATCAAGGTCATAAATCTGACCTTTTTGCATAGGAAAATAAACTCCGATTTTCTTATCTACCCTACCTTTCATCTCCAGGGCTTCCTTCCCAACTGCCAAGACTTTTTTTGTCAAAATATCAACAGCCAAACAAGACGGCTCATCCAGCACTAAGCCTTCTTTGTCACTCCAAATCCGAGTCTGACTAGTACCTAAGTCAATGCCAATCAAGCGATTGAAGTTATTTAAAAATTTTTTCATTATGTTGCGATAATTCTAACATTTAATATTCAATTTACTTATTATTTTTTAAAAAAAATAGTAAATAGGAAAATTAACCTTTTCTATACTATAATAAAAGTCAATGAAATTTCTGAAAAAAATCAATGCTCGCTTAGTTTATACACTCTTTTCTTTTTTAGTCATCGCAGCTGGAGCTGTGACTGCTATTCAATATGCCAAAGGTAACTGGAGATTCAGTAGACAAGGAGTAGTAAGTGAATTAGGGTTGCTCAGTGCTAACTCTTTCCCTCCTGGAGCGCAAGTCTTTATTGATGGCAGACTGGTGACTGCCACTGATGAAACCCTTTATCTAGAACCTGGTAGCTACTTAGTCAAAATTGTCAAAGAAGGTTATCTTGAATGGAAAAAACAACTACAAGTAGAAAAGGAATTGGTCACCCAAACTAATGCTCAACTCTTTCCAGCTGCCCCAAGCTTGACTCCTCTCACTTTCACTGGTGTTGAAAATATCTCCCCTTCTCCAGATGGACAAAAAATTCTTTATTACACTGCTTCTGCCAGTGCTGAAAATAAAAATGGTCTTTATCTTTTGGAACTAAACAATAATTTTTTACCTTTACAAAAAGAACCCAAATTCCTGGCTGAAGATAATCTTAACATTAACTTAGAAGATGCTTTTTTTATTTGGTCACCTGATAGTAGTGAAATCATTATCATCACCGACAAAAAAGAAATGCTAATTGATGTTAATAAAAAAAATAATCTAGTAGAACTAGCTGATATTAGCTTCAAAAGAAAACAAATTCTTTCTACTTGGGAAGAAGAAATGTATCTTAGAGAAAGACAGTTTTTAAGTGAATTTCCTGAAGAAATTTTAAAAATTGCCACCGAGTCAGCCAAAAATGTATACATTTCACCGGATAAAAAACGGCTTTTGTACACTGCCACTGCAGACCTAAATTTAGCTGAGAATCTTATCCCCCCTTTAGTTGCCAGCAATACGCAAGCTGAGTCTAGGGAATTAGAGATTGGCTCTATCTATATCTACGACCGAGAAGAAGATAAAAATTTTAAAATTGCTGCAGAAATCATTACTGACAAATCGGATGAAGCAAGCGAAGCAACTCCTGAAGTCTCAGTCACTGAAGGAGAGGCTACTACAAGTGCTCAACTGAGCAATCTTAAGCAACTTTTGGCAACAGATATCTATAACAAAACTCCTATAAAACTAGAGTCATCTCCTAGTGCTTTTACTAGATTGCAAGCGAGTGATTCAGCCCAAACAGTGAGGAATTTTAATAATTATCACAGTTCATTATTGATCAATACCCTGCAATGGTTCCCAGATTCAAAGCATCTTGTTTTTATCAAAGATCAAAAAATTTTCATTATGGAATACGATGCAACCAATAAAAAAAGTCTTTATTCTGGCCCATTTGCCGATGACTTTATTTATCCTTGGCCTGACGGTAGCAAAATTATTATTCTCACTTCCTTTAGCCCTGACACTCCTAAAAATTTATACGCCATTGAATTGAAATAACTCCGGAGATTAGCTCAGATGGCTAGAGCGCACGCATCGGGAGCGTGAGGTCGGCGGTTCAAGTCCGCCATCTCCGACACTAAACTTTCTACTTTGAAAAGCTAAGCTCCACCCTAGTCTTAACTTAAAAAATTTGCCATAATAAATTTAATAAAAAAATGGACAAAATAAAGATAAAAATCTTCAGTCTTAAAGGACTGATCCTCGAAGAGGAAGTTGATGCTATTTCATCGGAAAATGAAGAAGGTGTCTTTGATGTTTTACCTCAACACAGCAATTTTATCTCCATTATCAAAAATAAATTAATTCTACACAAAAATAAAAAAAAATTTAAAGAAATTAAACTTGATTTAGGGGTGATAAGATTAATTGCAAATCAGGCTAAAATTTATCTTGACCTTGAATCAACAGGTTAGCATCTTCACCTTCACTGGTGTTGCTTCCAGTTTCACTGTTGCTCTCTCCATCTTCTTCGGCTGCTGTCGGCTCTGACATATCCACCACCGCAGATTCCGTAGCCGCTGAGTTAGCTGCTTCTGTTGGGCTTATTTCTGGGGTCTCATCTGTATCTACACTATTCTCTGGCTGAGCTGCGTCAGTTTCACCAGCATTATTCAGCGCCGCTTCTAGATCAGCTTCAGTCTTCTCCACTGCCAAAGCATGCCAAGCAAATTCTAAGTCTTGGTCTTGGGCGTGATTAATTTTAATGTTAAAGCCAGTTTTACTTTCATTCATTACTGTATAACTAAGATTATCTTTTAAGGCTGCTTCTCCCCTTGCCGTCAAGGTGATAATCGGCTGATTAGTATATTCTCTAGTAAAATTAACTGCTACCTCTGTTTCACCCTTTTTCAAAATCACTAAACCAGCTGTACTCTCATCAACCACTAACTCAGCTTCAAATTGAGCCTTATCTTTAAATTTAGTTTCAGCATGAAAAATAGTCTCTGCCAAAAACTCAGCTGTCCCTTGGAAACTAGCTTTGGCCTTAAAAGTCACTTCAGCTACAAAAGTCCAGAGCTGATAGCTCAATTTAGCAAAACTTGATAGTTCTGCCTTACTCAGGTAATCACTCAGAATTGCCTGCTCCACCATCTTTTGATCAACTGTGGCTTCTTCGAGCTCTGTTTCAATTGCAGCCAAGCTATCTTCTAATCCCAAAACCCTAGTTTCAAAATTTTCTAAACTTAGTTGTAAAGCTGCCAGGGTTTCTTTATCATCAGCAATCTCACCAAGACTTTGAATCTCTATTTCGTGACCAGCTACTTGCTCGTAAAGATCTGATAAAATAATCTCTTTGACATCACTAAACTTTGTATGAAGTGCGTGCACTGCCCCATCTTCCATATATCTTTCTACAAAAGGCAAAAGAAAATCTCCTTCAACCATGGGCGAACTCTCATCAAATCTTTTATTTTCGAAATCATAGCTATATGTTTCATGATCAGGAATCTGAAAACCAGCTGTTTCATCAGTATAGTGCCAGGCATCACCATAGCGGAAATAAATGCGACCATTAGTGGAATCTATGCAAAGTAAACCATTGGTGTCTGCAGTAAATTGAGCATCTGAACAGGCTCCAGCTACTACCTTAGTGACCATGCCATCAACAGCAGCCGCCTGACCAGCCGTGGTGACTGTAAAATTATCTAGTGTCATCACGTTGGTGGCAGACTGTACTTTATTTGGCCCAATAATATTGCCACTACCACCATCATCTAGAATATCCCCCGAAGCATTGCTGGTAAAAATGTTATTAGCAACTAAGGAATTTTTAAACTCATTATTCAAATGAATGCCATAAGAATCATTGTCATTAAGGCTATTGCCTGTTACAGTAAAATTACCACCTGCTGCACTTAAGGATAGATCCATACCATAACCCTCTGAATCATAAATGGCATTACCAGTGATTGCCACATCAGTAATTGCCACAGAAGCATAAGTATCAATACCATCACCATTAATTCGATACATGCTGTTATTAGAAATTACTAAATGATCAACTTGCCTGAGATAAATACCCATGTTTGTTTTATCAGTAGACTTATTTCCCTGAATGACATTAGCTGTAATAGTACTGTAATCTGCTTCTCTGGCTGCAATTGCTACATCAGCAACTTCAAAAAGAGTGTTATTAGAGACTGTAGAATAATAAGCACCATAGAGGTAAATCCCATCATCGCCAGCTTCTTCGATATAGTTACCTGTAATTTTCGCCCGCCAGCTACTCTGTAAGTAGACACTACTATTGCCAGTTGACTCAAATACAGAATCAGAAACTAGTAGATCATTGGAGCTATCTACTTGCACACCGATATTGCCAGTATCATGAATATAACAATTGATAATCGAAGTTTGATCACCATCTTCCATATAAATACCACGGTAACCACCTGATATTTCTAGATTTTCAAATAAGTAGTTTTCTCCAGTGCCACCTGCTGTATTATCTAATTTTTGGATTACATGATCAGTAGAACCACTGCCAGCATTAGTAATAGACATATTTTTAATTTGCACATCACTGACTCCATCAACAATGCTGATAGTCGCTTCACTACCATCAACTCCATTAACAATGGTGGCATCACGACCAGCACCAAGTAAAGTTAAGGATTTATCAATGCTTAAGTTGCTAGACAAACTATAAGTGCCAGGCACAATAAAGATTACATCGCCTGCAGAAGCATTACTAATGGCATCAGCGATAGTGGTATCGGTACCACCTCCACTAGGATCTACCACACGATCATGGTGAGAGGCATAAGAATCATTACTCAAAGAAGCAAAAGTAGCCCAGTCACCAGTACTGTTTTTATATTCTATAACCCCACTATTATCTCTTAAGCCATAACCATCGGAACCGTCAGTGCTACCCCAATTGATATAAGCATCAGCAAAAAGCCCCATATTACCGCCTACATTTAGTAGGTGATCTACCGCACTAGTCCCGATGCCAACACTGCTACCATTATCAAAAACTAAGCTATCAGTTAGAGAATCAGAATCAGACCATTTAGTTAGGTAATTTTGAGTGCCAGAGCCATCGATTAAACTAGAACCCCAGACTCTGGAATCAATTTCATCAGTAGTGACTTGATTACTAGAATCAAGAATCAAGACAGTATTGTCAGTGCCTATACCTAAACCAGTCAAAGTAATAGTGTTGTCAGCATTGATAGTATTGGCATAGAGATCCCACCTCAAGCTAGAAGTCCCCAAATCATAATCCGTCACAGTAGGAGTGATATTACCGGCAACTTGGAGTTTACTACCAGGATCAGTAGTACCAATACCTAGGTTTTTGCCAGTATTATCCCAAAACAAGCCATCATCCCCACTTAGACCTGACGCTCCTTGAAAAGCTAATTGCCCTGTTGTAAGACTAGGATTAATTGAACCTGTAACATCGCCCACTACATCGCCATGAAAATTACCACTAGTATCAATATATGAAAGCGGAGTATCTCCAGCTGTAAAGTTTGCATCTACCCATTCGGTGAGATTAGAAGTTTGACCAGATTCTCTTTCCACTACTAAGCCAATCACATTGTAATTGGTGGTCACATGTAATCTTCCTTGAGGACCTGTTTCATAAATACCCACATTACCACCATAATGATAAAGATTAGTGCTAGAAGCCCAATTACTGCCGTTGTAATATAGTGTGCCACCTTGGCTAGCACTAGGTAGAATCTCCTCCGCAGTTTGGCTACCTCCAGTTTGATCATCAACCAAGATTACATTTCCGCCTGCATCAACAGTTAGTACTTTGCCGCCACTGGGGTTGGAAATTGAAGTAGAACCGCCAGTCAGCTGGGTAAAACGTAGACCAGAAGTATCATCGCTCCCGCTATTAATTTCCAATTTAGCATTGGGAGTGGCAGTACCAATTCCTACAGTATCTGTGGAATCAGACAAAATCACATAATCACCGCTTGTTGTCCAGCCTATGCCTGTACCAGAAATAGTGATCTCTTTACCTGATCGACTCAAACTTATTCCAGATCCAGAAATAAACTTGAGAGTATCAGTATTGGAGCCAGCTGTGACACCAGAGCCATCAACTTCAATAGTAGAAAAAATCAATTGATCAGAACCAGGGTCGTCATTAGTAATGGTTGGCGTTTGTCCACTAGTGATGCTAATACCATCCCCTGCTGTAAGTGAATAGATTACATTGCTAGCAGTTAGTTTACCAGTAGTGCCTAGGTCTAAACTAATATTTTTGCCAGTGATATCATTAAGTAAAGTTAATGGACCACTGACTGTCACATTTTCTGCTAAATTAACATCTCCATTAAAAGTAACACTATCATTAAATTCTGAAGCAGCATTAAAAGTGCTAGTACCAGCGAACTCAGCCTCTTCCTCTACTTTCAATCCAGCAACTTTTAGTAATTTTTTAAAAACTGTCTCAATATTAAAAGTCATCAATGATTGCCTGTCTGTTCTTTCATCAGCAGCAGCTAAAACTTTAGCTCTATTGCTCTGTTTTAAATTTTCAGCTGATCTTAAAACTTGAGAATTATCATCATACCCAGTAAAACTTGGATTCTTATCTAAAAGAATTTGAGCTAAGCTAAAAACTAAAAGGCTGATTAAAGAAAAAAAACAGAAAGCAACTATCTTCTTGAGGAAACTAGTTTTAATCAAATTATCAGCTTCTGTCATGATGGGCAGTAGTTTGAGTTCTTAATACAATTAAAATATGATTTATTGAACACTAAAACTACTAAGTTAATTAGTCTATCTTTTTAGCATATACAATGTGTAATAGAATTAATAGACGAAAAAAGAGCGAAGATTAGATTTAATTACTATTTCTTTAAGCTGAAAATTTTTAAACGAATCTTCTAAACAACTTCCTAAACTTTGTCGCTACTTTATTGCTGCAATAAAGCTTAGTTTATCTGGCTGACTCTCATCTAAGTCACCTGCTAAAATTCTACAAACATCTTTGATTGTCTGCTTTAATTTAACGTAATTACCTTTTCTACCACTTTGAGCTTCAGCTACAAAAAAATTTTGAGTCATATAATTTTTCAACAACTCTGCTCTTTTATAGATTGTTTGATTTTCCTTGCTTAATTCAGAAACACCTACCAGGGAAACAATTCTTTCAAACCCAGATGCTTTTTCCAACAAACGTTTGGCTTTAATATAAGTCTGATAATGTTCTTCCCCTACTATTTCAGGATTCATGGCAGCAGAATTAGAAGCTAACAAATCGATTGCTGGCAAACGGCCTGTTTGATAAACATCACGTGAGAGAACTACTACGCTATCCAGATATGGAAAAACAGAACGCACACTATAGTCATTAATATCATCAGACGGTAAATAAACTGCCTCGACCATGGTAATACTAGCTTTATCAGTTGAACTCAATCTTTCATGCAAAGAAGCAATCTCTGATGGCAAAGTAGCTTGGTAACCATCCTCTGAGGGGATCATATTCATTAAGGTTGACAATTCATAACCAGCTTGAGCAAAACGATAAACATTATCCATAAAAAACAAAACATCTTGCCTTTGTTCATCTCTAAAATACTCAGCTAAGGTTACTCCTGCTAAAGCAGTTCTAAACCTGACTACTGGATTCTCACCCATTTGGCCAATTACTAGCGTGGTATCTTGCAACACGCCAGCTTCTTGTAGAGAAGCGTGAAGTTCAAGCGCTTCCCTGGAACGCTCTCCCACAGCACTAAAAACAGAAACATGACTCCGTTTTTGAGTACTTCCTTTCTTTTTTCTTAAAATAACAATATTATTAATCAATTCTGTTAACATCAAAGTTTTACCCAAACCAGCACCACCAAATAAGCCCATTTTACCGCCTTTAAGTAAAGGAGCAAAAAAATCAATCACCTTCACACCAGTCTCCAAAATCTGATCCGCTGGCACAACTTCATTAAGAGACAGGGTAGGACGCTGATAAATTGATTGTTTAACTCTTGGATTTAAATCCTTTCCATCCAAAGACCGACCAAAAATATCAAACATTCTGCCTAAAACCATCTTACCTACCGGTACACTCAAAGCCTGATGAGTGCAAGTAACTTTAGCTCCCTTGGTCAATTTCTCATGACCAGATAAAACCAAACAATAAAATGAATTTTTACTAGCAGAAGCATAAACTTCCAAAATCACTGATTTATCACCATTTAAAATCAATAACTCATGGATACTAGGATAGTTTTTACTAAATTCCACTTCTGCTACTTGCACATTAAGAGAAATAATGATTCCACAGTTTTTCATAATTTAAGTCCAAAGACTAACTCCAGCCAGTCTCTGCCGTTGCTTTTTATTAACTAGTAGCTGTCTAACCCTGTTTTGTTTGAAAATTAATGATTGTTCTTTCTTCTCAGTCAAATCAATAGCTGATTCCAAATTTGTGATACGAGAAGCCAGATTAGCTAAATAAGATTCATGATATGTCTGGCGTAAAAGTGCAGCAAAAACTTGTTTTTCAAAAAAATCTAAAATTCTATCTACCGAAGGTTCAAATAAAAAACTATCTCTTTTCTCAAGTTCTGTTGCTTGCTCAAACAATAATTCATTGGCTGTGAGGTTACTACGCACTGATTCTTGCTGTACTAAACTGACAAAACGACCATTAAATACCTCAACTATGGCAAATTTGACTAAATAGTCCAATAAAAGATGAAAGTCTTGCTTATCCAATAAAGATTCGTCCAAATCAAAATATTTATATGACTTCTCCGAGCCAAAATGCTCCTTCATTAAATCTCTACCTATTTTACCCACCACCACAATCTCTGCTTCATTTTCTTTAACAAATTTCTTAAAGTTGGCAAAAACTCTTCTGCTAAGATCACCAGTAAAGTGACTACTAGGAGAAAATAAAACAGCCACTATTTGCTCCTTTTCTCCCAAACCAGTAAAACGCCAATTCTCTTCATCTCCTTTTATTTTGCCTTTCTTTTTGAGCTCAGCAATCATTTCTTTCTGATGAGAAGCACGAACATCCACAAAAACTTCCAATAAACCATCAATATAAGCACGAGTTTTCAAAATCTGTCTTCTAGCCTTTTGTATCTTCATAACTGCAATCTCCTGATAAGCTTTGGTTAACTTAGCAAAATCTTTAGTAAAAACTACTTGTGATTTAATTTTTTTTAAAGTCATAAACAATTTTCTAAATTTCAAGGCATTGTAGGCATATCCTCACTAACTAGTTTTTTAATATTTCTTTTATTTTCTCCTTGAGGGGCATTAACTCTGTTTTTAATTCATCTAAATTCTCCAGTCTAAATAAATTATCAAACAAGTCTCTCATCTCTTGATTTTGGAGATAAGTCTTAGTTAACTGCTGACGTAACTGCCTTACCTGTTCAGCTTCAAAATCAAGCAAATAATCAAACCAAAGCAATGCTGCCACTACTACTTGAACTGGCAAAGGAATAATCTCCTCAGGTTTTTGAAGTAAAAAAGCTTCAAAAGCTTCACCTTTGTTAATCAAAAATTGAGTTTCGGCAGTTAACTCAGCTCCAAAATGAGAAAAACTCATACTTTTTCTATATTTATTCATAAAGGCTAACAATTTAGTGTTCAACTCTCTCACCACTTGGCTTTGAACTTGTTTACCGACCCTAGTTACTGATAAGGCAACATTTATGGCCGGATGTTGACCACTTCTCACCATTGCTGCATCAAATAACAAATGACCGTCAGTAATACTAATCAAATTAGATACAATATAATCAGTTAAATCACTTTCTATTGTGTTGGCTACTGGTAAACAAGAGATACTGACTGTTGGATTGATTTTAGTGTCTGAAGCCTGAGTAGCAGAATTCTTAGCTTTAGCA
The DNA here is from genome assembly GCA_050123235.1 of Candidatus Woesebacteria bacterium. Taxonomy (GTDB): domain Bacteria; phylum Patescibacteriota; class Microgenomatia; order UBA1400; family PJMF01; genus JASFHL01. The sequence goes on along the minus strand of JASFHL010000001.1, from coordinate 25,133 downwards.
ATCTTAGGTTCAGCCTGCCCAACTCCGCTATTTTCCTTTTTCGCTGGTACAGTTGATTTGAAATTCCCAGCCCGTTCCAACAAACGAGCATGAGTATAGAAAATATCACCAGGATAGGAATCTCTTCCTGGAAATTTCCTAGCTAGCAAAGAGATCTCTCTATAAAATTTAGCATGAGTAGATAAATCATCTAGAATCAATAAAACATCCTTACTCTGATCCCTAAAATACTCAGCAATTGTCATAGCACTAAAAGGAGTTAGATAAATAATACTAGGCACTGCCTTAGCTCCAGCAGCAACAATCACTATCTTTTGATTAAGTTTCTTATCTATGAAATACTGTCTAACTGCCTTGATTTCACTCATTTTTTTGCCAATCAAAGCATAAATTACTATTGCACCAGCCCTGATTTGATTTTCAGCTAAATTTAAGAGAAAAGAAGTCTTTCCAGTTTTTCTATCTCCCACTACTAGTTCGCGTTGACCCTTAGCTAAGGGAAGCAAAAGATCTACTATAGCACTAGCTGTCACTAGAGGTTCTTTTAATTGGGCCCTCTGTTCTAAAGCAGTAGCTTTGCTATCAACTAAATAACAAGCCTTATTAGATTTTTCTGCCTCTCTTTTCCGAGCAAACTTTAATAAGGAACTCTGTTTTTTACCAAAGAATTCACTGTCATTCAAATTTCCATATTTAGCTAATTTAAAAAAACAATCTTTGGATAAACTTTTAACCGGTTTTTTTTCTTCCAAAGACTTACCTAAGGGATCAACTACCGCTCCCAAAAGATCAGTAGAGACATGCAATGATAGTGTTTGACCGGTGTTTAAACAGCGGCTGCCCACCTTAACAAGTTCTTCTGAAAAAAGCATCACTTCAGCTGCATGGCTGAAGTTTAGAACTTGTCCCATAGCACCATTTTCAAAAATCAAAGTATCACCACTCCTTGCATTAGGCAAACCCTTAACTAACAATAAAGGATGATTGATAGATTCCACTATTCCGTATTCTTCAACTGATCTATTTTTTGATTTCTTTAACATATTGCAGTACTTATTGCATAAATTGCTATATTTAAAGCGAAATTATAAAATAGGCTGCTGCTAGACCTGTTAATAAAATTAAGATGCTGAGCAAAACATTAACGATGATTCCAAAACTAATAGTTTTATGAGCCAATGGATTTCTAGCAAAAGCATCTACTCCTCCTCTAGCTAACTTGGCGAAACTAAAAAAACTAAATCCCAAAGCAACTAAAACTACTAAAGCTGCTACTACATGACGGAAGATCTCTTTTGGTTCCTCAAAAACTGCAATTGCACTTAAATTCACCACATCAAGTAAGCGTTTGATAATTGTCTTTGAAGCTGGAGTACCTTGAGAAAAAGCAAACTTAACATCTAGTGCCACCAAAATTGTCACTACTTGTTCTGAATTAAGCTTAGCAACATCCTGTTCAGCAGTTGATTCGCCTGAATTTAAAATTTCAGGGCTATTCTCTTGAGCAATGCCTAAAATGAAACCAGATTTTTCAGCTTTCATTCCCACTCCAGCAATGTCAGAGGAGGTAATTTGATCACCTTTCTTAATCGGCCCGTTGATGAGGGAAACTCTCACTGGCACAATTCCTTCAGAAATTACTGGGGTTAATTGCGCATCAGTTGCTTGCTCAAAACTAATCTCCATAGCAGGGTTTTGACTGACAACCCCAAACATGCTTTTATCATAAGCTTCTGAACTCAACTGATAGTTTGAATCACGATAAGACACAATTGAGCCTTCTAGTAGATTATCACCAGTGACGGGTAGCTGTTTAGCAATGCCTAATCCTTGAGGAGAATCAAGCTCCTGAGCTTGTACCACTTCATAAAACTGACTATCAATAATCGAAAACTTATTAGTGCCTAATAAAAAAGGAGAAAAACTGAAGAAAATAAAAAAAAGTATTAAACTACGAACAACTTTGGGCATGTTTTGAACTCATAAGTTCATTTCTATCTTCTATTAATAATTACTCAAACACTTAGGCTGTCAAACTTGTGATCTTCCGTTGTTCCAAAGTACACAGATGAGGTTTTTATCTAAGTACCGCAAATTATCAAGCTACTCACCCTCTGAATTAGCAGGCTTCTCTTGCTCAGCAACTGTTGGCTCTTTCTCTGCTTTAACAGTCGGCTCAACTTGCGAATCTTCTTTTTCTTCTATTTCTCCCTCTTCGGTTTGAGTTGCTTGCTCAGGAACAGGCATTGATTGTTGAGCATTCATGTAAGCAGGACCTACATTAACTAAAATATCTCGGCTAGGACTGTAAATCAATGCTTTTTTAGCCTTCACAAAAATCAAAACCTTGTCTCCATTTTCAGCTCCTTGATAAAAAGCTTGCTCTGCAGCCAATGTTTCAATATCAGTAATAGTAGCTACAATTGGTTGCTCATCATCTGGCAAAACAATGTGCTTTTTCACCTTTTCCAATAGCGCCCCAATCTCCTTTTGAGCCATTTCCCTTTGACCGTCAATTGATGATAAATAACTAAGTTGTTTCTTAGCCTGACTATATTGCCAATATGAAAAAGCAAAACCAGCAATACTGAGGAAAAATAAAGCTATGAAAACAGAAAAAATAATTGTTTTTCTTGTCTTTGAAGCTTTACTCTTGTTCTCTTTTCTGAATTCAATTGTCATGGATATTTTCTATTCATCAAAAAATAGTAATCTTATGTTATATACTTTTGAAATAAGAGTCAATAAAGTATCTGTAAAAAATGTAGAGTTAATTTGAATGATTTAATCTAGATTATAGAGTTATAATGAAAGAGAAATGGTAAAATAGATTGTTTAATTTAATAAATCTTTCTAAACGCCCTCATAGTTAAACGGATAGAATAATCGCCTCCTAAGCGATAGATCCAGGTTCGATTCCTGGTGAGGGCACTTTCTACTGCTACGATATTTCATCGTCAGCATAAATTACACAATCTAACGCTCCATTGTATTCAAACAATTCATCCTTATCAAAAACTATCCCAATCTCTCTTTCCGCATCAGAATTGCTAGAAGAAGCGTGAATAAGGTTGAATTGTTGACTCATTCCAAAATCACCACGAATAGAACCTGCTTCTGCTTCCCTGCCCAAGGTAGTACCTACTAATTTTCTAACCACTGGTACTGCATCAACTCCCTCCCAAATCATAGCCACAATAGGCATAGAACTCATAAACATTTTAAGGTCTTTAAAAAAACTCTTATCTTTGTGTTCTGCATACCATGCGCTAAGCATTTTGTCAGTCATGTAAGTCATTTTTAAAGCAATTAGCTTCAAACCTTTTCTTTCAAAACGGCTAATGATTTCACCAATCAGGCCTCTTTGTAGACCATCTGGTTTAACTAAAACTGCTGTGCGAGTATTTTTCATATTTCCTTTCTTTTTTTATAATTTGTAAAGTATTACACGATGTCTTTGATTAGATTAATGTATACGTTAAATACCTAGACCTTATTATAAGAGAATATTTGAGCGTTGAAGCGAGGTATGGCTGGGATTGAGCTAGCACTTTATATACTACCGAGCTTCACCGAGTGAGCTTTATGTCCCACAATCAAAAAACAAGGCTGCAGCGAACGACTGAAATATTCTCTTATAATAAAGTATAGTATTCTAATTAGACATGAATTAATCAAGAACATCATATAATATTTTCAAATCTCCCTCTATCTTTAAAAGGACCAATCAAAGCTAAACGCAGCTCAGCAGGCTTAACAATCTCTTTTGCCAAAGCCTCTATCTCTTCTTTACTGACTGCCTGAACTTTCTTTAGCACTTCGTCTGGTGTTTCGATCTGACCCATCAATAACTGTTTCATACCAAAATATTGAGCCACAGCCTCGCTGTCTTCAAAACCCAAGACCATTTTACCCAGCAAATGATCCTTGGCTTTTCGCAACTCTTTATCACTAATAGCTTTACTACCATCAGCAATAGCCGCAAATTCAGCTATTGCCAATTTAATTGCCTCTTCTACCCTGCTTACATCAACCCCGGCCGAAGCTCCAAAAACTCCCCCATCATGAAATTGGTCAATATCACTATTTATGTAATAACAAAGACCTCGTTTTTCTCTTAATTCACTAAATAACCTAGAACTCATATTCCCCCCTAAAATCACTGATAATAAGGTCAAAGCATATCTTTTTTTACTTTTTCTTTTAATAGCAGGCCACCCCATCACAAAATGAGCTTGTTCAGTCTTTCTATATTCCAAGTGAAGTTTATCTACAGAAATCGGATTTTCTGACAAAAACTTACCAATATCCAAATTTTTATCTTGAGTAGTTCTAAAATCAGGGGTTTTGCTAAAAAATTTATCTAGTTCTTCTAAGATCTTATTATTTTCAACTAAGCTTTTTTTTCCAGATAAAATCAAAACTGTATTAGCTAGACCAAAAAATTGATTTAAAAAATTCTGAAAATCATTAGTCTTAAAACTCATAATCGTCTCTTTTCTCCCTACAATATCATGGCTTAAACCAGAACCTCGATAAACCATGTTATCAAAGAGATTGGCAACATGATGAGAAGGATTATCAACATACATATTAAGTTCCTCGATTATCACCTTTTTTTCCCGCTCAATATCGGCTTGTCTTAGTTTTGGCTTTAATAACATATCTGAAATTACATCTAGCGCTAATTCTGAATGCTTAGCCGCCGCCTTGACATAAAAACCCATATATTCCTTACTGGTAAAAGCATTGAAATTGGCTCCAACACTATCTACTGCCGTAGCTAAAGTCTGAGCATCAGGATATTTCTCACTACCTTTAAAAATCATGTGTTCCAAAAAATGAGCAATCCCTTCTTGTTTTTCTTTTTCATAACGTGAGCCTGTATTTACTAAAGCTAAAACTGTAAGTGATTCAATTGAATTCATGGGAATACGGATCACTTTTAAACCCGACTTAAGCTTATCAAGAGAGTATCTTAACATGTGCCAATTTTATCATGGATTTTAAGGTCAAAGTTATTAAAAAAAAGCTTAAAAACCAAATAAAATACAAATCTTTTTCAATTCTTTAAGGCTAAGTTTTTTAAAGTCAAAAAAAATAATTAACCTAAGAAATTACGAAAAAATCTGCACACTTTTTGTATACAGTTCAAATTGCATTTTTGTTTTAAAAATTAAAAAAATATGACTATTATTTTGTACTCAATTTGCTAAATAAAAACTCAAAAAAATAATAGAGTGTTTATAGAAAAACAGTCTCCCCCTGGAAAATAAATTAGCAGCTATGAAAACATAGTTATTTCTGAAAAAAAAAGCTTAAAATTCTTGATTTTTAAACATTTAAAATAGTTTAAAATAAATTAAAAATATTAATAAACTTAAGATATTGAACAAGTATTTACTTGAGTAAAACTTTAAATAAAAAATTAATACTTGTCAAAAAACAAAAATTGTGCGAAATTAAATAAAGAGTTCTTTAACAAAATACTAAAAGTGGAAATTTAATTTTAAAAAAAATTTTATTTCGTCTAAAATTCGGGTAAAAATAGAAAAATAGAATCTTCTCTCACTCCAAATCTGCTAGATAAATTTTTTGGCCATCAGTTAGCAGCTCAATATCTCCCAATTGGTCAGTGCGTAAAATTTTTGTCTTTAATTTCCTCAATTTGGCTAAAGTTTCACTTGAAGGATGCCCAAATTTATTAAATTTGCCACAGCTAATTACAGAAATTTCGGGTGAAACAAGTTTTAAAAATTTTTCGGAACTACTAGTTTTAGACCCATGATGCCCTACTTTTAGTATATTTGTTTTTGACACCAGTCCCCTTGCTATAAGTGCTTGTTCAGCACTTGTTTCTATATCACCAGTAAACAGTGCCTTAATCTCGTCTATTTCTAATAAAAGAACTATAGATCCGTTATTATGATCAATTGCTAAGTCAGCATCTTCATCTAAGTTATCCGATAAGTAGAGTTCGGACAGATTTTTATTCGGGCTTAAAAAATTAGTTATTTTTTGCTCTTCTGCTAACAAAACTGTCAGTTCTAAGCCGTGAGGCAAAAGGATCTTTTCACCCAAAATCGGCTTTTTTAAATCTAAACCTAATGCTAACTCATTCAAAACAGCCTCTTTAAAGGAAGAAAACTCTTCTGTATCTCTAAAATCATTTAAAAATAAAAATTTGACTTGATAATTTTTCAAAACATCAGTTAAACCAGCAATATGATCTTGATCAGCATGAGTAGCCACTACTAACTCAATCGTTCTATCCCAAAAGGGCATGTAATTGTCTAAACATGATAAAACTTGATCGTTAGGGCCACCATCAATTAGCATCTGCCAAAAACCGTGATAAAGCAAAATTGCATCACCTTGTCCCACATCACAAAAAACGATGTGAGTATACTGATCAGGCCATTGTTTAAAAACAAAATAAAGCAAACTTAACACTAAGCATAAAAATATAAAGATTATCTTTTTTAAATTTGCTTGCATACGATTTTAAATATCTTTTTAAGCTGGGCTTGAAAAAGCCAAAAAGATAATAATAAATAAATGAATAATAGTTGCTTTAAACCAAAACTTTTTAACTTAAAAAAGGCGAAATTAAATTGGGAAAAAAAAGCCACAGCAGTTAAAAATATTTTGATTGGTAAAAATAAAAAAAGAGCGAATAAAAATAGAATTGTTTTGGGCAAAATTGGGATCAAAGTAAATAAAATAATTAAAAAGAAAAAAATAAGCCCAGCTATTGTAATCACTGGTGTGAGCCATAGTAAACAACTATTAGCCAAAAAACTAATCAAACTCAACTCAGAAAAATGGTAAAGTACCAGAGGTAAAGTAAAACTTTGAGCTGCTAAAGTGACAAAAAATGATTCTCTCAGCAACGCAAATACTTTTTTAAGCGAAACTTTCACAAATAAAAGATAATCTTTAGATGACTTTTCTAGATTCAAATCAAGGGCTTTATTAAGTCTTAGATTAAGGTCAATTACTGCGTCAACAGAGCTATTTTCTGGAGAAGCAAAATCAAGATTATTAAAATCACTCAGAGCTAATTTAACCAAACTACTACTTGAGGAAAATGATTTGTTTTTCTGCTTAGTTGCTGCCTCTAATCTAGGCATGATTAAGATAATTCCTAGAGTAGCAGCAACTGATAACTGAAAGGAAATCGATACTAAATAGTCTGAATTCAAGAGAACCATTAAAATAGACACTAGTAATAAAATCCATAAATAATGAACTTGTCTTTGCAAAAAAAGATTGACAATTAAAGCTAAACTAGCCATTAAACTTGCTCTTATTATGGCAGCAGAAAGATCAGTTAAAACTGAATAAAAGACAATACTAGCAAGCAAAGGAAGCCATAAAATCCTTTTTGAAAAAAATGGTTTAAATAAAAACAAAGCTAAATTTAGAACTAAAGAAACATTATAGCCTGAAGCAGAAACGATATGGAGCATCCCTGTAATTTTAAAATTGTGATTTAGCTCTTTACTTAAAAAACTTGAACCACCGAAAACCATAGCGGAAATTAGTTGAAAATAGCTCAAAGAGATGTAATTTCCACCCACCTCAAGTAAGCTTTTTTTATAAGACTTTATTTCTTGAAAGATATTTAAAATCCGATGTTTTGACGAAGTTAAAAAAATAAAAAAATGAGATATCACTCTGTTTTCAATCTTTTTTTTATTTAAAAAAATAATATCAGAACTAAGATTTTGTCTGCTAGATCTATTCATTCCTGATCCATTATGATATTCTTTAGTAGTAGTTTTTCTTTGAGATATTACTCTTAATCTGTGAAAAGTGTTTAAAAAAAACTCACTTTTGTTATATTTATAAGTTTTTAAAAAAGATGATAATTTAAAACTTATTTGGGTTTTTAATATTAATTGCAAAAAAAATAAAAATATTAATATAAAAATATTAATCAAAAACATAATTTTTAATATATTTTTCTTCATATGGGTCCTGCTATCTTTTATACACGAAAAGCAATGTTTATAAAGTTCTTTTGTTAATTTTTTAAAATTTTCCAGTCGATCATCACTAAGATTATCTTTACAAATTAAAATCAAAGAAAATTCCAAAATAAGTTTTTAAAACATAATTAACTCAACAATAAATATATCCCATAAGAAAGTCTCTCCATTATCTTTATAGAGTTATTAAATCTCGTATTTCAGTTAATAGATTTTCAGAAATAAGGTCTTCCAATTCATCAATCTTAGAAAAAGGACGATTTTCAATGATTTGCAAAGCTCGCTTTTCCCCTATGCCTGGTAAACTTTCTAAGTCAGCTTGACTAGCATTATTAATGGAAATTAGGCTAGTATTTTCTTGAACTGCAACTTGTGCAGATTCTAAATTAGACTCCTGATCTGAATTATTAAGTCCTACTTTTAATAATTGCTCTATCTTGATTCTTTCTTCTTGAGAAGGAATATAAATCTTCTTCTCATCTTCCAGCCTTTCAGACAAGTTTAGTACTTGAGTTACAAATTCTTGATCAGCCCGCTCAGTAAAACCTCCCGCAGCCTCAACGAGACCAGCCACTCGAGAACCAGTTTCTAATTGATAAACTCCAGGATGTTCCACTTCTCCTGAGATATCAACTGTTAATGAACCCAGACTACTCTTGGCTGAATCACTGGCCAGGCATTTTACCTGACAATCAGGACAAGCTGCTATTTCTGATTCAGACAGCAAAGCTAGCAAACCAAAAAGAATGGCTGCCACACCAATAAGAGCTAGCACTAGAGAAAAGATAATCTTAAGATTATCTTTTTTAAAAAATTTACTAAGTTTTTCTAAAAAAACTGAAAAGGAGAATTTTTCTTCAAACATTTGAAGCTAGTAAAACACAAGAAGATTACAAGAAGTGTAACATGGGAGAAATTGAAATTTATCTTTGAAACAAATTATCAGAACATTACTATAGTAATGTTCCTCTAAATAATCTCTCAAGATAAATTTCAATTTACCACCAGGCTGACAATCCTAGCTTCAACATAAATTTCCTTTTTGATCTCTTTCCCTTGAAGCCATTTTTTAACGCTAGCCAAGTTTTTGGCGGCAGCTATGATCTCACTTTTCTGGCTCTTTTTAGCTTCCTCAATCTCTAGTTCTCCCCTGATTTTACCATTTACCTGCACTACAATAGTCATTGTGTCTGATTTAGCCAAGTTCTGATCATAAGCAGGCCAAGCAGCTAAATGCACACTGGCAGTCTTTTCATTAGCAATCATTGCCCACAATTCTTCTGCCAAAAATGCTGCAAAAGGCGCTAGAATTCTAACAAAAGCCTTAACATCTTCTTGCCCTAAATTAATCTCGCCTCTACTCCACTCATTAATAAACTCCATCATGGCTGCTATAGCAGTATTAAACTTGAGTCTGGGAATATCATTTCCGACTTTTTTAATAGTTTGATGGAGTTTGCGTTTTAGCACTGGTATTTTAGCCACCATTTCTTGATCAGTCTGCTCAGTTTGCACCACTTTTCCTTGCTTCTGAACCGCCTGCCAAGATTCTACTAACTTATAAACCTTATCCAAAAACCTACGTACTCCTCTCACTGAACTAGTATCCCAAGCTTTATCTGCCTCCAGCGGACCCATGAACATTTCATAAACTCTCAAAGTATCAGCACCATACTCAGCAATTACCTCATCTGGATTAATAACATTGCCTTTGCTTTTACTCATCTTTTTACCATCTGGACCTAAAATCATCCCCTGATGACGCATCTTGGCAAAAGGCTCATCAATTTTAAGATAACCCTCATCTCGCAAAAACTTAGTAAAAAATCTAGAGTACAAAAGATGCAAGACAATATGTTCTGGCCCAATCAAATAAAGATCAATTGGCAGCCATTTATCTAGATTGGCTTTATTAGAAAACTCCTTTTTGTCTCTAGAACCTAGATAGCGTAAAAAATACCAACTAGAATCAACAAAAGTATCCATTGTATCAAACTCTGGCCGCCAACCTTTTCCATATAACTTTTCAGTTCTTTGAATAAATTCTTTACTCGACTTTAAGGGTGACTCCCCAGTGGGCTTAAAATCAACATCAGTAGCCAGCATCCAAGGTAAATGTTCTTCTTTGACAGGATGAGGCTTGCCTTTAGAATCATAGACAATCGGAATCGGCGCGCCCCAGTAACGTTGACGAGAAATCAGCCAATCTCTCAGTTTGTAGCTTGTCACTCGCCTACCCCAAGCTTTTTTTTCAAGATAATCCATAACTTTTCTTATCGCTTCATGAATATCCAAACCATTTAAAAATTCTGAATTGACCATCTTGCCTTCTTCTTCTTGAACTTGTTCAATCTTAGTAATCGGCGCATCATCACCATCTGGTCCTAGTACCACTCGGATTACCTCTAGGTCAAAAGCCTGAGCAAACTCAAAATCGCGCTTATCATGCCCTGGTACTCCCACTACTGCCCCAGTGCCAAAGCCACCCAAGACAAAATCAGAAATCCAAATTGGCATTCTCTTGCCATTGAGATTATTGATCGCATAAAAACCAGTGAAAATACCTGTCTTTTTCCTACCTTCTTGCTGTCGCTCTAACTCTGTTTTCTTAGTGGATTTCTCAATATATGCTTTGATCTCAGCATTCTTCTTAGCTACTTTTTGAGAAAACTCATGTTCCGGAGCCAAAACAATAAAAGTGGCGCCAAAGTTGGTATCAGGCCTGGTAGTAAAGCAAGTGATAATGTCTTTTTTACCCTCTACTTGATAATCGATATCAATTCCTTGCTTCTTGCCAATCCAATTGCGTTGATGTTGCTTGGTTGCTTCTGGCCAATCCACTTGATTTAGACCAGATAAAAGTTCATCTTTGTACTGAGTAATTTTAAAATACCATTGTTTTAAATCCTTTTGTTCAACTTGAGAATCGCAACGCTCACACAAGCCTTCTACCACTTGTTCATTAGCCAAAACAGTCTGACAAGAAGGGCACCAATTCACCATGCCTTTGTCTTGATAAGCTAAACCTTTCTTATATAGCTGTAGAAAAATCCATTGAGTCCATTTGTAATATTCTGGATGACAAGTAGCAATCTCATTGACCCAATCATAAGAAATGCCTAGACGTTTAATTTGGCGACGAAAAGTATTGATAGCCTCTTTGGTGGTGACAGCAGGCGGGGTGCCTGTTTTAATAGCATAGTTCTCAGCTGGCAGGCCAAAAGCATCCCAGCCTACTGGGAAAAAAACTTCCTTGCCTTGCATCCGATAATAGCGAGCTAAGATATCCAAGGCTGTTTTTGACTCCACATGGCCAACATGCAAACCAGATCCAGAAGGATAGGCAAAGGCAAATAACAAATACATTTTTTCTTTGTCTTGAGGGGTGGTGGAAGTTTTGGAGGCTCGAGGCGAAGATGGCGAGCTTGCTTTGGCTTGCTTAGCCTGTTTGGATTTAGATTTAGACGGGGCCAAACTATTTTGAAAAAGCTGCTGCTTTTCCCAAATTTTTTGCCATTTCTCCTCTATTTGCTGGTGATCGTATGATTGTTTTTTCATAACCTTGAAGTTCTGTTTATTTACTTGAAACTTATTAAAAAATCCCCTTTCGGGGAATAATTTGATAGCAATAAACTCCCCCTTTTACTTAACTCACAAGAAGTAGAAGAGAAAGAGTTTTTATTTTCATTGAGGGTAGTATAACATATCTTTTAAGTCAAATTGATAGAAGCTCCTTTTAATTGTTTCAATATCTGATCAAAATATTGCTTTAGATCTCCTCTTTCATAAATCCATGGAGCTGGTACTCTAAAACCACGGAGTTGTTGTACTTTTATGAAGACATTAGTTACATCAATTACTTTATACAAACCAAATTGTTGAGGGATTGCAAACGCGAGTAAATACAAAGCTCTCAATTGATGACTATCTTGACCAGGAGACTTTTCCATGAGAAATTTACCTTTTCCAGGGCTAACATCTGTTAGGAAGCCAAGCTGACAAAGCTGCCGACGAGCTGCCGCTGCAGTTTGTCTAGTTTTTCTTTCATGATGTGCGTGGAGTTGTATTTTAAATTCGCTCATAATATTTAATACTATTAATTTATATTCACTATCTAGTATATCACTAGAATTAGTTTTTTAGGAAAAATTTTAAATACTTAAAAAATTTAGAAAGCAAGCATTTTATTTTCTTCCTAATTGCAAAGCATCAAAATAAATAAAAACAAATCATTTTATGATATAATTTACTGTTTTATTAATCTAGTAATAATTATATTAGACAAGAATTAGAAATTGGCAAGCAGGCCTCCCTAGCCATGGGAATTAAAGCTGAATTACTTTTACAAATGTCAGAATTTGAGGCTGCTAATTGTTTAAAAGCACTAGCAGAAAAAGAAAATAATTGGGCGATTAGATTTGGACCTTCAGTAAACGGTCATTCCCGCAATGGTTCAAGTCTTCCAGAAATGAGAATGTTAGGTATTTTATTAAAATATGAACCTATTAGAGAAGGATTAAAAAAAGATACGACCACACTTCAAGCTCTGCTAGCAGCATTCCAAAGAGGAGACGATACTGAACTTGCAGCCCTGAGAGCAGAAATTAAAGCAAGACTTGAAGCAGATCCTGAAAAAGCAAGTGCTTAAAACATTTCTCATTTTTTGTAAAAATAGATTAAATGTGTAATAATTAAACACCTGAGGCATTTTGATTTAAAATAATATTTTATTATTTAAAAAAGGAGAGATATGCTAGATTTAGATCGCAGGGGACTCTCAGAATGGTTAGAAAGCATAAAACCAGAAAGCGCATTCTTAAAATATCTAGTTCAACAAATGAATCTCCTTAGAATTCTTCATGAGATAAGACAAGAACTTTTATCTTTTGACCACTGCGGCCCAATTATAGAACAAGAACTTAGAAGTCTTGCAGAAGTAATAGGTATCAAACTTCCTTAATAAAGAAAACCTTCCATCCTCCCCAAAACCACCTCTTGCCTTCTACGCCAGCTTAAATTAAAATTCCAAATTATGAGTGGAGAACATGATAATCCAAGCAGAACTCAACAGATAATTGATGCAGTTCGAAGGGGAAAATCAGTGAATGTCACTGCAGATAAAGTTGAGAGTGATGTTGGAAGGGTACTCGACCTTTTATATCCCGCAGTTGCTTTTTTAGCAAAATTTTTCCCATTTATTCCATCTGGAGATCATGTTGTTTCCTCAGACGACGATTAAAATCACTCCTGTCAACAAATTCCACCCACAAGCTGTCACCCAAAACTAACACTGTTGCAAAATAGCTGCGTTTTCCAAAATTGTTGTCCAAAACTCCCCATTTGCTAGTAAATCCGATATACTAAATACATGCCCGCCTTACTGCAAACTCTATTTATTTCTCTAGCCGTAGTTCTGGCCTACATTTGGTTAAAAATACCTTGGCTTGCTCATTACTCCCTGCAAGCGGTGGCTCTTTTTATTCTTCTCTATTTTGTTTTAAAAAAATTAAATAAAGCTAAAATATGGCTACTGGCTAGCACTGCTGTTGATGAACTGAGTTTAGTGACTTTAGCTTTGCTGATCTTGATTGGTTCAACTGGCCAGACCGATTCCTTTTTCTTTCCTCTGATTTATATCTATTTATTTTTCTTAATCTTTACTACTTCTGTATCTACTGCCATTATCATCAATCTAGAATTGATGCTCTTCTATTATGCTCTAGCCCAGGAAAACTCTTTGGCTCTATTTTCTCAGTTACTCAGTCTACCACTGATATTGGTATTTTTTCTTTATGCTAAAAATCGCTATCTACAAGTAGAAAAGGACAAAAAAATTATTGCTTTAGAAGAAAAAACTATCCAAAAATACCAAGAATATGTAAAAGAGCAGCAAGAAGAGATTGAAGATTTGGAAGAAAAAGTAGCCAATGCGAAATGAAAAAAATTGCCATCTTAGCCACCACTTTGCTCTCGTTCGCCTTTGTTTGCCAACAAGCTTTGGCTGATAGAATGGAATCAGCTTCATATATCATCCAATTTGGCAACTTCAACATCACTGCTGGTGAAAAAGAGAGTTCCAGCTATAAAGTAACTGATACTGTTGGCCAAACTGGGGCTGGGCCTTATGGTTCTCTAGGCAGCTCCACTTACTTTGTGGGTGGAGGTTTTCAATATATTTATCCTTTTGAAGTGTCTGAGTTTAATTTTTCCATTTCTAACACTAGCATTGATCTAGGTGTTCTTACTCCAGGATTCCATAACAGTGCCAGCAATCAAATTGCTGTTCAAGCTGTAGGAACTGCAGGTTATAGTGTCTATGCTTTTGAAACTAGAGCCTTAACTCATCAAGACGGAGTTGAGAGTATTCCTGATACCAGTTGCGATCTTGGCACTTGTACAGAAAGTCAAGCTAGAGTTTGGGTAAATCAGAATGTGCCTGGTTTTGGTTTCAATATCAGTGGAGATGATGTGGTCAGTGATTTTGTGAGCAGCAACTACTTTAGACAATTTGCTAATAATAATCTGGGAGAGACAATGCAAAGAATCATGGGAGCCACTACCATTGATGGTGAGCGAACTGCTGATATTACTTATAAAGCAGGCATCAGTGGTTCTCAAGCAGCCGGCAATTATCAAACTGAGATTATTTTCATTGCAGTGCCAGGTTATTAAATATATGTATTCTAGTTACTTACTATTGCTTAAATTAAGACACAGCCGCGATATACTGAGTTAGTAAATCAACACTATAAAGCGGCTTTAGTTAAGCTCAGTCCTTGCTTAGATAGCATTTTAAAATTTTATGACTTCGCTTAAAGATTCTTAATTTAATCAATAGTAAGTAAAATGAACAACATACAATTAATTTTAAAAATGATGAAAAAATCAAACTACAGAAGAATACTGCTTACAATCTCAATTTTTATCTTAAGCTGCTATTTACTAGTTGGAAAAACAAAATTCCACAAAAAGTTACTCCTTCTTCCAATCCCCAGCCAAGTACAAGCAGATTCCCCTTACCCTTCTAGTACCCCTTTCACCATCAAATCTTCCTTTAGCACTAATTCTCCTCTCAACTTATCAATCTCACCACCCGTGGCCTACATTCATGTGAAACCTGGTGAAAACCTTAAACACGAAATTTTACTAACAAATCAAAGTCTCTTTGATATTGAGGTCAGCATGGATATCCGCGATTTCAAGACTGATGGGATCAGTGGGCAAGCTATCTTGGGTGATGGGAGTATTTTTAAAGATTTAATCACTAGTAACCTGGGTTTTGGCCAAACTTTTAAACTTAAAGCTAAAGCTACCAGAAAAATTAATATTAATGTCATGATTGCTGATTCGGCTGAACAAAAAGAATATCCTTTAAGCTTTTTATTTACTGCAAAAAAGCTAAAATTTGATAATAATTATAGTTCACGAATCTCAGGCGTGATTGCCAGTAATTTAATCCTCTTAATCTCACCTAGTAGCGATAACCAAGGAGAGCTAGTGATTGATGAGATTTACTATCAAAGGCTAGTTGATAGTTTTAGCCAGATTAAATTTAATATCTTAGTTAAAAACCAAGGTAAGAACGCTACCCCTATCAATGGAAGAGTCAAAATTTATAATTTATTTAATCAGCAAATTAAAGAATACGTTTTGTATCCTGACATGGTTCTAGCTGGTACTAGCAGAGAAGCTAGAGGGTTTTTGCTCCCCGATGAGATGCAAACAAATGCAGACAATCTAACTGAGACTGAAAAACAAAGCCCACTGCTGGAAGGTTTTTCTCATCAGTCTCTGTTTCTATTTGGTATCTATACTGTGACAATCAATTTAGGTCAGGAAGTTCAAGTCTTTAAAATCTTAGCTTTTCCTTTTTCGATCATTCTCTTGATTATCATTGGTACTTTGGTCTTAGTTAGTTATAAGATATTAGTAAGGAAGATGCGTATTAAAGATTAGTTTTACTCAGGAAAAATTTTCCTGAGTGAAACAACACTACAGATGCAACTAATAATTAGTAAAGATTATAAATATCTTGTTTAGCAGAACGTTGAAGTGAGGTCTAGCTAGACCTGAATTGGCAATTCATATACTGCCGAGCTTCACCGAGTGAGCCCAGTATTTTAAAAATAAAAAAAATGTCGCAGCGAACGTGTCTGCTAAACAAGATATCTGTAATCTAAAACATAATTAAAGTAAATGAAACTAAATAAAAAACTCACCATTTTAATAACATTCTGTCTGATCTTTTTCTCAGCCAGTTATCTTTTTAATCTGCTGAGCACTTTGACAGCTGGCAGAACTTTCAAACAAGCAGGCTTAAGTTATGGTGCTAGTTTACCAGAAGTAATGGTACTTTTGGCTGATTCCAGACCATCTGCTAGCAGTGGTATGACAGTCAAACTCACTACTAGAACTGCTATCAGCAACGGTAGTTTTAGAATCTTAGTCCCAGCTGCCAGTAGTGGTGGAGCTGATGGTATAGCTGACACTGGCTATTTTGATTTTGGCAGCCCCACTGTCACTTGTCCTAACAATACTGGTGCTTACTCATTCAGTTCTGGCACAGCCACCGCTAACAGTGTCACCATCGGTTCTCAACAATATCATGCCTTTCAATGCTCATATAGCGGCAGTGGTGGAGCTGGCACTAGTTTTGATAATCTGAGTAATAATGCTTTTGTAATTTCAGGCATCATCAATCCTGCCCCAGCTACCGGTCATACCGAAGGTGTAGCTGACATTTACTCTATCATTGTTCAACACCTGAATAATTCTGGTACTGTAGTTGACTCAAGCAGCACCCAGGTTGGTGTCATCGAAGCAGTTACCGTGACTGCCACTGTATTACCACAGATTACTTTCCAAGTTGAAGGCGTGAGCAGTGGTAACACTCTCCTCTGTGGCTGGAACAACCCTGCTAATAATGAAATGACTAATGTTACTACTACTGCCAATACTGTCCCCTTTGGCAACATCAACAGCATTAATTTCAGCCGCGCAGCTCAACGACTTTCAATTTCCACTAATGCCGTCTATGGCTATACTGTCACAGCCACTCTCAACGACCAACTCTCCTTAGCTGGTGGCTCCTGCTCCGGAGATAACTACGGCAGCTCTAATAATTGTATCTGGGATGCTAATGTAGCTGGCATGAGTCATTTAGTTGCTGCTGACTGGAGTAATCCTGTTAATAAAGGTTTTGCCTATTCCCTTCATGATTTTGAAGAAAGTAGTTTTGAGGCTTTTTCATATAATCAAGTTGGTAATTTTTACGCTAAACATTTTCCTGATGCCGAAGCTGGCCAAAGTCCTGTGATTCTCTTTAGCAGCCCTACTGTGGCAGATGATGATAATTTGTATGTCTGCTATAAGATCATTGCTGACGAAGCAACTACACCTGGTGATTATTGGAATTATTTAACTTTTACTGCCAGTGCTAGTTTTTAAATTTTTATGAAAAAATATCTTTAAATAAAATAGACCATGCCTCAAACCCAGTCACCTGCCAGCATTACCCTCACTGCTATTCCACCTAGGCTTGGTGAAAACGAGCCACTCAAAGTTAAACCTGGAGAGACTATCAATGCCACTGTTTATGTGAGAAATGGCTCGCAAGAAACCGTGAGCATTGAAACTTTTGTGCAAGACTTTATCATTGCTGAAGATAACACTCATCTCTTAGACTCAAGTGCCAACTCTCCCCCCTTGCCAGCTACACCTATCCCTGTCCCTCAATATATTTCTACTCGCTGGAGTTTGGCTTCTTGGGTGACGCTTAGTCCTAATGTCAACATAGTTGCCCCAGGGAAAATTGCCCAAATAAATTTACAAATCAAAGTCCCAGACAATGCTCTAGCTGGTGGTCATTATGCAATGGTCATTCACCAACCTAAAGCTTTATCTAGAGGCAATCAAGAACTGTCTTTAACTAGCATCAAACAACAACTAGGAACCCTCATCTATTGTCAAGTTGAAGGGCCGATCCAAGAAAGAATTTTTCCCAGATCTTTTCATTTTAAGAATTTTAGTGAATTTGGTCCAGTGCCCTATTCATTTATCCTTGATAACCAATCTGATATTCATCTCAAACCAAAGGTGACAATTGATATCTATAACTTTTTAAATCAAAAAGTTGACAGCCTAGATATAGACTCGCCCAATATTTTCCCACTCAAGAACAAGAAGTTTGAAGGTAATTGGAATCAATTTTGGGGATTTGGACCATATCGAGCTAAACTTATCGTCAGCTTTGGTAAAGAAGGTCAACTTTCTTTGGCAGAGAATCAATTCTGGGTTATCCCCATTACTTTGATTGTTGGCATTTTAATTACCATCCTCATCTTGATTGCCAGTTTGATTGCCAGCAAAAAATTCCTCCAGCATAATAAAAAAAGGAAAAATAAAATTTTTGATTTTGAAACAAAACTTGAGAAGATAAAAAATGAAAAATAAATTTTTACTCAATACTCTCTTCACGGCCCTACTTAGCTTTGCTTTTTTTAGTCTTTGTCAAATTTTCTCTGCACAGCCAATCTTTGCTCAGATTACTACTGAAAGCCAGCAAACTGTAGTCTCCGCTACAGTACTGGATTCAACTGCCCCAAGTATTCCCATTTTGATTGCCCCAGAAAACAACGATATTCTACAGACTACCAGGCCAGAGTTCGTTTGGGAGGAATGTACTGACAATGTTGGCGTGGCTTACTATCAACTTTTCCTTGATGGACAACTTTTCATTGATCAAATTCCTATTAGTAACAACGAAACTAATGAATACAGATTAGAATTTGACTCTATCGCAGGAGAGTATCATCTCTTCCTCAAAATTGATCTTGAATCAGGTGAACACTCTTGGCAAATTAGAGTCTTTGATGCGGCTGCTAACTCAGCAGAATCTGAAATTTGGAGATTTCTTATTGATACTGAAGCCTGGGAACAATTGATTGAACCAGATGAAGCTTACTTTATCCTCACGCAAATTGGTGAAGTCAAAACTCTGATCTCATCTCTAGATTCCAATACTTGGCCTACAGAAACAATTATCTTAAATGAAAATAAACCTTTACTTAAAGCCAGAGGAAAACCATTAAGTACTGTAGAATTGATTCTCAGTGTCCCAGGGGATCCTGATAAAACTTTCACCTCAACTATTGATCGAAACGGGAATTGGAGCCTGCAGCTTGGAACCTTACCTAGAGGAAAAATCATTACTCTTAACTTTACTATCACTGACTCGGACGGCAATATCAGTAAATTAGAGAATGTCAAATTTATAATTCAAACTAAAAGCATTATTACTGCTCCCAGGACGGTAGCTGAAGAAGCTATAAGCGAAATTAGCCAAGAGATTGTAGAAGCTTTGCCAAAACCAGTTCAGGCTCTAATTGAAAGCATCCCAAAAGAAATCAAAGACCTTGTCAAAGATCTTGCTCCTCTTACTACTGCTATTGTAGCTTTAGGTCCTCCTGCCATAGCCACAGTCTCTTTTTTGACTCAATTTGGCTCTAGTCTTTCTTTCAACTTGATTAGTAAATTGTTACAAGCACTTGGCCTTATCCCTGCTGGTAAACCACAAGGTAAAGTCATCAATAGTATCACTGAAGAAGGAGTTGCTTTTGCTTTGGTAAGATTTTTTAGAGAAGAAAATGGTGATATAGAAACTCTTTTTGGAACTGTAGTGACTGACAATAGAGGTATTTATCAAGGAATTAGACTGCCTGCAGGTAAATATCATCTCTCAGTTTCTCATCAAGATTTTCTCTTCCCTACCAAACAACAAAGACCAATTTATCTCTCAATATATGATTATTACAAAGGTGAAAGTTTTAAAGTTAAATCTATTAGAGAAGGTGAAAGCATCTTTTTCTTAGTTCCTGTCGATCCTCTTAAGAGTGAAGCTGAAGCTTCAAAACTAACTAAGATTAAGATTTTCTTTACTAGAGGAATAAAAATCTCAGACACTATTATTTATTTAATGTTTATTGTTTCAGCAGTATTGGCTTTAACCAGACCTGGACTATGGAATTATCTGATGTTCCTTATTTATCTGGCTCTCATTCTGAAAAAAGCCAAAAAATTTGTCAAGTTTCCTGATATAACAGGGGTTGTTCTCGATGAGAATAGCCAGCCTATTTCTAACGCCATCGTGAAACTCATCTCCCCAGATGGCAACCAAGTGTTTTCCATTGTCACCTCTGACAAAAAAGGTAAATTTGGCTTTTCCAAAGCAAGAGGCTTATACCAGATATCAGTTAGTAAAAAGAATTGGCTCTGGGTTCCAGAAACCAGAGGCATGACCTTAAGTCAGGTAGATAGCAGACTCACTAAACAAAGACTGATTTTAAGAATGAAAGCAAGCTAAATATTCCATAATGGTGATGATTAGTATGAGTTCCCCAGAGTTTAATTTGACTGTCGTCTAGTTGAACTATTTATGCTAGTACTTCTTGATCAAGAAAAGACTCAGCATCCTCAAAACTGGCCAGTTAGTCTCTTGAAAAAAATACAGCCCTGAAAAAACCCAACTTATTTTGACCGCTATTGAATTACTGCATAAAAGATAATCTTTGCTGTTTTTATATAGCAGATATTTTATCCTATAAAACTTAGTTTTTGCTTTAAAAAAGTCTTTTATAACTCCAACTTTATATTTTCAAAAACATTCAACTCTTTTTAATCATGAATATCAAATGAGTTTAAAAAAAGCATTTTTAAATAAAAAACGCTCATTTTCGCTCTATTTTCGCCAATAAAAAAACGATTCGCCATCCTTATGTTTATTAAAATTAAATTTGCATTTTTACTGAATTATTATTGCATAATCTGGATGACTATCATTGCAAATCAGTTATTTGTAATATAAATAAATCTATCTATAACTTTCTATTTTTAATTTTTGAATAAAAATAAAAACCCGAAAGATATTTTTAAACAAATGCAAAAGAAACCCATCGCCCGTAGCTCTCCCAAAAGAAAAAAGCCTAATTAAATAAGCTTGCGAAAACCTATAAAGAAACTATTTTGTGAAGAATTAATAAAATTGACAAGGGATTTTCAACTTGAGGAAAATAGTAGTCCACCAGACCAAAGTCATTTTCGACTATTTCAAACAAACGATCAAAAATCGAAATAAAAGATGTTTTTAATTGATTAATTGATCTTTTGCTCACTGTTTTTTTCATTAGCAAAGAACTGGACTCATTGCTAATTCCAGAGTAAAGATTAACTATATCCGATAATCCTATGCGCTGACCTATAATTATTTTCTCATCTCCAAATTCAAAGCTTCTCACTTTGCATAATAAAACAGCTGAAAAATAAAGTTTGTCTAGAATATCTGTGATACTTTTTGGCAAGGAACCTGGGTAGAAAAACACCCCTCTAGAAATTGAAACTGCTTTACTTGCTAATAAGCTTGTTCTCAGATAACGAAAATTAACATCACTTTTAGGCGCTTTTAAAAAAACAATTATGGTCCATTCCCCATGCCAACCCTGACTATAACGTAATAAAGCCGGAATTTCTTGTTCTAAACTCCTCTTGCCTAAAGAAGTCAAAAACAATCTTTTTTTAGTTCCAATCTTTTCGATTGAAATCAACTGTTCTCTATTCAAATGAGATAACAAAGATTTTCTACCATAATCAGTTAAATCAGGTAAAAGCCAATCCAGATGCTCAGAAAAAGTAATTTGAGTTAGTTGCTTTTTATCTTGAGTAAAATCTTGCTCTCGTTCTGCTTGAAATTCAGGATAAAGCCAAAATAGTAATTTTTTTGAATTTTTTTTCATTTTTAAAACTAAATTTAAATGAAAGATAATCTTAAGATTATCTTTTTCTACGCTTAATAAATACAAACTTTTTTCTATTTTTAACAATAGTTTAAAAAATAGCCGAAAATAAAACTAAGATCATATATTTGCAAAATAGCTATTTAATATCAATACATCAAAATATTTAAATTATCAACTTTACTCACATTTTTAAAACCCGAATCATAAATTGAGCTTTTTAAATAGTTTTTAAAGAAAAACAAATAATTTTCCAAATCAGTTGTTTTTAATATTTTAAAGCAATTTTGCCCTGGAAATAGCCTTAAAACCAAAAGCTAATCCTCAAAAAAATAAATAAATTTTAAGAAAAAATTAAATTCTTCTTCAGATAATACATCAGTTTTAATCAAATTTACAAGCTGCAAAAACTTGTGTAAAAATTAATTTAGCTTATTTAGGAAAAAAAACAGAAAAATTAAAAAAAATAGTTTTGATACTAATTGAATATGTTTGATTTTTATGAAAATTATGAAAAAAAGACTAGAGATTTCTGAATTCCCAGTCGAAAATTCACATTAGTTTTTTTAGCTAAAAAAAAGCAAATTTACTTCTGGTTTCCAGGCATTGACCTACTACCCTCTTTTCATTAAACTTATTTCATTCTTAAGTTATTGTCTAATGAATCTGGTGAGCTATAAAAATTAATAACAAAGAAATAACTGCCCAACATGCATGCTCAAAACCAATACATCACTAGCGTTTTGAAGTTTTTTTCCACATTTTTGGAAAATCTTGTTATTGAACAAGAACAGAGAAACAAGGCAACAGAGCTGCTTCTGAAATTTCTAACTTGGAAAAAAAACTACTTGACTTGGACTAGAGAAGAACTTAAACTTTTTTTAGAAATCACAGAGAGTGACCTCAAGAGTGAAGAGTTAATCACCCACTTTATAGATCAATATCCACCTTATCAAATCAAAGTTTACCTTCATAACTTTCTTTTAGCACTTAAAGACGAAGGCTGCTCAAAGAAGACAATTCGCAATTACAAAAGTGATATCAATCAATTTTGTAATTTTAATAAAAATAATTATCTTAAGATTATCTTTACTAAACCCAAAATATATAATTTTTACCGATATCAAAAGCAAAAGGGACTATTAGATTCTAGCATTACTAGGAAGCTATCAAGTATCATTCAATTCGGACTTTGGGCCAAAAGAGAAGGCTTATTTCAGTCACCACCATTGTGGCTAAAAGAAGGTTATGTTTTTAATCCAATTAGAGAATCGCTTAAAAAGCAAACTAAAGCAAATAAAGCTCAACAAAATATCAATTTTGTAAAAAAAGCCAAAGCGAAAGTTAAACCAGAAAAATTAATAAGAAAAGCCAAAACTATAGCTTTACCAAAAATAAATTTCGCCCGAAATTACCAGGCTAAAGCCCGAAAAAATCAAAACCGAAGAGCTAAATTTAAACAAAACCTAAGTCAGCTATCAGATAAGTTGTATCAACAGTTACAAAACAAAACTAGAAACATTACCCCAAGTTTTCTTTTACCATATTTAAACCTAGCTGTGATTGCTCTTTTGGCTTTAGGACTAGGCGTTTTTGGATTTAGACAGCTTTTTAGTCAAGTACCTCAAGAGATGGCCTACTCCACTAGTATTAGCCCAACTAGGCCAAATCGAATTTTATCTTTCCAAGGTAGGCTAACTGATACTGATCAGAATTCCATTCCTGATCCCACTGGTATGCAATTTATTTTATATGATAGTTCCTCTGGTGGTAGCAATTTGTGGTCTGGAAGTTGTACTGTCAACCCTGATGACGATGGTATTTTTGCAGTCGGTTTAGGCGCTGATTGTGGCTCAGAAATTGATGAAAGCGTTTTTACTGAAAATGCCAATGTTTGGCTGGAAGTTAGAGTTGGCGGAGAAACGCTTAGTCCTCGTCAACCAATTCGCACTGTTGCTTATGCCATCAATGCTGAAACTGTCCAAGGTTTTCCTGTAGCTACTCCTAATACTGCCAACACTATTCTATTAATGAATAACGACGGTGAAGTAGTTTTAGGCACTACTAACCCAAAAATAAGATCAGCTGGAGATGATCTTACTCTAGAAGGAGATCTCATTATCCTCCAAACCACTTCTGGTAGTGACGGCGACATTACTTTAGAACCAGATGGCGTGGGTGGTATTAATCTCAACAGTGAGAGTGTTTATTTTGAACGTTATTTAATTCATACAGATGATGAAAATACTTTTTTTCACTTTACTAATAGTGAGGATGAAATTGAGTTTACCGCTGGCAACGAAACAATGTTGAGATTACATGAAGATGGCACTCAAGACTACGTGAGAATTGGAGACGGCGGGGATGTTGATACCCGCGTCATGACTAATAGTAATACTATTGCTCTCTTTGTTGAAGGTTCTAGCACGAATGTTGGTATTGGTAATACTGCTCCTAGTCAAAAACTACATGTCACAGGAAATATGAGACTAACTGGTGCCTTTTATGACTCCAATAATGAAGTCGGTACCAGTGGCCAAATCCTCTCTACCACTACTACTGGCACTGATTGGATTGATGCCTCAGGAGTAGGTGGAAGTCAAACTTTACTTGAGGTGTATCAAGAGATTGGTAATGAAGTACTAATGACAGCTACTGAAGGAGATATCAGATTTTATAACGATGCTGGAGATGAACTACTATTTCTAGATGAAAGTACAGGTAATGTGGGCATCGGCACTACTAACCCATTATATAAACTTCAAATCGATGGAGATATTGTGCCCAATGTTACTGATCAAGATCTAGGTACTAATACCCTTCGTTGGGAACTCTATGCTAATTCCATTAATGCTGATAGTACTGTTACTCTTACTGGGTTAGGCACTGGCACTGATAACACAGTGATCATTCTTGGATCAAGTAATCAGCTTACTACTGACGAAATTGACTCTAAAGTCTGGGATGGTAACCTCGTTGATGGTTCTGGCACTGATAACTACATCACCAAATGGTCTGATGCTGATTCTCTCACCACTAGTGTGATGTATGATGATGGGACTAACATTGGTATTGGAACCAGTGATCCTGCTAGAATTCTTGATGTAAATGGAGCAATGCGTCTGGAAACTGCTAGCACTCCTGGCACCCCAGCAGTTGGTGATATTTACTCTGATGGTACTGATCTTTTCTACTACAATGGTTCTGGCTGGGATGATCTGACAGCTGCTGGAGGTGTTTCATCAGTTTCTAATAGCGATGGCACTCTGACCATTTCCCCCACCACTGGCGATGTTGTGGCCTCACTCAACCTAGCTAATAATAATACCTGGACTGGGCTGCAGACCTTTGA